>JAKOTN010000073.1 GCA_029776255.1 Pseudomonadota bacterium
GCTGTTCGGCTGGCGATTGTCTGTCACATAGGGCGAAATCCGCCCGCAGGTCGCTGAAAGGCGACCAACAACCCCGAAAGGGGCCATAGCACCGGCTGAAATCCGGTTTCCAGGCACCAACAGGGTTGAACGGCAGATATTTAATCATCGTCAGCGCCAAATGGCCGAAGGCGTCAGGGTCTTTTTGAGCATCCTGTTAAAAGGCGATTGCCGGTTTGGATCAGATTTTCGTCCTTGGCGCGAACCCGGCGAAGCGCATGACACGCCGCACGTACTGCTGGGTTTCCGCATAAGGCGGAATGCCGTTATAGCGATCGACCGATCCTTCACCGGCGTTATAGGCCGCCGCGACCAAGGTCCAGTCGCCTCCAAAACGTTTGTGCAGCCATTTCAGATACGCCAGCGCGCCGCGAATGTTTTGTTCGGGGTCGAACGGCTTGGTCACGCCAAAACGTTCCTGCGTGGCGGGGATAAGTTGCATCACGCCTTGCGCGTTCTTGGGGGAAACGGCGCCAGCGTTGAGATTCGATTCGGTCATGGCGATGGCCAGCGCCAGACGCGCATCGACGTTGTATTGGCGAGCCGCCGTTCGGATCATCGCCGCTATTTTCTGTTTGGCCGGCGATTGGCGGGCCAGATAGCCGTCGACGTCGAAATCCGAATCCTGCATGGCGAAGAACGCGCCGCCAGCGGCTTTGACTTCCCCCAACCCGGTACCGCATTCGTCGTCGAGAATGGCGTTTTCCACGTTCGGCTTGTAGTACTTCGATGCCTCCTGACTGCCGAGACGAATTGCCAGGGACAAATAGGCGTTGGCCAGCCGTTGTTGCTTTAGCGAGCGCGCGGTGTTCGCCAATACGCGCCCAACCCGGAAATACCCTTCGGGACTCCCCATCGTTGCCGCATCGCAATACAGCGCGATGGCCAACATCGGATTCTTGCGCGTACCCAAGCCCTGTTCGGCGGCGCGTCCCTGCTCCAGCGCGGCGAGCACGCGCGGCGCCTCAAGGTAACCCTCGATTTGTTCCGTCGCGCCGGCCATGCCAGCGACCAGCAGGCATAAGAAAAACAGTTTATGAATCATTGCTTGCGAATCCGTCGTGAAGCGCTTGTTCCGAAACTGTGTTTGTCGACATCCGTTGCCATCGCTTTCGCTTTGAAGTGCCGATTTGAAGTTACGATGTTTGGCAGCGATCTTTTCATTTCCGGGAAGAGGGTCGCATTGAATTGAGCTTAGTGTAAGGAACTAGTTCACGACAGGAAATTGATAGCGTGGCGTTGTTGCGTGGCCCTTTTTCGACGAAAGACGGGTGGCGACGCTGTCTTCACCGCCGCGAGAACGTATTATCGGAAGTCGCATCGGGCAGTTTCAGTCAGGGTACAACACCGGAGGAGGCGAAAATGATGACGGCGATGACGCGATATGCGCGGTATATATTGCTGCCGGGTGTGTTGGTGGCGGCATCACTTCCCGATGCGCAAGCAGCGAAAAATTCCCTGGCGGCTGAACGACCGCTGACCTACGTCGTTCTCGGCGAGCGCGCGCATGCCTTGCGAGGAGAAACCGTGGCCCTGTTGCGTGTCGTTCTCGCCACCTCGACGGGCAATCCTTGCGTTCGACTGTCGATCGCCGGCACCCAAGGCCGGCGGCTTGAGCCGATCATCGAACGGCGCAATCCGGATTCACGGCGATTCCCGATTACCGTCTGCGAAGCGATCCTGCCGTTTTCCAACGTTTTTAGCACCAGTGGCGAAAGCTGGCGGGCCGAATTGGATGGAAAAACGTACCCACTACGTCTGCCGACGGTGGTCAAGACCCCTGAAAGAGTCCTGATCGTCGGCGATTCCGGCTGTCGTGACAACAAGCGGCAGTCGTGCGACGACGAGCAATGGCCTTTCCGGACCGCGATTCCGCGCGACATGGCCAGACTGATCGCCGACGAGGGCAAGCCAACCTTGCTGCTGATGGTCGGCGACTACAACTACCGTCAGGAAAAGAAATCCTCGTCGCCGGATCGCCAATGGCGAAACTGGCTGGCGGATTTCTTCACGCCGATGACTGGCGGTTCGCAGGACAAAAACCGGAAAAAAACCGCTCCGTCGGGTAAAGACGACTCCATTGGCCACTTGCTGACCATGGCGCCACTGGTCCTTGCCCGTGGCGACCACGAGTTGTGCGCTCCGGCCAACGAGAAGGGCGGCGCCGGCTGGTATTTCCTGCTCGAACCGACTTCGCCGTTGTTGGGTGACGCCGATGCGGCCGTTCTCGGCGCGTCCTGCTCCGACGACGATCGCGTCCCGGAATCGATCGGCGCTCCCTTCCGGCTGGATTTCGACAACCGCTTCAGTCTGTTGCTCACCGATTCGGCGGCCATCGCCGACAGCAAGCGCCCCGATGAGGAACAGGCGAAGGCTCTGGCGCACCTATTGGCCCGAGCGGAAACCAACTTCAAGGCGGACAACAGCCCCGAACGCCTGGCGTGGTGGGTAACGCACAAGCCGGTGTGGTCGGTCGTTGGCACGGATAAACCGAAGGTCGGTAACGCCACGGCGCAAAGTGCGCTCAAGGAACGCCAGAACGCCAAACCGCCGGCCAATATCAAACTGATTGTTTCGGGCGACAAGCATTTTTATCAGAGCATCGACGCCGGCGGGCAGCCACTGCAACTGGTCGTTGGCAACGGTGGTGTGGAAATCAATAACAATGCCTTCAATGGCAGGCTCGGCGCCATCGATGCCGAGGTCCGCACCGCCAGCCGTCACGGTTTCGTCGACGCGCGCCTGACGATCGACAACCGCGTGGTCAAGGGCTGGACGCTCAACAGCTACGCCTATCCATCGACGGCGGGGCGGGACCACCGCCCGGAATTGATCCAGACCTGTCGCTACCCCGCGCCGGCGGCGGGGAAAGCCTGCACGGTCGTCAAGCCGGCGTACTTCGAGCCGATCGGCAACAGCCGGGACGAGGAAGGCGATTGAGTGTTGGCAGTGATCAGGGTGAGGGCGGTGGCAAGTCGCGCGCCAGTTCCTTCAGCAGACCGCTTGCCGCCAGTTCACAGAGATCAAGCACGCGTTCGAACCCGGATTCGTCGCCGTAGTAAGGATCGGGAACCTCGGTGACCTCCAGCGAATCGGCGCAACGGAGAAAAAGCCCGAGTTTCGCGCGGCTTTCTTCCGGACATTTACCGCGTAACAGGGAAAGATTGGCCGCGTCCATCGCCAGAATGCGATCGAAGCGGTCGAAATCCTCGGGGATCACCACCCGCGCGCGTATTTTCGACATGTCGTAGCCCCGTCGGGCGGCAACGCGCCGCGCCCGCTCGTCGGGCGCCCAACCGGCGTGCTCGCGAGCGTGCGTTCCCGCCGACGCCACGGTTATCCGGGTCGCCAACCCTTCTTTTTCGGCCATGTGGCGGGTCACCGCCTCGGCCATGGGCGAACGACAAATATTGCCCATGCAGACAAAGAGAATCCGGTATTTGGCAGGCCGCCCCTTGCCCAGACCTTGTGCTTTCGACAGCAACGCGCCGGGTAAACCCAACAGCCGCTTGACGCTTGCCAGTGCCGATCCGGCACCGTTCGCTAACTTGTTATTCGGCCCCACCCGCGCCACCTCCAGGGAAAAGCTCTTCGACAAAACCGAAACGGGTGAAATCGACGACCCGCATCGGGTAGAGAATACCGTCAAGATGGTCGCATTCGTGTTGCACCACCCTGGCGTGAAAACCGGTGACGCGACGGTCGATCCGGCGACCGAAGGCATCGAAGCCGGTATAGCGGATTTCGCTCCAGCGCGGCACCCACCCCCGCAGGCCGGGCACCGACAGACAGCCTTCCCACGCCTCCTCGACCGCCGCCGAGAGCGGTGTCAGCACCGGATTGACGAGTACCGTCGGCGGCACCGCCTCGGCATCCGGATAGCGTGGATTCCCGTCGACACCAAAAATGACCACTCGCAGATCGACGCCGATTTGCGGCGCCGCCAGACCGGCACCGTCCAAATGGCGCATGGTGTCTTGCATGTCGGCAACCAACGCATGCAGTTCCGGCGTGGCGAAACTGGCCACCTCCTTGGCTTTCCGCCACAGGCGCGGGTCTCCCATGCGTAAAACGGGTCTAATCATTGCTGCTCACCACCCTTTCGATGACCGCTCGCACACGCTGCATCGCGTCGGCCAGCACCGCTTCGATCGCCGCCATGCTGATCGCCTGGGCGCTGCCGCCACGCCCGGCCGCGGGGTTGGCGATAATGTTGATCGCCGCGTAGGGAACGTCCAATTCGCGCGCCAGTACCGCTTCGGGCATGCCGGTCATGCCGACCACGTCGGCACCGTCACGTTGTAGACGGTCGATTTCGGCGGCGGTTTCCAAGCGCGGCCCCTGGGTCGCGGCATACACCGCGCCATCGCCAAGCGCCACACCGACTGCCACCGCCGCGTCGAGCAGCCGTTGCCGCAAGGGCTGGTCGTACGGTTCGGTGAAATCGACATGCCGCGGCACGCCGTCGGGCAACTGGTGATAGGTCGCCTCGCGACCGCTGGTGTAATCGATGATTTGGTGCGGCACGACCAGATCGCCCGGCTGGAGGTCGGCGCGGATGCCGCCGACCGCCGCCACCGCGACGATGCCTTTCGGGGCGAACTCCGCCAAGGCCCAGATATTGGCCCGATAGTTGATCTGATGCGGCGGAATGGTATGCGCATCGCCGTGCCGGGCGAGAAAAACCACCGCCTGTCGGCCGATGCGACCGAAAGTGAGTTCGCTGGAGGGTTCGCCGTAAGGCGTGCGCACGCGGCGGCGCTGCTCGACAGCGAGGTTGGTAAGCCGGCTGAACCCGCTACCGCCAATCACCGCCAGCATATCAACGCGCCGGCACGGCGTAGATCGCCGGCAAATTGCGCCAGGCATCGCCGACATCCATGCCGTAGCCGAAAACGAAACGATCAGGAACCGTCAGCGCCACGAAATCGGCACGGATCGGTTTCTCCTTGCCGGTCAGCTTCTCGGCCAGCACCGCGCTGTAACAGGCGACGGCCCCGTCTTGCAGCACGCGATCGCGAATCGCGGCCAAGGTCACGCCCTCGTCCAGAATGTCGTCGATCACCAGAACCGTTCGGCCTTGCATCGGCGTCGACGGAAACACGCGCCAGGACAGCTCGCCACCGCGGGTCTCCTGACCGTAACGGCGAACCTGGAGATAGTCGAATTCGAGTGGAAAAGACAGGTGCATCAACAAGGCGCCGGTGAAAGGCAGGCCGCCGTTCATGACGCACAACACCAGGGGCGTGCTGTCGCGCAGTTGCGCGTCGATCTCGCCGGCGACACGGGCGATGGCGGCGGCGATGGTGGCCGCCGGATGCACGAGATCGGCGGCGGCGAAGAGATTTCTCGCGGGCAACGGGTCGATCATGCGCCGGTCCCCCCCGGTGCGGCCTTGTCCGATTCCGCCTCTCCCGATCCGGCGTCGCTCAACAGGCGCAGCAACCGCGCTTCGTCGATTACCGTCACTCCTAGCGTCCGCGCTTTTTCCAGTTTACTGCCGGCTTCCGCGCCGGCGACGACGAAGTCGGTCTTTTTCGACACCGATGCGCTGACCTTGCCGCCGACATCCTGAATCATCTGGCTGGCGGTGTCGCGGCTTAGTGTCGGCAGCGTGCCGGTGAGCACGAAAACCTTGCCGGTCAGCGCGCCGCCGGGCGACCGCGCCGCTTCGCCTTCCGGCCACACCAGGCCGGCGGCGCGCAATTGGGCGATGGCCTCGCGATTGTGCGGCTCGCCGCAGAACTGGCGAATGCTTTGCGCGACGATCGGCCCCACATCGGGCACCTGCATCAATTGCTCGTCGTCGGCGGCGAGAATGCGCTCCAGGCTACCGAAATGCCGCGCCAGATCGCGCGCCGTGGACTCGCCGACGTTGCGGATTCCCAAGGCGAAGATCAGGCGCGGCAGCGTCGTCTGCTTACTCTTTTCGATGGCCGCCAGCAGATTGTTCGCCGACTTTTCCGCCATTCGTTCCAGATTGGCCAGGGCCAGCAAGCCCAGGCGGTAGAGATCGGCCGGCGTGCGCACGATGGCGTTGTCCACCAACTGCTCGACGACCTTGTCGCCGAGGCCCTCGATATCCATCGCCCGCCGCGAGGCGAAATGCAACAGCGCCTGTTTGCGCTGCGCCGGACAATAGAGGCCACCGCTACAACGGACGACGGATTCATCCGCTCCGCGCACCGCCTGCGAGCCGCAAACCGGGCAGACGGTGGGCATGACGAATTCGGACGCGCCTTCCGGCCGTCGGTCAAGCTGCACGCGCGCCACCTCGGGAATCACGTCGCCGGCACGGCGCACGACCACCGTGTCGCCGATGCGCACGTCCTTGCGCCGGATTTCGTCCTCGTTGTGCAAGGTGGCGTTGGTCACGGTCACGCCGCCGACGAAGACCGGCGCCAAACGCGCCACCGGCGTCAGCGCGCCGGTGCGGCCGACCTGAATGGTGATGTCGAGCAACGCGGTGATTGCTTCCTCGGCGGGAAACTTGTGCGCGATGGCGAAACGCGGCGCGCGCGACACGAAACCAAGGCGCTGCTGCGCGGCCAGTTCGTCGAGTTTGTACACCACGCCATCGATGTCGTAGGGCAAGTCGGCGCGCCGCTGGCCGATTTCGGCATGGTAACCGAGCAATCCGGCCAGACCGCTGACCCGACGCCGCTCCGCCGCCACCGGAAAACCCCAGGCCGCGAGCCGATCGAGCAAGCCTGAATGCGTGGCCGGCAGGACGACGCCTTCGGCCACGCCGACGCCGTAGGCGAAAAAGCGCAGCGGCCGGCTGGCGGTCACGCGCGGATCGAGCTGCCGCAGGCTGCCGGCGGCGGCGTTGCGCGGATTGACGAACGGCTTCTCGCCATTGTCGCTCTGCCGCGCGTTCAAGCGCTCGAAGTCGCGGCGCAACATCAGCACCTCGCCGCGCACTTCCAGCCGTGCCGGCCAGGCCGTCGCGTCGCCGTGGAGATGCAGCGGAATGCCGCGCAAGGTCCGCAGATTGCCGGTGACATCCTCGCCGGTGGCGCCGTCGCCACGCGTCGCGCCACGGACGAGACGGCCGTTTTCATAGACCAGACCGACGGCGAGGCCGTCGAATTTCGGTTCCGCCGAGTAGCCGATGTCGCCGTCGATTTCCAGGCCCTCGCGGACGCGGCGGTCGAAGGCCGCCACCTCGTCGTCGCCGAAGGCATTATTCAGCGACAACATCGGCGTCGCGTGCGCCACGGCGGCGAATTCCGCCAACGGCGTCGCGCCGACCCGCTGCGTTGGCGAATCGTCGCGCAGCAGTTCGGGATGCGCGCTTTCCAGCGCCTGCAATTCGCGGAACAGGCGGTCGTAATCGGCATCGGCGATCGTCGGCGCGTCCAGCACGTAATACTGGTGATTGTGCCGGTCGATCTCGGTTCGCAGAAAAGCGATGCGCTCGCTGTCGCCCATATGCGTCTTTCGGCGGTCAGGAGAACAGCCGTTGTGCCAGATGTCCGCCGGCGGGCAGGTGCCGCGCCGCCATCGCCGCCTGGAATTGCGCGACCTGCCGACGGATCGGCTCGATCGAACTGTCGATCAGCGGCCGGCGATTGTCGTCGACCAGCGCGCCACGCAAGGACTCGGCGAAGCGGCGCGCCAGTTCGACCATCTGGGTCAACACCCGATCGCCATTGGCGACTCGCGGCACGTCGAGCAGAAAAGTGATGCCGTTGGTGGATAGCGTGCGCATCGATTCCTGCGAGAAACTTTCCGTCTGCTGGTTGACCAGTACGTAAAGCACGCTGCCGTCGTCGTCGACGCGGGCGAAACGCCCCTCGCCATCGATGACCATGCCCGCCGATTCCGCCAGACCGCGCAGCTTGGTGCCGGGAAAAACCTGCCCCTGGCTGATGACGTTGACGCCGATCTGAATGTCTACCCCGGCACAGAATTCGTCCAGTTGCGCCGCCGCCTGCAACGCCGGTTCGCGCATCGGCAATTCGACGAGTCCCATCAGTTCGCTCGCCAGCTCCTGCATGGCGACGTGGAACACCGAGAGATCGCCGTCGCTGACCGGGCCTTTGCGGTCGACCAGTTGCAAGCCGACGCGGACATGCCGGTAAATGCCGTCGCTGTCGTCCCGGATGGCTTCCCATTCGCACGTGTCTTCGTTGTAGCCGAACCAATTGACGGGTTTGCCCAGTCGCGCCAGCGCCGCGCGCTGGGTTTCGCGAAGGCGGTAGGCGCCGGCACCGGAGCCAAGCTCCAGGATGGCGATATGGTCGATCGTCGGCGACAGCAGATGGGGGGGCACGCCCTCCGGCAGCGGGCGGTCGTTCGACCGCCCGGCCTCCGCCACCGATTCAACCGGCTCGCCGGTGCCTGGCGCTTCCGGGCCGCTGGCGTCGGCGGTCGTCGCCTCGGTCGCTGGCGCGTCGAACGCCGTTTCCGTGCGCAACAGCGGTTCGACGCGGACATCCTCGGCGTTCTCCGGAAACGCCGCGCGCTCGGCCGCCGGCGTTTCATCGAGCAGGACATCCGCCTGCTGGGCGCTCAACAACTTTTCGGCCAGTTCGCGGTGCTTGTGTTCCTGCCATTTGTTGTAGGCCAGCACGCCGATGACGGCGATGCCGCCAAGGCCGATCATACCCATTTGCAAGTCGGTCATTTCGATTCCTAAACGAGTTGCTCGCGCATCCGCAGCGCTTCTTCCATATCGACTTCGACGATCCGCGAAACGCCGGATTCCTGCATGGTGACTCCGACGAGTTGCTGCGCCATCTCCATCGCGATCTTGTTGTGGCTGATGAACAGGAACTGCGTATGCGCGGACATCCGTCGCACCATCGAGCAGAACCGTTCGGTGTTGGTATCGTCCAGCGGCGCATCGACTTCGTCAAGCAGGCAAAACGGCGCCGGGTTGAGCTGAAACATCGAGAATACCAGCGCAATCGCCGTCAGGGCCTTTTCGCCGCCGGAAAGCAGATGGATCGTCGAGTTTTTCTTGCCCGGCGGCTGCGCCATCACTTGCAGTCCGGCATCGAGAATTTCGTCGCCGGTCATGATCAGCCGCGCTTCGCCGCCGCCGAAAAGTGTCGGAAAAAGTTCGCCGAAGCTGCGATTGACCGCATCGTAAGTGGTTTGCAGCAACTCGCGGGTTTCGCGGTCGATGCGGCGAATGGCGTTTTCCAGTGTTTCCATGGCCTGCGTCAAGTCCGCCGACTGAGCGTCGAGATACCCTTTGCGCTCGCGCGCCGCTTCGAGTTCGTCGAGCGCCGCCAGATTGACCGCGCCGAGGGCCTCGATGGCGCGTTGCAAGGCGTTGATCGCCGTCTGCAGCGTCGTCGGGCGCACGCTGGCGAGTTGGTCGATCAGCGCCGGCTCGTCGGCCTTGGCCTCGGCGAGTTGCGCGGCGAACTGTTCGACATTGAGCGCCGCCGCCTGTGCCTTGAGCTTGAGGTCTCCGAGCCGTTCGCGCATCGGGTCGAGACCGTGCTCGACTTTCAGGCGCTGTTCGTCGAGCATCCGCAAGCCATTGGTCGCCGCTTCCAGGGCGTCGCGCGCGTGCGCCAGGGCGTGCTCGCGGGCGACGCGTTGTTCGAGCGCGTTTTGCAGTTGCGGCTCGAGATCGTCGGCTTGCAGCGCCGCGGCGCTTTCCCGGCAACGCGCCAGATCGTCTTCGATGCGCGCCAGTTGGTGCCCCGCCTGCTCCTGGTTGGCACGCAGTTCCTGTCGCTTGTTGAGGCACTCGCGCTGCGAAAACTCGGCTTCGCGCAGTTCGCGCTCGGCGGCGTTGACGTGTTCGCGTTCGTCGCGCAAGGCTCGCTCGGCGCGTTCGAGGCGCGCGCGCGCGGCATCCAGATCTTCTTGCAAGGCGCCGATCCGCTCTTCCTGCGTCGCGATGGCCTCGTCGGCGATCAGCAGGCGCTCGCTTTCGCTTTCCTCCTCGGCGGCCAGTTCGTCCAGGTTGTCCTCGATCTGCGCCTGCCGCTCACGGAAACGTTCGCTGGCCTGCGACAGTTTCAATGTTTCGACCTGCACGGCGTGCGCGCGATTCTGCAAGACGCCGAGTTGCTGGCGCGACTCCTGCATCTGGCGCTGATTGTCGGCCAGACGCTGTTCGACATCCGTCAGTCGCGCCTGCGCCTGGACTAGCGTCGTCTCGCGTTGGCCGACCGTCGCCGCCAGAGCATCGATTTCGCGTTGACGCTCAAGCAGACCATGCGCGCCGCTGTCCGGCGCGAACAGGGTGACGCTGCCGCGGTCGACGATGTCGCCGCCCGGCGTCACCCAGCAGGCGCGGCCCGTCAACTCGTCGCGTCGCGCCAGGGCGGTCGTCAGATCGGCGGCGGTTCGCGCCTCGCCGAGCCAGTCGGCCAGGATCGTTTCCAGTTCGGGACGCGCGCAGCGGATGCGGGCGAACAGCCGATCGTCGCCGGCGGGCACGCGCGCGTCGCCGCCCGTCGCCGGCAGCAGCACCGTCAGCCGGCTTCCCGGCCGGTCGTGGCCCCAGGCCGGATCGGCGGCGGCAAGCGCCAACGCCGACAGGCGCTCGCGCAAGACGGCTTCCACGGCGTCTTCCCAACCCGGATCCACGTGCAGCGCTTTCCACAGTGGCTCGTCGTGCCGCAGACCGTGGCGGCGCAACCAGTCATCGAGCTTGCCGTCGCTCCGCAGCCGTTGTTGCAACTGCTGCAAAGCCTGTTGGCGAGCGTTCGCCTCGGTCCGCTCCTTCTGCGCCTGCTGCACCGCCGCCAGCGCATCGCGCCGCTGCTGTTCGAGCCCGGGCAATTCGTGTTGCCGCGTCTGCTGCTCTTGTGCGATTTCGCCGATCCGCTCGTGCAATTCCGCGAGTGCCTCATGCCGGTCGGTCAGGGTGCCGTCGTCGGGCGGCGACAGCGACTCGCGTTCGAGGATCAGACGTTCGCGCCGGCTGGCCACCGTTTGCAGGGCGCGCTGCGCATGTCCGCGGTTGGCCTGCTCGACGGATAGCCGTTGTTCGGTCTGCGCGATCTCGGCGCGCCGGCGGCCAACCGCTTCTTGCGCGGCGGCTTGTTCGTCTTCGGCCAGCGGCAGGCGTTCCCGCCGGGCGTCCACACCCATCCGCCCCTGTTCGACGCGCTCGTCGGCCGCGCGCAGCAGGTCCTGCCAGTGTTGGTCGTCGTCGGCCAGCTTTTCGGCCCGCGCCCGCCATTGCGCCTGGTCGACGGCCAGTTGCGCGAGACGCGCCTCGTGGTCGCGCCGGGCATCGCGGCGATGGCGGATTTCGGTTTCCAGTCGGGCGACATCGGCGTTGCCGGCAAACAGCTCGCTCTGCGCCGCGTGCACCCCGTCGCTGGCGGCGAAATGACTTTCGCGGGCCTCCTCCAGGCGCGCTTCCAACTCGCGCAAGGCAGCGTTGCGGCCTTCGAGATCGGTGGCCGCCTGCTCGATCTCGCGTGTCAGGCGCTCGCGTTCCGATTGCGCTTCCTGACGTCGCCAGAGCCACAGCAACTGCTGCTTGCAGGTCAATTCATCGTGGTAGTCGCGGTATTGGCGGGCGACGCCGGCCTGACCTTCCAGGCGTTCCATCCGCGAGCCGAGTTCGAGGCGGATGTCCTCGACACGCGCCAGATTGTCGCGCGTGTCTCCCAAGCGGTGCTCGGTTTCCTTGCGCCGCTCCTTGTAACGGGTGACGCCGGCGGCTTCCTCGAGAAAAACGCGCAGTTCGTCGGGCTTGGCCTCGATGATCCGCGAAATGGTGCCCTGGCCGATGATCGCGTAGGCGCGCGGCCCGAGACCGGTGCCGAGAAAGAGATCGGTGACGTCCTTGCGCCGAACGTGCAGATTGTTGATGTAATACTCGGACTGGCCGCTGCGCGTGAGCAGGCGCTTGACCGACAACTCGGCGTACTGCGACCACTGCCCGGACAAGCGGCCGAGCGAGTTGTCGAACACCAATTCGACGGCGGCGCGCGAGACCGGCTTGCGCGACCCGGAACCGTTGAAGATCACGTCCTGCATCGATTCGCCGCGCAGCTCCGAGGCTTTCGATTCGCCGAGCACCCAGCGCACGGCGTCCATCACGTTCGACTTGCCGCAACCGTTCGGCCCGACAACGCCGACCAGTTGCCCGGGCAGGGCGATCGTCGTCGGATCGACGAAGGATTTGAAGCCGGCGAGTTTCAGTTTGGTCAGGCGCATGAACCAAAACGCGGCCCAAGCAGCCGCGCCGAAAGAGTGGAAACGGATTGTGATGCGGGTTGTTTATCGTGATCGGCGCGTCGCAGCCGGGGAAAAAACAACTCGCTCGACCCGGACGACCGACCGGCTGGCAGGAGACGGCCGGCAATGGGCGAATGGCGCGTCGAGGACGACCATCGGCGCCTATAATACCATCCCATCAGGACAACCCTTGCAATTACAATGACTACCGAGCCCAGCAAGTCCCTTGAAACCTTCCCCAATCCGGCGCCGCGGCGAGATTTTCACATCCACATGGAAATCCCGGAATTCACCTGCCTGTGCCCAAAAACCGGACAACCGGACTTCGCCACCTTGCTGCTCGATTACATTCCCGAGAAAACCTGTGTCGAATTGAAAAGTCTCAAACTGTACATCTGGTCTTTTCGCGACAGCGGCTGTTTCCACGAAGATGTCACCAACCGCATTCTCGACGATCTGGTCGCCGCCACCAAACCGCGCTACATGAAACTGACCGCCAGGTTTTACGTGCGTGGCGGCATTTTCACCACCGTCGTCGCCGAGCATCGCAAAAAGGGCTGGACGCCGGCGCCACCGGTGCGCCTCGCCGCGTTCGACAGCCAACCCGCCACCAGAGGCTGAAATCATGAACACCCCGTCAACCGCGGCCGACGAGGATCTTCTTCGTCTTGAACAACTGCTCGACGAACCCGCGCTGGCGTCGGCGATGCGCCTCGACGAGGCGCAAGGTTACCTGTGCGCCGCGCTATCGGGACCGCAACCGATCGCCGAAGCGCAATGGCTGCCCGAATTGCTGGGCGGCGGCGACGTGCCGACCACCGCGGCGGGCGCTGAGGCCGCCGAATTGTTCCGCCGCTTTGCCGCCCGAGTGCTGGAAGAACTGGCCAGCGGCGAAGCACCGATGCTGCTGCTGTACGACCGCGAGCAGGAAGACGCCGACGCTGGTGACGATGATGTCGGCGACTATCTGCCGTGGTGCCTGGGTTATCTGCACGGCGTCGACACGGCGCCCGTGGACTGGTTCGACGCCTTAGGCGCTCAAGACGATACCGAAGACAGCGAGGAAATCGAATACCTCGACGAGCAACTGTTTACGCTCTTCATGCTTACCGGTGACGCCGAAGCCGCCGCCAAGGAGGCGGGCGAGGAATGGCCGCAGGGTCGGGAACGCGACCGTCTGCGCGAGGAATGCGAGGAGCGCCTGCCGCGGGTCGTGAGTGATATTTACCGTTTCTGGCACGCCCAACGCGGCATCGGGACCATCCGGCGTCAAGACCCTAAAACCGGTCGCAACGACCCTTGTCCGTGCGGAAGCGGCAAAAAATACAAGAAGTGCTGCGCCGCCGCCTGAAGCGGCAAGGCGTTCCATCGATTCGTACCATCGATTGTCCGCCGCGCGCCCGCTCCGCCGGCGGCTTCCGCTTGCCCTTATAATTCCGTGTCCCGCCACGCCCCGTCCACGCCCGTGAATCCCCATCTCAGCCTGCTGCAACCTTATCCCTTCGAGAAACTACGGCAGCTTTTCGCCGGCGTCGAACCGAACCGCGATTTTCGCGAAATCCGCTTGTCGATCGGCGAACCGCAACATCCGACGCCACGCTTCATCAAGGAGGCGCTGACCGCCGCGCTGGGCGGTCTGGCCAGCTATCCGACAACCCTGGGCAGCGCCGATCTGCGGCAAGCCATCGCCGCGTGGCTGCGCGAACGGTACGCCTTGCCCGGGATCGACGCCGAAACGCAAGTCATCCCGGTCAATGGCTCGCGCGAAGCCTTGTTCGCTTTCGTGCAGGCGGTGGTCGATTCCACGCGCGGCGACAGGCCGCTGGTGGTATGCCCGAACCCCTTTTACCAAATCTACGAAGGTGCCGCCTACCTGGCCGGCGCCGAACCGCGTTTTCTCAACAATCTGCCGGAAAACGACTACGCCTTCGACTTCGACGCCCTGAGCGACGCCGAGTGGCGGCGCGTGCGACTGCTGTTCGTCTGCTCGCCGGGCAATCCGACCGGCAAGGTCCTGCAACTCGACGACTGGCGGCGTCTGTTCGCGCTGGCCGATAAATACGGCTTCATCATCGCCTCCGACGAGTGTTACTCGGAGATCTTTTTCGACGAAAGCCGGCCGCCTCTCGGCTGTCTTCAGGCGGCGAGCCAACTCGGACGCGGTTTCGAGCGGCTGGTGATGTTCTCCAGCCTGTCCAAGCGATCAAACGTTCCGGGCATGCGCTCGGGCTTCGTCGCCGGCGACGCGGCAACGCTCGGCGCATTCCTGCTCTATCGCACCTATCACGGCAACGCCATGAATCCAGCGGTGCAGGCGGCGAGCGTCGCGGCCTGGCGCGACGAGGCGCACGTGCGCGAGAATCGTCGTTTGTATGCCGAAAAATTCGCCGCGGTCACGCCAATCGTTGCCAGTGTCCTGAAAACCGCCCTTCCGGATGCCGGCTTCTACCTATGGGCGAAAACGCCGCTCGACGATCGCGAATTCGCCCGTCGTTTGCTCGCCGACTATAATGTCGTGCTGTTGCCCGGCGGTTATCTGGCGCGCCATGCACAGGGCATCAACCCGGGCGCCGGCTTCGTCCGCATCGCGCTGGTGGCGCCGCTCGCCGATTGCGTGGAAGCGGCGGAACGCATCCGGTCATTCACCTCAAATCTCTAGGAAAGGCAGTCATGCAGGCAATCCAGCAGATCATCGACGAGGCGTGGGAAAACCGCGGCGCCTTGCAACCCGGTCCTTCATCGGCGGTCGTGGCCGGCGCCGTCGCCGACGTGCTGGCCCGGCTCGACGCGGGTTCCCTGCGCGTCGCCGAGAAAATCGACGGCGCCTGGGTGACTCATCAATGGATCAAGAAGGCGGTGTTGCTGTCGTTCCGCTTGCAGGAGAACGTGCTGATCGATGGCGGTCCCTTGCGCTACTTCGACAAGGTGCCGAGCAAGTTCGCCGATTACGACAGCGAAAAATTCGCGCGCGGCGGTTTTCGCGTCGTGCCGCCGGCCACCGCGCGGCGCGGCGCGTTCATCGGCAAGAACGTGGTGCTGATGCCGTCCTACGTCAATATCGGCGCGTACGTCGATGAAGGAACGATGGTCGACACCTGGGCCACCGTCGGTTCCTGCGCCCAGATCGGCAAGAACGTCCACCTTTCCGGCGGTGTCGGCATCGGTGGCGTGCTCGAGCCGTTGCAGGCCAACCCGACGATCATCGAGGACGACTGTTTCATCGGCGCGCGCTCTGAAGTCGTCGAAGGAGTGATCGTCGGCGAAGGCTCGGTGATCTCGATGGGCGTGTATCTCGGTCAATCGACCCGGATTTTCGACCGTGAAACCGGCGAGGTGAGTTACGGCCGCATTCCGCCGGGTTCGGTGGTGGTTTCCGGCAACCTGCCGGCCAAGGATGGCGGCTACAGCCTTTATTGCGCGGTGATCGTCAAGAAGGTGGACGCCAAAACGCGCGCCAAGACCAGCATCAACGATCTGTTGCGCGGCGATTGACGCCCGGTTGACGCGCCTTTCCACGCACTCTTGACGCCGGCGACCAACGCATGATCCTCGACAAGCTCTTTCAGGTGATGGCCGAGCGACATGCGTCGGACATCTTCGTTTCCGCTGGCGCGCCGATCCACATCAAAATCCAGGGCAGCGCCGTTCCGGTCAATCAACAGGTGATGGAACCGGCGATGATCGAAAAGATCGCCCAGGAACTGATGACACCGGAACAGGCGGAGATTTTCGAGACGACGCGGGAGATGAACCTCTCCATCGGCGTTCCCAGGCTCGGAAATTTCCGGATCAACCTTTTTCGGCAGCGCGGATCGATTTCCATCGTCGTGCGCTACATTCTCGGCAACATTCCGCCGCTCGATTCACTGATGCTGCCGCCGGTGCTTGCCGATCTGGTGATGGAAAAACGCGGCCTGATCCTGATCGTCGGCGCCACCGGTTCGGGCAAGTCGACCACCATCGCCTCGATGCTCGACCATCGCAACAGCAATTGCTCGGGCCACATCCTGACCATCGAGGACCCGATCGAATACTTGTTCAAGCACAAGAAATCGATCGTCAACCAGCGCGAGATCGGCATGGACACCCTGAGTTGGAACGCCGCGCTGAAAAACGCCATGCGACAAGCGCCGGATTGCATGCTGATCGGCGAAATCCGCGACAAGGAAACCATGCAGGCGGCCATCGCCTACGCCCAGACCGGCCATCTCTGCCTCGGTACCCTGCACGCCAACAACAGCCACCACGCCCTGAGCCGAATGATCAATTTCTTTCCGCTCGAGAACCGCGATTCGCTGTACATGGATCTCTCGGTCAGTCTGCGGGCGATCGTTTCCCAGCGTTTGGTCAAGAAAAAGGATGGAAAACGGGCGGCGACGGTCGAGGTCCTGCTCAATAGCCACCACATTCACGACCTGATCGAGCGCGGCGACATCCCGGCGCTCAAGGAGGCGATGGAGCAAAGCCTCGCCCCCGGTTCGCAAACGTTCGAGCAGGATCTTTTCCGGCTTTACCGCTCGGAAACGATCACCCTTGAAGAAGCCCTGCGCAACGCCGATTCGCCGACCAATCTGTCGTGGCTGATCAACAACGAAGCCCCGGCCCGACCGATGGCGGAAGACACCTCGGAAAATCTCGGTTTCGAGTCGTCGCTGAACGCCGCCGACGATCCCTCGTACCAGGAATTCACGCTCAGCCTTCACGAAGGCGATACCGCCTGAGAGCCACGCCGGACATGCCGACCGACAACGACCGCCAAACCGCGCCGGACGCGACCGTCGCGCTGGCCGAGGAGCTGATCGCCCGCCGGTCGGTGACGCCCGACGACGCCGGCTGCCTGACGATCGTCGCCGAACGCCTGACCGCCATCGGCTTCGTCTGCGAGTTCATGAATCGCGGCCCGGTGAGCAATCTCTGGGCCCGTCGCGGCGACAGCCCGCCGCTGCTGTGCCTTGCCGGCCATACCGACGTCGTGCCGAGCGGCCCTTTCGAACAGTGGCGCAACGATCCTTTCCAGCCCGTGCAAAAAGACGGCATGCTCTACGGTCGCGGCGCGGCGGACATGAAAGGCGCGCTGGCGGCCTTCGTGACCGCCGTCGAAGCCTTCGTCGCCGCGCGGCCGGCGCATCGCGGCTCGCTGGCCTTTCTGCTCACCTCGGACGAGGAGGGCGACGCCGTGGATGGCACCGTCGCGGTCACCGACACCCTGCGGCGGCGCGGCGAGTCGATCGACTATTGCATCGTCGGCGAGCCGTCGGCCGTCCGCGCGCTCGGCGACACCGCCAAAAACGGCCGTCGCGGTTCCTTGTCGGGCAAACTCACGGTCAAGGGCATCCAGGGCCACATCGCCTACCCGCATCTGGCCAAAAATCCAATCCATCTGCTGGCTCCGGCGCTCGCCGAACTGGCGGGCACGGTTTGGGACCAAGGCAACGCCTTCTTTCCGCCGACGACCTGGCAGGTGTCCAACATTCACGGCGGCACCGGCGCCGGCAATGTCATCCCCGGCGAGGTGCGCGTCGATTTCAACTTCCGCTTCGCCACCGCCAGCACGCCGGAACAGTTGCGGCACAGGTTGTGCGCGATCCTCGACCGGCACGGCCTGAGCCACGACATCGCCTGGACATTGAGCGCCAAACCGTTCCTGACCGGCCGTGGCGCGTTGATCGACGCCGCGCGGGCGGCCATCCGCGCCGAAACGGGCCTCGAGGTGGAACTGTCGACGTCGGGCGGCACCTCCGACGGGCGCTTCATCGCCGAAATTTGCCCGCAGATCCTGGAGATCGGCCCGGTCAACGCCACCATTCACCAAATCGACGAGTGCGTCGAGGTGGCGGCGCTGCCGCGCCTTGCCGGCATCTATCGCCGGATCATCGAACAATTGCTGGAAAACGACGATGTTTGCGACGATGCTTGAACAGGCACGCACGGAATTGCTGACCTTGCGCGACATGCTGCGCTTCGCGGTCAGCCGCTTCAACGAAGCCGGGCTGTTCTTCGGCCACGGTTCCGACAACGCCTGGGACGAAGCCGCCTATCTGCTGCTGCACCGCCTGCATTTGCCGCTCGACCGCCTTGAACCCTTCCTCGACGCCCGCCTGACCGGCGAGGAACGCGCCGCCGTGCTGGACGTCATCGAACGGCGGGTCGTCGAACGCTGTCCGGCGGCTTATCTGACCCATGAAGCCTGGCTGGGCGCGTACCGGTTTTATGTCGATGAACGGGTGATCGTGCCGCGTTCGTTCATCGCCGAATTGCTGGGCGAACAACTGGCGCCGTGGCTGGAAGACGCCGACACCGTCGGCGCGGTGCTCGATTTGTGCACCGGCTCCGGTTGCCTGGCGATCGTCGCCGCGCATGTCTTCCCGGCGGCGCGGGTCGATGCCGTCGACGTGTCGCCGGCGGCGCTCGCCGTCGCCGGACGCAATGTCGCCGAGCACGAATTGAACGAACGCGTTCGCCTCGTCGAAAGCGATCTGTTCGCCGCCTTGGGCAAGAAGCGCTACGACCTGATCATCGCCAACCCGCCCTACGTCAATGCGGCGGCGATGGCCGCGCTGCCGGCCGAGTACCGTTGCGAACCCGAACTGGCCCTGGCCAGCGGCGAGGACGGACTCGATCTCACCCGCGCCATCCTTGCCGGCGCCCGCCAACACCTCAAGGCCAACGGTTTGCTGGTCGTCGAAATCGGTCACAACCGCGACGTTCTGGAAGCCGCCTTCCCGGAAACGCCATTCACCTGGCTGGAAACCAGCGCTGGCGACCAGTACGTTTTTCTTCTCCATCGCGACGATTTGCCGTCCGCCGTGCGCTGAGCGGCATCGCGCGTCCCAACCGTCGCCCGACGCGCACACCGGGCGACTCACATGGATTGCCGATGAACACCGACATGCCGCAAAAAATCCGTCGTCAGGATTACACCCCGCCCGCGTTCCTGGTCGACCACGTCGAACTGGACGTGCGATTCCTGGACGGCGACGTCCTGGTGCGCAGCGATCTGCGCGTGTTTCGCAACCCGGCCGTGCCGACCGGCGACGCCTTGCAGCTCGACGGACATGGGCTCGAAACCCTGTCGGTGGCCATCGACGGCGCGCCGCTGAGCGCCGACCGCTACACCTTGAGCGACACCGCCCTGTGCATCGCGCAGCCGCCGGATACCTTCACCCTGCACACCCTGGTCCGCCTCAAGCCGGACAGCAACAGCAGCCTGTCGGGGCTTTACGGCTCGAAGGACGGTTATTTCACCCAGTGCGAGGCGCAGGGCTTCCGCCGCATCACCTGGTTTCCCGACCGGCCGGACATCATGTCCCGTTACGCCGTCACCCTGCACGCCGACAAGGCGCGCTTGCCGGTGCTGCTGGCCAACGGCAACCCGGTCGGCGGCGGCGATGAGGACGGGGGGCGCCACTGGGCGCGCTGGGAAGATCCCTTCGCCAAACCGTGCTACCTGTTCGCCCTGGTCGCCGCGCGCCTGGAGGTGCTGCGCGAGCGTTTCGTCACCGCCAGCGGCCGCGCCGTCGAACTGGCGGTATTCGTCGAACCCGGCAAACTGGACCAATGCCCGCACGCCATGGATGCCCTCAAGCGCGCGATGCGTTGGGACGAGGAGGCCTTCGGCCTGGAATGCGATCTCGACCATTACATGATCGTCGCCGTTGGCGACTTCAACATGGGCGCGATGGAAAACAAGGGCCTGAATATCTTCAACACCAAATACGTGCTGGCCCGGGCCGATACCGCCACCGACGGCGATTACCAGAACATCGACCGTGTCGTCGCGCACGAATATTTCCACAACTGGACCGGCAACCGCGTGACCTGTCGCGACTGGTTCCAGTTGTCCCTGAAGGAGGGGCTGACGGTTTTTCGCGACCAGGAGTTCGGCGCGGCGATGCACAGCCGCGCGGTGACGCGGATTCGCGACGTGCGCGCCTTGCGCGCGGTGCAGTTTCCCGAGGACGCCGGTCCGATGGCCCATCCGGTACGGCCCGACGCCTACATCGAAATCAACAACTTTTACACCAGCACGGTTTACGAAAAAGGCGCCGAAGTGGTGCGCATGATCCGCACCCTGATCGGCCACGACGCTTTCCGGCGCGGCATGGACCTCTATTTTGTCCGGCATGACGGCCAGGCCGTCACCTGCGACGACTTCGTCGCCGCGATGGCCGACGCGTCCGGGGTCGACCTGACGCCGTTCAAGCGCTGGTACGACCACGCCGGCACGCCGCATCTCCATGCCGTCGGCCACCACGACCCGGCGACGCGCCGCTATGAGCTGACGCTCGCCCAATCGCGGCCATCGGCCGCCGACCCGTCGGCGGCGGCGCCGTTTCACATTCCGGTCGCCATCGGCCTGCTGGGTCCGGACGGCCGGGACCTGCCGCTGCGTCTGGCCGGCGAACCGTCGTCGGCCGACGCGGACGCGCCGACCACGCGCGTGCTGTCGCTGACCGGAAACGAGCAGCGCTTCGTCTTCGAAGACATCGCCACCACGCCGGTACCTTCCCTGCTACGCGATTTCTCGGCGCCGGTCATCCTGACCCACGACTGGAGCGACGACGACCTCGGCCACCTGCTGGCCCACGACAGCGACCCCTTCAACCGCTGGGAAGCCGGCCAGCGCCTGGCCGGGCGGCTGATCCTCGCCGCCGCCGGTGAGTTCGCGGCCGGACGACCGGCGCAATGGCCGGCGAGTTTCGTCGCGGCGGCGGCGCGGCGGCTGGCGCGTACCGACGACGATCCGGCCTTCGTCGCCGAAGCGCTCACCCTGCCTGGCGAAGCGACGCTGGCCGAAGACATGGCGGTGGTCGACCCGGACGCGCTGCACGCGGCGCGCAACGGCCTGCGCCGTTTCCTCGCCGAAAATCTGCGCGCCGTCTTTCAGGAACGCTACGACGCGCTGGCGCCCACCGAACCCTATCGGCCAACCCCGGCGGCGGCCGGCCGGCGCGCGCTGCGCAACCTGTGCCTCGCCTACCTCGGCGAACTCGACGACCACGCCAGCCGGGCCTTGGCGTGGCGACAATTCGAATCGGCGGACAACATGAGCGACCAGTTCGCCGCGCTCGCCACCCTGGCGCAACTCGATTGCGACGAGCGCCTGGCGGCGCTGAACGCCTTTCACGCCCGCTGGCGGCATGAAGCGCTGGTGCTCGACAAATGGCTGGCGGTACAGGCGTCGAGCCGCCTGCCCGGCACGTTGGCGGCGGTCGACGGCCTGCTGACGCATCCGGCCTTCGACCCGCACAACCCGAACAAGGTCTACGCCCTGCTCGGCGGCTTCGGTGGCAACCACGTGCATTTTCACGCCGCCGACGGCGCCGGCTACCGTTTTCTCGCCGCGCGCATCGCCGAACTCGACCGCGGCAACCCTCAGGTCGCCGCCCGGCTGGCGCGGCGTTTCGACCGCTGGCGAAAATTCGACGCCGGCCGGCAAGCGCATGCCCGCGCCGCCCTGGCCGGGCTGCGGGCCATCGACGGCCTGTCGGCCGATGTCGGCGAGATCGTTGGCCGCTCCTTGGCGTCTTGAGCCAGGCTGGCGCCGCCCGCGCCAGTCGACCTTTTCTCCGGACTTCTCTAAACTGTCGCCAAAGCCATATAAACGATAGGGGAACTGTCATGCGCCGAGTGGTGTTCAATCAAAAAGGAGGCGTCGGCAAGTCCACCATCGCCTGCAATCTGGCCGCCATCGGCGCCGCGCGCGGCCGTCGAACCTTGTTGATCGACCTCGACCCGCAAGCCAACGCCTCGCGCTATCTGCTGGGTCCGGCGCTGGACGAACAAAAGAAAACCCTGGCGCATTTCTTCGACGACATACTCGGCTACAAGCTGTTTCCCGAAACGCTCGCCGCCTACCTCGTTCCGACGCCGTTTCCGAATCTCGTCGTTCTCCCCTCCGATCCCCGTCTCGAAGACCTCCAGCTCAAGCTCGAATCGCGCTACAAGATGTACAAACTGCGCGAATCGCTGGACGGGCTCAAGGATTTCGACGATGTGTTCATCGACACCCCGCCGGCGCTCAACTTCTTCACCCGGTCGGCGCTGATCGCCACCGACACCTGCCTGATTCCCTTCGACTGCGACGATTTCTCGCGGCGCGCGCTCTACACCCTGATCGACAGCGTGCGCGAAATCCAGGGCGACCACAACCGCGCGCTGCGCGTCGAGGGCATCGTGGTCAACCACTATCAGGCGCGCGCCAACCTGCCCTCGCGCCTGATCGACGAACTGCGCGCCGAGGGCTTGCCGATTCTCGACGCCTTCCTCTCGGCCTCGATCAAAATCCGCGAATCGCATCATCAGGCGCTGCCGATGATCCACCTCGACCCTAAACACAAGCTGACCGCCGAGTTCTCCGCGCTCTACGAACTGCTAAACCGCTGAACCCCGAATCCGCCGGAGAATGTCGACAATCCGTCCGGCTTCCGGCAACTTCCGCCGCCGCGCATCGTCCAGCGCCCGCGTCAGTAATGCCAGCGCCTGTTCGCGTTCGCCCGCCGCGCCGTGGCGTAGCGCGCGGCCCAGCCGCGCAGGCGGAAAAGCGCGGCGTCGGCGGCAAGACGGCATTCGTGGTAGTCGTGGTAGTCGTGGTTTTCGTGGCGTTCGCCGGTGGGCGGCGCGTCCGACGAGCGTTCGTCGAACGCGGCGCGAACTCTTTAGCGAACGCCTCCGCCGCTGGCCAGACGTCGCGGCACGCGGACCGTCAGGTCAACGTCCTCGCGGGTGTTGTAGAACGCCAGCGAGGGGCGCGCCGTCGCTTCGAGACCAAAGCGACCGGGTTTCGGGCAGCTCGCGCTTGCCGTGAACGCGTCGATGGCGGTCGGCGCGAAGAGTTTGTGCCCGGGAAAAACGAAGAAAGCGGCGTCCTGCGCTCGTGCGTCGACTCACGTGTGCGACACCGATTGCGCGCGGTCGCGGGTTGCGCCTGGTCGGCATGGCCGGAGCGACCCCCCGCGCCTTGAACCGTCAGTCCCTCGATCCTGATGATTTTCATCGAAAATCCTTTTTATTTCCCCTCGACGACAAGCCGTGGATCAACCCCTTGGCGGCGCAGGTAGTCGATCAGCCGTTGTCCTTCCGCCAGCCGAAAGGTGTCCGGCAGGCACGCCACGGACTGGATGCGGTCAAGCCTGAAACTACGGAAATCCTGCCGTTTTTCACACCAGGCCACCAGCGTCCACACCGCGCCCCAAAAAAAGCTGCCTAACGGCCATACGTCGCGCTCGGTGGAACGGCCTTGCGCATCGCGGTAACGCAAAGCGAGCTTACGCGCGTTTTGTGTGGCCTCGCGCCAGATCCGCAGGCGCGGCGACTGCTCTGGCGTCAAGCCCCAGGGCGGCGAATACACCGGCGTGTGTTGTGCCGCATGGCGCTGGTCCGCCGGCAAAATGCTCAGCACCCGAGACAGCGCCGATTCGCTGGCCCGCGCCAGTGCCGGGTCCAGCCACTGCTGCGCCACTCGCGTCATCACCACCAGTGCCTGTGCCTCTTGTGGCGTGAACATCAGCGGCGGCAGGTCAAAACCTCGACCGAGGCGGTAACCCACTCCCGCCTCGCCTTCGATCGGGACGCCCTGGTATTGCAGATCGGCCACATCGCGATAAACCGTGCGCGCGGACACCTCCAGGCGCTGCGCCAACCACTTGGCGGTGGTCAGTTGGCGCCCCCGGATAAGTTGGACGATTTGGAAAAGGCGATCGGCGCGGCGCATGGGGTCGTTTAGGCGTCGGCGTGCAAGCCCACGAGGTTGTCGTCCACGTCGAGCATGTGCGCGATGACGCCCAAACCTTCGGGTAACGCCACCTTACTCATCGCCACCTGACCTCCAGCGGCCACCACGCGCTGCAACACCGCATCCAGCGACGCGTCGGCATGCAAATAGACGAGCGTGCCACGTGCTCCCGGTTGCAAGGCCGGATGCCCCGACATTAGCGCGCCCTTGACGGCGGCCTCCTCGCCCGAAAACACCGCCATCCGGATTTCCGGTCCAGCGTGGTTTTCGCGCACCAAGGATGTTTGCAGCACCGCCTCGTAAAACGCTTGCGCACGTGGCAAATCGCTCACCGGAATCTCAAACCAGTCGATCACATTTTGCATGTTCATAGTCCTCGAAAAGGCACAGACCGTCTGTGCGTCGGGAAAGACTTTGCCTGAGGGGTGCTGACAACGCGGTGTCAGCAGAAGCGCGCGCCAGAGTCCGCGCGAGGCTCGGCGCGGTGATCGAAAGGGCAGGGAAATTGTTAATTTTATTAATTAAACCAATATATTAAAACTTTTTTGTAAAATAACTCTCAAGATTGTTCGGCGCTGTCCGTAGGTGACAGTAAGAGCCAGCATCACGAACACTACCGCCAAATCGGACGGAGCACGCAAAATGTTCAAACATGATCAGTCTTCGGGTTTTCAGTCGTCGCGGCGCGCATTTCTCCACACGCACAGACGCTTCGCGCCGGGCATGCCGTTTCCGCCGGGCAGCCAGGATATCCTGAGCGCCGGCAGCCTTCAGTCGCGCCACGGTCTGTCAGGATCGCGGGGAAACGCCGCATCGGCCGGCGTGTTCAGGGAGTTGCTGGCCGCCGAGGCGCGGATCGACGAACTTGAGCGCGCCTTGCGCGAAGCGCGCGCGGTGGCATTGACCGACCCCTTGACCGGCGCGCTCAATCGCCGCGGTTTCGAAGACGCCTATCGGCAGGAGCTGGCGCGCGCGCGTCGCAAGGGAAGCCAGTTTTCGCTGGTGCTCATCGATCTCGACGATTTCAAGAAGTTGAACGACACGCTCGGCCATCAGGTTGGCGATCAGGCCTTGATTCATCTCATTCGCGGTCTGCGGACGGCTCTCCGGCCGTCGGACGTGCTGTGCCGTTTTGGCGGCGAAGAGTTTCTGGTGTTGCTGCCCGAAACCGGGCGTAGCGATGCGGCGGCGGCGATTACTCGCTTTCTGCGCCGGTTTACCAGTCAGCCGCTGCCGGGTACCGAGGCGGTCCTGAGCTTCAGCGCCGGCGTCGTCGTTCAGGAAAGCGGTGAAACGTTCGAGCAATCGCTGTTGCGCGCCGATGTCGCGGCCTATGCCGCCAAGCGCGCCGGGAAGAACCGCGTCGTCATGGGCTGACCACGGTCGCCACCGGCGGAGTGGCCCGGTCGGCCGGCAGGCGCTGGAGAGCGTGGTAGACTGCGTTCTTGCGGAATTCTCTTCGCGCCACCTTTCCGGTTCTTGCCATGCGCTATCTTTCGACTCGCGGTTTCGCCACTGGAGAACAAGGTTCGTCCGGTCCCACTTTCACGGAAATCCTGTTGGGTGGCCTGGCGCCCGACGGCGGTCTTTACCTCCCGCAGACCTATCCGAAAATCGACGGCGACGAACTGGCGCGGTGGCGGCATCTGTCGTACGCCGACCTGGCTCACGAGGTGTTGCGCCGTTTCATCGACGACATTCCGCCGGCCGATTTGCAAGCGTTGCTGGCCAGGACCTATACCGCCGACGTGTATTGCAACGGCCGCGTCGCCGCCGACGCCCAGGCGATCGCGCCGCTGCGCTGGCTGGAACGCCCCGATTCCCGGCAAGGAGAAGGCGGATTGGCGATCCTCGAATTGTCCAACGGCCCGACACTGGCGTTCAAGGACATGGCCATGCAATTGCTGGGCCAGTTGTTCGAATACGCGCTGACCAGGCAAGGGGAAGAAATCAACATTCTCGGCGCCACCTCCGGGGATACCGGTTCCGCCGCTGAATACGCCATGCGCGGCAAGTCGGGCGTCCGCGTGTTCATGCTCTCGCCGCACCAGCGGATGAGCGCTTTTCAGCGTGCGCAGATGTATTCGCTGCAAGACGCGAATATTCACAACATCGCCGTGCGCGGCATGTTCGATGACGCGCAGGACATCGTCAAGGCGGTGTCCAACGACCACGCGTTCAAGGCAAGGTACAAGATCGGCGCGGTCAATTCGATCAACTGGGCGCGCGTCGCCGCGCAAGTCGTTTACTACTTCAAAGGCTATTTCGCCGCCACCGAAGGCGCCGATGGCGACGATCTCCCGCCAGTGGCGTTTGCCGTGCCGTCGGGCAACTTCGGCAATATCTGCGCCGGCCACATCGCCCGCATGATGGGCTTGCCGATCGGCCGTCTGGTGCTGGCCACCAACGAAAACGACGTGCTCGACGAATTCTTCCGCACCGGGATTTACCGTCCGCGAACCACCGGCGAAACCGTTGCCACCTCCAGCCCGTCGATGGACATTTCAAAAGCCTCCAACTTCGAGCGTTTCATCTTCGATCTGGTCGGGCGCGACCCGGCCGTGGTGCGCGAGTTGTGGGCCAAGGTTGACGCCGGCGGCGCGTTCGACCTTTCCGGCACCCCATTTCTTGATCGCCTGCCGGCCTTCGGTTTCGCCTCGGGCAGCAGCACGCACGCCGATCGTTTGACCACCATTCGCGACACCTACGCCAAATACGGCCTGATGATCGATACCCACACCGCCGACGGACTCAAGGTCGGCCGCGCGCTGCGCACGCCGGCCATGCCGATGGTGGTGCTGGAAACGGCCTTGCCCGCGAAATTCGAGGACACGCTGGTCGAAGCGCTGGGCCGGCGTCCGGAACGCCCGGCGCGAATGCGCGGCATCGAAGATCTCCCGCAGCGCGTCGCGGTGATGGATGCCAGCGTCGAGGCGGTGAAAGCCTTCATCGAGGAACACGCGCGCTAAACCGCCCCGTGTTTCCAGCGGCCTTCGCACCGGCTCCAAGGTCGACGCACAAGCGCGTCCGGCCTGGACAGGACATTGCCGATGATGCCGATTCCCCGCCTTGGCGCGGTATGTGGCCGAGGGGTTCAAGGCGTCGCTGGTGCATGAACCCGATCACCCATTAGCGCAAGCTGGCTCCCGCTCTGGCTGACGGGCGTGGCGAGTCTGCTCCAGGGTCTCCAGAACGAACATGAACGAGCCCGGCCTGATCGATTTGCCCCTGGGCATGATCCCCCACCGCCTTCGTCGCCAGTTGCCCGAAGGTCTGGGTGATCTGCGTCTGCGCCTGGATTTCCTTCTGGACTTTCGCTTGATCGAAGATCCTGGCGATCCCGGTCTCCGCATCGCCGGTGCGAGCGTCCTTGTTGCCGGCGATGCCCGAGATGCCGGCGGTCGTGGTGCTGGACGATTTCCCTGACGCCTTGCCAACGCCCACGCCGGTGCTCGAGGGTACGCGCCGGCCGGACGCCTGCCCTGACCGCGCCGGGCAAACGACACGGCCTGTCGATGCTTTCCGCGATCAGCAATCAGGGACTGGTGCGCTTCGCGTTCATTGAATGAGCCATGAACACTGACCTGTTCATTGGTTTCATGGAAAGACAGGTCGCCGATAGCAGCCAGAAGGTCTTTCTGATCCTCGAAAACCTGAAAGTGCATCACGCGAAGCGCGTGATGGCCTGGCTGGCGGAGCGCGAAGACCAGATCGAAGCCTTCTATCTCCCACCGTGCTCGCCAGAGATCAATCCCGACGAATACCTGAGCCGAGACTTCAATACCGGGTTGCGGTCTTCTGACCGCGCAACCAGCAAAAAGGCGAGCCGATTCGTGGCATTCCTCAGCAAAACACCGGAACGGGTAATGGCTTATTTCAATCAGTCGGCTGTCCAATAGGCCGCATTACAGGCTATTTGATTGCCGGGTTAATAATGTCGTTTTGCAAGACCTGACCCCACGTGACATACCACGCGGGTGGTAGCGTGCAGAATCAGCAGTATCTGCGTGATAGGGATGGCAACATCGCGATTGATCCAAACACCGGCACAGCGCGCCGTCTGGATCATGTGGTCGTCGTGGGCGGCAAGGTCGTCGACGTGGTGGAAACCACGAGTTTGACGGCTGAAAAAGATAGGCAAATTCTTCATGAGCAAGAAAGAAGAAATGCCGGAGGTGTGTACATCCGGGACCGGAACACCGGCAATCTGATCGCCGTACCGTCGATTTCCCGTATCGAGAGGAGGCCGTAAGATGGCGCGTGTTGGTAAATTACTCAACTATGACGAACTGCTGGAGAAATACCCTGAGTGGACTCTCTGGAATACAGATGCGTACTATCGGGAATCGACGCCGGAGGCCACCGAGGCTGCGCGCCTCCGATGCCATAGAAAAACAGGTCACGTCGTCAAATTCATCCAGGACCACGGCTTGACGCGCTTTGTGCTATGCGAGACCGCTCCGGATATTCCCGAGAACTTCTCCGTATTCCTTCGCGATATCACTCCCGAAGGTTTGACGTTTTACCGAACGGCTTACATGAAATGGTTGAAACGCTTCGAGCGCAACATGCATGCCGACCCCTCCGACGTTCGTGTCATGGAAAAGGCTCTGGCAGAGATGCGCAAGAAGCAGCGGACGGAACCGGAAGGTGAGCAACAGGAAACCCACCACCATTCCCCAATCGGGGAATAACCTGGGACCCCGCGCTGCCGTCAGTCTCTGCCTCATTTTCTTCTTGAGCGGATTCACCGACGCCGATGACGAGATCCGACTCCTCGCCGCCAGGAACACCAGCGAACAATACAGTACCAACAAGAGTCGTAGCGCCAGCGTCGGCATCGGCTTCATGATCGGCGGCACGCAAAACGGCTTCTCGCTTCAGGCCGGCGTCTCCGGCAGCAAGGGCCAGGCCGATGGGACCGAAACCGTCTGGACGCCCACGCCTCTGGACGCCGGCGACACGCTGGTCTTGCGCAGCGGCGGCGACACGCGTCTCCAGGGCGCCCGCGCACGCGGCGAACGCGTCCTCGCCAGGGTTGGCGGCGATCTGGTGCTCGAAAGCTTGCAAGACACGAGTACGTACGACAGCAAGCAAAAGGGGTTCGGCGTCGCCGTCAGTCTGTGCATTCCTCCCCTTTGTTATGGCACCAGCAGCGGCAGCGTGTCCGCCAGTCGGAGCAAGGTGGCGAGCGACTACGCCAGTGTCGCCGAGCAGACGCGCCTGGCCGCCGGCGACGGTGGCTTCGATGTCGCGGTCAAGGGCGATACCGACCTGACGGGCGCGGCGATCGCCAGCACGCAAAAAGCGATCGACGACCGGAAGAACACCTTCACCACCGGCGGCGCGCTGACCACCCGCGACCTCCAGAACAAGGCCGATTACCAGGCCAGCAGCGTCAGCGTCAACCTCGGCAGCGCCATGGGTTTCGACGGCAAGCTCGCGCCACAAGGCACTGGTATCGGCGTCGGCAAGGACAGTGACCATGCCAGCAGCACGACGCAAGCCGCGATCAGCGGCATCGCCGGCAACAAGGACGCTCGCACCGGCGAGGCGGAGACCGGGATCGCCAGGATCTTCGATCAAGCGAAAGTGCAGAAGGAGATTCAGGCGCAGACGCGGATCACCCAGACCTTCGGGCAACTGGCGAGCCAGGCGGTGGGGGACTTTGCGGCGACCCGGCTCGGGGAAGCCAACGCGTTGCGAAATCAGGCCGAGCAGGTCAAGGACACTCATCCCGATCTGGCCGCGCGGCTGGCCGCGCAGGCCGATACCTTGGCCGGCCAGTGGGGGGAGACCGGCACCTTGCGGCTGGCGGCACATACCCTGATCGGCGGCTTGACGGGCGGCGTACCGGGGGCGGCGGGCGCCGCCCTCGGCACGCTCACCGCCCCGGTGGTGGCCGAGCAACTCAAACAGGCCGGCATCGACGGCCCGCTCGCCATGGCGATCACCGCCGCCGCCAGCACGGCGGTGGGGGCCGCCGTCGGCGGCGCCCAGGGCGCAGGGGCGGCGTTGAATGAGGTGGGGAATAATTATTTCGCACATCCTTCGGACTATGAAAACCGCAAGAAGGCGTTGCTTGCCTGTAACGGCAGCGCCGATCCCAAAGGGTGCGAAAGCGCCGTGAGGCAGGCGTATTCCAATCTGTATGACGAAAATGAGCGTGCGGTTGCCAAGTGTGCGGGTCGCGACGCCTGCCTGAATCAGTTGGCGTCGATTCGGACGAGTCAGGCGGAATACGCCGCCAAAATCGGTGAATTACTGAGCAAGGGCGCTTCCCTTTCTGTGGAAGAGGCAAAGCTGCTGGTCGAGCTGCAGGCGGGCACCTCCGGTCTGGAGAGTATAAAGTCGCTGGCAATCGGCCGCTCTCTTTCGTTTGGCGCGTCATCGGCGGAGACTGCCGTCGCTCTCGGAATCACCGATATCGCCATCGGGGTGGCTCCCGGAGTGGGGGTGACTACGGGGAAAACGGGGGGAAAGGGGGGAACGACGGCGACGGCGGGAGAGTTGACCGGAACGCGCACGCCGATAAATCTGGCTGACGACGCGGCGACGATACGTTCACTGACTCGTGAGAATGAGAGTGCAACGACGCTTGCCAACAACGGCTACAAAGTGCAGCAGAATCCTCCAACGCTGCCGAATGGCAAAAATCCTGACTACATCGTCAATGGGCAAGTGTTTGATAACTATGCGCCGTCTACAAGCAGTGTTCGAAATGCCTGGTCTGAAATCGATAAAAAAATCGCAAGAGGGCAAGCAGATAACGTCGTAGTCAATTTGGCTGACACTCCTATTACCCCTGCCGTCCTGAAAGAGCAGCTAACCAATTACCCAATTCCCGGCCTTAAACAAGTCATCATCATTGACAAATCGGGTACGCCCACTGTCGTCAAGCTTGGAGGAAACTAAGATGACCATCTCTCTATTCTGCTATTCATCACGCGCCGCCGAAGATGTAGAAGGGATACTTGACTTGTTGACCGTGCAGCACCGGGGACTTTTTGAGGAAAAGTTCCTGATTTCGAGGGTTGACGACTTAAAAAGTTCTACTACTTACTCTGATTCTGTTTCGGTAGAAATTGCACTTGAGCACGGCATGCGTGCAAGCTGTTTATTTCTAGTTGACCTTAACGACAAAAGTGCCGCGAGTTTACTGCCAACGGTGGAAGCGATCATCAAGAGGGCACTCGGCGATAGCAATGTGCTCATCTTGTTTAACAACGAAGAGCGCCGGTAGAAAATCAAAGCTAGGGAAACTCTGCACACGCAAGCCGGGGTCAGGTCTCAATACTGTTCGGTTAGCACAGAATGTTAATTTAAAATCAATCTGTTAGCCATTTTTTTTCCAAGAAAAGGTATCTAAGCGAACAGTATTGGGTCAGGTCTTGCATTTAATCATTTTCGTAAAAATGCGTGATTGCAAGACCTGAGCCCGGGTTGCACGTTTCGTCATGACCTGAGAATCCTCAAGCTGATCGAGGAATAGCGGTCTCAATCAGCCGCCACGAATTCCGTTTGGTTTGTTTCCAGAAAAGCAAGACCCCGGTTCTCCGCTCTACAAGCGGCTTGACGGGGTTTCTTCTTGGCGCTGTTGTTGTTTTACTTCTTCTGCAAGAACCTTTCCGCGTCGACGTCCGCTTGTTTGAGGATGGCGCGCAAGGTGCCTTCGGGCATGTCGCCGGGGTGATTTGGGATCGTGGTGTAACGGTTGGTCGCCGGGTTGAGCCAGATTTCGTGGCTACCCGCCGCCTGGCGGTGGAACTCGAAGCCAAGCTGCTTCAGTCGCTTGACGATCTCTCGATAACTGAAACCGGCCAACCGTCCCATTACACCGTCACGATCAAGGGATAGTCGAAGGACTCCCTGAGCGGCGGCAGCGCCGCATCGGTCACGTCGTTCTGCGACTCGATCAGTTTCTTCGCCACGTCGCGGGCGATCTCCACCGTTTCCTGCAGCGTGCGCCCTTGCGCGATCAACCCCTGCACGTCATCGCTGGTGGCCAGATAGACGCCTTCCGGCAACTTCTCGATGTGCAACTGAATCATGTGTTCCATTCGATGCCTCCTTCATGACGCCGCCACCGTTGGCGGCACAATCCCTCAACGACCCCGCTGCGCCAAAACGCTTTCCAGCACCTGAATCACAAAACGCTGCTGCGGCTTGGGCAACTGGCTGATGCGTTCCATGTGCTGCTGCAGCTTTGGCGTCGGCCCCCGCTTCTTCGCTGCCGCGCCGGATTCGCCGAGCAATTCCTCCAGGCCGATGCCGAGCGTCTTGGCCAACACCGGCAGGGCCGAAACCGGAATACGCCGGCTGCCGGCCTCGTAAGCGTTGATGGTCTGCTGCGAAACGCCGAGCGTTTCCGCCATCTGCACCTGGGTGATATGCGCGTTCTTGCGCAGGCTGGCAACGCGCGCACCAAGCGCCGCAAAAAACTCCCGTTCGTCCTGAGTGATGGCCACTGTCGGGGACTCCAAAGCGATGACATGGCGCATATCTTAACAGGATGCTCAAAAAGACCCTGACGCCTTCGGCCATTTGGCGCTGACGATGATTAAATATCTGCCGTTCAACCCTGTTGGTGCCTGGAAACCGGATTTCAGCCGGTGCTATGGCCCCTTTCGGGGTTGTTGGTCGCCTTTCAGCGACCTGCGGGCGGATTTCGCCCTATGTGACAGACAATCGCCAGCCGAACAGCG
>JAKOTN010000075.1 GCA_029776255.1 Pseudomonadota bacterium
GCTGTTCGGCTGGCGATTGTCTGTCACATAGGGCGAAATCCGCCCGCAGGTCGCTGAAAGGCGACCAACAACCCCGAAAGGGGCCATAGCACCGGCTGAAATCCGGTTTCCAGGCACCAACAGGGTTGAACGGCAGATATTTAATCATCGTCAGCGCCAAATGGCCGAAGACGTCAGGGTCTTTTTGAGCATCCTGTTAAACCGGTTAGCCGTCCGCCGCCAAGCACGCGACCGGCATCGACGCGCACCTGGGTTCCTCCATCCTCTAGATGTTTCACCCGGGCGCCGATCAGCGTGCCGGCAACGCTGCCGGCAAGCTCGACGGCCACCGACAAGCGACCATTGAGCATCCGCTGTAAATCGGCGCCGACCACCACCCCGCCGGCGGCGATTTCCGTCAGGCGCACTTCCACATCGGCTTCCGCCGCTTGCCGCGCCCGCCGGCGCGCCTCCCCGTCGGCGGCGCCGGCGAAAAGCTGTCCCGACGCGGCGCGCAGATAAAGCACCGGCACGCCCCAGTCGCGGCCTTGCGGGTCGGCGTTATAAGCGGCGATCCGGCCGGCGGACAGCGCGCGCTCGAGCGGCAGACCACCGGCCAACGCCTGGTAAAACTGGCGGCTGAACGCGATCGCGCAGGTATCGAGAATACTGTATTGGTTGGCGACCACCGCCGCGATGCCGACCTTCACCAATGCCGGCGCGATACCGCTCCAGACGCTGACACCGTCGCGGCGACCGGTCTGACAACCGGCCAGCACCGCCAGGCGAACGCCGTTGCCGTGCAGATTGATCGCCATTTGTTCGGCGGAGACGCGTTCGTCGGCCAGGGCGAGATAACCGACGCCACTGTACGTTCCCGGGCGGGCGCCCATCCGGCGGGTGAAATCGCCATGACCGGCGAAGTGGAAGATCGCCGCGCCAGGCAACAGTGGCTGCAGGGTGGCCAGCGTCGCGTCCGGGCACACCTCGCTGGTGATGCCGTCAATGCCTTGCAGCGCTTGTTGCAAGGCGTCGCGTTCACCGGCCAGATCGAGTTCGGGCAACTCCTCGGCTTGCGCCAGGGCCAGCAGCACCCGGATATCGCCTTCGACCAGCGGCAGCGGCGCCTCGGTCGGCAAGGCGTCGTGACGAACGATGGCGATGCGCGGGTCCAGCGCCAGAAAACCGTCCGCGCCTTCGCCGCCGGCCCGTTCGACATACAGGTATTCCCAGGGGAAAACCGCCAGTTCGGCCGGCAGGCGCAGCCGCAAACGCAATCCCTCGTCGGCGCCGAGTTTTTCCAGGTTACGGGCGAAAATCTCGCGCACGCTCGGCGCGTCGCCCCGCTTGCCATCCGGCAGCAACAGCGCGGCCAACGAGCGGCCGAGGTCGATCAGGGCCGTCCGATCGATCTCCCGGCTTTCGAGCGACATCAGGCTGGCTTGCAGGCGACAGTCGTCGTAGTCGACCGTCACCGCCTCGTCGGCCGCCATTTCGCCGGCCGGCGAATGCAGAACGCGCAGCGTGAAACGGCCGATGCGCTGCCCGGCGTCGTTGCGGGTGGCGAATCCCGCCGCTTCCAAGGCCATCTCGTGGTAGTTCATCGTGAAAATCCCCCGCTGTCTCGACCGGTGGATTTCATGCTACCAGTTTTTCAGGCGCCTGCTTGACGCCCGCGGCACTCGAAAACCGCGCCGGCGAGCGGCCGAGCATGCCTTACGGCCGCGCTCGAACGCCGATGCGCTCCAGACCGCCGAAATACGGACGCAACACCGACGGCAGGCTGACGGTTCCATCGGCATTCTGATAGTTCTCGACGATGGCCACCAGCGTGCGTCCGACCGCCAGACCCGAGCCGTTGAGGGTGTGCACCAGTTCGATGCGGTTGCGCTCGTTGCGGTAGCGCGCCTGCATCCGCCGGGCCTGAAACGCCTCGAAGTTCGAGCACGACGAAATCTCGCGATACGCCTTCTGTGCCGGCAACCACACTTCCAGATCGTAGGTTTTCGCCGACGAGAATCCCATGTCGCCGGTGCTCAAGGTAACGCGGCGATACGGCAGTTCGAGCCGTTCGAGAATGCGTTCGGCGTGCCCGGTCAGTTCCTCGTGCGCCGCCTGCGACTGCTCGGCGGCGACGATCTGCACCAGCTCGACCTTGTCGAATTGATGCTGCCGGATCATGCCGCGTGTGTCGCGCCCGTAGGACCCGGCCTCGGAACGAAAACACGGGGTATGGCACACCAGTTTGAGCGGCAGCGATTCCGCCGACAGGATTTCGCCGCGCACGATGTTGGTCACCGGCACTTCGGCGGTCGGAATTAGATACAGCGCTTCGGCATCGCTCCGCGGAATCTTGAACAGATCCTCCTCGAACTTCGGCAACTGCCCGGTGCCGAGCAAACTGGCCGCATTGACCAGATAAGGCGCATACACCTCGGTATAGCCGTGTTCCGCGGTGTGAGTATCCAGCATGAATTGCGCCAGAACGCGATGCAGGCGGGCCAGCGGCCCTTGCAGCAGCGAAAAACGCGTGCCGGCGATTTTGGCGGCGGTGGCGAAATCGAGCTGACCAAGCGCTTCGCCGAGATCCACGTGATCCTTGACCTCGAAATCGAAACGACGCGCCTCGCCCCAGCGCTTGACCTCGACGTTCTCGGCCTCCGAACGCCCCACCGGCACATCGGCCCGCGGCAGATTGGGCAGCACGGCGAGAAACGCGTCCAGTTCCTTGAGCAATGCGGCGAGACGGACTTCGTTCGCCTCCAGTTCGTCCTTGATCGCCGCCACCTGGGCCATCGATTCCGAGGCATCCTGCCCCTTGCCCTTGAGCATTCCCACTTGCTTCGACAAATTGTTGCGGCTGGCCTGCAGCTCTTGGGTGCGGGTTTGCAGGCGCTTGCGTTCGCCTTCGAGGCGCAGGAAAGTCGCACGGTCGAGCGCGAAGCCGCGCGTCGCCAGGCGTTCGGCAACGTCATCGAGAGCGTTGCGCAGCAATTGGATATCGAGCATGGTCGGTCCTAAGGTTGGCGGTCGTTGGCGACCGGCAATGATTCGAGGCTAATCCTTCCCGGATTTGGCGCGGCTATCGCGTTCACGCAGTTGCGCCAGCTTTTCGCGAATCCGGATTTCAAGACCGCGCGCCACCGGCCGGTACCAATCGACCGTCGGCATGTCTTCGGGGAAATAACTTTCACCGGCCGCGTAGGCGTCGGTTTCGTCGTGCGCGTAGCGGTAGTCCTTGCCGTAGCCGAGATCCTTCATCAGCCGGGTGGGCGCGTTGCGCAGAGGCAGCGGCACCGGTCGCGTGCCATCGCCGGCAACGAAACGACGGGCCGCATTATACGCGACGTAAGCGGCGTTCGACTTGGCGGCCACCGCCAGATACAGCACCGCCTCGGCCAGCGCCAGTTCGCCTTCCGGCGACCCCAGCCGCTCGTAGGTTTCGGCGGCGTCGAGAGCGATGCGCGCGGCGCGCGGATCGGCCAGACCGACATCCTCCCACGCCATGCGCAGGAGGCGCCGCGCCAGATAGCGCGGATCGGCGCCGCCGTCGAGCATGCGGCAGAACCAGTACAGCGCGGCATCCGGCGACGAACCGCGCACGGCCTTGTGCAAGGCCGAGATCTGGTCGTAAAACGCATCGCCGCCCTTGTCGAACCGGCGCAGGTTCTGCGCCAGCGCGCGGTCGATGAAGGCGCCGTCGATGGTATCGGCGGCAACCGTGCCCGCCGCCGTCGCCAGTTGCTCCAGCAGGTTGAGCAGGCGACGGGCGTCGCCGTCGGCATGCCCGATCAAGCGCGCCCGCGCGTCGTCGGCGAAACGTAGCGTCGGCAGCGCCAGCCGGCACGCGCGCTCGAAAAGCTGCGCCATCTCTTCGGCGACCAGCGGCCGCAGCACATAGACCGACGCGCGCGACAGCAAGGCCGAATTGACCTCGAACGAAGGATTTTCGGTGGTCGCGCCGACGAAAGTCAGCAGACCGCCTTCGACATACGGCAGAAACGCATCTTGCTGCGCCTTGTTGAATCTGTGAATTTCATCGATAAAAGCTATGGTTATTTTCCCCATAGCTTTGTTATGTTCAGCTTTCTGCACCGCTTCTCTTATCTCTTTTACACCCGCCAAAACAGCAGATATTTGGATAAATTCAGCATTCACAGAAGTAGCAATTATTCTTGCAAGCGTGGTCTTTCCAACACCAGGAGGACCCCAAAGAATAAAACTATGTGCTTGTTTAGCTTGAACAATTAAAGCTAATGGCTTTCCTGGACCGATAAGGTGCTGTTGTCCAATCACCTCATCAATAGCTCTCGGTCTAAGCTGTTCAGCTAGAGGGGTTCCATTCCAATCATCTTCAAACAAGCTCTTCATATTTCCCCATAGACCTACTATAAACCTGCTTTACTGCATCGTTTAATTTGCCTAATTTATAGGCAAAAAACGAGTGCTTTTTACACCATGAATTACCCCAATTTATTTTATGGTGTAATCATGGTGTAATTACACAAGGCACCCAAATAATAATACAACAGCATTGAAAACTCAGAAAACGCAACCTAGGAAATTAAGAAATTTCGTCTATCGACGGAAAGCCATATCGATCCAGCAGAGAAACAACAAACTCTTTATCAACCGAATAGACAAAGGCTAATTCTCCTCTCAGCCTACCTATTTGCTCAGGCGACAGGCGACCTTGGATCAAGTAGTTCATTTTTGCACGTAATAGACGCTTTTTATCTCGACCGACCGAGACATGCCCTTCATTCGACATCACCAACCCAACCAAGGTCCGCTTATGTTTCTTTGAAACGTTTACCGTCTTTTCTTTATTTAAGCGAAGACCAAGATAGTCAAGCTCTTCAAGAAGATCACCTATCTTCTTCTCAACAGTATTTAATAATTTTGGCTGTGATGTAGATAGCGCGAGATCATCCGCATATCTAGTGTATTTAACACCGTTAGCATCACAAAAATCCGTTAATCTAGTATCAAATTCGTACATTATATAATTTGACACAAACGGAGAACTCGGAGCACCAATAGACAATTGTAGTTGTTTCGTTACAGAATCTCGCCTACAAAACAACTGACACAGCATCCAGAGTTCAATTTCAGAATACTCTGTATCCCGACTTAAGCAATATCGAACAGTGGCATCTTTAATACTTGGAAAGAAATCTTTAAAATCAAGCTTAAGCAAATATCTATTTGCCGCGTGTGGATCAGCATGATCCTTAATAGACAGATTGGATCTATATGCAGTAGCAGCTTGATGCACAGGCAAGATACCAAGCTCGCTCCTCACAACCAAGCGTTGCAAAAACTTCAATTCCGCCGTCGGCTGAGATATTAATCTCTTCCCTCTACCATTACGCTTATCAATGAAATGGTTCTTGTATCGCTTCGGGGCGGTTGCAATTAATATCTCCAGTTCCCTTTTCGAGAACGGAGTTAGGTCCAACAATCTTGAAAAAAGCGGCTCGTGAAAAAGGCTCATTTATGCCCCGCAAAAATAGATGACCTACGGCGGTCAGTCTCAAGCCATGCTTCACGAGCCACCTTAAACCTACTTCTATCGAACCTCTCCCCTTCCTTCGCCTTGTAATTTACCCAAGGAGCAGCAGTCTGCTTACGACGAACCAAGAACGGCTCTTTCCCTCGGTGTTCAAGCGTAATAAATCCAAAGAAATCTAGAAGTGTTGCAGCCCTCTCAATTTCCTTTTTGCCAAGCTTCAAGTCGAATGCATCAGTCACGCGCTGAAGGTCAGAAATTTTGCTTACTAGCAATAGATCCACTAAGTCGGCAAGCAGGAGCAAACGATGTGTTGGGTTATTTGGATGAAAGACTGCCGACTGCGAAGGCACCTTCAACCATTCCGCAATTTCCTCAGTGATCACCTCAAAATCGTCTTGAGGAAGTACCTTATCCTCTCCAGAGCCAATTACACATCTTGCCCCACACCTATGGACTCTATTGATCGGTCCAAGGTTTAAGAAAGACTCTCTACTATCTTCTCGAAGATACTTGGATTGAACGACAACAAATAGGCGAGGCAGGATTGCATCGTCAATAGCAAGTGCACCTAGTTCAGCATGAGCGCCAGGAGACTCTGAGAACAATACTATCGCACGAGCCAAATAGCATGCATCGCGTTCAAACTCTAGTAAGTCGTCATAGCCAGAAAATGCCCACCAATCTTGGTAGTTTTCTGGACGGTCAAGATTAGCCAACCAAGAATGCCGCAAACCACAAGAAAGTGTTTGCCGCCAAAAGGAGTCTCTTAGAGAACCCATCGGAGCATCCTTGTCCAGATTGCATGGGCCGCCGAAGACCCAAATTCGCTCTGGGAAATTGATGAGGTGGCATGCCCCTGGGTCAACCACATTAAGAAACTGATCCAGGGGCTCCATATCTCTCACTTAGCTTCAATTACCTTAAATCTAGGCACGAATTACATGGACGGCTGGCCGGCCATGTCATTCGTGCCGTTGATGCCGCCCACCTAAACACAGTCCTGCGAAGCGCCGGACATTGATAGTTCAAAACTACCGATCGCGTAATTGAACCTGCATTCTACTGCACTACGAGAAAGACGACTATCAGTCATACAAGAGCACAACAGGACTATTTTGAAGGCTGGAAATCGCCCCATAACTTTCCTATAGATATTTTTTAATTCAAAAAAACAATAGCTTGCGAAGTTTTCAATGTTTTGTTGAAGCGATGCACTTCGTCAACGAATAGAATCGTCCGGCGGCCATGAACGGCGCGTGTCGCTTCCGCGCGGGCCACTGCCTCGCGGATGTCCTTGATACCGGAAAATACCGCCGACAAGGCAAGGAATTCGGCATCGAAGGCATCGGCCATCAGGCGCGCCAGCGTCGTCTTGCCGACGCCGGGCGGACCCCAGAGAATCATGCTGTGCGGTTGGCGGGACTGAAACGCCATCGCCAGCGGCTTGCCGGGAGCCAGCAAATGCGCTTGCCCGATCACCTCCGCCAGCGTTTTCGGCCGCAAGCGTTCGGCGAGGGGTGCGTCGGGAGACGTCGCGGAGAACCGACCGTTCATCTGTCCATCGAGTGGGTGAAAACACGGCGGTACGACCCGCCGCCAGACGGCTTGTCATGCTAACAGGTTTTATTCGCCGAACGGCGACATTGCCGAAGGCCGAATGGCTTGTCTCCCACCCGGTCGAATCGCCGCTTGGCCCGTCGCGCCCCGTTTGCCCGCATAATCGCCGATCGACACGCCGCTGCTCGGGAGGAGCCATGAACAAGGGACGGTTGGAAGCATTCAGCGATGGCGTCATCGCGGTCATCATCACGATCATGGTTCTGGAAATGAAGGCGCCGCACGGCGAGAGCTTCGATGCGCTCCTGAGCATCGTTCCCGTGTTCCTCTGCTATGTGCTGAGTTTTGTGTACGTCGGGATCTACTGGAACAACCACCACCACATGCTGCAAGCCACCCGGACGATTACCGGCGCGGTGCTTTGGGCGAACCTGCATCTGCTGTTTTGGCTGTCCTTGTTTCCGTTCGCCACCGCGTGGATGGGCGAGAACCATTTCGTTGCCAATCCAACCGTGGCGTACGGCGTGGTTCTATTCATGGCGGCGATCGCGTATTTTTTACTGCAACACGCGATCATCGCCGCCGAGGGCAGTGCTTCCGTGTTGAAAGAAGCGCTCGGGCGGGATTGGAAGGGAAAGTCTTCGATGCTTTTGTATGGGGTCGGAATCTGGGCCGCGTTCCGATGGCCGTGGCTTGCGCAAGGCATTTATGTGCTGGTCGCTCTCGTCTGGCTGGTTCCGGACCGCCGCATCGAGCGTGCCATTTCGACCAAAAACCAGCGCTAAATTCGCCGCTCCGGCGCCTCGGCCGGCAGTCCGACCGGCAGCGAACGGGTACAATCCGCGCTTTGCCGCGGCGGCGCCATTCCCCGATACCGATCCATGCCCGCACCACCCCGCGCTTTCCGGATGACCGCCGTTCGCCGCGACGCGGACCGCGACGCCTCGCAACGGTCGGCGCCGTGTGGCGGGACGACGTCAAGCTGCCTCGCCGTTCACGGCATCGGGCCGGGAAAACGGGAAATTCGATGACTTCCGAAGCGACAACCAGACGACAGGAATTTCTGGCCGGCGCGCGAGACACCTTGCCGCTGCTCCTCGGCGCTTTCCCTTTCGGGCTGATCTACGGCGCCCTGGCCGTTACCTCCGGCCTGTCGATGACGGCGGCGATCATGATGGCGGTTTTCGTCTTCGCCGGCTCGTCGCAGTTCATCGCCGTCGGGCTGGTCGCCGCGCACACGCCGGTGGCGATCGTGGTGTTGACCACGCTGGTCGTCAATCTGCGGCACATGCTCTACAGCGCGACCCTCCTGCCCTACCTCAGGCACTTGCCGCAAAAGTGGCGGATTCCGCTGGCGTTCTGGCTGACCGACGAAACTTTCGCGGTGACGGTGCACCGTTTCCAGCGTGACGATTCGTCGCCCTACAAACACTGGTACCAGTTGGGATCGTCGCTCGCCATGTACCTCAACTGGCAATTCTGGTGCGTTCTTGGCCTGCTGCTCGGCAATCGCATTCCCGACGCCCAGAGTTGGGGACTGGACGTGGCGATGCCGGTCACCTTCATCGGCATGATCATTCCTTTCGTCAAAAACATGCCGATCGCGGTGTGCGTGCTTACCGCCGGCGCAACGTCGTTGTTGACCTTGACCCTGCCGTACAAGCTGGGAATCATGGTCGCCACCTTCGCCGGCATCGCCGCCGGCGTGCTGGCGCAACGCGCCGGCACCGCGAAGGTCGCCACGCCGGGAGCGGAACCGCGATGAGCATCGACGAACTGTGGATGATCGGCGGGATGACCGCCGTGACTTTCGGCATCCGCTATTTCTTGTTCGCTTTCGCCAACCGGCTACAGATGGCGCCTTGGCTGCTCGACTCGCTGAAATTCATTCCGCCGGCGGTGTTGACCGCGATCACCGTGCCGGCGGTGCTGTTGCCGAAGGGTGAATGGTTCGTTTCCTTGAGCAATCCTTATCTGGTCGCCGCGCTGCTCGCGCTGACGGCGGGTATCCTCACCCGGAATTTGCTGGCCACCATCGCCATTGGTCTGGCGGCATTTTTCGCGCACCGTTTCTTTCTGTAGCGTCGTCTCGTCGCCAACGACGCGGCGCTGTCATCAGTTTGTAACATAAGCCGGGCATGCTGGCTCCGTACTGTCGATCAACTCTACATACGGAGAACGCCTCATGAAACGGAAATTGTTCCCTCTCGCACACCCGTCGGTTCTTCTCTCGCTCACGCTCTCGGTCGCCATGATTTTCAGTCCACTGGCCTTCGGCGCGGCAGCGGTGATCAAGATCGACGGTTCGAGCACGGTTTATCCGATCACCGAAGCCGTGGCGCAGGAGTTCCAGCGCGTCAAGCTGCATGAGGTGCATGTGAATATCGGCGTTTCTGGAACGAGCGGCGGATTCAGCAAGTTCTGCCGCGGCGAAACCGATATTTCCAGCGCCTCGCGCCCGATTTTGAAGAGAGAAATGGAGGACTGCGCCAGAGCCGGCATTCGCTACTACGAAATGCCGATTGCCTACGATGCGCTGACCGTGGTGGTCAATCCGAAAAACACCTTCGTCAACGCCTTGAGCACCGCCGAACTTCGAAAGCTCTGGGAACCCGCCGCACAAGGAAAAATCAACACCTGGAAGGATCTCAACCCCGCCTGGCCCGCCCAGAAGATATCGCTTTATGCGCCGGGCGCCGATGCCGGCAGTTTCGAATCGTTTACCGAAGCGATCGTCGGCACGCCAAAATCCAGCCGCGGTGACGTCAGCACCGCCGAGGACCATGATGTGCTGGTCGAGCGCATCGCCGCCGACAAGGACGCTCTGGGTTACGTCAGCCTGAGTCATTACACCGAAAATCAGGCGAAACTGAAGGCGCTGGCCATCGGCGACGGTAAAACGGCGGTACGGCCAACCGTGGACAACATTCGCAATGGCAGTTATCAACCGTTGTCGCGCCCGGTATTCATCTACGTCAGCGAAAAGTCGCTGACAAAGCCGGCGGTCAGGGAATTCGTCGATTTTTTCATGAAGAACGGCGCACGCCTGGCCAAGGAAACCAACGCGCTGGCACTGCCCGAACGTGCGTACGCCGACAACCTCGAACGCATTCCGGCGAAAAAAGTCGGCAGCGTTTATGGCGGCGAGAACAAGGGTCGCACCACCCCGGCGGACATGGTGAAAATTCTCGAAGCCTTGATGCACGGTTCCTGAAACGCTACCGGGGTCGCCACGACTCCCTTCGCCGGACCTTTTCCGCGCCGATGCTCCGGCGCTTTTTCACATCGATCGCACATCGACCATTTCACACGGAGGTTCAAGTGTCGCACACGCTCACATCCCTGCACGCCGAGGCTATCGTCGCGGCAGCGCATGAACTGAAACATCGGCGGCGGCTTGCCGGCATCGGCGCGGCATCGCCAATAGCGAAAAAAGCGGGCAAAAATAACAAAGCGGCGAAGAAAGTACGTTGCCGCATCGACTTGTCGAAGGACGAGCATCGCGTCATCGGCAAACTGCGGCGCCAGTTGGCCCACAAAGGCATCGATGCCTCCAGGGACGAACTGATTCGCGCCAGCCTGCGGTTGTTGTTGAATCTGGATCAGACCGATTTCATGGCGGCGATACGTGATGTCCTCGCGCCCGCGGAGGCACCGAAAATCGCCGCGTAGCCGTGAACAATGCCGCTACCGGCGCTGATTTGGCTGCCAACGGTCGAAAACGGCCGTTCGTCGCCCCGATAACGGAATTCATTTGCCGCGTGGCAGCGTTTCGGGCGAAAAAGGGCCGGACACGTCCAGCCAGCGTTGCCGGCACACGAAAGGCAAATCGGCCCATAATTCCGGAATGCCGTCGAATTCGCTTCTTTCCCAAGGCCGTCCGCTGTGAGCGACATCGTCGCCCGCTGGCAAGCGGCAAACGGCACATGGCTGGAAATGCGGCCAATGCGGCCGCTGCGGCCGAGCGAACAGTCCGTTCTGATGGCGTGGTTCAACAACTTGTCGCCGCACACCCGGCGCAACCGATTCTTTGCCCCGGTGACCGAGTTTTCCGATGCGGCAGTGCACCATCTGGTGGACGTTGACGCGCAACACGAATACTTGTTGGCGGTTGTTCGCTACGAGAACGACCACGCTGTTCCCATCGGCGGCGGCCGTTTCGTGCACGAAGAAAACGAGGGCGACGGCGCGAGTTGTTCCTTTTCCCTGCTTATCGGCGACGAGTGGCAGGGTCAGGGTATCGGCCGACGAATTCTCAAGGCGCTCTTGCGCGAGGCGTCGCGACGCGGACTGCGAAAAATGCGCGGCGATGTGCTGGCCGACAACCGGCCGATGCTCAAGTTGGCTCGCTCGTTGCGCTTTGAAGTGATCGACCGCCAGGATGGCGTGGTGCACATCGTGCGCAACGTCCCTCGGGCGGCGTCGGCGCGCTGGCGCCGCCTTGTCCAGAGGCTGTTGCGAAAATAGCGCCTCTCCGCAAGGAAACCGTGGGGCCTTGAAGCGCCACGGTTCCGGCGTATTCCGATTAGCTGAACATATCCTCGTACATGCGGCTGGCCCACTGAAAATCCTCGCTCACCAGATCGTCTCGTCGCAGATTGTCGTCGATCTGTTCCTGAATGATCACGCCCTGCTCGTTGAAGTGATAGCGGAAACGGACGGCAACGTCTTCGCGCGGCGCGGTGTTGACCATCATGAAGCACAGATTGTCCGGCAGCGCCGCTTTCGGCGCTTTGCCCGCCACGCGATCGGCAATGTAACGCGCGACGATGCGGGCATGGGCATTGGCGACATGACCGGCTTTCGGATAAAAACTGAATTGCGGCGACACCAGTCCGACGGCATCGCCGATCACATAAACGTTTTGATCGTCCTTGAGATTGAGGAAAACCGGATCGACCGCCGCCCAACCGCTCGGCTTTCCGTCAGCGCCGCGACCGATGACCCCGGCTTTCCAGGCCATGTCGCCGGCTTGATGCGGCGCCATCAGAATGCCGTGATCGAAACGGAAATCGCCGGCCGCCGTCCGGATGCGCTTGTTGAACGGATCGACCTCCTGAATGACCGCTTTCGGCACATAGGTGATCTGGTCCTTGTACAAGGTGGCGAAAGCTTCCTGAAAACCCTCGGTTATCGGTTTCGGACTGTCCTTCGGGTCAAGGATGATCACCCGACCCTTGACCTTGTTTTGCTTGAACAAACCGGCGATTAGGCAGGCGCGCTCGTAAGGCGATGGCGGGCAGCGGTGCGGCGGCGGCAGGGTCATCACCAGATCGCCGCCCTTGAAATTCTGGATGCCGGCTTTCAATGCGAAATGCTCGGCGTTGGGAATATAAGCGGCCGGGTAGCGGGCGCGCGTGAAATCGGCGGCCTTGCGGTCGTTGCCGAACCATGCCTCGTAGTTGTAACGTATGCCGGCGCCGAGAATCAGATAATCGTAGTCGACGTAACCCTGCGCGGTGACCACCCGCCGGCGCTCTCGCTCGAACGCCACGACCTCGGTCTGGATGAAACGGTAGTCGTGCGTTTGGGCAACATCGAGATAGCTCCAGGTCAAATAATTGGTATCGACCACGTCGACCAGCCATTTGTTGCTCATCGGACACGAGAAGAAAACCGGGTTGCGCTCCAGCACCACCACCTCGATGCCGGGATCGTTCTTCTTGAGTTGCTTGGCAGCGGAAATGCCTCCCCAGCCGCCGCCGCAAATCACGACCCGCTTGCCGCCGGGTTTCGGCAGCAGCGGGTCGCTCGATGTGGATATCAGGAAAGGCAAGGGACGGGGGGTTACAGGCTGCGCCAGCACCGAGGCGGTCGCGGTGGCGCCGAGCGCGCCGGCCGAGGCGAGGAAACGCCGTCGTGAAATCGTCATTGTCAGTCTCCATGGTCGATACCCGCGCCCGGACACGGAGTTGCCCAGCGCGGACGGTTGATCCGCTTGCGGATCGATGCGGCCGATGCGCGGTACCCAGACCACGACACATGATCGGCGGCGGCATTGTCGCCGATTGTCGCCGTCGGCGGAAAAAAAGACGCACGAAACACCCTGGCGGACGTCCTATACTTGTCCGCTCGCGCACCGGCGACGGTGCTCCTTTCACCCGACCGAGGAGGATGTCCCGATGACCGTGAAACTCACGCTTTCCCAGATCGCGCAACTCGCGCCGAATGCCCGCTCCAGCTACCGCGAGGCTTTCCAGAACGGTCAGGCGGTTTTCGACCAATACGGCATTTCCGCGAACCCGTTGCGGCTCGCGCATTTCATGGCCCAGGTTCTGCATGAATCCGGCGGGTTGGCCATCCAGTTCGAAAATCTCAATTACAGCGCCGCCCGTCTGCCCAAGGTCTGGCCATCGCGCTTCCAGCCCAAGGGACCGCTGGACCCGGCGGCCTACGCCAACAACCCGCAAAAACTGGCCAACGAAGTTTATGGCGGACGAATGGGCAATTCCGCGGCCAACGACGGGTTTACCTACCGCGGCCGAGGCCTGCTGCAACTGACCGGCAAGGACAGCTACCGCGAAGCGACGATCATTCTCCGCCACGGCAACCCCGGCGCTCCGGATCTCGTGGCCCTGCCGGACGAGGTTATCGGCAGCCAGTGGTGCCTGGCCATCGCCGCCGCCGAATGGTCGGCCAAGGGCTGCAACGCCCTCGCCGACCAGGACGACATCCGGAAAATCACTCGCGCCATCAATGGTGGCCAGATCGGCATTGCCGAGCGAATCGAGTGGGCCAGGCGCACCAAGGCCATCTGGCGATAACCGGGCCGCTCAGTAGTCGGTAAGCGCCGTCAGGATATCGGCGTACCACGCGCAATTGAGTCCAAGCGCCTCGTCGAGTTGGAGATCGCGAGTGCCGACATCGAGCCGGGCCGAGTGGACACCAAGCAACATCCACGGCAAATCGCCGAGCGCCGGGTCCTTGTCGACAACGCGCATCACCACCGGCGCGCCGCTGGTACCGCGATGTGTGCGCGCATCGGTGAGAAAATAACCTTCGCCTTTGAAGCGCAGGCCGTAGGACGACGCACTGACCGCGTGCCGAACCACCGGCATGTGGTGCAGCGTGTCGTGGAATCCAAGCGGGAAGCCCACCACCAGCAGCGCGGTGCCAACCCCCACTTGATCGTCCGGTCCCGGCAGGTGACGTGGCGTGAAAGCACGATAAAGCGTGGTTGCCGGCAACGCGGCACGATCGATTTCGATCACGGCCACGTCGATTTCGCCGCCTGCGTCCTGCCCCTGCCGCCACAAGCAGCGCCCGTCGCTATACAAGGGTATGGAGTAGCCGGTCGACGCGGCCAGATTGTCCGGATCGATGTGCAATTCGATCTCGATGCGATCGGGAAAATGCCGGCTGGCCGCATCACGCAGCACATGCCGACTGGTCACCAGAAAAAGCTTTTCCTCGCGGAAAAAAAAGAAACCACTGGCGTTGGTCAATGCCCAGCGCTGTTCAAACGTAGAAATGCGTGCGGCGGCAAGAAGCAACGAATCGATCATCGAGGTGTGTGGAACGCATCGCCGAACCCGAAGCGCGGCAACCGACATTCTGTACACGGACAAGAAACGCCGTCAAGCCACTTGGTGACCCTCTGACGACAATGCAACACAAGGCGATACAAAATGAAAGCCGCCTCGCCGGAGCGCTTGCCCGACGACCGCGCGTTCAAGAGATTTGCGATAACCGACACCAATTCCTTACCGAGGTTCGCTGCCATTGCCGGCGCGCGTAAGTCGCCAAACGGGGTGGCACCAGCGTATCGCCGTTCAACACCAGACGGTTCAGCATCAAGGCCAGATCGGTGTCGGCAATGCACCAGGCGCCGAACAGATTGTCCGCCCCATCGGGCAACAACGCCTCGGCGGCGAAAAAAAGCTTCTGTGCGGCGGCGGTGGCATCCGCCGACAAGGCGTTTGCGGTCGGCTGCAAGAATACCGCTTCGGTACTGCGTTCCTGACGCAAAGGCATGAAGTCGCTACGCAGCCACGCCTGTAATTGCCTGGCCCTGGCGCGCTGACGACGATCGTCCGGATAAAGCGACGGATAGCGCGGCGCGGGAAATGCCTCGTCGAGATACTCGCAAATCGCCGACGATTCCGAAAGCGAGAAATCGCCGTGCACCAGCGTCGGCACGCGACCAGTCAGCGATGTCGCCGCGTAATCGGCGGCACGGTGCTCGCCAACGCCGAGATCCAGCGAACGCAAGTCGAAGGCAAGTTCTTTTTCCTGTAGCGCGACGAAGACCGAAAGCGCGTAAGGACTCAAAAACCGAGAATCGACATAGAGGACCATATTATTGGACATCAAACGATTTCCTTTCGATGACGAAAGATTGTGGGTCATGCCCGCCTCGGCCGCTCACCCGGCGCCCCCCGCGCGCTACAAGCTACAAGCCCAGAAAACTGATGATCCGGTCCAGCACACCGATTTTCGGCTGGGCGGCGCCGTTACTGCTTTGGTTATTCGCGAACTGCTGTTTGAAGGCATCGAGTTCGCCTTCGCGACGAGTGAGTATTTCGGCGACCGCTGTCGCAATTTCTGGACGCGAACGGATGATTCCCTCGAAAGTGCCCGGGTCCAGGCGATAACACAGGACATCGGTTTTGGCGAAGATCGTTGTCGGGCGTTTTTCGCCGGTCAGCACGCCCCGCTCACCGAACGTGCTGCCCGCCTTGATGGATTGAAAAACCTGCCGTGGATGATCGGGAAAATCGACCCACATTTCGGCTTCGCCGCTGACCAGCAGATACAACCAGTGCGGTTCGTCGCCCTGATTGAAAATAATGTCGCCGGCGGCGAACGGCGCATAGATCAAACTGGCGCTCAAGGTCTTCAATTCGTCCTCGTTGAGGACGGTGAACAGTTCGACCTTGCGTAAATCGGTGGTCCGGCGCTCGATTTCCTGCCTTTGCACCGATTGCCGATAGGCATCGTTCTCATCGGTGACCAGCACCGACTGCTCTGGCACCGCCAAGCGCATGCCGGCGCGCTTCAGCGCCACATGGATATGCAGACGAACGGCGGAATCGGTCGGGTCGTCCGGCTGCGGGTCGATCATCCAGTAACGCAAGGCATAGCGCGCGTAACCGGGACCGAATTCCATCAGCACGCAATTGGGCGCCGGGCTGCGCGCGACATTCGGAATCTCGGCGGTGCCGACGGTTTTCTCGATTTTCTGGATCACCAGCGTTGGGTCGGCATCGTGGGTGACGTTGAACCATACCCAGCGCCGCCACGGCCAGTTGGGGATGTCGGCGCGTCCGAAAACGAGAAATCTGCCGCGCATCAACTGACTGTTCGGCACCACCACCATCTCGCCGTTGCGCGTGCGTATCGTCGTCTGCCGCCAACGGATCTGGGCCACTTTGCCAGTGATGTCGTCAATTCGAACCCAATCACCGACGTGCAGCGAGTTATCGAGTTGCAAGGCGACGCCTGCCAGCAGGTTACCGAGCGTGTCTTGCATCGAAAAGGCCAGAACGGCGGTAATCACCGCCGAAGTGGTCAGCAAACTGCCGGGATCGAGTCCGACGATGTGCAGCCGCGCCAGGATGAAGGCGGCGTAGACGGCCATCAGAATGATGTCCTCGGCGATGCGCACGGTGACGATGCCAAGACGCGGCAGCACGATCCGAAAAGCAAAGACCGCCAGCAATCGAAAGAGTGCCAAGCCCGAGCCGATGACAAACAATTCGTGAATGAAAACCGCGCCGTTTGAAAACTGCAACGCCTCGAGAAACGCTCCGAAAAGCTGTCCAACCAGACAAACGACAAACAGCACGACGCTGCTGCTCACCCGCCGCCGTTCTGTCGGAACCATCCACAGCGACAACAGCGCGAAAACGACCATTGCCGCGATGACGTGCTTGGTTTCTGGCAACCAGAAATATCGCCAGATTTTGTCGACCATCTCCATTTCACCTCCCTTGAAGCCGGCGCCACGCGCCCGACAGGGGCAGCCGAACAGTGCGTCGTGGCGTCTATCGTGAGCCTTTTGTCGAGCACCGCGCGGACGCCGGTGTCGACCGGTATCGCAACGATCAGCCGCCGGTCATCGACATGAAACGCAAGACTTGCGGTGCGTCCAGCTGGTGGCCGAAATCATGCCCTTTCGCCTTGATACCCATCGCGCGGACGATGGCGGCGCGCAACGACGTGCCATCGGTGGAATCGGCGCGCAGCAAGGGAAGCAGCGCGACGGCGCCGCTATTGCCCAGGCACGGAAACAATTCGCCGCGCGAACTGACCCGCACACGATTGCAAGATCCGCAAAAGTTATGGCTGTGCGGCGAGATGAAGCCGACACGCGTCGACGTACCCGGAATTCGCCAGTATCGTGCCGGCCCGCCGGTGCTTTCGGCCGACGGCAAGAAGATGAAGTGTTTTTGCAGCAACGCCATCGCTTCATCGCTACGTAGCGGCGATTGCCTTGCGCGCTCCATGTCGCCGAGTGGCATTTCCTCAATGAAGCTGATATCGAGATTCCGATCGATGGCGAATCGCACCAGATCGCTCAGCTCGTCGAAATTACTGTCGCGCATCATCACCGTGTTGATCTTCGGTCGCCGAAAACCGGCCGCCTGCGCGGCGGCAATGCCTCGCAGCACCTTATCCAGATCGCCGACCCGGGTAATTGTGCGAAAACGTTCCGCGCGCAAGGTATCGAGACTGATGTTCACCCGCTTGACCCCCGCTTTTCGCAACGCCGGCGCGAAACGTTCCAATTGCGATCCGTTGGTGGTGATGACCAGTTCACGCACCCCGGGCAAGGCCGCCAATCGTTCCAGCAGCCAGACGACATTGTGGCGTACCAGCGGCTCGCCGCCGGTAACACGAATTTTTGTCACGCCAAGGTCGACGAAGGCCGCGGCGACACGCAGACATTCCTCCAGGGTCAATACTTGCGCCCGTGGCAGGAACGTCGTTTTTTCGTCCATGCAATAGCAACAGCGAAGGTCGCAACGATCGGTGATCGATAAGCGGAGATAAGTGATGTGCCGCCCGAACGAATCGACGAGTGTTCCGTTGGCATCTGGCGCAGTCAGCGGCGCAATCTGAGAACTCGAAGAAATCGAGGAACTCGACGCCGAAAAACCGGTCCGAGAATCGGAAGCGATTAATGGCGTCGGTGATTCGTCACGCATGGAAAAAATTCCTGAAGCCAACGAGCGGCGAAATAAAAAAGCGACGAAAAGCGTGATCGATTATAGCGGAGTTTCCGCGGGCTCAAGCGGCACCCACGGCCGAGGTTTTGGCACTCGCGATCAGCGATGACCGGCGCACCGTTGGAACCCACCGGAGCCATCGCAAATATCGCTGGAATTTCGCAATAGTTGTTCATATACTCAATGGATAACAAAAATATCCTGACACTGGTCGAAGGAGGCATATCATGGAAATTCACCTCACCGGGTTGCTGCCGGAATCGCTACTGGTCGATCTGCCGGAAATCGATGCGCAGCACGAAGAAATTTTCCATCGCATTGAATCGCTGAAAGCCGCGTGCTTCGAAACGGCTTATGTTCCCGTCGAAGACCTGCGGGCATTAATCGATTATTGCGCGCGGCATTTCGCCACGGAAGAACGAATCGCCGACGAAGTTGGCCTGGAGTTTGCCGACCACACCAAAATTCACCGCGATACTCTGCGACTGATGCATCGGGCGCTCAGTGAAGTCGCCAACGGCACACAGGATGCGCATTCCTTTCTCCGTTATTCCGAATACTGGTTCGAGCGCCATATTCACGAGGACGACCGTATTTTCCTGGACGTGTTCCATTCGGAACAACTCAAATCGCCGTGCGGCCGGCAAGCCGCCGTTGCCTCGCGCTTCGGCACGCCGGGGCTTGAACACCTCACCGCCAACGGCACACCGGAATTACGCTTGCGCGGCTAAGTGTTTAACAGGCTGCTCAAAAACCCCGCCCCAGCTACGCCGATGGGATAATTCGAACCTTGCCTGAACGAGATGGAAAAAAGATGAGAAGGCCCGACACGACGCAGCCTGCGATGTTCAGCTACCGGACGCTGGAAGAGCGGATTCCGGCAAGTCATCCGCTGAGGAAGCTGCGGGTGGTGGTCGATGGGATTCTGGGCGC
>JAKOTN010000079.1 GCA_029776255.1 Pseudomonadota bacterium
AATAGTTTCTGAAGCAGAAAAAGAAGCCAATATAATTAGAGGTACAGGTGAAGCTAGTGCTATCAACATCTATTCAGAGGCCTATTCTCTTGATATAGACTTTTATGAATTACAAAAAATAACAGATATCTATAAAGATTCTTTCAAGGATAGTATACTGGTGTTTCCAAACGATTCACCTTTGTTGAAATATTTTTATGAGGTGAAATAATATTTGAAACTCTTGGTTAAATTATTAATTTTTGGTTCTATTTTGCTTTTATTGGTTGGTTGCGATTTCCTATCTAGCACTGGGATACTATGATGCTGAAGGAAACTTGATATTTGCTTCAGAGACAGCAATTGAAAATGACAGACGAATAACAAAAGGCATAGATGTTTCAACTCAAAAAGCAGCTAATGAAGCTCTATCTAAGATCGATAAAGCAATAAATATTGTTTCTAATGAGAGATCAAATCTTGGAGCGATTCAAAATAGGTTGGAACATACTATAAGGAACTTACAGGTTTCTTCCGAGAATTTAGCAGCTGCTGAATCAAGAATTAGAGATGCAGATATGGCAAAAGAAATAATGGAATTTACAAAGCAGCAGATCTTAATGCAAACTTCAAATGCTATGTTGGCACAATATAATACAATACCACAAAACGTTTTAAGACTACTTCAATAGTGTTTATTATTGAAAAGAAAGGCGCAATTAGCGCCTTTTTTTGTTTACTATATTGGTTTAAGTCTATTATTCCTTTTTTTCTTTGTCCACATTGCCTTTGAATTAGCTTTAATTCCCCTCTTCGAAAAGGGAAATTAATGGCAGTTTAAGATGTCTTATACTTTTATTTCAGAATTTCTTTTAATTCGTCTAAGGTTATTTCTAATAGATTATCTCCTATGTAATTTATTGTTTTTTCATCTGTGTTTCTAATCTTTTCTTTTAATTCTTCAGTTAGTTTTACACCAAATTTTTTTGATAATAGCTTAATAGTAAATTCTTTCCTTTCTTCTAGCGCTCCTTCCAGTTTCGCTTCTTCTCTATCTCTTTTAGCTATCTTTTCTAACGTGTCAAACATTTTTGGCACCTCCATTTCTTCTATCTCTTTGAATTCTTCTATGTCTTCTTTGAATCCAACTCTTTTTTTGAATAGTTCTATGAATGCATTCTTGTGTCTATCAAATTTTTCTTGTTCTTCTTTTGTCATGTTTGCTACTATCTCTTTGCTTAT
>JAKOTN010000089.1 GCA_029776255.1 Pseudomonadota bacterium
GCGGCGAGCTTCCGGCGGTGAAGATCGGCCGGGCGGTTCGCTACGCCCTGAGCGACCTGCAGGCCTTCATTGACGGGCGGAAGGGGGGCGCGTGATGGTGCCCTTTAATGAAACGCTGGCGGCGGCGCTGGCCTATGCGGAACGCGGCTGGCCGGCGGTGCCCCTGCATACCGTCAAGGGCGGGCGCTGCTCGTGCGGGAAGCCCGACTGCGTGAGCCCCGGCAAACACCCCCGAACCGCGCACGGGCTGAAGGATGCGAGCGGTAAGCCCGAGGTGATAACCGGCTGGTGGAAACAATGGCCCGACGCGAATGTGGGCATCGTGACGGGCGCGGCGGCCGGCATCGTTGTAATCGACATAGACCCCCGGCACGGCGGGCATGATTCATGGGCGGCGCTGGTGGAGCAATACGGCGACGCGCCCACGCTGGAGGCCCTGACCGGCGGCGGTGGCCGGCATCTCATTTTCTCGCATCCTGGGGACACCATTCGGAACCGGGCGAACGTGCGGCCGGGTATCGACGTGCGCGGGGACGGCGGCTACATCGTGGCGGCCCCGAGCCTTCACGCGAGCGGCAAGCGGTATGTTTGGCCCGAGGATTGGCGCGAATGGGACCCGGCCCCGCTGCCCGGCTGGCTGCATGAACTGCTGTTGGCCCGGCCCGAGCCCGGCCACGCGGGCGGCCCCACGACTGGCCGTAACGGCGATGACCTGGCCCGCTTGCTGCGGAATGCCGGGCAGTACGTCGCCAAGGCGGCCGGTGCGGCCGAGGGCAGTAGGAACAAGGCGGCTTTCAATCTGGCCGGGCACCTGGCGGCATTCACGACGGATACCGGGCTGCGGCTGACGGAAACGCAGATTGTGGACCTGCTGCGGCCCTGGAACTATCAGAATGCCCCGCCCCTATCAGAACACGAGCTGCGGGCGGCGGTAGCATCGGCGCTGATAAACGGCCAGCCCCGGCCGGAGCACAAGGTACATACCGGCAATCCTGGGGCACAGCCCGGCGGCAAAGCCGAGGCGGCAAGGCCGGCGGCCCCGGCAGAACCCTTCATTCCCTTCCCGGCGAATGCCCTGCCCGAGCCGGTGCGCTCGTTTGTGAGCAAGGCGGCGGTGGCCATCGGTTGCGATGCCTCATTCATCGCCCTGCCCCTGCTGGCCGGGCTGGCATCGGCCATCGGGACCACGCGGCGGATTGCGCTCAAGCGCGGGTGGACAGAGCCCGCGATTGTGTGGGCGGTGGTGGTGGGCGATAGCGGCACGCTGAAAAGCCCGGCTATCGAGCTGGCCCTGCGGCCGATTCGCAAGCGGCAACGGGATGCCATGAGGCGGCATGGGGTGGCGATGGAAACCTATGTAATCGAGCTGGCCCAATACGAACGCGAGCTGGCCGACTGGAAGCGCAGCAAGGCCCAAGGCGAACCGCCGAAAAAACCCAAGGAACCCGTACCCGACCGCTGCTATTGCGATGATGTGACGATCGAGGCCCTGGCGGCGCTGCTGGTGAACCAGCCCCGCGGGCTGCTGCTGGTGCGTGATGAGCTGGCCGGGTGGCTGGGTAGTTTCGACCGCTACGCCCAAGGCAAGGGCGGCGATGCGCCGAAGTGGCTGGAAGTGTTCGGCGGGCGGCCGGTGGTGGTGGACCGCAAGAGCGGCATCCCACGGACGATCTACATACCGCAGGCGGCGGTGAGCATCACGGGCGGCATCCAACCCGAGACATTGCGGCGGGCGCTGGGCACGGCGCATCGGGAAAATGGCCTGGCGGCCCGGCTGCTTCTGAGCTGCCCGCCCCGGCGTCAAAAGCGGTGGACGGAAGCGGACATTGACCCGGCGGCCGAGGCGAAAATCGAGCGGGTATTCGAGCGGCTGTATGAGCTGCAACCCGATGCGGACGATGAGGGCGAGCCCCGGCCCCGGCTGGTGAAGCTGACGGCCGAGGGCAAGGCGGCATGGGTCCGGTTCTACAATGCCCACGCGGCCGAACACGCGGAGCTGGCCGGCGACTTGTCGGCAGTATGGAGCAAGCTGGAAGGATATGCGGCCCGGCTGGCGCTGGTGGTGCATTTCATCCGGTGGGCGGCGGATGACCCGACCTTACAAAGCCCCGATGCGGTGGATGAAACGAGCATCGCGGCCGGCGTGGAGCTATCGCGGTGGTTTGGGCATGAGGCCCGGCGGGTGTATGCGATCCTGGGAGAATCGGACGAGGACCGCGACCGGCGGCGGCTGGTGGAACTGATCGCCCGCAAAGGCGGTAGCATCAGCGGGCGTGAACTGGTGCAATCGAGCCGGGCGTATCGCACGGTGGATAATGCCAACGCGGCGCTGGAAGACCTGGCCGAGAATGGCTACGGAACCTGGCAGACTCCCGCGCAGACCGGACCCGGCGGCCCCAAGGCCCGGCGATTCGTTTTGACCCCCGTCTACGGTGTCAACGTCTACAGTAACCCCGCTGGGCATAGCGCCAACGGCAATTCTGTAGACGTAGACAGTGTAGACACTCCCGAAAACGAGCCCGAGGCCCCGGCCGGCGATGATGACGATTGGGGGGTTTTATGAGCCCCGCGGCGGTGCTGATGGGCGAACTGGCGGCCCGAGGTATCGAGCTACAGGCCGAGGGCGGGAAGCTGCGGTTCAGACCCCGAGCGGCGATGACGCCCGACCTGGCCGAGCGGGTGAAGCGGCACAAGCCCGAGCTGCTGGCGATGCTGACGGGCGATAGTTGCAGCCTGCAACAATTGCCCCAGCCTGACTGCGGGCAGGGCGGAACCCACGCGGACAAGGAATGGCGGCGGTTCATTGCGGAATGCCGGCCCTGGCCCGATGGCCGCGGGTGGTATGACCAGGCGGAAATGCGAAAGTATGAGCGGCTGACGGCCCCTAATGCCCCGCCACGCTTGCAGAATGGCCCGCTGGCGAACGCTGGCCGGGCGGGTGGTGTATCGGGTGGGGATGAAGCGACCGAGCCCGAGGAAACGGCGGTGGAACGGGCGGCCCGATATCGGGAGGCGTGGAAAACGGAAGGATACCCGCCGGGTGTACGGCCCGCTTGACGGGTATGGCTATATGGCTATATGATGGAGGCATGGGAATCATGGATGAACTCAAAAAGGCAATCGAGCGGGACGGCCGAAGCCTGAACGCCCTGGCCCGTGATGCGGACGTAAGCCCCATTCAATTGAGCCGATTCGTTCGAGATAAACGCGGGCTGACGATATCGACGGCCGACAGGTTATGCACGGTCCTGGCCCTGGAGCTAAAGCCCAAGCGGCAACGGAAAAGAGAGGCGGACTAATGGCAAGCATCGGCAACGATCCAAACGGCCGGAAGCGTATCTTGTTTGTGGCCGGCGACGGGAGCCGCAAAACAATCCGGCTGGGCAAGTGCGACCAGCGAACCGCTGAAGGCATCTGCCGGCATGTCGAGAACTTGTTGTGCAGTCGGATAAGCAATCAGCCCATACCCCGCGGCACGGCTGTATGGTTGGGCGAGATTGGCGACACTCTCTATGATCGGCTGGCCCGCGCTGGGCTGGTGGATCCGCGGGCCGCGGCCCCGGTGGTCAAGCTGGATGCTTTCATTGAAAGCTATCTGGCCCAACGTACCGACGTGAAACCGGCCACGATGGCAATAATGCAGCAATGCCGCCGACATATGGTCAATACCCTGGGGGACGTGCCGCTTACAGCCATCACATCTGCTGATGGCGATACGTTCCGGGCGGCTATGCTGAGCCGAGGGTGTGCGCGTTCGACCTTGCACAAATGGCAACGGTATGCCCGGCATTTTCTGGAAGTGGCCCGGCGGCGGAAGCTCATTCCCGAGAATCCATTCTCTCACTTAAAGGGCATGGTCAAAGGTGACCCGGCAAGGCGCGTTTTCGTGCCCGCCGAGGATGTTAATCGGGTTATCGACGTAGCCCCGGACAATCAATGGAAGCTGCTCATCGCCCTGGCCCGCTTCGGCGGCTTGCGGATACCATCCGAGGCCCTGGCCCTGAAATGGTCCGATGTGGATTGGGAGCGGGCGCGGTTTGTGGTCCGAGCCCCCAAGACAGCCCATCACGACGATGGCGGCATCCGTATCACGCCGATGTTCCCCGAACTGGCCCCGCTGTTTCAGGCCGTCTTTGATGAGGCGGAACCCGGAGAAGAATACGTTATTACCCGCTACCGTAACCCGGCGGTGAACCTGCGGACGCAACTTGTCCGCTACATCGTGGCGGCCGGGCTGCGGCCCTGGCCCAAGCCCTGGCAGAACCTGCGGGCCAGCCGAGCTACGGAACTGGCCGATCAGTATCCCAGCCACGTTGCGGCCGCATGGCTGGGGCACAGCGAGGGGATAGCGGATTCCTTCTATCGACAGGTGACGGAGGACCACTTCCAAAAAGCGGCACAGAATCCGGCACAGTATGAGCAGGAATCGGCCGGTACGGAGCGGAAAGCGGAACAGGCAAAACCTCAAAATGTGCCGGTTTTACCGCCCCATTCCGCTTGTAAC
>JAKOTN010000103.1 GCA_029776255.1 Pseudomonadota bacterium
TTCCCTACGCCACTCATGCCGACATGAAGGCTGTCAGCTTCGAATACATCGAGGTCTTTTACAACCGCAAGCGGCAGCATTCGACCCTCGGTTACAAATCGCCGATTCAGTTCCTGGAAAACTGGATCAGAGAGCAGCATCAGGAAAAACTGATAGCATGAAACTTACCCTTTGGCAGACGAAAAACCGAGGGAACCTCAATCCGATCTGGTTTTTACTGACATTTTGCATGTTACTGCTGTTCTATCGTGGTGCGATCAACAGCCGGATACCGCTTTACATTTCAAATACCGCTACCGCCAATACCCTGGCGACAATTGCCATCCAAATGCCAGACTTGCGCTTCCTCGACATTGGCGCCGGTATTGCCAGTGTGCTGATTCCTCTAGCCAAAGCGAGACCTGACGCGCATTTCACCGGAATCGAGAACGCCCCCGCAACATGGTTGATCGGGCGCTTGCGAACCGGTGGTCTGACAAACTGCGACTGGCGATGGGGCGATTTATGGGCAACCGATTTCCGCCACCATAACGTCGTCTACGCTTTTCTTTCGCCAGCCCCAATGGCAGCGCTTTGGGAAAAGATTCAGCGGGAAATGCCCTCTGGCAGCGTATTCATCAGTAACAGCTTCGCGGTACCAAACATCGCACCCAACAAAATCATCGAAGTCGACGATGTTCGCCAGACGCGCCTGTATTGCTACCAGCTTTGAAGAAAAACCACTTACCGTCAATCTTGACGACCGTAGCAGCCCAGCGCTGCAAAGCGAAAAACTTTGCTAAGATGCCCCACACACCATCACCGGAGCACTGCGATGTCAAATTTCGATTCGATGAACGATCCGCTTAGTCTGGCCCGGAAAATGTGGGGAAACATGGGTGTTTCCATCCCAAGCCTGCCCAACATGATCACACCGACCTTCGATGTCGAGGAAATAGAAAAGAAAATAAAGGATTTGAAAGCTGTCGAAAGCTGGCTGAAGATGAATCTCTCGATGTTGCAGATGACTATACAAGGCCTTGAAATGCAATGCGTGACGCTCAACGCTGTACGCGCGATGGGGCAGATGGCCAGCAGCTACACCGTCCCAGGCAGCGGTACGACAGAAAGTGCCGTGTCGACGTCGACAGACAGTAATGCCACCAGCGGCGGCGATGCCCTCAAGCAAGCCGCGCTATGGCCCTTGACCTTGATGCAGCAGATGCAAGAGCATTTGCAAAAAGCGGCGACCGAGAAATCTCCGGCAACACCGAGCGACGAAACGCCAAAGCCGTAAAAATACACCGTCAGAACCATATCGCCGCCCGTGGAAAGGCGGCGTTTTTTTGCGTTCAGATCACCGCGGTTTGCCGCAAAGCGCAAATTTCATCGGTGCCAAAGCCCATTTCACGCAACACTTCCTCGCTATGCTCGCCAACAGAGGGCGCGACACGCTGGACAGCAAAAGCCCATCGCGAGAGTTTTAGCGGAGGAGTGTATTGGCGGATGCCATCGGCCCGCACCGTCATGTTGCGGGCCAGGAACTGAGGGTGATCGATGGCCTCGGCGACATTGAGCACTGGCGTCACACAACAATCGGCAGCGGCAAAACGCGCTTGCCAGTACGCCTGGTCCCGACTGGCGAACAGTGCCGTCAAGTCTTTCCGCAAAGCGTCAGCCGTTGCGCCACGGCTTCCGTGTAACACTTTCCAGTCGGCACGACCCAGCACATCGCAAAAGAGATCCCAGAATTTTTTCTCAAGTGGCGCCACGGCCATATAGCGACCGTCAGCGGTGGGATAGACGGCATAACCCGCATCGCCGCCGCTTAGGAGATCGTCACCACGCGCCGGCACACGCCCTTCACTCTGCAAGGCGAAAAATGGAAAAAGATTGTGTGTCAAGGCGGCTTCGCTCATCGCCACGTCGACCAGACGTCCCTGACCCGTGCGCTGCGCATCGAACAGTGCCGCCAACATACCCATCACCGCCGTCATCGCGCCGCCGAGCAAGTCGCCAAACTGCAAATTTGGAATCGCCGGTGGCCCGCCGACGGCGCCGATCTGGTCGAGAACACCGGCGAAGCCGATGTAGTTCAAGTCATGGCCCGCGTCCAGGGCCAACGGTCCTGTCTGCCCGTAACCCGTAATTGCGCAATAGACAATGCGGGAGTTGACGGCGCGCAATGCCTCATAGCCAATACCCAGTTTGTCGCTGACGCCTGGGCGGAAACTCTCGACGACGATATCGGCCGACTCCGCCAAACGCAAAAAAACCGCTCGCCCTTGCGGCTGCTTCAAATCCAGGCGCAACCCGCGTTTGTTACGGTTAACACAACGGTAAAAAACGCTGACGCCTTCGGGGCCCTCCCCGAGAATGCGGGCATAGTCACCCGCGCCATGGTCCTCGATCTTGATGACGTCCGCACCAAGATCGGCCAAGTGCAAGGTGGCAACCGGACCGGGCAGCAACCGCGTCAGGTCGAGCACCCGCACACCGGTTAATGGACCGCCGCTCACTGGCGAACCTCGCAACGCTGCAACCAAGTCGCGTCCATATCGATGACCCCGCCTTTCTCTAATTTTTGGTCCAGGAATTGGCCGCGAAACAACCACCCAGCGGTTCCGTGCTGGTGCGACCAAGGCGTTTCCCAGCCATCGACGGACACGAGTACCCGCAGCACATCCACTTCGGCCACATCGGCGTCGCTGTCGACGCAAGGCGTGGACGCCGCGATGCGCAGCCAATCGGTACGTGTATATGCCGCAAGCGGCTTGTCGAGCCGTGGACAACGGCTGGCCAATCGACGCTGCCAGGAAAGCCCGGCAATCGTCCCTCGCAACCAATACACCGGCGCCGTCAAAATCAAGCCCGCCCCGCCCTCGCGAAAGAGTACGCAGTCGCCGACCGCCGGTGCATCCGCGGATTCGAAGACACGGGCGTCGGCGACAACGGCAGATCCCGACAACGCCAAGACGCCAAGCACACCCCAAGAGCCAAGCCTGATCATTGATCATCGCCTATCACGAATATCATTGCGTGCCGAAACGAAAAGGCCCAACGCCGAACGATCACCGCCTGCCGACGGAGGAACCTCTGCAAGTGAACATCTTTTTTCTCTGTATCTATCACGGGAAAGTTTGTCTCTCGCCGCCAGGCTTTACGCAATGGGACCGACATCGGCGTCTTCCCGGTCACCACGCCCAGGCACTTTCCCACAGGCCACCTCTCCGCAAGCCCCTCGGCATCGCGCGTATCGCCACCGCCCCTGCATTTATTTACTATGTTTTGGTCACGATCAATTGGCAAAACGGTCGTTGTGCGCCGCCGCAATTCCGAATGTGACCGAAGTCGACACGGTCCGCTCTCCTGAAACGAAAATCCCAGGCAATCGATATAAAGCATCTGATCATTCAGGACATCGACAACTCCGCCAAAGGTACGCCGAGAGAGTTTGTGTGCCGTGCACCATAATCGTCAAAAACCGCTCCTACAATGCCTTTTCCCCAAAAAAACGCGGAGAAACACGGAATTGAACACGAATTTGTTCTGGGTTAGTATTCGCGCGCCAAGGGGAAGGTCTTGTGAAAAACCTGGTCAAGTCACTTCTGGTTCGCGGTACAACACATAATAGGAGGGTAGGAAGACATGAGTAGCGTTATTTACGAGCGAATGCGGGTTAATCCCAAATTCCAGGAACTGGTGAGGCGGCGCGGGCGTTTCGCCTGGACGCTGGCGACCATCGTGCTGGTTCTTTTTTATGGATTTTTCATGCTGGTTGCCTTTAATCCGGGCTTGCTCGGACAGCGGATCGCCGAGGGTTCGATGTGGCCGATCGGCTACACCATCGAGCTCGTTTTGTTCGTCTTTTTCTGGCTTACGACGGTGGTCTACGTCAGACGCGCCAACGGCGAATTCGACGACCTCACCGCTGAAATGATCCGCGAAGCCCAAAAGGAGAAGCCATGAGCAAGCGATTGACTACAGCCTTGACCCTGCTCATGCTTTCCGGGCTGGCTCTCGCCGGCCCAGCGATGGATGCCAGCGGCGTCAAGCAGCCCACCAACTGGCACGCGATCATCATGTTCCTGATTTTCGTTGCGATGACCATGGGCATTACCTACTGGGCCGCTGGGCGAACCAAGTCCACGGCTGATTTCTACACGGCCGGTGGCGGCATCACCGGTTTCCAGAACGGCCTGGCCATCGCCGGCGATTACATGTCGGCGGCCACGCTGCTCGGCCTGACGGCGATGACCTACACCCAGGGCTACGACGGCTATATCTACATGCTGGCCTTCTTCGCCGGCTGGCCGATCATCTTGTTCCTGATGGCGGAACGGCTACGGAATCTCGGCCGCTTCACCTTCGCCGACATCACGTCGTACCGGCTCGATCAAGGCAAGGTAAGAACGATGGCGGCGATCTCCTCGCTGGTGGTGGTGGTTTTCTATCTGATCGCCCAAATGGTTGGCGCCGGCCAGCTCATCAAGCTGCTCTTCGGCCTCGATTACAACATCGCCATTTTCGTCGTCGGCATCCTGATGATGGTCTACGTCACCCTGGGCGGGATGGTCGCGACGACTTGGGTACAGATCATCAAGGCGTGCATGTTGCTGTTCGGCGGTACGCTGACCTTGCTCCTGGCCTACTCGCAGTTTGGTTTTTCGCTGACCACCCTACTTGAAAAAGCGGAAGCCATTCACAAACTTGGGCCGAAACTGATGGCTCCCGGAAGCCTGCTGGCCGACCCGATCACCGCCATCTCGCTCGGCCTTGGCTTGATGTTCGGTACCGCCGGCCTGCCGCACATCCTGATGCGCTTCTTCACTGTCGGCAACGCCAAGGAAGCCCGCAAGTCGGTTTTGTACGCTTCCGGTTTCGTCGGCTTTTTCTTCAACGTCATCTTCTTGATGGGCTTGTGCGCGGTGCTCATCGTCGGCCAGAACCCCGAATTTTTCGAGGGCGGCACGATTGGCGGCAAACTGATCGGCGGCGGCAACATGGTCGCCATGCACCTGGCCAAGGCGGTTGGTGGCAACATGCTGCTCGGTTTCCTGGCGGCGGTGGCCTTCGCGACCATCCTGGCGGTGGTGTCCGGTCTCGCGCTGGCCGGCGCGTCGGCGATCTCGCATGACATCTATGCGCGAGTGATCCGCAAGGGTCAAGCCACCGAAAAAGAGGAAATCCGCGTTTCCCGCATCGCCACCATCGGCCTGGGCATGCTGGCCATCGTTCTCGGCATCCTGTTCGAGAAGATGAACATCGCCTTCATGGTGGGCCTGGCTTTCGGTGTTGCGGCGGCGGCCAACTTCCCGGTGCTGATTCTGTCGATGTACTGGAAAGGTCTGACCACCCGCGGCGCGCTGTGGGGCGGTTACGGTGGAGTCATCTCGGCGGTGCTGTTCGTGCTGTTCTCGAAGTCGGTATGGGTAGACGTGCTGGGCAACAAGGCCGCGCTGTTCCCCTACACGCAACCGGCTTTGTTTGCGATGCCGATCGCCTTCCTTTTCGCCTACATCTTCTCCAAGAGCGATACCAGCGCCCGCTCCAAGCTTGAGCAGGACGCGTTCGAAGATCAATACGTTCGCGCGCAGACGGGCTTTGGTGCATCCGGCGCCAGCCACTAATAGCTGCTTTCCCATGCAAGCCCTGGCGCGCCACGAGCCCGCCAGGGCTTTTTGTTGGTGGATACCCTCCGTAAGGCAAGGGGAACGGGCTATGCTGAAATTAGCGGTGACAATGACCGCTAAAGTTTCCGATCATTGTTCCGTGAAGAAAGTGGTGAACATCATCAATGATGGGAGAGTGCTCGCATGTTTCCAGTCCGCAGGCTGATGGCCGTTGGCCTAATGGCTCTGACGTCGGTATCGGCATCGGCCGCCTGGCAAGCGGTTTCATCCGAACCGGGAAAGCGCATCGAAATCGACCGCGCCAGCGTCAGGAAGGACGATAGCGGCAAAACCGTCGCTCTTGGGCGAATCGTTCTCGAGAAACCGATCGTCGATGCAAAAACATCGTCGCCTTACCGGATCGTCCAGGCATTGAACCGTTACGACTGCACGGTACGCACTTTCAGTACGCTCAAGCGCAGCTATTTCAAGGAAGAAGGCGAACTGCTGCGTGAAGAAGACATCAGGACGCCGATCGAAATGCCGGTGCGTACGGGCATGCTCGACGACAAACTGCTGCGCAACGTCTGCCGTCCCAAGCCCGGCCAGGATGCCACCTTGGCCGCCAGTCATACCGCCGACAAAGTCAACGACGCCGCCGGCGAACTACGCAAGGCCAACGAGGCCTTGATCCAGAAAGAACTCAAGCACGCCAGCATGCAAACGCCGGCACCGGAAAAAACGCCCCCTGAACCAAAGGCAAAAACCAACGCGCCAGTCGAGCAACACCCCGCCGCCAAGGAAGCACCGCCGCCGGTCACCACGCACGCCGTCAAGAAATCTCGTCCGCCGGTCAGATCGTTCGCGCGTCACATGCCAGAAGTCGAAGAAGCGCATGCCCCCGTCGCGGCGCATGGCCACGCCCACTGGGGCTACGAAGGCGAGAACGGTCCCGAGCAATGGGGACGGATGAAGCCGGAATACGCCACGTGCCTGAACGGCAAACGCCAATCGCCGATCGATATTCGAGACGGGTTTCGCGTGGATCTCGAACCGATTCAGTTTACGTACCGGCCATCGCAGTTTCGCATCATCGACAACGGACACACCATCCAGGTGGCGGTCAGCGGCAACCGGATCAGCTTGCTCGGCAATAGTTACGAACTGGTGCAATTCCACTTTCACCGCCCCTCCGAGGAGCGTGTGAACGGCCGTACCTTCGACATGGTCGCCCATCTGGTCCATAAAGCGGAAGACGGCCGACTGGCCGTCGTCGCCGTGCTTCTCGAGAAAGGAAATGAGCACCCGCTGATTCAGACCTTGTGGAACAATCTGCCGCTGGAAAAGAACGACTACGTCACCCCGCCGGATCTGGTCATCGATCCGACGCAACTGCTGCCGCAGGAACGCGGCTATTACACCTATATGGGCTCGTTAACCACGCCGCCATGTACCGAGGGCGTGTTATGGCTGGTCATGAAACAGCCGCAGCAAATCTCACCGGAACAGTTGTCGATCTTCTCACGCCTGTATCGCGACAACGTCCGACCGATACAACCGCAGTTCTCGCGAATGATCAAGGAATCGCGCTAGCCGGCACGCCTGCCGGCTTCCGACTCGGCGCCGGCCACGCTTTCGAAAAGACAAGCGCTCGGTGTCGCCACGGCGTTGCGGGATTCGGTGACCTTGAGTAGTATCCGGGCGGCGGCGGGCGTCGTCCACCGCACCGCCCCTGCTTCGACTTTCGCGACAAGATAATCCGCCTAGGATTGCCAGCTTCGCGAGAGGCGCCCTCGAAGGAACAATCGTGAACATACAGCGCATCGCCGTGATTCCCGGTGACGGCATCGGCCAGGAAGTGGTCCCCGAAGGCTTGCGCGTCTTGCAGGCCGCCGCCACCCGCTTCGACCTGTCTTTCCAGTGGGATGAATTCGACTGGAATTGCGACTACTACCTGAAACACGGCCGGATGATGCCCGACGATTGGAAAGAGAAAATCGGCACGCACGATGCGATTTTCTTTGGCGCCATCGGCTGGCCGGCCAAAGTGCCGGACCATGTTTCGCTTTGGGGATCGTTACTCAAATTTCGGCGCGAGTTCGACCAGTACGTGAGCTTGCGCCCCGTGCGGCTGATGCCGGGCGTTCCAACACCGCTGTCCGGCCGACAGGTCGGCGACATCGATTTCCATGTCGTTCGTGAAAATACCGAAGGCGAGTATTCGAGTATCGGTGGCCGCATTTTCGAGGGTACCGACCGGGAAACGGTGCTTCAAGAGAGTCTTTTCACCCGGCACGGCGTCGACCGGATACTGAAGTTTGCCTTCGAACTCGCGCGACGAAGGCCGAAGAAACATCTCACTTCGGCAACCAAATCAAACGGGATCTCGATCTCCATGCCCTACTGGGACGAACGCGTCGAGGCAATGGCGGCACGCTATCCGGATGTCCGCGTCGACAAATACCACATCGACATCCTGACTGCTCACTTCGTTCGCCACCCGGACTGGTTCGATGTGGTGGTGGCCTCCAACCTTTTCGGCGACATTCTCTCCGACCTTGGCCCGGCATGCACCGGCACCATCGGCATCGCCCCATCGGCCAACCTCAATCCCGAGCGCTTGCACCCCTCGCTGTTCGAACCGGTACACGGCTCGGCGCCAGACATTCATGGCCGTGGCATCGCCAACCCGGTCGGCCAAATCTGGTGCGCGGCGATGATGCTCGAACATCTCGGCCACGCGACGGCGGCCACCGCGGTGATGAAAGCCATTGAAACGGTGCTGGCCGACGGGCCGCGCACGCCAGACATGGGCGGCAAGGCCACCACCCAAGATGTCGGCCAAGCCATTGCCTCGGCACTGGAGACGGCCCATTCCTAAGCGCGTCTTCAGCACGCGAAACCGTCAATCCCCGAAAGCAACGGCCACCAGGGCGTGGCGAACAACCGGCGGAGATCGGAGAGCGTCATGAATGTCACGCCCTTGATCAGGGAAATTGCCCGGGGAGCGGCTGGTGCCCGCGATTTGACGTATGAACAGGCCAGGGAACTCTACCTGGCCCTGCTCGATGACACCGTCCCCGATCTCGAAGTTGGCGCGATCATGATCGCCTTGCGGATGAAAACCGAAACCGTTGACGAAATGCGCGGCTTTCTCGCCGCCGTCGGCGAACGGATCCCCACGTGGAAGCGTCGGAGGAATGACATACGGCCGGTGGTCATCCCGACCTACAACGGCGCCCGCCGGGCGGCCAACCTGACACCGCTGCTGGCATTGCTGCTGCGGCGCCAAGGCGTGCCGGTGCTGCTGCACGGCCCGGACGACAACGACGAAAGTTTCGGTCGCCTGACCAGCGCGCGTATCCTGCGACACTTCGACCAACCACCCTGCCGCACGCGCCAGCAAGCCCAGCAACGGCTCGACGAACACCTCCTGGCCTACCTGCCGCTACCGCTACTCTCGCCCGGCCTTGCCCGACTGCTGGCCTTGCGCGAGCGACTCGGTTTGCGCAACTGCGCGCACAGTCTGGTCAAGATGCTCGACCCCTTTCATGGCGAAGGGCTGCTGCTCGCCGCGGCGACACATCCGGATTACCTGAACAACATGCGCGAACTGCTGACGGCAAACGACGCGCGCGCCCTGCTGCTGCGCGCCAGCGAGGGCGAACCCTTCGCCAACCCGAAACGCCGTCCGCGTATCGAGCACATTCATCATCGCAGCAGCGATATTCTCGTCGACGGCGAACACGACAGCCTGCGCGCCGTGCCGCGGGTGCCGGAAAATGGCGAGCTATCGACCACGGTCGCCTGGACGCGGCGGGTGCTCGCCGGCGACATCCCTCTGCCACCCCCGCTTGCCCAGCAGCTCGCTTGCTGCCTGTACGCATGCGGCAAGGCAACGACTCTGGATCATGCATTTACGCTGGTCAACGCCAAAGGAGAAGGTAACTAATGAAGCGACAACGAGCGACGGTAATCGTCGAAATGGCCGGCCGGATCCTGCTGGTCGAGAACCGTGGTGGCCTGCTGCTGCTACCGGGTGGCGGCATCAACCCCGACGAATCACGCTTGCAGGCGGCGGCTCGCGAACTGGCGGAGGAAACCGGCCTGATCGCCGAATCGGTGCTATATCTATTCACCCACGAATCGGAAACGAATTGCCACAACGTTTTCTGGGCCACCGCCGCGGGCAGCGCACTTGCCCGCGACGACGCCATCGCCCTGCATTTCTGGGAGCACGACAACCAAATTCAAACTGACAAGATGTCACGAGCGACCCGCCATATCGTCGAACGCTACCTGGCGATCCGCCGAAATCCTCCGGCGATGCTCGCCAGCGCCAGCGGCGCGGCATGATACGGGAACCTGTGTCGTGGCGGACGGCAATCGCGACCCGACCCGAACACGTCGTCCAACGGAGGAGCGCCACATGCAACCAAAACAACCCGCGCGCATTGTATTTCGCAACCGTCAGGACGGTTTCGGCAAGCGCTGTCGTCTCGCCGTATCCGAATTTTTCCGCCTTGTTCTGTCGCCCGTCCTGATGTCGCGTCGCTCGATCGAAATCAGCGAAAAATCCGGCGTCCGCTACCTACATTTTTCGTCGAACTGGATTCAGGGCGCAATGCGCATCCGGCAACCGAATGCCCTGGAGTTGCTGTACACCCGCGAGATGATGGCCGGTTTGCTGCTCCGCGAACCACCATGGCCGCGCAACGCCCTGTTGATCGGTCTCGGCGCCGGCTCATTGACGAAATTCATCTACCACCATGTGCCCGACACCCGGATCACCGTCGTTGAAATCGAACCACAAGTCGAGATCGTTGCCCGCCTGCATTTCCGTCTGCCGGAGGACCCGCAACGATTGCGCATCGTGATCACCGACGGCGCCGACTACATGCGCGACGGCGACAAGCCGTTCGACTACATCTTGGTGGACGGCTTTGACGAAAATGCGCGTGCCGGCGTCCTCGACACCTTGCCTTTTTATCAGGCCTGTCGCTCGCGCCTCAGCGCCGAGGGGCTGCTGGCGATCAATCTGCTCGGCCGCGAACGCGGCTTCCAGGCCAGCGCCGACCGCATCGCCACCGCCTTCGACGGTCGCTCGCTGGTATTTCCCTCTTCCGACAGCGGCAACAATATCGCCTTCGCCACCGGCGGCGACCCGGTCGATCTAAGCACAGAAGACTTGCTGGAGCGCGCCAACCGCTGTCGAGAGAACACCGGTCTCAATCTGCTACCAACGATCGCCCGATTGCAAAAAGAAGGCGTGCTGGTCAACGGTCGTTTGCGGATTTGAGCGGCGCCAAGCCACGAACCGCGCCTCGCCCGACGCCGCACGACAAACGCCCGTCAGCGCGCATTGCTCCACTTGAGAGCCAGCGGGTATCATCGTCCGCACACGATACCGCACCGGCGTTGCCTTCGGCGTCGCCTTTCCTTTCCCCGGCGTCCTAATCGGACGCGCCATGCGAGACCTCCCATGAAGCCACTAGCGTTCGACCGCCAAGACCGTACCCAAAGCGCCCCATCGCTGCTCGCCAAAGTGCAAAGCGAGAGCGCCAAGGACGGCGAACTGATGAAACGCATCCTGGAAGGCACGGAACATCTCGATTCATGGATGATCGCCAACCGCATTCTGCCGGCCCTGCCGGAAATCCCGGTCATCGATTTAAGCCTGACGCCTCCAGAGAACGAACGGATCACCGCCACCTTCGCGCCGCTACCCGACGGCAGCGCCTTCGGCCGCAATGTGAAAGGCATTTGGCTGGCGCTGACAGCCGTGGCGGCGCAAGGCGAAATCGAGTACATCGGTCAGCGTTATGCGGCAGGGAATCGATGGCACGCGGGCTTTCGGGCCACCATCCGGCGTTCCGACAGCACTTTGTTTCCGCTCGCGCCGCTCGATTTGGCCAAAATATGGGAAAAGACCACGGGCGTCCAGCCAAAGGGCTTTGACATCGGCCTGCTCGATCAGGCGGAAGCCTACAGCTTGAACGCGCTCGACACGCTGATCGACACTCAAGGCCAGCTCGGGCTCTAGCCGCCGCTCCCAACGCGGCAACAGCCGCGCCAATCGCCCGCGCCACCGAAATTTGACCGTTCTTCCGCGACCGGTTACAGTGCCTCCGTCAGGGAAAAAAGAGTTGATTATTCTGTTCATTTTCCCTTTCAACCACATGGGCATTATATGAATTTCATAGCTCGAAAGCGCATTGGCATATTAACTGGCGGTGGCGATTGCCCCGGACTGAACGCCGTGATCCGTGCCGTGACCAAAACGGCATGGGCGCAATACGGCGCCACCGTGGTCGGCATCGAAGACGGTTTCGAAGGTTTGGTCGAAGGCCGGATGCACGAGATTCAGGACAACGAGGTTTCAAGCATCCTCGGTCAAGGCGGCACGATTCTGGGATCGTCGAACAAGGGCGATCCCTGGCATTACCCGGTGGAAATGCCGGGCAACCGCATCGAAATACAGGACTGTTCGTACAAGGCAATTCGTAACGTGCAGCGCTGGGCGCTCGATGCGGTAATCGCCATCGGCGGCGACGGCACGATGAACATCAGCAGCAAATTGATGGAAAACGGTGTCAATGTCGTTGGCGTCCCCAAAACGATAGACAACGATCTGGCGGCGACCGATCTGACCTTTGGTTTCGACACGGCGGTATCCGTCGTCTGCGAAGCGATTGACCGGCTGCACACCACCGCCTCGTCGCACCATCGGGTGATGGTGATCGAGGTGATGGGCCGGCATGCGGGCTGGATCGCGCTGACCGGCGGCGCCGCCGGCGGCGCGGACGTGATCCTGCTCCCCGAAATCCCTTTTTCATGGGAGTCGGTGTTCCGCGTCGTCAAAGAACGTAACACCCGGCGCAAGCGCTTCAGTATCGTCTGCGTCGCCGAAGGCGCCAAACTTCCGGACGGCGGACAGGTGATCAAGGCGCTGGACGAAAAACGCACCGATGCCCGGCAGTTGGGCGGCATCGGCGCGGTGGTGGCACAAGCCATCGAGGAGGGGACTGGCCTGGAGACCCGCGTCACGGTCCTCGGGCATTTACAGCGCGGCGGCTCGCCAACGGCTTTCGACCGTGTGCTGGCCACCAACCTGGGTACTGTCGCCGCGCATTGCGCCTGTCGCGGCGACCACGGGGTGATGGTTGCCCTGCGTAACAACGAAATCGTCCCGGTGCCGATCAAGGAAGCCATCGCGCAACTGCGCACGGTACCGGCCGACAATCAACTGGTTCGTTCCACCCGCTCGATTGGCGTGAGTTTCGGCAACGAAACGGCGGACGAGGATTCCCGCCATGACGATTGACACTCTCGCCATGATAGCTCCCCCGATGAGCGATCCAGCGTCACTGGCTCGTCGGTGCGCGACCGCCGCTCGTCGTCTCTTCGCATCGCCTGTATCAAGAACCGTATCTCGCATTCATTCACATTCAATCTGAAAGAGAGTATTCCGCATGGCCGTTCATCTCTATTTGTCGTTAATCCCCGAGGCGCTGATCGCCTCGATGTTGCCACCCGAAGAATTCGGTCAGTACTACGCCACCGGACATCAATATAAATCGAAGGGACAGGCGATTTTCTTCGAGATCGACCCGACTTTTCGTCACGAGTTTTTCAATATCGAGGGCGCCCTGGCACGCTGCACCGCGCACCCGGACGGCACGCCGAAAAATTCGGTATATGTCGCGGTCTATCGCGTTCTCGAGCACATTCCGCTGAGCGCGATCGGCAAGCTTTATCTGAGTACCGCCTACGGACAAACCCTGGCCTTGTCGCGCAACGACGGTGCGCGGATTGAAACGGCGGATCTTCACATGTACCAGGATCTGGCGCCGGTCAATAGCCTGGTGGTCAGCACCCTGGACCCACTCGCTCACTACGCCAGCGTCGCCGACCAGCCAAGCAAGTTCATCCGCTTCCCGGCGCTGTGCTTCGTCGAACTCGGCCTCGGCCCCTTGGCGTCGAATCCCGCTGAAGGCAGCGCCAACGATTTACCGTACTCCTTCATCAACCATCTGCGCGAAGCGCTGATCGTTCTCGACCCCGAAAGCAAGAAAACCAAGCTGGTACACCGGGTGCATTCGCTCGAATTCCCGTATCGCATGGTCCGCAACGGTTTTTACGTCGGCAACGGCCGGGAAATGGCCTATTACCCGATGCCGTCGCACGACACGCTGCGCCGTGACCACGGCACATGGTGGCGCCTCGCCAACATGTGATCGTGCAATGCGTCTGGCGGAACGCCGGAGAGCAGGCCAAGGCCTGCTCTTTTTTTCTGATCGCCGTCCGCAACGGTTTTTCACGTCTCTCCGCTATTTCGTACCGTCGTAAAGCGGCAGCGATGCGCTCCAATCGGTTAGACTTAGCGCCCTGTTCGTAGACGTCGCGGTCGGAAACACGCCGTCGATGGGCCGCTTTCCAGCCAACGGCACGGCGCTTTCGCGCCAAGGCGAGCCCGGCGATCGATGGCTGATCGGCTTTATCTTCGAAATTGCGCATGGATTATCAGAACATCACGCGGCGACTGCCGCCGACGCGGCTGGCATTTCTGGGAAGTCTGCTGCTATCGTTTGTCGCGGTCTACGGAACCTTTCTCGTCGGTCGGGACGCCGTGTTCTATCTGGATGTCGCCCGGCAAATCAGCGAAGAAGGTCCGCGGGTGGCGTTCCGCGTGTTCAACTGGCCCTGGTTCTCCCTGCTGCTCGCCGGCACCCATCGACTGCTGCCCGTTCCGCTCGAACTCACGGCTTATTCATGGTGCGCGGCTTTTCTCGCCGGAACATGCGCCCTGCTGGTCGCGATCACGCAACGATTCGTCGCCGGCAGTGGCTATTGGGCGTGTCTGGTAGCTCTTTCCATACCGGCGTTCAATCATTTCCGCTACGACATCATCCGCGAGTTCGGTTTCTGGTTTTTCTGCGTTCTCGCCTTTTGGCTGGCACTACGCTGGCAGGAGCGCGGCGGATGGCGGAGTCCAATCCTGGTACATCTGGCCATCGTCGGCGCCGCCTTGTTCCGCCTGGAAGCGGCGTTTCTCCTGGCGGCATTCGCCTTGTGGCTCGCGGCGGAGGCCAACACCGCGTCGGGACGATTGAAATTGCTGCAATTCAATCTGCTGCCCTTGCTGGCCGCCGGCATCGGCGGCGTCATGCTGGTGTCGATCGGCGGTTTTTCGCAATCGCGTGTCGATTTATTCCTGTCGCTGATCGACCCGCGCAACGCGATGACTCAACTTGACTGGATGGCGGGAAAATTCGCCGACGCCGCCCTCGGCAAAGCCTCGGCCGACGATGCGCGGCAAATCGTTTTCCTTGGTCTGCTGTTCACCCTGGTGGCCAAATTCCTCTCCGGATGCGGACCTTTTCTTATTCCCTTGCTGTACCGCGCCAACTGGCAAGCGCTTGGCGACTACTGGCGGAAGCTGCGGCCCCTCGCCTGCGCCTGGCTGCTGTACTTCGGAATCCTGATGTTTTTTTTCGTAAACATGCATTTCATCAACGGACGCTACGTCAGTTTCCTGCATGTGCTGTCGGTCCCGTTCCTGACGATGGCGTTGATGCGCTTTGCTCGGCAATGGCCGCGATTGTCGAAAATCGTGATCACCCTGGCAGTGCTGGTCATGCTCGGCAACGTCGTGTCGCTCGGCGCGAAGCGGACGCACTTTCTCGAAGCCAGTGCCTGGCTGTCCAGCCACACCAGTCCGGCGGACGCCGTGTATTACGAAGACATTCGCATTTCCTATTACGCCGGCCGCGGCGTGCCGGAAGCGCTGATTTCCCGCGACGAGGCCCTGAGCGCCTATTCCGCGACAAGATTCCGTTTTTTCGTGTTGACCACCAAGGCGGAGGACGCACGACTTCAGCAGTGGATGGCTGAAAACAAGAAACGGATGGTGCAAAAATTTTCCAACAGCAAGGGCGATACGGTAACGATCGTCGGCGACTGAGTCACCGACGGCAGCGTTGCGCAAGGCGACTCCAGTCGCCATGCACGCCACCGGGCGTCGGACATCCGCCAGGAGAGAGTTTTCGATGAAATTTCAATTATCTGTGGTCACGCTATGCCTGCTAGCCGCGGGCGGCGGTGCCCAGGCCGCCGACCCCGACCTGGCGCGCAATCTGGCAGCGAGTTGCGCCAATTGCCACGGCACCGACGGCCACGCCGTCAAGGGGGCGGGACTCGATGCGTTGGCCGGCATGGACAAGGAACGAACCCTGCAAAAGCTGGCCGACTTCAAGAGCGGCGTCAGACCGGCGACGATCATGCACCAGATCGTCAAGGGCTATACCGACGAACAGATCGAACTGATCGCCAACTATTTCGCCACGCAAAAATAGGGACGCACATGCGAACCATCGACAGACGCGATTTTCTCAAGGCCGGCGCGGCCGCGGCGGCGCTGGCTTCGCTCGGCGGCTGTGCCGGCGTCGGCCGCAAGGCCGGTGGCCACGTGGCCGTGGTCGGCGGCGGATACGGCGGCGCCACCGTGGCCAAGTACCTCCGCCTGTGGAGCCAAGGCACGGTCCAGGTAACGCTGATCGAGCGCCAGCCGAATTTCGTCTCCTGCCCGCTCTCCAACCTGGTGATCGGCGGTGCGGCGACGATGGCCGAACTCACCATCGGTTACGACCGCCTGCAAACCGTTTGGGGGGTGCGCCTCATTCGCGACGAGGCCAGGGCCATCGACCCGGCAAACCACCGCATCCGGCTCGCCGAAGGCGGCGACATACGGTACGACCGGCTGGTGCTGGCGCCGGGCATCGATTTCATGTGGCAAGAAATCCCCGGCCTGGACAACGACACGGCGCGATCGACGGTTCTTCACGCCTGGCGTGCCGGCCCGCAAACCGTCGCCCTACGCAAGCAACTGACCGATCTGCCGGACGGCGGCATCTACGCCATCGCCATCCCCAAAGCGCCGTACCGCTGCCCGCCCGGGCCCTATGAGCGCGCCTGCCTGGTCGCCCATTATTTCAAGCAGCACAAACCCCGCTCCAAGGTGATCATCCTCGACGCCAACCCGGAAGTGGTCTCGAAGAAAGCCCTGTTCGCCAAGGCGTGGAGCACGCTCTATCCGGGCATCGTCGAATACCGCCCGAACAGCGAAGTGAAGGATATCGACGCCGCCGGCAAAACGGCGGTCCTCGAATTCGACACCTGCAAGGCCGACGTGCTGAATGTGATTCCGCCGCAGAAGGCGGGCGACATCGCCGGCCAGTCCGGCCTGCGGCTGATCAACGGCCGCTGGGTCGACATCGACTGGTTGACCATGGAAGCCAGCGACACGCCGGGCGTACACGTGCTCGGCGACGCTGTTTTCCCGGCGCCGGCGATGCCGAAATCCGGCCATCTGGCCAACCAGCACGGCAAACTGGCCGCCGCCGCCATCCTTCGGCTACTCGCCGGCGACGCCCCGAGTCAAACACCGTTGCTGATGAACACCTGCTACAGCTTCGTCGATCCCCGTCATGCCATGCACGTCGCCTCGGTGCACCGCTACGACCCGGCCAGCCGCCTGATGCAGCCGGTGCCGGGCGCCGGCGGGCTATCGGTCGCGCACAACGAAACGGAAGGTCTGCTGGCGCTCGGCTGGGCCAAGAACATCTGGGCCGACACCTTGTCGTGAGCGAGCCGTCAGCGGAGCCGACGCACGCCGGTCATCACAGGCGATCGGCCGCGCGCTCGACGCGCAGTTCGTGGTTCACCCACAGCAGGGCGCCGAGCACGACCATCGCGCCGCCCTGATGCGCCGCGCCCAGACCAACCGGCACCGCCAGCAACAAGGTGGCGATCCCCAGGCCGATCTGCGCTGTCACCGCCGCCAGCAATACATCCGCCGCCCGGCGGACCGCGGGCGCCAGCCGCCGAATCCGCCACCAAAACCAGGGCACCAGAAAGGCCAGCAGCCAGGCGCCAAGACGGTGATCGAACTGCACCAGCGCCATGTTGTTGAAGAAGTTGAGATACCACGGATCGATGATGAAAGACTCCGGCGGCAGGACATGCCCCTGCATCAGCGGAAAAGTGTTGTACGCCTTGCCGGCGCGGATGCCGGCGACGAAGCCGCCGCTAACCACCATGTAGGCAACAAGTAGCGTCAGCCAAAAGCCGACTCGCCGCCACCTCCGCCACTCGCCGTCACCGGCTGCCCGCGTCCGCTTCTCGCGCAGGCCGAGCGCCAGCCAGAACATCGCCGTGAAAATCAAGAAAGCCAGCGACAGGTGCGCGGTCAGTCGAAAATGGCTGACGCGCGGATCGTCCACCAGGCCACTCTTGACCATGTACCAGCCCATCGCCCCTTGCAGCCCGCCGAGGAGGAAAATTCCCAGCAATTTCGGGAGCAGCGACGGAGCGATCCGGCGACGCAGCCAGAAATAGAGCAACGGCAGCAGAAACACCGCGCCGATCAAGCGGCCGAGCAGGCGGTGGAAGTATTCCCAGAAAAAAATACCCTTGAATTCATCCAGGGACATCCGGTGATTGACTTGCAGATACTCGGGCGTCTTCTGATATTTGGCGAACGTTTCTTCCCAGGCGATCTGATCGAGCGGCGGCACGATGCCGACAATCGGCTGCCATTCGACGATCGACAAGCCGGAATGCGTCAAGCGGGTGACGCCGCCGACCACCAGAATGGCGAACACCATGGCGCAGCAGACCAACAACCAACGCGCGATTCGACGACGGGTATCTGTATCCATGCCAAATATCCGGAGCAGAAAGAAGGATGGCCGCGCAAAAGGGCGGACGGCGGAGAAAACGGCACTACGCACCGGCACGACTCGCCGCCCATTATAGGCGCCTTCACCGCGCCATCGCTGGCTACCGGAAACCCGGCCAACGACCAGCGGCCGATGGAGGCGCGGGACGGAAAGTCCCCCTGACTGCGCGCCGCGCCGGGTTCGGCGCTCTTTTTCCGTTCTTGACGTGCATCAAATCAATCGCCGGGTGGCAACGGCTATCCTTCGGGCAATCACGCCCCGCCAGCCCCATCGAACCGATGCACGCGGCAAGCGGCCCGGTGCCACGGCGCCACGTTGCAATGGAGGAAAAAATGGCCGACGGAAAGAACGAGGCACCATACGAAGAGTTACCCCTGATGCAGAGGCTGCTGGACAACCACTTCCTGCTGCTGTTTCTCGGCGTCGCCTCGCCGGGCCTGCTGTACATCCTGTGGGGCATCATCGACATCATGAACACACCGCTGGCGCGATAAGCGGCGGCATCGACTCGGGGAGCGTCCGTTATGAGTGCAATTCTGCCGCCATCGAACCGGCTGTGGTGGAAACAACCCATCGACAAGGTCGAATGGGCGTGGATCGCCATCGCCTTCGTTTGGGGAATGGTGATGTTCGCGATGATGGTTTATTGGCACGTCTACGGGAACCAGAACCTGTCGAACGAGGCGTACAAGACCACGCCGGAACTGTTTGCCGCCAAGGCCGAAAAATTCATCGCCGAAAACACCATCCGCACCGAAACCGAACAGGCCATTCCGGTGGTCAAGGTGCCGGCCGGCGGCGACGGCTACCTGATCGCCCGCCTGTGGGCCTGGTACCCGATTCTCGAGCTGGAAAAAGGCCAGACCTACAAAATCCACCTGTCGTCGATGGACTACAACCACGGTTTTTCACTGCAACCGGTAAACATCAACATCCAGGTGATTCCCGGCTACGAACACGTGGTGCGGATGACGCCGACCAAGGAGGGCACCTACGCCATTGTCTGCAATGAATACTGCGGTATCGGCCACCATTCGATGCTCGGCCGGATCTACGTGAAATAAAGGGAGCAAGCCGATGGCATCCACCTACCGCACCTGTCCGGTTTCCGGACTACAGTTCGAGAATCACGCCGAGAAACTCATGCGCTGGAATGCCGTCGCCGGCGTGCTCTGGCTGCTGGTCGGCGGCATTACCGCCCTGCTGGTGATCCTGACGCGCTGGCCGGCGATCAAACTGTTGCCGGCCGACCAGTTCTACCTGATTCTCACCGCGCACGGCATCGACATGCTGATTCTGTGGATTCTGTTCTTCGAGATGGCGGTGCTCTACTTCGCCTCGTCGACACTGCTGCGCTGCCGGCTGGCGGCGCCAAGAATCGCCTGGCTCGGTTTCTGGCTGATGGCCATTGGCGGCATCGTCACCAATATCGCCATCTTCCAGGGCGAATCCAGCGTGATGTTCACCTCCTACGTGCCGATGCAGGCCGCGCCGCATTTCTATCTGGGCATCATTCTGGTCGCCGTCGGCGCGCTGCTCGGCGTGGCGGTCTTCTTCGGCACGCTGGTCGTCGCCAAGCGCGACCGGACCTACCAGGGTTCGCTGCCACTGGTCACCTTCGGCGCCTTGACCGCGGCGATCATCGCCACCTTCACCATCCTGGCCGGCGCCGGCATCCTGCTCCCGACCTTCCTGTGGTCCGTCGGCCTGATCAAGGAAATCGACGCCCAGTTGTATCGCATGGTGTGGTGGGGACTGGGCCATTCCTCGCAGCAGATCAACGTCGCCGCGCATGTCTCGGTGTGGTATCTGACCGCGGCGGTGATCTTCGGCGCCAAGCCGCTGTCGGAAAAAGTCTCACGCTTCGCCTTCCTGCTCTACATCCTGTTCCTGCAACTGGCCAGCGCCCACCATCTGCTCTCCGATCCGGGCATGAGCGCCGAATGGAAAGTGCTGAACACCTCGTACTTCATGTATTTCGCGGTGATGGCCTCGATGATCCACGGTTTCACCGTGCCGGGCGCCATCGAGGCGGCGCAACGGCGCAAGGGCTACACCAACGGCCTGTTCGAATGGCTGCGCAAGGCGCCGTGGGGCAATCCGGTTTTTTCCGGCATGTTCATCTCGCTGGTCAGCTTCGGCTTCCTCGGCGGCATCTCCGGCGTCGTGCTCGGCACCGAGCAAATCAACATGCTGATGCACAACACTTTTTATGTTCCGGGCCATTTCCACACCACGGTGGTCACCGGCACAACCCTGGCCTTCATGGCCATCACTTACCTGCTGGTGCCGGTCCTGTTCCAACGGCAGATGATCCTGCCGAAGCTGTGCCAGATTCAGCCCTACCTGTTCGGCATCAGCATGTCGGTCCTTGGACTGGTGATGATGGGCGCCGGCACGCTGGGCGTTTCGCGCCGGCACTGGGACATGGCTTTTTCCGGCGCGCCCTTCCAGTATGAGTGGCCGGGCGCCGCCTACCTGATGATGGGTTTTACCGGCATTTTCGGCGTGCTGGCGGTAATCGGCGGCGGGCTGTGGATTCTGCTGGTCGTCGGCTCGCTGCTGTTCGGCAAGAAACTCGACGGCGGCAAGGTGTCGACGCGGCCGACGCCGATTCCCGACCAGAGTCAGGCGGCATCCGCCGTCGCGCACGGCAGCGAGCATGTCGGCGTTCCCGGCACGGTGGTACTCGCCCTGCTGTTGTTCGTCTGCTTCGTGCTTTACTACTTCGTCAACTGGAAGTATCTGTCCGAGGTCTGGCTGCTGAGCTGAACCGCTATCGCCCAATACCGCCGCGAAGACGGGCCGGGCCGTATCGCGCCGACCGCGGCGGCCCGGGGCAAGCGGCCTGGACCTTCGCCCGTTCTTTCCCACCGATCGAGCCGACCGACAAACGCCAATGCCAAGCACCCGCCCCACAAATCGCACAACCGGGCTGTCCATGCGGGCCATCATCGGCATCTTCAAGCTGCGGATCGGCGTGGTGATCACTTTTACCGCGCTGGCCGGGTTGGCGATCACGCCCGGACCCCGCTTGACTGGCCTGCAATTGCTGGTGTTGACCCTCTCGGTGCTGTTGTCCTCGGCCAGTGCCGGCGCGTTCAACCAATATTACGAATACGACAGCGACCGGCTGATGGCGCGTACCCGCCAACGGCCCTTCGCCACCGGCGAGTGCCGGCCCGGCCCGCTGTGGCTGCTGGCGATCCTGGCCTTGACCACGCTGTCGGTCGCCGCCGCGTGGATTGCCCTCAACGCCTGGTCGGCCTTGTTCGTCTTTCTCGGCGCGTTCTTCTACGCCATCGTTTACACCGTCTGGCTGAAACGGCGCACGTGGCTGAACATCGTTTTTGGCGGTCTGGCCGGCAGTTGGGCGGTACTCGCCGGCGCCAGCGCCGCCACGCCGCAACTCGGCGCCGCACCGCTGGCTCTGGCGCTGGTGCTCTTTTTGTGGACGCCGCCGCATTTCTGGAGCCTGGCCATCGCCTGCCGCGACGATTACGTCGCCGCCGGCGTGCCGATGCTGCCCGTCGTCGTCGGCGACCGGCGCGCCGCCGGGACAATCTTCCACGGCACCCTGCTGCTGGTCGCCGCCAGTCTGCTGCCGCTGGCTTTTGGCCTGGGCACGACCTATTTCATCGGTGCCGCCACCGGCGGCGCGATATTCATTCGCCAGGCCTGGCGGCTCCGCCGCGACCCCGGTCGCCAGACAGCCATGCGCTGCTTCCATGCCTCGCTGTTGCAATTGAGCCTGCTGTTGACGGCGGCGATTGTCGACAGTCAAATCGGATACTGAGTCCGTGAAACCGTGTAGCGAGGGGTTCATCGTTCGGCCGCGCCAAGGTCCGCGCGCCATTTTCGCCACCTTCTTGACCACCTTCCTCGCCGCGCTATTGCTGGTCGCCGCGACCCCGCTCGCCGCCCGCGAAACGCCCGAGCAATCCGGATGGAGCGGTCGCCCGCGAAGCGGCGCCCTGTCGTCGCGCGCGCTGGACGAGAAAGCGGCGTTTGCCGCCTCGCAAGCGGCCCTGGGTCAGCCGGTCGGCGAATTCGTGCTGCGCGACCGTCAGGAGCAACCGGTGGCGCTGTCGCGTTACCGTGGCAAACCGCTGCTGGTCAGCTTTATCTACACCGGCTGCTTCCAGGTGTGCCCGACGAGCACCCGCAATCTGCAAAAAGCGGTGCGGGAGACGGTCGAAATGATGGGGGCCGATCGCTTCAACGTCATCAGCATTGGCTTCAACCAGCCCTTCGACTCGCCGGCCGCGCTCAAGGATTTCGCCCGGCAATACGGAATCGGCCTGCCAAACTGGGAATTCCTCAGCCCGGCGCCGGCAATCGTCGACGCCTTGACGCGCAATTTCGGCTTCAGCTTCACCGCCACCGCCGCCGGTTTCGACCACCTCAATCAGGTGACGATGGTCGACGCCGATGGCCGTATCGTCAGGCAGGTTTACGGCGAGAAATTCACCGCCGCCGACATCGGAGAGCCGCTGAAAGCGATGATCGCCTCGGCGGCCTTGCCGCCGGAACAGGGCACGCTGGCGGAAATCATGGCCCGAGTGCGCATCGTGTGTTCGGTTTACGACCCGGTACTCGGCCGCTACCGCACCAACTATTCGCTGTACTTCCAAATCGCCGGTTTTCTGAGTTTCGTCGTCTTCATGGTTTATCTGTCGATCAATTTCTGGAAAAACCGCCGCCGCGGCGAGCCGGGAGCGCCTTGACCGGCGTCGGGAGCCGACCGGCATGACACGGCCCGCCACATCGCGCCAAGGCGCCAAACGCCTCTGGTCGCGCGTCGAAGAGGCGTTCGACGCGCCGTTCGGCGGCGCCGACAACCCGCTACGCCACCTTGGAGCGTTCGGTTTGTACATGCTGTGGATCGTCGTCGGCAGCGGCCTCTATTTGTACGCCGTTCTCGACACCGGCATCGACGCGGTGTATCGCTCGATCGGCGAACTTTCCCCTTGGTCCGTCGGTGGCCTCCTGCGCAGCCTGCACCGTTACGCGGCCGACGCTTTCATGCTGGCGATGCTGCTGCATCTGCTGCGCGAATGGTGCCTCGGGCGCTACCACGGTTTCCGCCGTTATTCGTGGCTGACCGGCATACCATTGATCTGGCTGGCATTTCTGGCCGGCATTGGCGGGTACTGGCTGGTTTGGGACCAGTTGGCGCAACTGTCGGCCATCGCCAGCACCGAACTGCTGGACTGGTTGCCACTGTTCAGCGAACCGGCCGCCCGCAATTTCCTCTCCCCCGCCTCGCTCAGCGACCGCTTGTTCACCGCGCTGGTATTGATCCACATCGGCGTGCCGCTGCTGCTGATTCTCGGGCTGTGGGCGCACGTGCACCGCATCGCGCACGTCGACTACCTGCCGTCCCGCCGGGTGATGCTGGCCACGCTGGCGGCGCTGCTGCTGCTCGCCCTGTGGCAACCGGCGCGGAGCAACCCGCCGGCGAATCTGGCGACGATTCCCGGCGCGATCGGCTTCGACTGGTTCATTCTCTTCATCCACCCGCTGACCGACTTCACCTCGCCCGCCCTTGTCTGGAGCCTGTTATTCGGCGCCACGGCGCTGCTCCTCGCGCTGCCGCTGTTACCGCGCCCAACGGCGCCGCCGGTGGCGGTGGTCGACCCGGCCAACTGTAGCGGCTGCGACCGTTGCCTCGCCGACTGCCCCTACGCCGCGATCGACATGACGCCGCACCCTGTCCGGCTCGGACTCCGACTGGCGGTGGTCGACGCCGATCTCTGCGCGGCCTGCGGCATCTGCGCCGGCGCCTGCCCGTCGTCCACGCCCTTCCGCCGCCAGGAAACGCTGCGTACCGGAATCGACATGCCGCAACAACCGGTCGACGCTCTGCGCCGGCAACTCGAAGACGAACTGGCACGACTCCGCCGATGTGCCGACTCGGTCCGCGTTGTCGTCTTCGCCTGCGCGCGCGGCGCCGACGCCGACACGCTCGCCGCCGCCGACACGGCGGTGATTCCGCTGTTGTGCGCCGGCCTGTTGCCGCCGGCGTTCATCGAATACGCCTTGCGCGGCGGCGCCGACGGCGTGCTGCTCGGTGCCTGCCGCGCCGGCGGCTGCGAGTTCCGCCTCGGCGAACGCTGGCTCGCCGAACGAATCGCCGGACAGCGCCAACCCGGTCTGCGTCGCGGCGTTCCAGTCGCGCGCCTGCAACTGACGCACGCCGCAGCCGGTGACGCCGACGCCCCGACCCTCGCGCTTGCCGATTTCAGAAGCCGCCTGAACCATCGGGCGGCCGCACTCGACAAACCGCCGCCATATTCCCGGAAAGCCGCCCATCATGCTTAAACCCGCCGCCATCGTTGGCCAGGCACTGCTCTACGGCGCCTTTGCCGCCTTCATCGGCTACTTCGCCAGCGCTCCAAAATATCGGCAGATCGCCGAGGATGTGGCCTTGATCAAACTGTCGATCAGCCACCTCGGCGAGCGCGACTGCCGCAAGCGCACGCCAGACGAGCTGGCCAAGCTGCCGCCCAACATGCGCGCGCCGATGGATTGCCCGCGCGAACGCTCGGATATCAAACTCGAGGTCGACATCGACGGGCAACCGGCCTTGCGGACCGTGCTGCACCCCACCGGCCTTTATAAGGACGGTATCTCGACGGTGTACAAGCGTTTCGAAGTCAAGGCCGGCAAACACCGGCTGGCGGTGAGGATGAACGACAAACTCACCCGCCCCAACTTCAATTTCGTCAAGGAGGCCGAAATCGATCTGGCACCGGCGCGCGTGCTGGTCATCGATTTCAATCCCGACCAGGGCGGCCTGTTCTTCAAGTGACCGCCGTCGCGGTCAACCCCAGCAAAGTCCAGCCAAGCCGAGAGCACTCATGGTCACTACCCTGCAACGAATCCTGCGCTGGCTGTTCATGCGCATCGAAAACGTGTTCAACGTCGCCTTTGGCGACAAGCTGAACCCCTTCTACCACCTCGGAACGATCAGTTTCTGGCAATTCTGGCTACTGATCGGCAGCGGCCTGTACCTGTATATCTTCGCCGATACCGGTGTTCATGACGCCTTCGAATCGGTCGAGCGCATCACCCACGACCAATGGTGGGCCGGCGGCATACTGCGCAGCGTACACCGCTACGCCACCGACGGCATGATCCTGACCATGCTGCTGCATCTGTTGCGCCACTTCGCCTACGACCGCTATCGCGGCTTCCGCGCCTTCTCGTGGCTTACCGGCGTGGCGTTGCTATGGCTGGTGTACATCGCCGGCGTGAACGGCTTCATGCTGGTCTGGGACAAGCTGGCGCAGTTCGTGGTGATCGCCGCCGCCGAATGGTTCGACGTACTGCCGCTGTTCAACGGCACGCTGATCCGCAACTTTCTTTACGCCGAAAACGTCAGCAGCCGGCTGTTCACCCTGCTGGCCTTCGTGCATATCGGCGCGCCGCTGATCGTCGGTTTCATCCTATGGGTGCATGTACAGCGCGTGCCGCGCGCGCGCATCAATCCGCCGCCACCGGTGGCCGCCGCCGTGACCGTCACCTTCCTGCTGCTGGCGCTGGTCAAGCCGATCCTCAGCCAGGGCGGCGAGGCCGACATGGCGGTCGTGCCCACCGGCATCGCCTTCGACTGGTTCGAACTGCCGGTTCTGGCGCTGGTTTACGTCACCGACCCGCTGCATCTCTGGTACGGGGTCCTCGGTTTCACCGCCCTGCTCGTTCTCACCCCCTGGCTACCGCCGGAACGGCGCGGCGGCGCCAGGGCGCAAAACACCATCACCTTCCACCCCGGCGACCTCAACGTCAGCGCGCGTTTCGGCGAAACCCTGCTCGACGCCGGTCTGCGTCAGAACGTCAACCTGCCGTACGAATGCCGCAACGGTGGCTGCGGCGTTTGCAAATGCACCGTCGTGCACGGCAAGGTCGACCCCGGCCTGTACCAGCCCAGCGCCTTGTCCGCCGACGATCTGGCGCGCGGCAAGGTGTTGTTGTGCCGCGCCACCGCCCTCGAGGATGTCGCCATCGACTACCAGGCGTCCCTCGCGCCGAAAACCTTGCGGGACTACCAGGCCCGCGTCGTCCAGATGGAAAAACTCAGCGACGACGTGATGCAACTGCGCCTCGAACTCCCCGCAAACCAGCGGATCGCCTTCAAGGCCGGCCAATACCTCAACATCCTCCTCGACGACGGACAGCGCCGCGCCTTCTCCTTTGCCAACCCGCCGCGGCAAGACCAATTCATCGAACTGCACATCCGCCTGATGCCCGGCGGACGCTTCACCACCCACGTTTTCGAGACCATGCGGATCGGCGACGAGATCCGCTTCGAAGGCCCGATCGGCGATTTCACCCTGCGCGAATCGACGCGGCCGATCGTCTTCGTCGCCGGCGCCACCGGTTTCGCACCGGTCAAGAGCATGCTCGAAGACGCCTTCCAGCGCGGGCTCACCCGGCCGATTCACCTCTATTGGGGCGTTCGCCACCGGCCAGACCTCTACCTCGCCGATCTGCCGGCGCGCTGGGCGCGCGAACACGCCAATTTCCACTTCATCCCCGTGCTGTCCGAAGCGAACGCCGACGACGCCTGGAACGGCCGCACCGGCCTGGTGCACCAAGCGATCCTCGACGACTTTCCCGAACTCCAGCAACACGAAATCTACGCCTGCGGCTCGGTACGCATGGTCGAAGCGATCTTCCCCTTCCTCAAGACCCACGGCGCCGACGACAGCGCCTGTTTCTCCGACGCTTTCAGCGTCTCGGCCAGATCGATGGCGTTTCAGCCACGGACGGACTAAGACGAACCGGCCATCGCGGCGCGAGGAACGCACCAGCCGATCTCGCTGACAACGCATGTCGCGCAAGCGAATGAAACGCGAGACCAAGACCTCGTCAGCCCGCTCCGCCAGGAAGCGATAGCGCTTGGAACGGCTAGGCCGCGGAAGCAGTCAAGCCGCCGTCATGGACGCCTCGCCGAATCGCTGCAGCGACGTGATTTTCGAAATCACCAACAAGAGCAGAGATGCCGCATCTAATTGTTCTGTATATATAACCAATGCAGGGAATACGCAAATTCAGCCCTAATTGACCCAAAGTTTTCCGTCAATTAGGATGGCGACTTTATGTTAGAGGTCTCAGGCCGCATGAGCGTCTCCTTGTCCCGTGAAGAACTGCTTGCCTGGGCTGGGAAGTCGGTCGCGTTCTACGGGCTCGATCTCACTCGATTGAGTACCGTTTTGCTCGCTCAGGCGTACTCGTTTGAGATCAACCGCATCTTTGATACGTTTGACCTCGCCCAACCAATCAAGGTGCTCGAAGGCGTCTGTTCGTCAGACGCCACGCCTCCGGCAGACCAGTTCCGCCATGCGCCACTTACCGGCCTATACAAGAAGCACTTCAGCAGCCCAAGGTTCCTTCCAACGAACCTGCTTAACTTTCTTCGCAGCAAAGAGGGCAATCGTCATTTCAACAAAGCATGGGATGAGGCAGCCCGAGTAAGCGGCTCCCAGTACATCGACGAGATCTTTACCAAGCACCTGTCTCATCACATGGTCGTTGATCCCATAGAGATCAAGAGCACCTCGAATGAAATGACAGGAGAGTGGGTTGTGTTCCACAAGCACGAAGGCGCGAACTACTATCTAACTTACGCTTTCCACACGGAGACGAATGATGCAATTCACGAGAGAGTCGTTACCGCCTGCGAGTTCGACGATCTCCCGTTTCGTCTATGAGACCTCTAACATTTCGTTGCAGGGGACGCTCCGCCTAGCGGCGGCGCGCCCCTGAACTCCACGTTAGGGAATCTAGGGCACATATGTCTGATTCTCCGTTCCTGTTACGCCACAAGCGCATGCTTCAGTATCTTCTCAAAGCCGGGCTGGTTCCTCTGTTCGGCATAGGGGCGTTCAAGATTGGAATGTCTGGCCTAAGTATTCTTGACGCAGGTGGCTATTCAGACCGCCATGGTCGCCTTATAACAGCAGTTTCAGACCCGATTGGCTTATTGGGTAGCGTTAGGAAGCATCACTTTCATAGCTTTGTTTCTTGCCTTTGCTTGTGTTGTTTTTCTTCGCACACTTTTCCCTCCGAGCAAAGAGCAAATAGCCTCGAGAGACAGGCAGAGGGCAGTTCTAGAACGAAGTCATTTCGCTACCAAACGGATGGAGCAAGAGCTTGAGAATCTCAATCAAAGAAAACAGGAAGGCCATGCAAAATAAACAAGCTTCTCTAACCCGGCACTCAACCCCGCTCCTTTCAGTCGCTGGACGCCGCGCGATAAAGCCGCGCAGCGCCGGTTAGTTCAGCGTTAGGGCTCCTCATGATATCGACACGCAACCTTACGAGCCTTCCGAAACCCGACGCACTTCGACGCCTGCTTCAAGCACTTGCTCTACTCGACGCGATTCTTGAGGAAGAGTGGCAGTACCGCTACTACTCCTTCAATGCTAAGTGGTCGCCTACAGAGCAAATGGGTTCCATGCGAAATGGCTCTGGTGATGACTTCTTTGCTGTCTTTGATTCTTCGGGGTGCTTCTTGCGAGGTTTTTCCCATGAGTCGCCAATGACGCCGTGGCGAGAAACCCCTCCAACTATCTGGCCTGGAGTGCTGGATGCGGTTCCTCCGCGGTTCGAGAGATCTCTCAAAGAACCAGCGTTCCATATGGAGGACACAACATTTTGCATCTGGTGTCTCGCCGGTAACTCAGCTTGGTCTTGTGGGCCAATTGAGTTTCCCGCCAATGAAGAGGACCCAGACGGTTCGCTGTGGATGCTCTCGGCCCTCGACGGCAATCCAGAGACATATCAGTTATTCGTACGGGAATACTTCGAACTCGAAGTTAAGCTAGGTGCAATCTCTCGTGTGTTTGAACACGAGCCTTTGTCGGTTGAGTTACTTCAAGCATTTCCTTGCTCGCGCAATTTTCAAGATGTCATTGCAGATGCAGAAGAAATTGGCTACCCGATCAAGCCCTAACATGGCGCTCAACCTCGCTCCCTTCGGTCGCTGGACGCTGCGCGATAAAGCCGCGCAGCCCGCTCAATTCAAACGTTAGCCAACATGGGGTAGGCACCAGTGAGTCCGAACGCCGTAGCGCTAGTCCTAGTCCGCTTTCTTGGCCTTGTCGCCCTGCTATTCGGCGTGCTTTGGTTCGTCAATCTTCTGTGTGCAGTCGCCTTGTCGGCTTTCAGCGCGCCGGCCTGGGTTACGTCGGCTGTTTGGGGACACACGGCACAAGGACTACTGTCCGGACCAATCTGGTTCATGGCGGGGGTGGTCCTTATTAGGTGGTCTGCACCCCTTGCTTCATTCGTTGCCAAGGGCACGGAGCGACATGTTGGCTAACCCGTTGCTCAAGCGGACGCCCTCCGGCTGGCGTTGCCAGCCTACGTCCGCCGCCGTTTAGCGCCAACGTTAGGCCGCAAGAGACGGCGTGTCGGGATTCTTTACATTTTCGTGTAACGACCACCATTGACTATTTATAAATTAGCATGTTAGAAATATGGCGTGTCTTTTGCTCCCAACCGATGTGCGTAATGAGCTTCCCCCGAAATTTCGTCTGCCAAGGGTGACCTAAAATTGTCGTCACTTTTGGAAGGCAGGAAATGAAGATACCGAAGCAGGCATACACGACCGAGTTCAAGGAACTGGCGGTCAAGCGCGTCAAGGACGGGCAAAGCGTAGGCATGGTTTGCAGGGAACTCGGGCTGAGCGACCAGACCTTGCGCAACTGGA
>JAKOTN010000106.1 GCA_029776255.1 Pseudomonadota bacterium
GGCTATCTGTCACCCATGAACTACGAAAAGAAACACCACCACTCTGTGCAGTCAGCCAGCCCCGAACCCCGGGTTATCCACCGCGCCGCCTCTGGCCTGAGAGGGGCCAGCGGCGGCGCCGTGGATAACCCTACGCCCGAGGAGGCTCAACCCGCTTGAAAACCAAGCGCTAACCTGTCCACCCGATAGGGGCAACTCCAATCAGGACGGTTTGCGGCGGCAGCAGCGTCAGCGAACACTCGGCCAGTGCTTGCTTTGAAATGGCCTCTTCGGTTTGAATAATAGGGGCGAAACGGTAAGGACGACAAGCAACCGATCAACAGGTGTCCGCGCGTTGTAGGGGGCATGGTTCGACGTCGTGGTGGGGCTGGCAGCGGTGACTGCTCTGCGGGATATAATGCGTGCCTACGAAATGGAATCAGTAGGTTAAGCATGGCTGGAATTCAATTGACGGTGTGCTTGGGTGGTCAGCCCTCAACTTTTCGGATCGATGTTTTATTGTGACACGAATCAAAATCTGCGGATTGACCCGCATCGAGGATGTGCACGCCGCCGTCGGCGCCGGGGCGGACGCCTTGGGGCTGGTTTTTTATCCGCCAAGCCCGCGCTATGTCGATTTGCCGGCGGCGGCCCGTCTGGCACGCGCCGCGCCACCTTTTGTCTCCGTTGTCGGGCTCTTCGTCAATGCCGAACCGACGGTTGTGCGTGATACGTTGGCGGCGCTGCCGATTCATTTGTTGCAGTTTCACGGCGACGAGGACGACGCGTATTGCCGGCAGTTCGATCGTCCGTATCTCAAGGCGGCGCGCGTCAGGCCAGGAATGGATTTGGTACAATACGCCGCCGCTTTTCCATCGGCGCAAGCCATTTTGCTTGACGCTTTTGTCGATGGTTACGGGGGGGCGGGTAAAGTCTTCGATTGGTCGCTGGTGCCGCCGTCACTGGGCAAGCCGCTGATCCTCTCCGGTGGTCTTGATGCCACCAATGTCGGCGAGGCGGTGCGCCGTCTCAAACCGGCGGCGGTCGATGTGTCCTCGGGCGTCGAGGCCAGCAAGGGAATCAAGGATGCCGGCAAGATGCGCGCCTTTGTCGACGCGGTGCGGGCGGGGTGTTTCATGAACGGCGAGTGACCCGAAGGCGGTGGGGTAGGCGATGCGCACGGATTCTGGAGGTCGGACACGCACTTGCTGGCGACGGCACGTGGCCAAACACACCTGAGGCAGGCGCTAGTCGCTGCCTGCCAGGCAAGTTGCCGCGCGGGCGTTTTATCGCAACCCGCCACGAGGAGATTGTTGATGTCCGTTCCCGAATACCATTTGCCCGACGCCAACGGCCATTTCGGTCCGTATGGCGGTGTCTTCGTCGCCGAAACCCTGATTGCCGCGATCGCCGAACTGCGGGAGGCATATGCCGCCGCGCAGCGCGATCCACGGTTTCTCGCTGAATTCGACGATGAACTCAAACATTACGTGGGACGCCCGAGTCCGGTTTACCATGCCCGTCGCTGGTCGGAAGTGCTTGGCGGTGCGCAAATTTATCTGAAACGCGAAGACTTGAACCACACCGGCGCGCACAAGATCAACAATTGCGTCGGCCAAGCGCTGTTGGCGCGACGGATGGGCAAGGCACGGGTCATCGCCGAAACCGGCGCCGGTCAGCATGGCGTCGCCACCGCGACCGTGGCCGCGCGCTACGGCATGCGATGCGTGGTGTATATGGGTGCGGAAGACATGCGGCGGCAAGCCGCCAACGTCTACCGGATGAAGCTTCTTGGTGCCTCCGTGGTGCCGGTGGAGAGCGGTTCGAGGACGCTCAAGGATGCCTTGAACGAGGCGATGCGCGACTGGGTGACCAATGTCTCCGATACGTTCTACATCATCGGGACAGTAGCCGGCCCGCATCCTTATCCGATGATGGTGCGCGATTTTCAATCGATCATCGGTCGGGAGTGCATCGAACAGATGCGCGAACATCGCGGACGCCAGCCGGACGCGGTGATTGCCTGCGTCGGCGGCGGCTCGAACGCCATGGGCATTTTCTACCCCTATATTCCGCAAACCGACGTCCGTTTGATCGGTGTCGAGGCCGCTGGCGAGAGCATCGCCAGCGGGCGCCACGCCGCCTCGCTGACGGCGGGCCGGCCTGGCGTGCTCCACGGCAACCGTACTTATCTGCTACAGGACGAGAACGGCCAGATCATCGAAACGCATTCCATTTCCGCCGGGCTCGATTACCCGGGCGTCGGCCCCGAGCACGCCTGGCTGAAGGATAGTGGGCGCGCCGATTACGTCAGCATCAGCGATGCCGAGGCTTTGCGGGCGTTTCACGATTCATGTCGCTTCGAAGGCATCATTCCCGCCCTCGAATCGAGCCACGCGCTGGCCTATGCCGGCAAACTGGCGCCGACCTTGCCTAAGGACAAGATTTTGTTGGTCAACCTCTCCGGCCGTGGTGACAAGGATATGCACACCGTTGCCGATAAATCGGGCATCACGTTCTGACCATGTCAAAAATACAGGCAACTTTTGAGCGTTTGCGGGCGCAGGGCCGTAAGGCGCTGATTCCGTTCATTACCGCCGGTGACCCCGATCCGGCGCTCACCGTCCCGTTGCTGCACGCCCTGGTCGGCGCCGGCGCCGACATCATTGAGGTGGGGGTGCCGTTTTCCGATCCGATGGCCGACGGCCCGACCATTCAGCGCGCGTCGGAGCGCGCGTTGGCCAAAGGCGTCAGCTTGCGTCATGTGCTAGAGATGGTGGCCAATTTCCGCGCCGACGACAACGAGACGCCAGTGGTGCTGATGGGCTACGCCAACCCGATCGAAGCCATGGGGGTCGATGCCTTCGCCGCTGCCGCCTTCGACGCTGGCGTGGACGGTGTGTTGGTCGTCGACTACCCGCCGGAAGAGAGCGGCGATTTTGCCAAGGCGATGCGGCGGAATGCGCTCGATCCGATCTTTCTGCTGGCGCCGACTTCCAGCGACGCGCGCATCTCGCAGGTCGGCGAGCTGGCCAGCGGTTACATCTATTACGTGTCGTTGAAAGGCGTGACCGGCTCGGTGGCGCTTGATGTCGCCGCGGTGGCGGCGCGTATTCCCGAGATTCACGCGCGTACCGGCATGCCGGTCGGCGTCGGTTTCGGCATTCGCGACGCGGCAACGGCGGCGGCGGTTGCCGCCCTGGCCGACGCGGTGGTCATCGGTAGCCGCATTATCGAGGAAATCGAGCGCTCGTCGCCCGATGCCGCCTGCCGGAATGTGGCGGCGCTGGTCGCCGACATTCGCCGCGGCATCGACGCCGTATCCAGCGCAACGCGAGGAAAACCATGAGTTGGTTGAATAAATCACTGCCGCCGAAGATCAAGCGCAACGACGGCGCGGCGCGGCGTTCGTCTTTGCCCGAGGGTTTGTGGAGCAAATGCGTCGCTTGCGACACGGTGCTCTACGCCACCGATCTGGCGAAGAACAGCCATGTGTGCCCGAAGTGCGGCCATCACAAACGCCTTGGGTCGCGCGCGCGGATCGATCTGCTGCTGGATGCCGAGGGTCGCGTCGACATCGGTGCCGATGTCCTGCCGGTCGATTCACTGTCGTTCGTCGACAGCCGTCCCTATCCGCAACGTCTGCGGGAGGCGACCGAAAACACCGGTGAAACCGATGCGCTGGTGGTTGTGCGTGGCACGATCAAGCAGATTCCGTTGGTTCTGGCGGTTTTTGAGTTCGACTTCATGGGCGGTTCCATGGGCTCGGTGCTCGGTGAGCGGTTCGTGCGCGGTGTCCGCGCCGCCATCGAGCTGAAGACGCCATTTGTCTGTGTTGCCGCATCCGGCGGCGCGCGCATGCAGGAAGGTCTTTTCTCGCTGATGCAGATGGCCAAGACCACGGCGGTACTGACGCAGCTTTCCGCCGCCGGACTGCCCTTCCTCTCCATTTTGACCGATCCGACCATGGGCGGTGTCTCGGCCTCCTTCGCGTTCATCGGCGACGTGGTGATCGCCGAGCCAGGCGCGCTGGTCGGCTTTGCCGGGCCGCGGGTGATTGAGCAGACCGTCCGCGAAACACTGCCGGACGGGTTTCAACGTTCCGAATTCCTGCTTGAAAAAGGCGCGATAGACATGATTGTCGACCGGCGCGAAATGAAGGATCGACTGGCGGGCATGCTGGCGTTGCTCCAGAAAAAACCGGCTCCGTCGTGAAAGGCCGCCCGTGAGCGGTAACGAAGGGCGCCTCGATCCAACGCCGGCGCCGACATTGTCGGATTGGCTGGCCCATCTCGAAAACCTGCACCCGAAAGGGCAAGCGGGAATCGAGTTGGGACTTGATCGCGTTTTGCGAGTCAAGGCTGCCTTGGCGCCACACGCCGCTGGCACGGTGATCACGGTCGGCGGGACCAACGGCAAGGGGTCGACCTGCGCCTATCTGGAAGCGATTTACACCTTCGCCGGCTTTCGCGTCGGCTGCTACGCATCGCCGCATTTGCTCGCTTACAACGAAAGGGTGCGTATCGACCGAGCGCCGGTCGGCGACACCGCGTTGTGCGATGCTTTCGCCACGGTAGAGGCCGCCCGACGCGCCGCGGGTGACGTGCCCTTGACTTACTTCGAGTTCGGGACCCTCGCCGCGCTCGAAGTCTTCCGTGCCGAACGGCTCGACGTGCTGATTCTCGAAGTGGGGCTGGGAGGACGGCTCGACGCCGTCAACGCCTACGACGCCGATTGTACGGTGGTGACCGGCGTGGCCCTCGATCATATGGACTGGCTTGGGGCGACGCGCGAGGAAATCGGTTACGAAAAAGCGGGCATTTTCCGCTCCGGCAAGCCCGCGGTGTGCGCCGACCCCGAACCGCCGCAAGCGTTGCTGGCGCATGCCCGGGCGATTGGCGCCGACCTGCACCTGCTGGGCGTCGATTTCGGCTATTTCGGCGACGATCGGCAATGGGTGTTCTGGAGTCGCGGCGGCTTGCGTCGCGGTGGATTGGCGAAACCGGCGCTACGCGGCGCCGGTCAGTTGCGCAACGCCGCCGCTGCCCTTGCCGTTGTCGAAATTTTGCGCCAAACGCTGCCGGTCGCCATGCAGGCGATCAGGCGGGGGCTGATCGAACTGGAACTGCCGGGTCGTTTTCAGGTCTTGCCGGGGCGACCAACGGTCATTCTCGACGTGGCGCACAACCCCGAAGCCGTTGGCGGTCTTGCCGACAGTCTGGCGGGCATGGCCTTTTTTCCGCGAACCTTTGCCGTGGTCGGAATGCTGGCCGACAAGGATATCGCTGGTTCGCTGGCGCCCCTGCTGGACAAAATCGACGTGTGGTTACTCGCCGATCTGGCGGGTCCTCGCGGCGCCACCGCCGACGCGCTGGCCGGGATATTGGCGTCGGCGGCGGCGGTCAGCCGGATGGAAACCTTCGCCTCACCGCGGCAAGCATTCGAGCGTTCGCTCAAGCTGGCCGGGGAAAATGATAGAATCGTCGTCTTTGGATCGTTCCATACCGTCGCGGCCGTTCTGCGCAAACCCAATAACAGCCACTGACGACAACAGTTGAGCGATGTGATAATCCTCCACGATAACGATGACCGAAACGCCTGACCCGCAATTGCCGCTGAAAAAAAGAGCGCGCCGCCGTCTTGTCGGTGCCGTCGCGTTCGCTGGTCTGGCGGCAGTGGTGTTGCCGATGGTGATGGACGAGGAGCCGAAGCAACAGGTGCGGGATGTCCAAATCAGGATTCCCGGACAAGAGCAACCGCCTTTCAAGCCCCGAGAGCTTGCCAGCCGTTCGTCGCCTGACAGCGTGCCAGCGGCCGGGACGGGTGGTGATTCCCCGTCTACCGTGTCGCCGCCGTCTCGACCGGCATCGGCGCCGCTTGCCTCGTCGGCGTCCGGTGGCGAGCGCGCGCCGGACGCCGCGTCCACGCCCGCCACGCCTGCCGACGACAAGGTGTCGAACACGGCGGAAAAAGTTCCCGGCAAAACCGACGACAAGTCCACGGCAAAGGTGGCAGTCAAGCCACCGGTCAAAGCGGCGGAAAAACCTGTTGTCAAACCGGCTCCCAAAACGCCGGAAAAGCCGGCGGTGAAGAAAGCCGAAAAATCCGCGGATAAAAAAATCGAGGGCGGCACGAGGTCTGGCGCCGACGACGCGCAACGCGCCAGTGCGCTGCTTGCCGGAAAAACGGTCGAGGAGTTACCGCCCGTCAAAAAGAGCAACGGGTCGCGGGTCATTCGGATTGGCGCTTTCGCCAACCCGGAAAACGCCAAGCAGTTGCAGTCGCGGCTCGCTGCCGCCGGCGTGAACGCCTACGCGGAGGTCATCGATACCCCCGAGGGCAAAAAAACGCGGGTTCGCGCCGGTCCGTTCCAAACGCGAGAGGCGGCTGAAAAAGCGCTTGGGAAGATGAAGGGAATCGGCGTCAACGGAGTCGTCGCCGGTCGACAATGACGGTTTTCGATTATGTGGTGGTCGCCATCGCCGCACTTTCCGTTGCCTTGGGCTTGTGGCGAGGCGTCGTCGGCGAAATCGTGGCCTTGGTGGCCTGGGTGCTGGCTTTTTTTGCCGCCAAGGCTTGGGGTGCGTCGGTCGCGCCGTGGATCACCGTCGTTGCCGACCCTCAGTGGCGCGTTGTTGCCGGGTGGGTGGCGGTGTTCGTCGCCGTGCTTGTCGCCATGGCGCTGCTTCGCTTCGTGGCGCGCGGTTTGCTTCGGGCACTAGGCATGACCTTCACGGATCGTCTGTTGGGAGTGCTCTTCGGCGCCGTGAGAGGCTTGGCGATTATCCTGATACTCGTTGCTGTTGGCGGCATGACGTCGCTGCCAAAAGAAAAATGGTGGAGTGAGGCCTATTTTGCCGCTCCGCTTGAAACAGCCGTGCTGGCCAGCAAACTTTGGTTGCCAACCGACGTGGCTAAACGAATTCGATTCGGGTAGGAAAATACTATGTGCGGGATCCTCGGCGTTGTCGCTACCACTCCGGTCAACCAATTGTTATACGACGGCTTGATGGTCTTGCAGCACCGCGGACAGGATGCCGCCGGTATCGCCACGGCCGAGGACGATGCCTTTCACATGCATAAGGGGTCGGGGCTGGTTCGCGACGTGTTTCGAACGCGCAACATGCGAGCCTTGCCAGGTAACATGGGTATTGCCCATTGTCGCTATCCGACCGCTGGTTCGGCTTTCGATTCCGCGCTTTCGCAGCCGTTCTACGTCAATTCGCCGTTCGGAATCGTTCTCGGACACAACGGCAATCTGACCAATACCGAACAGCTCAAGGAAGAGATGTTTCGGCAGGATTTGCGTCACATCAATACCAATTCCGATTCCGAAGTGCTACTCAATGCCTTGGCACACGAACTCCAGGCCACGGCCAAGGGGTGCCGTCTCGATCTCGACACGATTTTTGCCGCCGTTTCGGCCGTGCATCGGCGTTGCCGGGGAGCTTACGCGGTGGTGGCGATGATCGCCGGCTACGGGATGCTCGCTTTTCGCGATCCGTACGGTATTCGCCCGCTGGTTTTCGGCACCAACGAGACGCCTCAGGGGACGGAATATCTGTTTTCGTCCGAATCGGTGGCGCTTGACACGCTCAACTTTCAGGTCCTGCGCGACGTCGAGCCCGGCGAGGCGATATTCGTCGATCTTGAGCATCGCTTGCATCAGCGGCAGTGCGCCAACCACCCGTCGCTGTCGCCGTGCATTTTCGAATACGTTTACCTGGCGCGGCCGGATTCGGTGATCGACGGCGTGTCGGTCTACGAAGCGCGCCTGCGGATGGGCGAGCATCTCGCCGACAAGCTGGTCAAGCATATTCCAGTCGAGCAAATCGACGTGGTCATTCCCATTCCCGATTCGAGTCGACCCTCGGCGATGCAATTGGCGCAGCGGATTGGCGTGCCGTATCGCGAAGGGTTCGTCAAGAATCGTTATATCGGGCGTACGTTCATCATGCCAGGTCAAGCCACACGCAAGAGATCGGTTCGCCAGAAGCTGAACACGGTGGCCCAGGAATTCAAAGGCAAGCGCGTGCTGCTGGTCGACGATTCGATCGTTCGCGGCACTACCAGTCGCGAGATCGTCGAAATGGCGCGCGCGGCCGGCGCCTTGAAAGTCTATTTCGCATCGGCATCGCCTCCTGTCCGTTTCCCGAACGTTTACGGTATCGACATGCCGACGCGCGGCGAATTGATCGCCACCAACCGCACGGGCGAGGAAATCGCTCGCGAAATCGGCGCCGATGCCTTGGTTTATCAGGACTTGGATGCCTTGAAAGCGTCGATCCGCGATTTGAAGCCGGCATTGAACGCTTTCGACACTTCGTGTTTCGATGGCGACTACGTCACCGGCGACGTCACTCCCGCTTATCTCGACGCGATCGAATCCGCTCGCGAGGGGCACCAGGTCAACAGCAAGGACGAACGTTGGACATCCAAGCAACTGCAACTGAACTTGATGTCGACGGATTGATGGCGATGAACGACCACTGTCGCGACTATTCGCTTGAAACGCTGGCCGTGCGCGCCGGCCAGGAACGCAGCCAGTTCAATGAACACAGCGAGGCGATGTACCTCACCTCGAGTTTTGTCTTCGACAGCGCCGCACAGGCGGCTGCCCGCTTTTCGGGAGAGGAGGAGGGCAACGTCTATTCGCGTTTCACCAATCCCACCGTCGCCGTTTTTCAGGATCGTTTGGCCGCGCTCGAAGGCGCGGAAGCGTGCATCGCCACGGCCTCGGGGATGTCGGCGATCTTGTCCCTGGTGATGGCCCTGTGCGGCAATGGCGATCATATCGTCGCCTCCACGGGCCTGTTCGGCGCTACGCAGCAGTTACTCGGCAACATCATGCCGCGCTTTGGAATTCAGACGACCTTCGTTTCGCAGACGGATGTCGCTGCCTGGCAGGCGGCATTGCGTCCCGAAACGAAACTGCTTTTTCTCGAAACGCCGTCGAATCCGCTGACCGAGATTGCCGATATCGCCGCCTTGGTCGATATCGCGCACCGGCAAGGCGTTCTGGTGGCCGTCGATAATTGTTTTTGTACGCCTGTTTTGCAGCGCCCCCTTGATCTCGGAGTCGATCTGGTGGTGCATTCGGCGACCAAATATCTCGATGGTCAGGGGCGGGTGCTCGGTGGCGCGGTGGCCGGGGCGAAACAATACACCGATGAAGTGTTCAAATTCTTGCGTACCGCCGGTCCCAGTTTGTCCCCGTTCAACGCCTGGGTGTTGTTGAAGGGGTTGGAAACGCTACAGATTCGCCTTCAGGCGCAGTCGGCGAACGCTTTGCGACTTGCCACCTGGCTGGAGCGGCACCCGCGCGTGTCACGTGTCTACTACCCGAGTTTGCCCTCGCATCCCCAATTTGAACTCGCGCGACGTCAACAAAAAAGCGGTGGCGCCATCGTCTCCTTTACCGTCGAAGGCGCTCGCGCGGAAGCCTGGAAAGTGGTCGATGGCTGTCGCCTGTTGTCGATTACCGCCAATCTCGGCGACACCAAAACCACCCTGACACATCCCGCGTCAACGACCCATGGTCGGATTTCTCCCGAACAGCGCGCTGCGGCAGGTGTTACCGAGGGCTTGCTGCGCGTCGCCGTTGGCCTTGAGTCGGTCGAGGATTTGCAGAACGATCTGGAAACCGGTCTGTCTTTAATCTGACGGCAATGTCGCGGACGGTTCCCGGCGGCTGGACGGCCGCACGGGATTGTGACGTTCGCTGACGGCCTTGATCAGCACCGTTTTCACACCATGCGGCATCATGAAATAAGTCATCAGGCTCGATCCGATGCATACCAGCCAAAAGAGTAGGAAACCCGTCGAGTAGGTGGCGATTGCCGACCACTCCACCTGTTGTCCGAACAGATACAGTTGGCGTGGATCAATCATCGTGAAGAAAATCACCTCGGCGATGCCGGCGGCGATGAACGCCGGCCACATTACCCAAATCACGTGTTTCATGGGGCATTTCTCCATATTCAGTCGCTTGAGGTGGGGAATGTGGCACACTCGACCCTGCCGTTCAAGCGAAGATCGAACAACGTGATGCCAGCGATGGCGGTGCAAGCGCCAGATTTCGGTTCAATGCCCGTTTGGTTTGAGCGTTTTATCGGGTGCTGGCGCGAAAAAAAACGACGAACGGCCGCTGACGCTCGCGCAGATCCAAGAAGCCTGAATGACAACTAGAGGGTGCATTCCGACAGGCGACACGTCACAGCAGTTCCAGAGCGTGCCCGTGTCCGTAGGCCGTAGGACTACTTCCCTGCACCGCGGTCTGGCCCATTTCCGCGAGCATCTTGCTGGCGTCCCGCAGGCGCTCGAGAACTTTGGTCAGCAGAACCTTGTGAAAACGTTCCCGCACCTCGTCGGCGCTCAGTTCAAGAGCCGAACTATTGATCTCCAGAAAAAGCGTCGGTTCCAGGGTAACCACCGTGGCGCGACGCGTGTTGTCGGATGGGTGTAAAAATGCCATTTCACCGACGACTTCGCTGGCGCCGAGGCGGCAAATGACACGACCTTCGGTCGATACCTCGACGAAGCCATCGACGACAATCCCGAACCGGCGGTCTTTATCGCCTTCTCGAATCAGGGTAACCTTGGCCGCCACTTCACGCCAAACGCTGATCCGCAGCACTTCCCACAACTCGATGTCCTCGAATTCGGTGAAGAAACCCAGCTTGCGCAATTTTTCGAAGTGCGTCAAATCCTGCTGCGTCTGGTCTTCTTCCAGCATCTGATAACGTACCGCTGAGAGATCCTTGGCGAATTGCGCGCCGTTGCGATAGCGGTTGTACAGATCTTTTTCCAGTGCCTTGGCGATGATTGGGTCCAGCCCCGGCGGCAAATGCGGGTTGAGCGCCGACACCGATGGGGCATCCATGTTGACGATCTGATAGACCAGTTGCGCGGCGTTCTTGGCGCGAAAGGGCAAGCGGCCGGTCAGTAACTGGAAGAGCAAAATCCCGAGCGAATACAGGTCGGTTTGCTGGTTCAGCGGATAGGCTTTGACCTGTTCGGGGGACATGTACGCCGGGGAACCGACACCCATGATGAAGGTCGATTCAGGGCCGGTGTCCTTGCCCAGATTGAGCGCTAGTCCGAAATCGGTGATCTTCGGCTCATCGTTGGCATCGATTAAAATATTGGCGGGTTTGATGTCACGGTGGACGACGCCATTCTTGAACGCGTGATCAAGGGCGAGGCAACATTTGAAAATGATGCCGGTAACGCGGTGCATTGGTAGCAAGCGATTGATTGCACAGAACTTATCAAGCGCCGCGCCCTCGATGTATTCCATCACCAGATAGGCATGGTCCTTTTCGACGACGGCATCGTAAATCTTGACGATGTTCGGATGATCCAGCCGCCTGCCGATTCCATCCTCGGTTTGAAAGAGTTTGCGCAGGCGGCGCGACATGGCGGCATTTTCTTCGCTGAAGCGGATCAGCTTGATCGCCACCTGCCGGTTGCTGCCGGGCGTGCGGGCGAGATAGACGACAGCAGTGGCTCCCTTGCCCAGGGAACGAATGATTTCGTACTTGCCGATCTTCTCTACCATGCCTGTCTCATGCTCCATCAGTGTGCCGCCGAGTGGCTCGTCGTGCCGAAATGCTAACAGCAGCAACGCTCACGACAAGAAATTTCATTCTTCAATAAAGCAGAAAAGCACGCTATCAAGCAAGTTGTTCATCCTTGGACAACATGTTGTGGAAAAACTGGAACGGAAAAACTTGAAATCGATGAAGTCGTCCCCAGATAGACGCCGTTTCCTTGGGAGATCACCAACCATGCACGAAAATGACCAACCATCCCAACCATTTCAACCATCCGCCCATACCGCCGCGCCACCGGATCCTCTAGCCGTCGATCCGGTGGCGGAAGGCTCGACGCCTATCGCCGATGTCGACACCGCGCCGGACGCGGCCGACGTTCTCCGGCAGGCGGAGGCGAAGGCCGAGGAATACCGCGAGGCGTGGCTGCGTGCCAAAGCGGAAGCCGAGAATGTGCGCCGGCGCGCGCAGGAAGATATCACCAAGGCCGCCAAATTCGCCATCGATCGTTTCGCCAAGGAATTGCTGGCGGTCAAGGACAGTCTCGAAGCCGCTCTGGCCAGCGAAACCGCCAACGTGGAAAATTTCCGCTCGGGTACCGAATTGACGCTTAAACAACTGGCTGCCGCGTTCGAGAAATCGGCGTTGACCGAGATCAATCCCGTCGGCGAGAAATTCGATCCGCACCGTCATCAGGCGATCAGCGTCGTCGAGTCCGACCAGGAGCCGAATTCAGTCGTCAGTGTCCTGCAGAAGGGCTATCTCCTCGCCGATCGCGTGCTGCGCCCGGCGTTGGTCATCGTGGCCAAGGCGTCGACTTGAAATCGCGGCACCAAGCCCCAACTGCGGATCAGCGCCAGAAATATTCCGGCTTTGCACGAATGCTCTCCAAATCACTGAAACACTGAAAGGAATTTGAAATGGGAAAAATTATCGGGATCGATCTCGGTACGACCAACTCTTGCGTCGCGGTCATGGAAAACGGCAAGCCGAAAGTTATCGAGAATTCGGAAGGCGCGCGGACCACGCCGTCGATCGTCGCCTACGCCGAAGACGACGAGATTCTCTGCGGCGCTCCCGCCAAGCGGCAGGCGGTGACCAATCCCAGAAACACGCTCTACGCCGTCAAGCGCTTGATTGGCCGGCGTTTCGAGGAAAAGGAAGTGCAGAAGGACATCTCGCTGATGCCCTACAAGATTCTCAAGGCTGACAATGGCGATGCCTGGGTGGAGGTGCGTGGCAACAAGATCGCGCCGCCGCAGGTTTCGGCCGAAGTGCTGCGTAAAATGAAACGCACGGCGGAGGATTATCTTGGCGAAGAAGTGACCGAGGCGGTGATCACCGTGCCGGCTTACTTCAACGACAGCCAGCGGCAGGCCACCAAGGACGCCGGTCGTATCGCCGGGCTCGAAGTCAAGCGGATCATCAACGAGCCGACGGCAGCGGCCTTGGCGTTCGGCATGGACAAAAAACAGGGCGACAAGAAAATTGCCGTCTATGACCTCGGCGGTGGCACCTTCGACATTTCGATCATCGAAATTGCCGAGGTCGACGGCGAGCATCAGTTCGAGGTGCTGTCGACCAATGGCGATACTTTCCTCGGTGGCGAGGATTTCGACCAGCGCCTGATCGACTACATCATCGAGGAATTCAAGAAGGAATCGGGGGTTAACCTCAAAACCGACGTGCTGGCGTTGCAACGTCTCAAGGACGCCGCCGAAAAAGCCAAGATCGAATTGTCGTCCGGTCAACAGACCGAGATCAATCTGCCCTACATTACCGCCGACGCGTCAGGTCCCAAGCATTTGACGCTGAAGATCACGCGTGCCAAGTTCGAGGCGCTGGTCGACGAGCTGGTCGAGCGGACCATCGAACCATGTCGCATCGCTCTCAAGGATGCGGGTTGCAAGGTCAGCGATATCAACGACGTGATTCTCGTCGGTGGCCAGTCGCGCATGCCAAAGGTGCAGGATAAAGTCAAGGAGTTCTTCGGCCGCGAGCCGCGGCGCGACGTCAATCCGGACGAAGCCGTCGCCGTTGGCGCTTCGATTCAGGGCGGTGTGCTACAGGGCGAGGTCAAGGATGTCCTGCTGCTCGACGTCACGCCGCTGTCGCTCGGAATCGAGACACTGGGCGGGGTGATGACCAAGTTGATCAAAAAGAACACCACCATTCCAACCAAGGCCAACCAGGTGTTCTCGACGGCGGACGACAATCAGTCGGCGGTGACGATTCACGTGCTTCAGGGCGAGCGTGAAATGGCGGCGGGCAACAAGAGCCTCGGGCAGTTCAATTTATCCGACATTCCGCCGGCACCACGCGGCATGCCGCAGATCGAGGTCACTTTCGATATCGACGCCAACGGCATTCTGCACGTCTCGGCCAAGGACAAGGCGACCGGTCGCGAAAATAAAATCAAGATTCAAGCTTCTTCCGGTCTCAGCGAGGAAGAAGTGCAGCGCATGGTGCAGGACGCCGAAGCGCATGCCGAGGACGACCGCAAGGCGCATGAACTGGCGGAGGCGCGCAATCAGTGCGATGGAATGATCCACACGGTCAAGAAGTCGCTGGCCGAATACGGCAAGGAATTATCCGACGGTGAAAAAGGCGCGATCGAAGAGGCGATCAAAGCGGCCGAGGACGCGATACGCGACGGCGACGCGGAGACGATCAAAGCCAAGAGCGAGGCGCTTGGTGCCGCGGCGCAAAAGCTCGGCGAGAAGATGTATGCCAAGCAGCAAGCGGAACAACAACCCGGTGGCGCCGCGGGCAGCGGCCCGTCGGCGTCCGGCGAGACCAAGAAAGACGACGGCGATGTGGTGGACGCCGAGTTTACCGAAGTGAAAGACAAGAAGTAGGCATTCGGCCACAGGGCGGGGCGTATAATCGCGCCTCGCCCAAACCCCTGAAAGTGTTGAAATACCGATGGCTAAACGCGACTTTTACGACATCCTCGGCGTCAATCGCGATGCATCCGACGACGAAATAAAAAAGGCCTACCGCAAGCTGGCCATGAAATTCCATCCGGACCGCAATCCGGATAACCCCAAGGCGGAAGAGCATTTCAAGGAGGTGAAAGAAGCCTACGAAATTCTCGCCGATGGACAAAAGCGCGCCGCTTACGACCAGTTCGGACACGCTGGCGTGGACCCGCAGGCCGGAATGGGTGGTGGCGGCGCTGGCGGAGGGGGTTTCTCCGACGCTTTTGGCGGCATCTTCGACGAAATTTTCGGTGGGGGTCGAGGCGGACGTTCGAATATCTATCGCGGCGCCGATCTTCGTTACAACCTTGAAATTAGTCTTGAGCAGGCGGCGTTCGGCACCGAAACCAAGATACGCATTCCGACCATGGAAAGCTGTGACGCTTGTCGTGGCAGCGGCGCCAAGGCCGGCACGCAGCCCAAAACCTGTCCGACCTGCCAGGGTAGCGGCCAGGTTCGTCTGCAACAGGGTTTTTTCTCCATACAGCAGACCTGTCCGAAATGTCACGGCACGGGACGGTTCATCGCCGATCCTTGCGGCGCCTGTCATGGCGCCGGACGTGTCAAGCAGCACAAGACATTGGCGGTCAAGATTCCCGCCGGCGTCGACGAAGGCGATCGGATTCGTCTGTCGGGTGAAGGCGAGCACGGAATCAACAGCGGCCCGTCCGGTGACCTGTATGTACAGATCCACCTTAAAACCCATCCGGTTTTTCAGCGTGAGCAAAACGACCTGCATTGCGAGATGCCGATCAGCTTCACCACCGCGGCGCTCGGGGGCGAGATCGATATTCCAACGCTGGACGGCGCGGCCAAGATTCGCGTCCCTCCCGAAACACAGTCCGGGAAAACATTCCGTTTGCGCGGCAAGGGTATCAAGGGGGTGCGTAGTCACAGCCACGGCGACCTGCTCTGCCACGTGGTCGTCGAGACGCCGGTTCATCTGACCGAGCGGCAAAAGGAATTGCTCCGCGAACTCGAAGAGTCCAGCCGTGAGAACTCGGCGCATCACAACCCGCGCGCCAAGTCGTGGATGGATCGCGTGCGCGATTTCTTCGCGGCGACCTGAAAAAACCGGTTCGCGCGTCGTCATTCCAGCGCGAACTAAATCGTTTCGGCTCCCGTGCGCATGGTGGGCGCCGCCGCCCGAGCGGTGGTTACGCCCCGTGCGCGCGTTTCCGGGAAAAGTCAGGCGCGCCGCCAGACCGTGCCTTTGGGGCCATCTTCGAGGACGATACCGGCCTCCAGCAGCGTGCCCCGCAAGCGGTCCGCCTCGGCGAAATCCTTGCGCTGCTTGGCGGCGACCCGTTCGGCGATCAGCGCCTCGATCCGGTCGACCGACATTTCGCCGCCGCTGCCCGGCGCCTCTTGCAGGAACGCCTGCGGTTCGCGGGCGAGCAACCCGAGCAAGCCCGCGAGATTGCGCAGTTGGCTGGCGAGGGAAGGGCTCTTGTGGCGGTTTACTTCGGTGGCCAAATCGAACAGCACCGCGCAGGCTTCCGGGGTGTTGAAATCGTCGTCCATCGCGTGCTGGAAGCGCTGAGCATGTGCCTCCCGCCAGTCCACCTCCGACGTGACATCCGGCGTCACGGCCTTCAGGGCGGTATACAGGCGAGTCAGCGCTTGCCGCGCGTCATTCAGGTGGGCGTCCGAGTAGTTGAGCGGGCTGCGGTAGTGGGCGCGCAGGATGAAGAAACGTAGGACTTCGGGATCGTATTTCGCGAGAATTTCGCGGATGGTAAAAAAATTACCGAGCGATTTCGACATTTTCTCGTCATCGACACGCACGAATCCGTTGTGCATCCAATAATTCACGAAGCGACAATCGTGCGCGCCTTCCGATTGCGCGATCTCGTTTTCGTGGTGCGGGAACTGCAGGTCCTGACCGCCGCCATGAATGTCGAAGTGTTTGCCGAGCAGATCCGAACTCATCGCCGAGCACTCGATATGCCAGCCCGGCCGCCCGTCGCCCCAGGGTGACGGCCACGATGGCTCACCGTCCTTGGCGTGCTTCCAGAGCACGAAGTCAAGCGGATCACCCTTGGCGGCGTCGACGTCAACACGTTCGCCGGCGCGCAGGTCATCGAGCGATTTGCCGGAGAGCTTGCCGTAGCCGGGGAATTTTCGAACCGGGAAATTGACGTCGCCGTCGGTGGCCTGGTACGCCAAGCCGTTTTTTTCCAGTTGGCCGATCAGTTCAAGCATCCGCGGTACATACGCCGTGGCGCGCGGCTCATGGTCGGGTGGCTGCACCCCGAGCGCAGCGGCATCTTCGTTCATGAAATGGATGAAGCGGTTGGTCAGTTCGTCGATGCTCTCGTGGTTTTGCTGTGCCCGTTTGATGATCTTGTCGTCGATATCGGTGACATTGCGCACGTAGGTGACACGGAATCCGCTGGCGCGGAGCCAGCGCTGAACGACATCGAATACCACCAGAACGCGTGCGTGCCCGATGTGGCAGTAATCGTAGACCGTCATTCCGCAAACGTACATTCGAACGCTGCCGGCGACGATCGGCACGAAATCCTGCTTCTCGCGTGCCAGCGAGTTATAGATTTTCAACATGGTCGGACTCACGACAGCACTCCGCGAAAATGGGTGGGGACGGTTGGAATGCGGAGTGCTTTGGTTTTGACGGGCTTCTTGCTAGAATCTGCCGCTTTAGCGACAGCCAACCGCCGCGAAACCGAGTATACCATAACGATGCGCCTGATCTTCTCGATGCCCTGGCGGGTTCCCTATGTGGCCTTGACGGTCGGTTTTGTACTGAGTATCGCCTCTGGCTTGACCCATGCGGACAATTTGAGCGACGCGCAGCGTCTTTTCAAGCAGGGGCAGTTGCAGGAGGCGTTGCAGAAGGTCGATGCGCAACTAGCCAGCCAGCCTGGCGATGCGCAAGGCCGCTTCCTTCGCGGAGTCATTCTCACCGAAGCGGCCCGCTTGACGGAAGCGGTGGCGGTGTTCTCCAGCCTCAGCGAAGACTACCCGGAGTTGCCCGAACCCTACAACAACCTAGCCGTGCTTTACGCCCGGCAGAAACAGTACGACAAGGCGCGCGCCGCTTTGGACATGGCCATTCGGACTAATCCAGATTACGCCATGGCTTATGAAAATCTTGGCGATGTATACGTCAAGCTGGCGGGTGAAGCCTATGAAAAATCGCTACAACTGGACGCAGCCAATAAAGTGGTCAAGACTAAACTGTCGATGACCAACGATCTGGTCAATAACGCTTCGGCCACGGCGGTCAGGCCGGCTGCCGCTGCGCGGCCTGCGGGCTCGCGCTAGAGCGAGTGCCGCCGCGCGTCCCGTCGCGCTCGGTTGACGAAGCGACGCCTCTTCTCGCGTCGGTGGATAGCGCAGCCGCCACCGCGAGCCTGAATATCATCTGTCAAGGAAGTCATTCGATGCCGAAAATACTTGTCCTGCTTGCCGCTAGTGTGTTGTCGCTTGCCGTGCTTGCCGCCCCCACCGCCGAAGTGCAGACCAGCATGGGCAAGATCGTGATCGAACTCGACGCCGAGAAGGCGCCGAAATCGGTTCAGAATTTCGTGCAGTACGCCAACGACGGTTTTTATAATGGCACGGTGTTTCACCGCGTCATCCCGGGCTTCATGATTCAGGGCGGCGGTTTCGCGGCCGACATGAGCCAGAAAGCGGCGAACCGCAAGGTTGAGAACGAGGCCCGGAATGGTCTCAGAAACGATCGCGGCACTGTCGCCATGGCGCGCACCAACGATCCGCATTCGGCGAGTTCGCAATTTTTCATCAATCATCAGGACAATGCCGCACTGAATTACCCCGGTGCGGATGGTTGGGGCTACGCGGTTTTCGGCAAGGTCACGCACGGCATGGAAGTGGTTGACGCCATTGCAAAAATGCCCACTGGCAACCGCGGCATGCATCAGAACGTTCCTCTGGACTTGGTCGTCATTCAGTCGGTCAAGATCATTCCCGCAAAAAAATAAGGATTGCCATGATCAAGTTGCACACCAATTTCGGTGTCATCGGTATCGAAGTCGACGCCGAAAAAGCGCCGCTGTCGGCCAAGAATTTTCTCGACTATGTCGAATCCGGACATTACGACAACACCATTTTTCACCGTGTCATTCCCGGGTTCATGATTCAGGGCGGTGGTTTTCAGCCGGGCATGAAGCAGAAGTCGACCCAGGCTCCGATCAAGAACGAAGCCGACAACGGTCTAAAGAACGATGTCTATACGCTGGCGATGGCGCGCACATCCGATCCGCATTCCGCGACCGCACAGTTCTTCATCAATGTGGCGAATAACAATTTTCTCAACTATCGCTCGCCGACCGGCGATGGCTGGGGGTATTGCGTATTCGGCAAGGTGGTCGAAGGTACCGAGGTGGTTGACCAGATCAAGGCCGTCAAGACTGGCAATGCCGCCGGTTACGCCGATGTGCCGGTGGTGGACGTGGTGATCGAACGCGCCGAGATCTGCTGAGCGATTGCTGGCTGTCCGCTTTCCTTGATCCTGTTCATTGCCGACCTGCACCTGGCGCCGCAAACGCCGGGTGCGACGCGACTTTTTTTCGACTTTCTCGGCGGTCGCGCGCGTTTCGCCGAGCAGCTATTTATTCTGGGCGATCTTTTCGAGGCCTGGCCGGGTGACGATTGCCTGGATGAAACCGGTGAATCCTTCGCCGCCGACATCGTCGACGCCTTGCGCGCGGCGGTGGACGCCGGGCTTTCCGTATCGTTGTTGCACGGCAACCGTGATTTCCTGCTCGGCGAAGCGTTCGCCGCGCGTAGCGGCGTGCGCCTGCTTGCCGATCCCTATGTGTTGTCGCTGCCGACCTGGCAGTTCGTGCTTTCGCACGGCGATGCGTTGTGCACCGGCGACCACGATTATCAGCAGTTTCGTGCCATGGTGCGCGATAAGGCATGGCAAAACGCTTTTCTCGCCCGACCCTTGGCCGAGCGTCAATCCGTCGTCGCGTCGCTGCGTGAGCGGAGCGAGGCGGCGAAGCGCGACAAGGCAGGCTATCTGATGGACGTCACTCCCGGGGCGACCGACGATTTTTTGCGCCTCAATGGCTACGCCACCTTGATCCATGGTCACACCCATCGCCCGGCGCGACACGATCATTTCGTCGACGGCATCCATGTCGAGCGCTGGGTACTGGCCGACTGGAGCGAGTGCCGGGGCGAGTGCCTGTGCTGGGACGGCACTCTCCTCAATCGACTGGCGCTGGCACCTGACGCCGGCTTGCCACCGGCGGCGCCCGATTGTCGAGGATGAGCGACGCCCCGCTGGATATTCTGCGGCGCGTTTTTGGTTACCCTTCATTTCGCGGTCAACAGGCGGCGGTGGTTGACCATGTGGTAGGCGGTGGCGATGCTCTGGTGTTGATGCCTACTGGCGGGGGAAAATCCTTGTGCTATCAGATTCCGGCGCTGGCGCGACAGGGGGTCGCCGTGGTCGTCTCGCCGCTGATTGCCCTGATGCAGGATCAGGTTGACGCGTTGCTCCAGCTTGGGGTCAAGGCGGCGTTTCTGAATTCGTCACAGGATTTTCGCACCGTCGTCGACACCGAAAATCGCTTGTTGAACGACGACCTCGATCTGGTTTACGTCGCGCCGGAACGCCTGTTGACCGCGCGTTTCCTCGGTTTGCTGGAACAACTGGTCGCGCGGCGGCGGGTTGCGCTGTTCGCTATCGACGAAGCGCACTGCGTGTCGCAATGGGGCCATGACTTTCGCCCAGAATATCTGCAACTCTCTGTTCTGCATGAGCGTTACCCTAGAATTCCACAAATCGCCCTGACTGCCACAGCCGACCAAGCTACCCGCAACGAGATACTGATGCGACTGGGGCTGTCCGAAGCGCGCGTTTTTCTGTCCAGCTTTGACCGCCCGAACATCCGGTACACCGTGATCGAGAAGGACAACGCCAAGAAACAGCTGCTCGGTTTCATGGCCGGCCGACAGGGCCAAGCCGGCATTGTCTATTGCCTGTCGCGTAAGAAGGTCGAGGAAACGGCCGCCTGGCTATCTGCCCAAGGTTATCCAGCGCTGCCCTACCATGCCGGCCTGCCGGTCGACAAACGTGTCGCAAACCAACATCGCTTCCTGCGCGAGGACGGCCTGATCATGTGCGCGACCATCGCCTTCGGCATGGGTATCGACAAGCCGGACGTGCGCTTCGTTGCGCATCTCGACCTGCCGAAATCTATCGAAGCCTACTACCAGGAAACGGGCCGTGCTGGCCGAGATGGAGAGCCATCGGAAGCCTGGATGGCCTACGGCATGCAAGACGTCGCGCTGCAGTATGCGCGGATCGCCGAATCGGGGGCAAACAAGGGCCAGAAGATCCTTGAATCGCAGCGTCTGACCGCCCTGCTCGCCTATTGCGAGGCGCCACGTTGCCGGCGCCAAGTGCTGTTGAATTATTTCGGCGAGGAGCGTCAACCCTGCGGTAATTGCGACGTCTGCCAGGAGCCGCCCGAACTGTGGGACGGCACTAAGGCGGCGCAAAAGGCACTATCGGCCATATTCCGCACCGGCATGCGCTTCGGCGTCGCCCACCTGATCGACATCTTGCGCGGCAAGGCGACCGACAAGGTCAAGCAGTGGAAGCACGACCAACTGCCGACTTTCGGCGTCGGCGGCGACCTCGACGACCATGCTTGGAAGAGCGTTTTCCGCCAACTCGCCGCCGCTGGGCTCGTGTATGTCGACATGGCTGAGCACGGTGCCCTGCAACTGACCGAAAGCGCTCGCGAAGTGCTCAAGGGCCAGCGCACGGTCGAACTGCGCCGGCCAGCCAAGCGCAAGTCGACGCCATCACGCGGCGGCGGCACCGTGGTCAACGATCTGGCGCCGGCCGACGAAGCGCTGTTCCAGGTGTTGCGCAAATGGCGCGCCGACGCCGCCCGTGAACAAGGCGTGCCAGCCTACGTTATCCTGCACGACAAGACCCTGCGCGAACTGGCCGAGGTCCGCCCGACCAGCCACGGCATGCTGACCGGCATCACCGGCATGGGCAGCGCCAAGATCGAGCACTACGGCGACGAAATGCTGGTGCTCATTCGAAGTGCCAAATGATTGCCAGGCTGTTGGCGCCAGGCCAATAGTTTGAGCAAGTGCCGCGTTGGCACAGGTTGCGAATACGGCGAAGCAGGCAATGAGGATGGCGAGTTTTCCTAGCATTCCCATTCCGCCACGTCATCCCAGGCCGCAGTGAGCGCAGCCCGCGCGGCCGAGCCGCTAACCGGGTCACCGGCGTACTTGCGTGAACTCGTGATGCATTGGGAGTGAGGTAAGCTGGAAAAAATGGAGTCTGACGGATCGTTTAATTTGACGATTTGGAGGACGAGATGGAACGGATACCAAGAGGGATTTATACGCCTGAGTTTCGGGCGGAGGCGGTCAAGCTGGTTGAGATGACGGGTGTTTCAGTGGCGCGCGCGGCGAAGCGGTTGTCGATAGCGAGGAGCAGCCTAGACAACTGGGTGCGAGCGGCACGCTCTGGCAAGCTGCCGGAAGTTTTTCTGGTTCCCAAGGTTCACCTTGGGAACCAGCCAGCGCTTCCCGGCGGATTTCATGTTCCAATTGACCGCCGCCGAGAAGGCGGAGGTGGTCACAAATTGCGACCACCTCGCTAAACTGGAATTCTCCGAGTCGTTGCCGTTCGCTTTCACGGAACAGGGGGCCATTCAGGCTTCCAATGTGCTGGCTCCACCGCAGGCCGTGGAAATGGACGTGTACGTGGTGCGCGCTTTTGTCCGCCTGCGTGAGTTTTTGGCGTCCAACCGCGGGTTTGGGCTACGCCTGGATGATCTGGAAGAGAAGACTGAAGCTTTGGCGCTTCAGCATGACACCTTCGCGCACGGCACCCGCGCGCAGTTGAAACAGGTTTTTGAGGCCATCCGCCAGTTAACGACCCCGCCCGATCCGCCCAAGCGACCGATTGGGTTCGTGACACCAGAAGAGAAGAGGTGGCTGACTGAGGTTCCCTCGGTTTTTCGTCTGCCAGGGACGCCAGAAACGCCGTGGCGGTCGAGATATACCGATCCGGCAGCATTCGATGAGCGACCGGGCTGCAGGTTCGTGAAGATGGCGCGGAAGCGCTTGAGCTTGATTTCGTCGATGTCCGGGCACACGGGTGTTTCGCGCTTGAACTCCTACTCCAGCCCAATCACGTACTCATCGAAGACGTTGCGGATGGTCTTCTTATCGACCCGGACCTGTTTGACGACATCGGCGTAGGTGTATTCGAGGGGCTGCCGGCCAACCCGCTTCACCAAGCGCTCCGTCATCTGCCGGCTGGTGTCGATCTCAGGCACGACAGCGGTGAAGGTCTTGTCACAGGGCCGGCACTTGTGTCAACACCGCTTTAAAACTGACACAGTTTTTCTGTGATCACCCGATTGAATCTTGATACGCCGCCACAGCTTTACCGTGCGATGGTAGGTCGCGGTCGGTTCTGCCCGGATATGGTATTCGGCCTCCGTCTCCTTGAAGTCGGAGACGCGAAGCACAGGTGGATTCAGGATATTGACCGGCATGACGGGACGGGATTGTAGCTTGGTTGATGCATACGGAATAATTTGCTTGGCCGTGAGTGTTAGCCAGGCTAAGCTCGAAGAAACCGTTAGGAGATCGTGATGCCGTCCGTCAATATGCTGCAAGCAAAGTCTTCGCTGTCTCGTCTCGTGGAAGCCATCGAGCAGGGCGAGGAACGCGAGATCGTCATTGCCCGCAACGGCCGCTCCGCCGCCAAGCTCGTGCCCATGGATTCCGTCCCGGCCGGTAAGCGCGTCGGCGTCGCCAAGGGCAAAAGTTCAAGGTACCGGACAGCATCGACGCCCACAACGAGGAAGTCGCGCGCATGTTCCTGGGTAGGCAATCTTGAATCTGCTGCTCGATACGCACGTCGCCCTGTGGGCGATCGCCGACAGCCCCAAGCTGCCGAAGGGGGCGCGCGAAATGATCGCGTCGCCGAAGTCGTCGGTCTGGATCAGCGCCGCGACATTCTGGGAGATCGCCATCAAGCACAGCCTGGGGAGCGGCGACATGCCGGTGTCTAGCCAGGACGCCCTGCGCTACTTCCGCGAATCCGGCTACCGCTTCCTGCCCGTGGAGCCCGAGCATGCAGTGGCCGTCGAAGAATTGCCTGCGCACCATGCCGATCCGTTCGACCGCATCCTGGTCGCGCAGGCCCTTGTCGAGCCGATGCGGCTCATCACCCATGACCCGGTGGTGGCGCGCTACAGCGACACCATCATCATCATCGAGATTTAAACCATGAACGCTTTTGCGATGCTCCGTCTTATTGTGAGGTAGGTCGTCAACCGTGGAGTTCAACGGGTTAAGCGGTTATATGTTTTGCATGGTACTGGAGTTGCCCCTTTTTGGTGGACACCTGATGCTTACGCAACAAAGAGTCCAAGATGCCGAAAAGCAGACCACCGTACCCGGCGGAATTTCGCCAACAGATCGTCGAACTGGCCGAGGCCGGCCGAAGCCCGCAAGAGTTGTCTCGGGAGTTCGGGCCGACCAGCCAGACCATTGTCAATTGGCTGGCGCAAGCAGCCCGCGACGCCGGCAAGCCCTTGCCTGGCAAGGAGGGCTTGAGCAGTACC
>JAKOTN010000108.1 GCA_029776255.1 Pseudomonadota bacterium
CTGACCAAATCCTGCCTTCGCGGCCAAATGCATCGATAACTGGCACCAATGGATGAAACCGACCACGGTTTGACGCCACGAATCGCAGATTTGAAAGTGAACAGGAAAGTCAATGAAATCAACGATCTACCAACACCACCTCCGCGCCAGTGCTAGCTTTTCGTACCGTCACTTATTGCACTGAAAACGAGGAGACCCCGGTACACCTCAGACAACGCGTCCACCATCATCAGCACCAGCGGGTTGTGCGTCGCTTGCGCGATGAGCCGGTAGAACTCGATCACCGACTGCGTGTTGCGCGAGGCGCGCCCCAGTCGGAACAGATCCGCATGCAGGTCGATGTCGCGCTGGATCGTGTCGAACTCCTCGTTGGTCGCGCGCGGGCAGGCGAGGCGGATCGCCACGCAGATGATCTCGGTGCGCGCCTCCATCACGTTCTCCAGCGACGCCTGCGCGAGCGACACCATGTCCTGCACCGTCTGCGCAAGACCGCCGCTGCCGCCATTCCTGATGAAGAAGCCGCCCTGGATGCCCTTGCGCGCTTCCACCACGCCCGAGACCTCCAGGCTGCGCAATGCGTCGCGTGCTGCCGCGCGTCCGATGCCGAAGCGCTCGGCCAGTTCGCGCTCGCCGGGGAGCTGGTCGCCCGGCTTCAGCTCGCCGCTCATCAACTGTTCGCGAATGCGGTCGCACACGGCCTCGAAGCCACGCCGGGTGCGCACAGGTTGGAAGAGCGATTCGTTGGTCATGAAAGATCCTTTTGAGGGTTCGGCAGTATTGCATATTCATTGGTTGAACTATAAGATGATTCGCCATGGACTTGGACCTCACCCCCGAACAGCGCGCCTTCCGTGACGAGGTGCGCACCTTCATCCGCGAAAAGCTGCCCTCAGAGATCCGCGAACGCCTGCGTGCCGGCCATCCGCCGCGCAAGCAGGACACAGTGGCCTGGCAGCGCATCCTCAACGAGCGTGGCTGGGCCGCGCCGCACTGGCCCAAGCGCTACGGCGGCGCCGACCTCGGCCCGATGGAACGCCTGATCCTGCTCGACGAAGCCTATCGCGCCCCCGCCCCGCTGCCGCAGGCGTTCAACGTCGGCATGCTCGGCCCGGTGCTGATGAAGTTCGGCACGCCTGCACAGTGCGACCACTTCCTGCCGCGCCTCGCGAATCTCGATATCTGGTTCTGCCAGGGCTTCTCGGAGCCCGGCTCCGGCTCCGACCTCGCGTCGCTTCGCACTGCCGCACGCCGCGAGGGCGATCACTACATCGTCAACGGCCAGAAGATCTGGACCACCACTGCGCACCTCGCCGACTGGGTGTTCGCCCTCGTGCGCACCGATACCGAGGCGCGCAAGCAGGAAGGCATTTCTTTCCTGCTGATCGACCTGCGCACCCCCGGCATCACGATCCGGCCGATCCACTCCATCGACGGCGAGCACCATCTCAACGAAGTCTTCTTCGACGAGGTGCGCGTGCCCGTTGGCAACCTGGTCGGCCAGGAGAACAAGGGCTGGGATTGCGCGAAGTTCCTGCTGTCGAACGAACGCACGGGCATCGCCAACGTCGGCCTGTGCCGCGAGCGGCTCGACTACGCGCGCGAACTCGCCGGACGCTACACACAGGCCGGCAAGCCGCTGCTCGACGACCCCAAGCTGCGCGCAGACATCGCCATGCTGGAGGCCGAGACGCGCGCGCTGGAGATCACCAACTGGCGCTTCCTGCTCACCGACAGCGAGCAGAAGCGCCTGCCGGCCTTCGCGTCGGTACTCAAGCTCAAGGGCACCGAGTTGCAGCAGGAGATCAACGCGCTTCTCGCACGCATCGTCGGCCCGGGCGGTCTGGAGCGCCGCTCCGCCGACGAAGTCACGCACGGTCCGATTGCGCCGCGCTATTTCCTTTCGCGCGCAGCGTCGATCTACGGCGGCACGACCGAAGTGCAGAAGGACATCCTGGCCAAGGCCATCGTCGGATAAGGCAAACATGAATTTCGAACTGAATGAGGATCAGGCGGCGCTCGCGGAGAGCCTTTCCCGCCTGCTGGCCGATCGCTATGGATTCGAGAAGCGCCGTGCGCTCACCGCCTCCGGCGCAGCGCATGACGAAAAGACCTGGGCTGGATTGGCCGAGCTGGGCCTGACAGCGTTGCCAGTGCCAGAAGCACTCGGCGGCTTCGGTGGCGGTGCGCGCGACCTGCTGCCCGCGATGCAGGCCTTCGGCCGCTCGCTCTCGATGGAGCCGTTCCTGGCGAGCGCGGTGCTCGCAGGCACCGCCCTGCGCCTCGGCGCCGACGAGGCGATGCAGACACGACTGCTGCCCGGCATGGCCAGCGGCGAGATCGTGTCGGCCTGGGCGCATGACGAACCCGCCGGCCGTCACGCGCCGCTGTGGGTGGAGACGCGTGCCGAACGCAAGGACGGCGGCTGGAAGCTCGACGGCATCAAGTCCAACGTGCCCGCCGGAGGTCTGGCGCGGTACTTCGTCGTGAGCGCGCGCATCGCCGGTGCACCGGCTGACGCGAACGGGTGCGCGCTGTTCCTCGTGGACGCCAAGGACGCAGGCGTCGCGCTGCGCGAGTTCCGCCTGGTCGATGACACAGCAGCAGGCGAGCTGGTGCTGACGCAAGCAGCGGCGCAGCCGTTGGCCAACCCCGAAGATTCGACTCGCACGCGTCTCGCCATCCAAGGCACCGTGGCCGCTGGCATCGCCGCCGTGTGCGCCGACATGAGCGGCGCCGCCCAGGCCGCCTTCGATCTCGCGATGGACTACCTGCGCACACGCAAGCAGTTCGGCCGCCTGATCGGCGAGAACCAGGCGCTGCGCCATCGCGCGTCCGAGATGCTGGTCAGCCTCGAGATGGCGCGCAGCATGGCCATGGCCGCCGCTGTTGCGGCAGACGATGCCAGCGCGGAAGACAGTGCCCCCGACCTGCATCGCGCGAAGCTCTCCGTCGCCCGCAACGCACGCAACGTGGCGCTCGGCGCGATCCAGCTTCACGGCGGCATCGGCATGACAGAGGAATACGCCGTCGGGCACTACCTGCGGCGCATCCACGTGCTCGACCAGATGTTCGGCGACGCCGACGCCCATGCCGCGCGTCTCGCGGCTGCCCTTCTTTGAGACCTACACCGATGAGCATCACCCCCATGATCTACCTCGACGGCCGCGGCGTGACGCGCGACGAGGTGCTGCGCGTGGCGCAGCAGGCAGCCACGGGCTTCGAGCAACTCGGCGTGAGCGAAGGCGACACCGTCGCCCTGCTGCTGCGCAACGACTTCGCCTTCTTCGAAGTACAGCAGGCCGCCGCCGCGGTCGGCGCCTATGGCGTGCCGCTCAACTGGCACGGCCGCACGGAAGAAGTGATCTACGTGCTCGAAGACGCGAAGCCGAAGGTGCTGGTCGCGCATGCCGACCTTCTCGCCCCGATCCGCGCGCTCGTGCCCGCGGGCATCCGCGTCTTCGTGGTGCCGACGCCGCCGGAAATCCAGCAGCGCTACGGCGTCTCGACCGAACTCGCACGGCCCTTACCGGGCGACACGGTTTGGCGCGAATGGGCCGAGCGCTTCGAGCCGCTGCAGGCGCCGCCGCGCCGCGCCCGCGCGACCATGATCTACACCTCCGGCACCACCGGCCATCCCAAGGGCGTGAAGCGCCAGCCCGCCACGCCCGAGGAAAGCAAGGCCTATGTCGAGTTGTTCGCCAGCGTGTATGGGCTCAAGCCCGGCATGCGTGCGCTGGTGTGCGGCCCGCTCTACCACGCGTCGCCCAACGGGTACGGCCGTCAGGCGCTGATGACGGCGGACGTGCTGGTGCTGCAGTCCAAGTTCGATCCGGAAGAGACGCTGGCGCTGATCGAGAAGCACCGCATCGACAACGCGGTGATGGTGCCCACGATGTTCGTGCGCATGCTCAAGCTGCCGCCGGAGGTGCGCAACCGCTACGACGTGCGCTCGCTGCGATGGGTGACGCACACCGGCGCGCCGTGTCCGCGCGAGGTGAAGAAGGATCTGATGGATTGGTGGGGTCCCGTGGTCTACGAGGGCTACGGCGGCACTGAAGTCGGTACCGTCACGCTCGCCACGCCGCAGGACTGGCTGGAGCATCCCGGTTGCGTCGGCATGCCCACGCCCGGCACGCGCATGGCCTTCTATGACGAGGAGGGAAATCGCCTGCCCGAAGGCGAGATCGGCGAGATCTTTGTTCGCGTGCCAGCGTATCCCGACTTCACTTATCTCAACCACGAAGAGAAGCGAAAGAGCGTGGAGCGCGACGGCCTCATCAGCCTGGGCGACGTGGGCTACATGAAGGAAGGCCGGCTCTATCTCTGTGACCGCCGTTCGGACATGGTGATCTTCGGCGGCACCAACATCTATCCGGCCGAGATAGAGATGGTGCTGACCCAGTGCCCTGGCGTGAAGGACTGCGCCGTGTTCGGCATTCCCGACGACGACTTCGGCGAATCGCTCGCTGCCGCTGTCGAACGCATGCCCGAGTCGCAAGTCACGCCGGAGGAGATCCGGTCCTATCTTCTCGAACGTCTCGCGAAGTTCAAGGTGCCCAAGCGGATCGACTTCCACGAATCGCTGCCGCGCGAGGACAGCGGCAAGATCTTCAAGCGCCGCTTGCGCGACCCGTTCTGGCAGAACGCCGGGCGCAAGATTTGAGGGGCGGCGCATGGGCAAGTGGCTGCAATCCAATGAACACCTCACCTTCGAGGTGCGAGAGCGCGTCGCGCGCATCACCCTCAACCGGCCGGACCGGCGCAATGCGCTGTCGTGGGAGATGCTCTCCGAGCTGCGCGCAGCGCTGCTGGAGGCCGACGACCTGCGGAGCGTGAGCGTGATCGTGCTCGGAGGCGCAGGCCCCGATTTCTGCGCGGGCTACGACATGAAGTCGGCCTACGCGCGCTACGCCGCCGAAGGCGATGCCGCGCTCGACTACCGCAGCGGCAGCGGTTCCTTCGACGACGACGTATGGAAGCTGGAGCGCTTCCAGGAGCTGCTGCGCACTGCCTTTGTGGTGCACAAGCCGGTGATCGCCAAGGTGCACGGCCATTGCGTGGCGGGCGGGACGGATCTCGCGCTTTACTGCGACATGGTCATCGCGGCCGACGATGCGCGCATCGGCTTCCCCGCGACGCGCGCCATGGGATCGCCGCCCAACCACATGTGGATCTACAACGTCGGTCCGCAGTGGGCCAAGCGCCTGCTGTTCAGCGGCGCGACCTTGCGAAACGCATCGCACAACCCGCTTCAGCGGTCGCTTGAACGCGCGCGGCCACAGCGGCCGCGCGGCTGTTGGCCGCGTTGCCGTCCAGCGCGCGCAGCACGCGGAATTCGCGCTCCTGCATCGACGATGAAAGTGGGGTTGGACTGCCCGCCTTCCACCTGCCGCACCCTCAGCGCGCCATCGAAGGCACCGATCTCGCGGCGGATCAACGCATCGAGCGCGCTCGTCTGCGCCGCGTCGAGCGCACTTGCTGTCGTGAATGTTGCGGTGGATGAATTTTTCAGTTTGTCGTTTAATCTATGGTTGAACCAATGATTTCGACGAATCGTATGGCAGCCAGATCCATCACACAAGGAGACATCGCAATGAAGTTCACTCGACGCCAGACGCTTGCTGCAGCCCTGGGCTCGCTCGGTGCGGGCGTTCTGCCGCGCGCGCAGGCGCAGACGCAGCCCTTCCCTTCACAGGTCATCAAGTTCGTGATTCCTACGCCGGCGGGCGGGGACCACGACACCATGATGCGGATCATTGGCCAGAAGCTGACCGACGCCTGGGGCCAGCCCTGCATCGTCGAATCCAGGTCCGGTGCGAGCGGCGCCATCGCCGCAGCCACGGTGTCGCAGGCGCCGGCGGACGGATACACCGTGCTGATCGGCTACAGCGCGCTTCTCAGCAACACGGTGCTGATGCCGAAGCCGGGCTATCGGCTCGAAGACCTGCAGCCGGTCGGAATGCTGGCTCTCACGCCGATCGCGTTCGGCGTTCGCGAGAGCCTGCCGGCCTCGACGCTCAAGCAATACGTGGCGCTCGCCAAGACACGGCCCGGCAAGCTCTCCTATGGCTCCTATGGTCCAGGCTCGGGTGGTCACTTCGTCGGCGAGCTGTTCAACATGGCAGCCGGCATCGACACCGTGCACGTGCCGTACAAGGGCCAGCCGCCCGCGTTGCAGGACCTCATTGGCGGACAGATCGACGCGGCAGTGGCGTCGCTCGGCAACGTGAACCGCTACCCCGGCAAGATCAAGCCTCTTGCCGTTGCCAGCGCCACGCGCTTTCCTTCGTATCCCGACGTGCCGACCTTCGCCGAACTCGGCTATCCGGAGGTCGACATGCCGGGCTGGGGCGCCGCCTTCGTGCCGGCCAAGACACCGAAGGCGATCGTGGACAAGCTCAACACGGAGATGGGCCGCATCCTCGTGATGCCGGATGTGCGCGCGAAGCTGCTTGAGCTCGGCTTCGAGCCGGCACCGTGGAGCCCTGACAAGACGCGGCGCTTCATGAAGGACCAGCTTGCGCTCACGCAGAAGCTGATCGATGCCGGGCGCGTAAAGCTCTAGTCCTCAGCGCCTGACCAGCAGGCGCGCGATCAATCGTTCGCGCGCTTGCTGATCGAGACCGAAAGGTCCTTCCAGGTAAGCATGCATCGAGCCCCAGCGCTTGTCGATTTCATCGAATGCGCATTGCAGATAGTCGGCGTGCACCGTGGCTCGCAGTGCCCAGTCGGCGGAAACACCCTGCATGGACCAGCGACCGTTGCTCGCCATAAAGTCGTCGAGCACAGTTTCGCGCGGCACGCCGAGCGCAAGCAGCAGCAACGCCAAAGCCCAGCCGGTGCGATCCTTTCCGGCGGTGCAGTGAACCACCAACGGGAGCGGCGTCGCCTCATCGGCGACCAGCCGCAGGAGCGAGGCGAAGACAGGCGTGTGTTCGTTCACGAAGCGCCGATAGACTTCGAACATGATGGCGGCCAGCGCGGACTTGTCGGGTCCACCCGCCTCACGCAGTTCGCGCAGCGCGCCCATCGCGCGCGGCTCGATCGGCAGATGCGGCTCGCGGATGCCGAATTGCGCCAGGCGCGACGGCGCACGGGTCCGCGCGTCCGCGTCCCGCAGATCGATCACCGACTACAGTCCAATGGCGCGCAGCGCATCCAGTTCGTCGTCCGAGACCGAACCGAAGTGACTGGAACGCCAGAGTCGACCGGGTGCAATGACATGGCCCGACGCGGTGGCGATGCCACCCAGGTCGCGCAGGTTCGGCACGCCGGCGGCGACCAGCCCAGTCATCGAGCCCCCAGGACAGCGCGTCCGTTGGCCAGCACCTGGACGCCGCGCTCCTTCACGCTGGCACGGAAGGCGATCTCCTCCGAGCCCAGTCGCCAGCAATCAAGCACCAGCGTTTCTCCGGGATAGACCGGCGAAGTCAACCGCGCGCGGATCGACTTCATGCGCGACGCATCGTGCCCGCAGAACTTCGCCAGGATGCCGCGGCATGCGTTGCCATAGGTTGCGAGGCCATGCAGGATCGGTCGGGGAAATCCGGCCTTGGCAGCAACTGCAGGATCGATGTGCAGCGGATTGATGTCGCCCGAGAGACGGTACAGCACGGCGGCATCCGCGCGGGTCGGCATTTCGATCGTCACCTCCGGCGCCGCATCGGGTGTCGCAGGCGCAGCAGGCACAGGCTCGTCCCCACCGCCGTTCTTCGAGAACCCACCATCGCCGCGCAAGAAGGCCACCATCTCCGCGGTGGCGACCGGCCGTCCGCTCGCTTCGTCGGTGAGGGTCTTCTCCACATGCATCGTCGCGCCCTTGCCCTCGCCCTTGTCGACGATGCGGGTGACGCGGCTCTGGCCGATCAGCGTGCCGGCTGCGGGCAACGGCGAATGGATCGTCACGCCCTGTTCGCCGTGCACGAGCTTCAGGTAGTCGATGCCGAGTTCCTTGCGATCACGCATCCAGAAGCCAGGCGATGCCAGGACCGCTGCCATCGTCGGTACGGCCTGGAGTTCCTTTTCGTAGACGAAGCGCAGCTCTTCCAACACCAGCGGATCGGCGGCGAAACCGACGCCGAGGGCATAGAGGATGGTGTCGCGCTCGGTATAGGTGTGGCGCACCGGATCGGAACGCCAGGCCTTCGTCTTCTCGTAGTCGATCATGCTTTCAATCCTTGTTCGGCCAGCAGAACTGCGCCGGCTCCTTGGCAGCGAAGCGGCGGATCGCTTCGCGGAAGTACGCACTGGACAAGGCAATCGCCTGCGATGACGCTTCCATGTCCAGCATCGTCTCCAGATCGCTCTGCAAGGTCGCGGCCAGCGCGCGCTTGGAGAGGCTGAATGCCGTCGGCGATGCACCCGCGAGACTGCGGGCCAGTTCCATTGCGCGCGGCATCAGGGCCTCCGGCGCGAGAGCCTCCAGCGCGATGTTCATGCGCACCGCCTCGTCGGCACCGAACTCGCGGGCCGAATAGATCAGTTCCTTGGCACGCTGCAACCCCACCACACGTGGCAACTGGTACCAGGCACCTACATCGGGCACGAGGCCGATGCGATGGAACACCATGGCTAGGCGCGCGCGCGTGCTCACCAGAACGATGTCGGCATAGAGCGCCATGCTGAGGCCCGCGCCAAAAGCGACGCCGTCGACTGCGGCGATCAACGGCTTGTCCAGCGACGCCAGCGCGCGAGCCAGTTCGGCATAGCGCGCCATGCCCGCGCGGCGCTGCTCGACCGTCCGCGAGGCGCCATCGGCCATGCCCTTGACGTCGCCGCCCGCGCAGAAGTCGCCGCCCGCACCCGCCAACACCACGGCGCGGATGTCGTCGGCGGCACGCAGCCCACGCAAGGCTGCGACGAGCGCGTCGGTGGTCGGGATATCGATCGCGTTCTTTGCCGATGGCCGGTTCAGCGTGAGGACGGCCACGCCGTCCGCGCGCTCGAAGAGGACGCTGTCGCCCGTCATGTCAGAGGCTGATGTGGATGCCGCCGTTCACACCCAGATGCTGGCCCGTGATGTAACTCGATCCATCCGACAGAAGGAAGCAGACGCTCTTCACCACCTCGCCCGGCGTGGACCAGCGACCCAACGGAATCTGAGCGAGCATCCCGTCGCGGAACTTCTCGCCGCGCACGACTTCGGTCATCGGCGTTTCGACCACGCCGAAGCAGATCGAGTTGGTGCGGATGTTGTAGCGACCCCATTCGCGTGCGGCGGTCATCGTCATGCCCAGCATGCCGGCCTTGGCTGCTGCGTAGTTGATCTGGCCGATCGAGCCCCTGCGCCCGGCCTCGGACGAGATGTTGACGATCGAGCCGCCCGTCCTTTCGCCGCCCTTGGACCGCTCGACCATGTGACGGCCGGTGGCACGCATCCAGTAGAAAGAACCGGTGAGGTGCACGTCGATCACCTCCTGCCATTGCTGGTCGGTCATCTTGTCGATCATTGCGGGGCGGATGATGCCGGCGTTGTTCACGAGGCCGTGCACAGCGCCGAACTTGGCAACCGCTTCGGTAACCGCACGATCGGCCACAGCCGGGTCGGCCACGCTGCCTTGCACTGCAAGCACGCGCGCCTGCGGCAGCGGGGAGACCGCGGCGTCGAGCGTCTGACCGTTGAGGTCGACGGCCACCACGTTGGCGCCGAGTTCGATGGCCAGTTCCACAATGCCCTTGCCGATGCCTTGGCCGGCCCCGGTGACGACGATGGTGCGCCCTTGCAGGCTGACGATGGGATCCACTTTGATGCTCCTTGTTTGCTTGTTCGATGGTTGAACCAATGATATCCTACTCGCGAACAGTGGCTGGAGCAAACACATGACCATCAAACGCAAGGCCTGCATCGCAGGCGCCTATGAACACCCGACCCGCAAGGCCCCCGACAAGACAGTGGCGCAACTGCACGCTGAATGCGCGCGCGGCGCGCTGGCGGATGCCGGACTCACCCTACAGGACGTCGACGGCTACTTCTGCGCTGGCGATGCGCCCGGCCTGGGTGCCAACAACATGGCCGACTATCTGGGCCTGACCAAGCTGCGCCATATAGACACCACCGACACCGGCGGTTCGGCCTACCTGATCCACGTGTCGCACGCGGCGCAGGCGATCGCCGCCGGCAAGTGCGATGTCGCGCTGGTGACCCTCGCGGGTCGTCCGCGCAGCGAAGGATCGAGCGGCGTCGCGCCCCGGCTCGTCACGGCCAACACGCCGGACGTGCCCTGGGAGATGCCCTACAGCCCCGTCATCGTGAACATGTACGCGCTGGCTGCCGCGCGCCACATGCACGAGTACGGCACCACCAGCGAGCAACTCGCGTGGATCAAGGTGGCAGCCGCTGCGCATGCGCAGCACAACCCGAACGCGATGCTGCGCGAACCGGTGACGGTGGAAGAAGTGCTGGCCTCCCCGATGATTTCCGATCCACTGCACAAGCTGGACTGCTGCGTGGTGAGCGACGGCGGCGGCGCGCTGGTGGTGGTGCGGCCCGAGATCGCCGCGCGCCTGAAGCGCCCGGTGGTCAACATCCTCGGCGCGGGCGAAACCATCAAGGGTCAGCTCGGCGGCCACGTCGACCTGACCTGGTCCGGCGCAGCGATCTCCGGGCCGATCGCGTTCAAGGAAGCGGGCGTGAGCCCGGCCGACATCCAGTACGCATCGATCTACGACAGCTTCACCATCACCGTGCTGATGCAGCTGGAAGACCTCGGCTTCTGCAAGAAGGGTGAAGGCGGTCGCTTCGTGGCCGACGGCAACCTGATCTCGGGCGTCGGCACGCTGCCTTTCAATACCGACGGTGGCGGGCTGTGCAACAACCATCCGGCCAATCGCGGCGGCATCACGAAGGTGATCGAGGCCGTGCGCCAGTTGCGCGGCGAAGCACACCCGAAGGTCCAGGTGCCCGACTGCACCCTGGCTCTCGCCCAAGGCACCGGCGGCCTGCTCGGCTCGCGCCACGGCAGCGCCACCCTGATCATGGAAAGGCAATAAGCGATGACCACTCCCTACACCGAGCGCCCACTGGCACCCGTGACCGTCGACGCCGCCACCGAGCACTTCTGGACGCAGGCCAAGGAAGGCCTTCTTTGCACGCGGCGCTGCACCAGTTGCGGCGAGGTCCACTGGTATCCGCGCGCGCTCTGCCCCTTCTGCATGGGCGACACCGAGTGGTGCAGCCTCTCGGGACTGGGCACGATCTACAGCGTGAGCGTGACGCGACGCGCCGGGCCCATTGCCTACGCGATCGCCTACGTCGCGCTCGATGAAGGCATCACCCTGCTCACCAACATCGTCGACTGCGATTTCGATGACCTGAAGATCGGGCAACGCGTCGAGGTGACCTTCAAGCCGGCAGAGGGCGGCGCGATGGTCCCGATGTTCAAGCCGGCCTGAGCCCAGTGCAGATGGAGACGCTCGATTTCTCTGTGGAGAACGCGGTCGGCTGGATTCGCCTCACCCGGCCGGAGATCCACAACCCGCTGGACGTGCCGCTGCGCACCGACCTCATGACGGTGCTGGAGCAAGTGCGCAACGACCCTGCGGTGCGCGTACTCGTCCTCAACGGCGGCGCGGGCGCCTTCTGCGCCGGGGGCAACCTCCACGCGCTGCAGGAGCATGCGAATGCAGGGCCCGCCTACTGGCAACGGCGGATCAACGCCGGTCTTCGCCTCACCGACGATCTGCTGAACGTGGGCTGCCCCGTGATCGCCGCCATCGACGGTCCGGCGATCGGCGCCGGTTTCGCGCTGGCGCTCTCCGCGGACATGATCATCGCCAGCCCGCGCGCGAAATTCGCCATGGCCCACTTGCGGCTCGGACTCGTGCCGGACCTTGGCGCGCTCTATCTGCTGCCGCGTGTTGTGGGGCTCCAGCGTGCGAAGGAGCTGGTGTTCTCCACGCGCGATGTCAGCGCCGACGAGGCTCGCGAACTCGGCATCGTGATGGAGGTGCACGCCAGCGAAGCGCTCGAAGCACGTGCGCGCGACATGGCCGAACGCATGGCCCGGGCCGCGCCGACCGCAGTCGCGCTTTCCAAGGCAATGTTGAATGCCTCGCTCGATAGCGACAGACAGAGCGCCTTCGCGCTGGAAGCCGCCAGCCAGGCTGCCGCTTTCGCGGCGCCGGAACCGGCCGCGCAGGTTGAAGCAATTCTTGGAAAACAGCGTCCGGCCTTCAGCGGCCTGAAGTACGCGCGAGGCTGACGACCTCAGCCGAAGTGCGATACGAAGAAGGCCATGGCCTTCTCCGCTGCACGTCGCGCGCGTTCGCCTCCTGGCAGCGTGGCGTCGGCAATGACGGGCGTTTCCAACTCGATCTCCGCGTCCGGCGACAAGGCTTCCACAAGCCCTTTCAGATCGAGCCCCCCATCGCCCACGTACATGCGGCCCGACATCGCTTCGTCGAACAGGGTCGTTTCGGCCGCCCGCACGGCGGGCGCATCACAGAGTTGCGTGAGATGGATGCATCGGGCGTCGAGCGCACGCACGTCCGCGCCGCCGGCGCCCGAGCGCGCGAGATGGAGCGAGTCGATCAGCAGGCCCACGTTGCGCGCACCGCTGTCGGCAATCACGCGCTGCGCATCGGCAATCGTCTTGAGCGAGCTCATGGGCATGAACTCGAGCGCAATGCGCACGCCGGCATCGTCGGCCGCGCGCGCGTAGTCGCGCAGCAGTTCGGCCACGCGCGACGGATCAGGCTCGAAGCATCCCTGCGAGATCAGCGGCGCACCGACGCGGCGTGCGGCTTCGACGTTGGCGAGCAGGTGCGACAGGCTCGTCTTCTCCGACATGTAGTAGCCGGAGATGCTTGAGATGCGGATCGAGAGCGCCTCGGCTCGCGCGCGTATCCGTTCCAGGCCGTCACCCTCGGCATTCGGCTGCGGCCACGGATCACCGGGATTGCGACCGCTGACACGCAAGCCCACAGCGCCGAAGCCTGCTTCGGCTGCTGCCGAGAGCACATCCAGCGGCGCTGCATTGGCACCGAGAGAAAGAAAGCCCAGCGTGAGCGCGCGGACTTCGCGGCGACGTGGATTGCCGCTCATGCCGGCAACACCTCGCTGGCCTGCAGTTCGCGCAGGCGCTGCACCAGCGTCGCATCGGTCTCGATGCAGTCGTTGAAACCGGCGCGCCGGATCTTCGCCGTCGCCAGCACGATGTCATGCGACTGGCGCAGCATGTAGTCGATCCATCGCCATTCGACGATCTTGCCGATGTCGATCGTCCGCAGTCCATGCCGGCGCGCGATGCGATCCCACACCGCTTGCTGCGCCGGCATCAGGTCCGCGAGAGGCAGCGTCTTCGGCTCGGCGAAGGCCATGCCGAGCGCTTCCGCGAGCACAGGCCACGTATGACGCCAGCGCGCCGGATCGCCGTTGGTGACGTTGAAGGCCTCATCCTCGGCTGCTGGCGCATCCGCCGCCCACGCCGCTGCGGCGCCGATCTGCCGCGCGTCCGCGATCTGGTGCAGGGCCTCGTAGGCGCCCACACTGCCGGGAAAGCGCAGTGGCATGCCAAGCTCCTTGCACACCGCGGCATAGAGCCCGATGCCCAGCACCAGGTTCATCGGATTGCCCACTGCATAGCCGGAAACGAAAGGCGGAATCAGATTGACCCAACGCCAGCGCGCGCTGCGACTCGCTTCGCGCAACCAGTCCTCCTGGTCGTAGTAGAAGTTCGGCGGCAGTTGTCTCGGGTCGCTCTCGCGGCAAGGCGTCGAGCTCGCGCCCCACTGGATGCCGTAGAACTTCGCGCCCGTGACCAGCACCACCTTGCGCAATGCCGGCGAGGCCTGCTGCACCGCCTCGACCACATTGCGCAGCATCGCCAGGTTGGGTGCCACTTCGGCCGCGCGGCTGGGTGCCGGCTGAAAGGCCGCATGGAAGACATGCGTGATGCCCGCGTGCGGCGCCACAGCCCTTGCGCAAGCCTCGGCATCCAGGAGGTCCACCGCCACACCTTCCGTACCCGGCAAGTGGCCGCCACCGGAGCGGCTCGCGCACAGCACGCGCCAGCCATCACCGACCAGGCGCTCGGCAATGCCGCGCCCCACGATGCCGCTCGCGCCAGCGATCAGCGCCGTCTTCTTCTCTTGCATGCGGGCGCCTCAACTGCTGAGCGTGATGCCGAGTCGCTTGATGAGATCGCCCCATGTCTGGCTGTCGCTCAGCGCCAGGTTGCGGAAGGCCTCGCCATGCACCAGCGAAGGCACGCCGCCGGTGCGGCGCACGGACTCCTGGAACGCGGGATCGGCCTGCATGTCCGCGACGGCCTTCAGAAGCTTCGACGTCACCGGAGCCGGCATGTTGGCCGGCCCGACCATGCCGAAGAGTTGGTCCGGAATCCGCACCGGCAGGCCGGATTCACTCAGATTGGGCACGTTCGGCAAAGCGGGATCACGGCCCTCGCCCGTCACCGCCAGCGCCTTGATGCGCCCGGCCTGGATGAGCGGCAGCGAAGTGGCCAGCGACGCAATCGTGTACTGCACTTCGCCGGCAATCATGGCCGTATCGGTCTCGTTGCCCGTCTTGAAAGGCACGTGCACCGCCTTGATGCCGACGGCCGCGTTGAACTGCTCGACCGCCAGGTGAATGCTGTTGCCCACCCCGCTCGATCCGAAGTTGAGCGTGCCGGGCTTGGCCTTGGCCAGTGCGATGAAATCCTGCAGCGTGTCCACGCCGAGCTTGGGCGACACCGTCAGGACCTGGCGCGATGTCTGGATCAGGCCAAGGTAGGTGAAGGGGTCTCCTCGTTTTCAGTGCAATAAGTGACGGTACGCAAAGCTAGCACTGGCGCGGGGGTGGTCTGGGTAGACCGTTGATTTCATTGACTTTCCTGTTCGCTTTGTAAACGGGTATGGTGGCCTCCCACTTTTGAGGTTCACGATGCAGGGTTGGCACACAACGTTTTTGGGGATGCGTGGGCTCCCCCGCGATATCAGCGACTTCGAGATGAAGGCATTTTTCACCTTCGATGGTGCCGAGCGCGACGCAATCAATGCACGCCGAGGTGATTCCCACAAGCTTGGTCTGGCGCTCCATATTGGTTTCCTGCGCATGAGTGGGCGTTTGCTCGGTGCCTTTCGGGTAATTCCAGTAGCCTTGTGGCGCCACCTTGGCAACGAGCTTGGCATTGCAGCACCAGAAGTCGCCTCGCTGAGAGCCATGTATGAACGCGGGCGCACGCTATTCGATCACCAACAAGTAGCCTGCACGGTCCTTGGATTCCAGTGGATGAGCGAGCACCAGCGCCGCTCACTGGTACGTGAACTGCGCGACGAAGTGGCGCGCTGCGCCGACCGCGATCAGCTACTCGTGCGGGCGCGTCAATGGCTGTACAAGAACAAGCTGGTGATCGTGCACGAGCGGGCAATTCGGACACTGATTGCGGCGGCACTTGC
>JAKOTN010000116.1 GCA_029776255.1 Pseudomonadota bacterium
TCGCTTTTTTTAGGATTCCGTTCTCCCGCTTGAGCTTCAGGTTCTCGGCGCGTGGCCGGGAGAGTTCCATTTCTTCCGGGGTGACGATTCGCCCTCCAGCTCCGTTGAGCTTGCCTTCCGCCGCCTTGATCCAGTGACGCAGAGTCTGGTCGCCGAGACCCCGTTCCTTGCACACCGCGCTGACGCTTTGCCCGCCCTTGAGGCGCTTGACCGCCAGTTCCTTGAACTCGGGCGTGTATGCCTGCGTCGGTCTCTTCATTTCCCGCCTTCCAAAGGTGACGCCAATTTTAGTCACCCTTGGCGGACGAATTTTCGGGGGAAGGTCATGCGGCACATCACCCTGATTCTCATCCGCCTCGATCCCATCAAGCGCAAGGGCGGCATCAAGGCACGCAGACTCATCGCCGCAAACTCCGACCTCCACCGCGCTCCGTTGCTGGGCTTGGCATGACGTTCAGGCGATTGCCCTGCCCCGACAAACGCGGTCTCCGTGCGCCGGAGGCGCTCTATGTTATGCTTCGCCCCTTCCAAACGCCAGCCCGCCCAGGGCGCCAGAGTCCGAGCAAACGCATGAACGACCAGCAAAAACCGGCGATTCACCTCTCCTTTTCCGAAAAATACACCGACGACCATTCGCAGGAGTATTTCGAAAAACACCACCAGAAAAAATTCTCGGACCGGATGGAACACCGCATGGCACGGCGCGCGCTGGCGCTCGCCGGCCACCCGCTGTCGGTACTCGACCTGCCCTGCGGCACTGGCCGCTTCTGGTCGATGCTGGCGGCGGAGCCGCGACGCGAACTGCTGGCCGCGGACTACAGTCAGGCGATGCTGGACGTTGCCCGCAAGGTTCGCGACCCGGCGGTGGTCGGCCGTTTCCGACTGCTACAGTGTTCGGCGTTCGATATCACCCTGCCCGACAGCCGCGTCGATTGCGTTTTCTCGATCCGCCTGATGCACCACATCGGCGAATCGGTCAACCGCGTCGCCATGCTCAAGGAATTTCGCCGCGTCACACGCGACACGGTGATCCTATCCCTGTGGGTCGACGGCAATTACAAGGCCTGGCGCCGCCGCAAGCTGGAAGACAAGCGCCGGCAGAGCGGCGAGAAGAGCGACAACCGGTTCATCGTGCCGCGCGCGCAGTTCGAGCAGGAATGTCGCGACGCCGGCTTCACCATCGTCGGACATGTCGATTTTCTGCCGCGCCTGTTCATGTGGCGGACTTACGTGCTGCGCAAGAAAACCGTCCGATAAGCCCTCGTTCCCCCATGTGTCCGCCACCCGGCGCCAATTTTCACCCGTGATCGCACGCGACCTGTTTCCCGATCCGGTGGCCCGCGCCTTGCTGGTCGCCAACGGCCTGAGCGATTTCGACGCGTGGTGGTCGCTGCCGGTGGATTGGCACGAAGAGCCCAACGAACGGCGTGGCGGCTGGAGCGGCGTCAGCCGCTGCGTGCTGGCCGACGGCACGGCGGTTTTCCTGAAGCGTCAGGAAAATCATCTCTGCCGGACCCTACGCCACCCATGGCGCGGCATTCCAACCTTCTATCGCGAATACCAGAATATCGCTCGCCTGCGCGAACGACGCATCGCCGCCGTCGAGGCCCTGTATTACGGCGACCGGCGCATGGGCGGAAAATGGCGCGCCATTCTGGTCACGCGCGCGCTCGATAGCTTCGTCAGCCTTGACGACTGGAACGCCGCGCCGGAAAACGCCGATCCGGAACGGCGGCGGGCCTTGATCGACGCCGTCGCCCAGGCGTGCGCGCGTCTGCACCGGCACCGTTGGCAACACAGTTGCCTGTACGGCAAACACCTGTTCGTTCCACGCGTGGCGCCTACCCCGCCCACGTATCGGCACGACGACATCCGTTTCATCGATCTGGAAAAACTGCGCCAGGGTTTCAGCCGCCATCGCGTCGGCGCGCACGATCTCGATCAGTTGATGCGTCATACGCCCGGCTGGAGCGAAACGGAAAAAACGCTCTTCAAGACCGCCTATCGTCGGTGGCAAACCGCCGAGGACCGCCAGGCGACGGACGAACGCTAAGTTTCGCCAGGCCGGAGCCGACGGCGTCCGCCGGGTATAATGCGCGACTCATTCATTCGCCACCGGAACAGCCATGGAAGCCGAACAACTCAACGCCATCGACAACCGGCTCGCCGACCTCGCTCAGCGGGCCACCGAACTTCGGAGGTATCTTTGACTACGATCAGAAAGCCGATCAGTTAAAGACCGTCGAACGCGAGCTCGAAGATCCGCGGGTCTGGGACAACGCCGAGCGCGCGCAGGAACTGGGGCGCGAGAAGCGCTCGCTCGAAAATGTGGTGCTGACGCTCAACCAGGTCGGCGACGGCTTGCGCGACGCCGGCGAACTGTTCGAGATGGCGCGCGAGGAAGAGGACGACGACACCTTGCAGGCGCTGATCGCCGACATCGACGGCATTGACCGGGAAATTTCCCGCCTCGAATTCCGCCGCATGTTCAACAACCCGGCCGATCCATTGAACTGCTTCGTCGATATCCAGGCCGGCGCCGGCGGCACCGAGGCGCAGGATTGGGCGGCGATGCTGCTGCGCATGTATCTGCGCTATGCCGAGCGCAAGGGTTACGCCGTCGAAGTGCTTGAAGAATCCGAAGGCGAGGTCGCCGGCATCAAAACGGCGAGCCTGAAGATTTCCGGCGACCACGCTTACGGCATGCTGCGTTCCGAAACCGGCATTCACCGCCTGGTGCGCAAGTCGCCGTTCGACTCGAACGCCCGCCGCCACACCAGTTTCTGCTCGGTGTCCGCCTACCCTGAAATCGATGATTCCTTCGAGGTGGACATCAACCCGGCCGATCTGCGCATCGACACCTACCGCGCCTCCGGCGCCGGCGGACAGCACATCAACAAGACGGATTCGGCGGTGCGGATCACCCATTTGCCGACCAACATCGTCGTGCAATGCCAGAACGACCGCTCGCAGCACCGTAATCGCGCCGAGGCGATGGCGATGCTGAAGTCGCGCATTTACGAGGCCGAGATGCGCAAGCGTCAGGCCGAGCAACAAAAGCTGGAAGACGCCAAGTCCGACATCGGCTGGGGCCATCAGATCCGCTCCTACGTGCTCGACCAGTCGCGGATCAAGGATCTGCGCACCAACGTCGAAGTCGGCAATACACAGAGCGTGCTCGACGGCGACCTCGACCAGTTCATCGAAGCCAGCCTGAAACAGGGCGTCTAAGCCGCCCGCGCCGCCACTCCCGCCCAAGAATCGCCCGCCAGAAAGCCGAAGACCATGTCCGAGACCGAAACCCCTTCCGAATCGTCGCCGCCACAGGACGAAAACCACATCATCGCCGACCGACGCGCCAAACTCGCCGAGTGGCGACTGCGTGGCGAGGCGTATCCGAACGATTTCGCGCGCGAAAACACCGCCGGCAAGATCGCCGACCTCTACGCGGACAAAACGCTGGCCGAACTCGCCGAAACGCCGGTCGAGGTGCGCATCGCCGGCCGGATCATGCTCAAGCGGGTCATGGGCAAGGCCTCCTTCGCCACCTTGCAGGATCTCTCCGGGCGCCTCCAGGTCTATGTCAGCCGCGACGACATCGGCGAAGAGAACTACGCGGCCTTCAAGCGCTGGGACATGGGCGACATCGTCGGCGCCACCGGCACGCTGTTCCGCACCCGCACCGGCGAGTTGACCGTCAAGTGCGCGGAAATCCGCCTGCTCGCCAAAGCGTTGCGGCCGCTGCCCGAGAAGTTCCACGGCTTGACCGACCAGGAACAGACCTACCGCATGCGCTATGTGGACCTGATCACCAACGAGCACTCGCGGCACACCTTCGTCGTCCGCAGCCGCATCGTGCAATCGATTCGTGGCTACATGGCGCAGCACGGCTTCCTCGAAGTCGAAACGCCGATGATGCACCCGATCCCCGGTGGCGCGACGGCGCGACCCTTCGTGACGCACCACAACGCGCTGGACATGCAGTTGTTCCTGCGCATCGCCCCGGAGTTGTACCTCAAGCGCCTGGTCGTCGGCGGCCTGGAAAAAGTCTTCGAAATCAACCGCAACTTCCGCAACGAGGGCCTCAGCCCGCGCCACAACCCGGAATTCACGATGATGGAGTTTTACGAGGCCTATTCGGAATATCGTCAGTTGATGGATTTCACCGAGGGTCTGCTGCGCCAGAGCGCGCGCGAAGCGCTGGGCAGCGAAACCTTCGACTACCAAGGCCGCGTCCTGGACTTCGCCAAGCCTTTCGCCCGCCTGACCATCGTCGAGGCCATCCGCCGCGAGCATCCCGAATTCAGCGTCGCACAACTCGGCGACAAGGCATGGCTACGCGACAAACTGACGGCGATGAAGATTGAACTGCCCAAGAACGCCGGCGTCGGCGCGCTGCAACTGCTCCTTTTCGAGGAAACCGCCGAAGCCCATCTGTGGGACCCGACCTTCATCATCGACTATCCGGCCGAGGTCAGCCCGCTGGCGCGGCGCAGCGACAGCAACCCGGAAATCGCCGAGCGTTTCGAGCTGTTCATCACCGGGCGAGAAATCGCCAACGGTTTTTCGGAGTTGAACGACCCGGAAGATCAGGCGGCGCGCTTCCTAGAACAAGCAAAAGCCAAGGAGGCCGGCGACGAGGAAGCGATGTATTACGACGCCGATTACATCCGCGCGCTCGAATACGGCCTGCCGCCGACCGGCGGTTGCGGCATCGGCATCGACCGGCTGGTGATGCTGCTCACCGACTCGGCGAACATCCGCGACGTGATTCTCTTCCCGCAGATGCGGCCGGAATAAGGAGCAAGAGAAAACAGGCGGCACGACCGCGGTCCGATGACGCGCCACGCCATCGTCGTCGGTGCCGGCCTCGCCGGCAGCAGCGCCGCCGAACGCCTGGCGGCGCGCGGCTGGTCGATCACGCTGCTCGACGCCGCCGCCGCACCCGGTCAGGGCGCCTCCGGCAACCGCGCCGGCGTGCTGCGGCCCCTGCCCTCGCTCGACGACAACCGTCTGGCGCGGCTGACACGGGCGGCATTCACCCACGCCCGCGCGCATTTTCACGCCTTGCTTGCCGACGAACTGCCGTTGCGCTGGCGACAGACCGGCGTGCTGCATCTGGCGCGCGATGAAAAACAGGCCGCGACGCAACGGCGTGTCGTCGAGGAACGGCGACCGCCCGCCGAGGACTTGCGCTTCGTCGAGCGCGCGGAAGCCAGTCGGCTGGCCGGCTGGCCGGTAGCCAACGGCGGCTGGTGGTTTCCCAATGGCGGCTGGGTCGACCCGGCCTCGCTTTGCCGCGCCAACCTGGCACGACACGCCACGGCGATCGCGGCGCATTTCCATTGCCGGGTCGCGCGCATCGAACGACCGGCGGAATGCTGGCGGGTGTTCGACGAGAACGATCGGTGCCTCGCCGCCGCGCCAGTGCTGGTGCTGGCCAACGCCAGCGACGCGCGGCGCTTCGCCGCCACCGCGCACCTGCCGCTACGGCCCGCGCGCGGTCAGGTGTCGCACCTGCCGGCCACCGATGGCACGGCGCCGGAGATCGTCGTCTGCCGCGGCGGCTACGTCACCCCGGCGATCGACGGCATCCGCTGCGCCGGCGCCACTTTCGGCATCGACGATACCGACACCGTGCTGCGTACCGCGGACCACGCGGAAAACCTGGTCCGACTCGACGCCATTCTGCCGGGCTATGGCGCGGCGTGGCGGGCGGAAACACTCGACGGCCGGGTCGGCTGCCGCCCGATGTCGCCGGATCGCCTGCCGATGATCGGCGCGGTCGCCGACCCGACGGCACCAATCCCCCGCCAGCCCGTGTGCCCGCTGGCGCAACTGCCGCGCCAGCCCGGCTTGTACGTGATCGATGGCTTCGGCGCGCGCGGCATCGTCTGGTCGGCGCTGGCCGGCGAACTGCTGGCGTGCCTGATCGACGGCGACGCGCCACCGCTGCCCGCCGACCTGATCGATGCGGTCGATCCCGGCCGTTTTCTGTTACGCGGCCGCGCCGGAACGGCACGCCGACAGCCCTCGCCGCCCGGTGACGACTGAAACACGCACGCAAGCACTACTCGGCCGTCAAACGGCCGGCAAATGGGCATCCAGCCAACGCTGCAACACCGATCCGGCCGGCCAGTTACGCAACAGGCGCGCGCGGTCGCGACGCCAGGCGCGCGCATGCGCCACCGCCGAGCGATGCTGCACCACGGCGTCGAGGTCGATCACCACCACCTGACCGGCATGCCAGAGCAAATTCGTCGCCTTGAGGTCGCCATGGCTGATCCGCAAACGGTACAGCGTCGCAAACAGGCGCGAGATCGCCCGCGCCTCCTCCGCCGGTGGCTCGCGGTCGGGCGCCAGATGCGAGAGCAGATTCGGGCCAGGGCAATGATCGTTGATCAGCCAGGCGCGCCGCCGCAAGGGGCCGAGACGTTCCTCGATCAGCGCCAGCGGCGCCGGTGTGGCAATTCCGAGAAACTGGAGCCGCAGGCCCTCCCGCCAGGAATGCCAAGCCCGGCTCGGGCGCCACGCACGTCCCAGCGCATGTCGCAGATTCTTGATGTTGTAGCGCTTGACCACTAGCTCGCGCCCATCGAAGAGCACCTTGGCAACGGTCGTCGTGCCACCATCCTTGAACGGCGACGCGCCGGCAATGGCCGCATCCAGAGAAATCAGCAAAGGTGCCAGGGTATCGGCCTGCCGGCGCAGGACAGCGCAAAAACGGGTCGCGGTCTTGTCGACGGCGATGTGCGCGCCATCGCGCACGCAGTCCGCCAGATAGGCGGCCAGGCGCGAAGCGCGCCGACCGTCGACCTCCGCGTGCAAGGCCGGCCACTCCTTTTCGCCGGGAAACGCGCCTCCCGCCGCGGCGATATAGGCGGACAACCATATCTCCCATGACGCCTCCCAGTCGCCGGGAAGGCGCGCCAGCAACGAGGCCAGATCGGCGCGCGCGGTGGATGACGACAAACGCGGTTCGACCGCACCGGCGCGCCCGCTCGCCGGCCCGGTGGCATCCCGAGCCCGCGCATCGGCGAGCGACAAACCGGCGGCGTGCAAACGGCCAAGAGTGGCCAGCGCCGACAGCGCCGCGGATCGCGCCTCGTCGTCGGGAACGCCACCGGCAACAACGGCCAGGGATGCCGCGATATTTTCAGCCAGCGCCGCGGCAACGGAACGGGGTCTCAAATCGGTCATCGGTCAGGCAGAACGCAGTACGTCCACTTGTCGCGCGACGGCGCTCGACACGTTTCATTCAACGTCGGCAGTGTAGCGCGTCGTAACGAATGCCCCACTCGCCAAGCGGAAAAAGTGCAGAAAGATTCGCCAAAAATCGAACTTTTCATTCATCCATGTCACCATGGTGGCTGATATCCTCGGTTTGAAGCACGCCATAAACCAAGCCCCTCGCACCACGCAGATGAAAAATTCTCGGATTTCCGGACTCGGCAATCGGCACGCCGGGCGCACCGATCGCAGGTCAATTGAAAATTAGACGGTTGATCACCACCGCCCAGCGCTTGTATCGTCCGCCGTCATCACTCGCAGTCGTCTGAACACCACGAGATTTTTGTGCTTGCCCGCCTTTTATTGCTCTTTTTGGTGGTACTGCCCTGCACGGGATGTTCGGCGGTGGCCGTCGCCGACGCGGCGGTGACCGTGGTCGCGACCACGGTGAAAGTCGGCGCAACGGTCGTCGGCACGGCGGTCGATGTCACCGCTGCCGGCATCAAGACCGTCACCGGCAATTCAGACGCCAAAAACGATAACTAGCCCGGCGACAGCACCGGCCGTCGCGCCGCGATGACCCGCCGACGCCCTGGTCCACCACCGCCATCGGGGGCATCGAGCACCAGCGAAATTTTCTCCTGTCTCACAGTAGGGCTTTCTCGGGAAGGCAAAACGGCGGTACAATCGGGCCTGTAAACCCTAGACTCTTAAGGATATGGCATGGCCCAGGCTAAACATTCTTCACAAGCAATTCTGATGGCCACCATCGTCGTGGCAATCCTGCTGATCGTGGTCGTCTGGCCGCTATCGATGATGGGCAAGGGTAGCGCCCCTGCTGCCGCCAACGACGAGGCCGAGGCACGCATCCAGCCGGTGGCCAAGTTCGAACTGGCCAGCGCACCGGCCGCCAAGAGCGACGGCAAGCCGCGTGACGGCGCCACGGTTTACAACTCGGTCTGCATGGCCTGTCACGGCAGCGGTGCCGCCGGCGCGCCCAAGGCAGGCGACAAGGCCGCTTGGGCACCGCGTATCGCCACCGGCATGCCCGCGCTGCTCAAGAGTGCCACCAACGGCAAGAACGCCATGCCACCGAAGGGCGGTGCGGCCGATCTGACGGATGCCGAACTCAAGGGCGCCGTCGAACACCTGGTCGGTCTGTCCAAGTAAGCCATCGTCAAATCCGCGGAACGAAAAAGGAGGCCCTGAGCCTCCTTTTTCGTTGTTCGTTGGCGGACCGGCGCTTGGTTCCGCGTTCCAATCAGCCGACGGCAACCCGGATCTCACCAATGTTCACGCCCGCGTTCTTGGCGTTTTGGCTGGTTTTCAGCCACGGGGGTTGGTGTGAATGCTTGGGCTGAAGCGCGGCTCGACGGCCCCGGTTTCGCCATCGGCCATTGAACTGGCACAAAGGTTGGTGGCTGTTTCCCCACGCTGTCACACACCGACAAGTGGGTCGGCAAGGCGCTTGCTATAATCCGCGCTTTGCCCGAATTCCGCCATGTTCACTTTTCGCTTTCTTCTTGTAACGCTCCTGTGCCTGCCGGTGTTGACCATGGCGCAGCAGTTGCCGATCCCGCCGGCGCTCGCCGCCAAGTCGTGGCTGCTCGTTGAAGCCGCTTCCGGACAGGACCTCGCCGCGCAAGCACCCGATCAACGTCTGGAACCGGCGTCGCTGACCAAGCTGATGACCGCCTATCTGAGCTTTGCCGCCATCCGGCAGGGGACGATCAAGATCGATCAGGCCGTGCCGGTGTCCCAGAAGGCCTGGAAAACGGGTGGCTCGCGGATGTTCATCCAGACCGGCACCACGGTCAAAGTCGAGGATTTGCTCAAGGGCATGATCGTGCAGTCGGGTAACGACGCCTGTGTGGCGCTGGCGGAAGCCATCGCCGGCGACGAGGACAATTTCGCACAAATGATGAATCGCGAAGCGCAGCGTCTGGGGATGAAGTCCTCGAGCTTCCGCAACGCCAGCGGCCTGCCGGACCCGCAGCATTACACGACGGCGCGCGATCTGGCGATTCTGGCGCATGCCTTGATTCGTGATTTTCCGGAGGAGTATGCCAAGTACTATTCCTTGAAGGAATTCCGTTACAACAATATCACGCAGCCGAATCGCAACCGTCTGCTGTACATCGATCCGACGGTCGACGGCATGAAGACCGGCCATACCGACGCCGCCGGTTACTGCCTGGTGTCGTCGGCCAAGCGCGGCGCTCGCCGGCTGATTTCCGTGGTGCTGGGGACGGCGTCGGACAATGCGCGTGCGCAGGAATCGCTGAAGCTGTTGAATTACGGTTTCCAGTTTTACGACGCCGTGCAGTTGTATGGCAAGAACGATGCGGTGTCGACGCTGAAGGTGTGGAAGGGGCAGGAGAGCGCGGTGAAGATCGGTTTCACCAACGCCCTGGTGCTGGCCGTGCCGAAGGGTTTCGCGCCGAAAATCAAAACCGATCTGGTGGCGCAACAGCCGCTGATCGCGCCGGTGGCGCAAGGGCAGGTGCTCGGCACACTGAAGGTCAGCATGGACGGCAAGCCCTATGGCGACTATCCGCTGCTGGCGCTTGAGGCCGTGCCCGCCGCCGGGATCGTCGGGCGGCTGATCGATGCCGTTCGGCTGTGGTTCAACTAAGTCGCCGACCGGTGATCCGGTGCGGCGGCGTTTCTGATTGAGTCCGATGTCCGACGAAAACGACAGCCTGCTGGAGTTTCCCTGTGCCTTCCCGCTGAAGATCATGGGCGGCGCGAACGACGCTTTCGCGCCGGCGGTGCTCGATATCGTCCTGCGGCACGCTCCCGATTTCGACGGCGCCACAATGGAAACGCGCGCCTCCTCGGGTGGCAAGTACGTCAGCCTCACATGCACGATCAATGCCACCGACAAACCTAAGCTTGACGGACTTTACCGGGAATTGACCGCTCATCCGCTGGTCAAGATCGTCTTGTGACGGCTCCGGCGCACGAAATTTCCGCGGGCGCCGGGCAGCCGCCCGTGTTGCTCCGCCATCTCGGACGCACCGAGTACCGGCGGACGTGGCAGGCGATGGTCGACTTCAACGCCGCGCGCGACGAACACACGGTCGATGAATTGTGGTGCTGCGAGCATTTTCCGGTTTTCACCCTTGGACAGGCGGGCAAGCCGGAGCATTTGCTGACCGATCTGGGCATTCCTCTGGTGAAAACGGACCGTGGCGGACAGATTACCTACCATGGTCCCGGACAGGCGGTGCTTTACCTGTTGCTGGATCTCAATCGGCGGCGGCTGAAAGTACGCGATCTGGTGACGCGCATCGAACAGGCGGTCATCGATCTCCTTGCCGAACATGCCGTCGCCGCGGCGCGGCATGCCGGCGCCCCTGGCGTTTATGTCGGACCGGCCAAGGTGGCGGCGCTTGGGCTGCGCGTGCGCAAGGGGGGCTGCTACCACGGCGTCAGCCTGAACGTGGCCATGGATTTATCCCCGTTCAAGGCCATCAATCCTTGTGGTTACGCCGGCATGCCGGTGACGCAAACCAGCGACCTCGGCGTTTCGCTGACGCTGGAGCAGGTGGCCGACGCATTGGCCAGGCATCTCGAGACACAACTAAGGCGGGAGCAATGAACACTAAAGACCCAGAAGCGAACGGCAAACCGTCGCCACGGCTGGCGGGCGTCAAGGAAAAGGGCGAACTGAAGACGGCACGCATTCCGATCAAGATCGTTCCGCGGGCGCCGCAACGCAAACCGGACTGGATTCGCGTCAAGGCCGGCAACGATGCCGGCCGGTTCGGCGAGATCAAGAAAATGCTGCGCGAGCAAAAACTGCATACCGTTTGCGAAGAGGCCGCGTGCCCCAATATCGGCGAATGCTTTGGCCGTGGCACCGCCACCTTCATGATTCTCGGCGATATTTGCACCCGCCGCTGCCCGTTCTGCGATGTCGGGCACGGCAAACCCCTGCCGCCGGATGTCGATGAGCCGGCCAATCTGGCCGACAGCGTTGCCCGCCTCAAGCTCGACTATGTGGTGATCACCAGCGTCGACCGCGACGATTTGCGCGACGGCGGCGCGCAGCATTTTGTGGACGTTGTCGGCGCGGTCCGCCAACGCTCGCCGGGCACGCTGATCGAAACGCTGGTCCCCGATTTTCGGGGGCGCATGGCCTTGGCGATCGACGTTCTCGGCCACGCCTTGCCGGATGTGCTCAACCACAATCTGGAAACGGTGCCACGGCTTTACCGGCAGGCGCGCCCCGGTGCCGATTACGCGCATTCGCTGGCTTTCCTGAAGAATTTCAAGGCACGCTATCCGCAAGTTCCCACCAAATCCGGTTTAATGGTCGGTCTCGGCGAAACCGACGATGAAATTCTCGATGTTCTGGCCGACTTGCGGGCCAACGATGTCGAGATGTTGACGGTCGGCCAGTATCTGGCGCCGTCAGGGCATCATTTGCCGGTGAGCCGTTACGTGCCGCCGGACGCTTTCAAAATGTTTGAACGGCGTGCGCTGGACATGGGTTTCACCGCCGCCGCTTGCGGTCCGATGATTCGTTCCAGTTATTGGGCCGACGTGCAAGCGCATGGTGCCGGTATAGAAGTTGATGACAACGATATTTAAGACTCGACATAGATAATCGAGAATTAACACCGAGATTTTAGACTGTAATTCAGAAAAATTATTTCTAATCAAGTAGAAGGGTATCTAACTTTAGATGCCCTTTTCAATTCAGCGATGCGTTCATAAAAAGACGTGTTTCTGGCCGCTTCTCGGCCAAAGCCGTCATCCGGCCATCCTCGTTCGTATGGCCGGTTTAGGTTGCCAAACTGACGCTTAAAGTTGTGGTCGATTCAAAGCTTAGACGCAAAGCAATTAGCTTTAACACCGAGTTTTGCGTACTCATACTGCCGAACTTCCATGTGGTTATCATAAGGCGGCTCAGCGTATTCAACTTCACTGTCTAACGTTGGCGACTCAAGCAGCTATTCATCGACATCATCAAAAACCGAGCGTGAGTTGACTTGCGAGCCTCGACTCGCTGATTCACGGAAATAGTCATCTCGTTCGGCATCTGGCTCGTCAGGTAGTTCTGACCGAAGCTCCTCAACTGCAGCTTGAATCTCAGCTAGTCCTGCATCTAAATAAGCGACAGACTCCAAATCGTCTCGGAATGCATCTCGATATTCGGTTAGTGCACTTCTAAGCAAATCGAAATACCCATCGGGATCTTCTTCTCCGTCATGATTGCTTTTCCATACATCGACACATTCTGAGATGTTGGGTAGCAACTGAGAACGAACCTCTTCGAGAATGCTTTCGAATTCCTCCGTAGTGAACAATGGACGGAACCGATCACGCAGAAAGTCTGAGTCGGGCGTTTCTATAGCGAGCTCTTTAATGGTGGATACATGTTTCGACCGAACCTCTTCGGGCAGTAATGTCATTTGATGCAACCGAACCAAAACATCGACATCTGAAACAGCGCTAAGGTAACTGCCTACCCGGAGCTCAGAAACAAATTTGGAATTTCTCGCGATGTATCCCACTAGAAAATCTCTATCACAGCGGCTTGCGAAGAATCGATTTACATAATCATTGGCTTCTCTTGATGCAGCTAAAAATGTCTCAATACGCTGCCATAACGACTCATAGCGATCCGGTGGAACAATAACTTTCACCCCTTCTAAGCCTACGTCTCCACAAGTGACTTTGAGGTTCCCTCGGTTTTTCGTCTGCCAAAGGGTAAGTTTCATGCTATCAGTTTTTCCTGATGCTGCTCTCTGATCCAGTTTTCCAGGAACTGAATCGGCGATTTGTAACCGAGGGTCGAATGCTGCCGCTTGCGGTTGTAAAAGACCTCGATGTATTCGAAGCTGACAGCCTTCATGTCGGCATGAGTGGCGTAG
>JAKOTN010000127.1 GCA_029776255.1 Pseudomonadota bacterium
GAAAGCAGGAACGGGGCGACCTGCTGACCGAGATCGGGACAGGGGCCCTGAACTTGCTTGGACGCGGTGCGGACGCTGCCCGGCTGCAACTCAATCGCGATATTGAGGCACGCATCACGCAGGCCAGGGAGTCTCTCAAGGGGCTGGAACTGCAGGAGCGACTTGGGCAACTTGAAACACTCCGCAAGATCGGCATGGCCGAGATCACCATGCAGGGCGGCGTCGGCGTCAGCTACGGCGACGAGTTCATCGGCGCAAAAAAGCGGGTGTCCGGCTTGAGCTACGGGCAAGTGGCTGCGGCGGCTGGCGAGATGGCTAACGCGGTGCGCGTCGAGGGGTGGGACCGGCAGCTTGAGTTGCTGGAGCGAATCGCCGATGCGATCGGCGCAGCCGGCGTGCCTGGGAGGGCGTCATGAGCGTCAGGTGGTTAGTGCAGGACGCAGAGCTTGTCGAGGATCGCGGCGAATACGTCGGCGCGGTGCAGCACGTTATGGCGTATGTCACGAGCGGCCGCACGCCAACGGAAATCGTGCAAGCCGCGCTCGACGAAAAGGGGATGCCGCAGACCGGCGATGCCCTGAGTGCTGAATACCCGCGGCTGTGCGTCATCAGCCGACGCGGCAAGGTGGTTGGGAAGCGAAAAGGCGCGGGCCACTTCGTACGCGTGCGAATAGAGTACGCACTTGAGGCTCCGTCGCGTGGCTATCCGATTCGCGGCGGCACGGCGGTTAGCCAGATCGTCACCAGGAAGGATAAGAATGGGAACTGGATCAGCTACACCTACGACGGGGTGACAGAATACAAGGAAGTTCCCGTGTTCGCGGCCGAAGCCTTCGAGGTGCGAAAGACGGTCGAAGAGACGAACAACCCGGAAGAGGTCGCGCGACAATACATCAACAAGGTCAACTCCGACACGTGGTGCGGTGGAGCTCCCGGGAAATGGTTATGCACGAAGGCGGAGTACGTGCTTCTCAATGCAGCGACCAATCCTGACCGCTGGGAATTCACGTGGGAGTTCCGCAAGTCGGCCGAACCGAATGGCTGGAAACGATACGTAGTGTATCGCAAGCCGAACGGCGATATTCCCGAAGATATTGAGACTAAAGGCGAGGGACTAAAAGAAGTCGAGTGGCATGACGAGGTAGCTTTTTCTAACAAGTTTCCGCCGGGATAGTCTTCGGTATGAGTGACTCACTGAGCCCAAGACGATACGAGCGGCGCGGCGGAATCCC
>JAKOTN010000029.1 GCA_029776255.1 Pseudomonadota bacterium
GCCTGTTCCAACTCGCGCAGGCGCTTGACTTCATTGGCGTCCATCGCCCCGAATCGCTTGCGCCACGTGTAGATGCTCTGCTCGCTGACGCCATGTTTCTTCGCCACTTCGCCGATCGGTCCTTTGTCGGCCTCCCGCAAAATCGTGACGATCTGCGCCTCTGTAAATCGACTCTTCCTCATGACTTCCTTTCTTCAAGGAGGCCATCTTCTCAAGTTTCAACTGGTCCGAAAATACCCGGGCAGGTCACGTCGTCCTGACGCGTGATGTCGATGGGCCGGGCGAGCACCGTGACCAGGCCGGCTTTCTCAACCATGTCAGGCATTGCGGCTTCGTCATCAAACGCTGCCGCCCGTATCGTGCCCGCACCAAAGGCCAGGCCGAACGTTTCAATGGCTATCCGCGCCGCTCGTTCGACATCCCCTTGGTCGCCAGACTCAAGCAGGCCGGTTTGCAACTCGATGTGGTGACGGCCAATGCCGAGGTCCGGCATTGTCTGAAGGAAGTGGCCAACCGAGCGCATTCATGGCACACCCACGTCAAGTCGAGCGTCCGACTCCAGGAAGAGCAACACCAATTGCAGGCGGTTCCTACTCCCTGGCGTGGGGATATCGCGGCGATGCGACCTCAGGCAGCGGCGGGAGGTAAGAAGTATGCCGCGCTGGTTCGTCCTGCATTGGTCGCTGAACGCATCGAAGCCGCGACACCGTTGCAGCACCCATTGGCCGTTCATGAGCAGTGACTGGCCCAGTGTCGTGGAGATGGCGCCATGAATCGTCATCCCGCAGAACTTTGCTCGCCAGTCACAGAACGAGGCGTCACTGAAGTCATGTTGCCGGCACAACGCCTTGATCGCCACGCAGGCTTCCGCTTGCTGCAAAAAAACGATGATCCGCCCTTCTGAAAATCGCTTCTTCAAGTCCATTCTCCGTCTCGCAAACCGGACTTTACTAAATTCCCCGTGGCTTTGTTTATGGGGGGCACCTCAGCACGACTCCTCGGGTACTCAGATGGTATTGGCGAATTAGAAAAACCCATCTTGAGAACCGGCCAAATTCGGGAGAGCTTCTCAAGAATCAAAAGCCACTATTCGAGAAGAGCGGGGTTGGAAAACAAATCGTTCAGAAAGCCAACGACACGTTTGACCCGCTCTCCTTGATTGGTGTCAATGCTAACGAGAAGCCAAAGATCCAATTGAAGTGGCGGCAGATGCGGCAGAACACGACGCAAGCCTGCGTTCTTGGCGATCAGGGAAGGTAGCACCGCCAGTCCGAGACCGGCTCGGCACGCCAGGTATTGGGCTGTGAAGTTGCTGGTTCTGAGCCATGGCTCATGTTCGCCTGCCAATTCGGTAAGCCATCGCGACATGACAAGAAACCTCAGTTCGTGGTCCCAACCAATAAGGGCATGAGAAGCGAGATCTCGCGGCTCGCGCGGCTCGCCATGCAGTTGAAGATAAGCCGATGATCCGAACAGGGCGGCCGCCAAGCGTCCGATCCTGTGCATCTTGTATTCGCCATCGTTTGGCCGCACGGTGCGTAACACGATGTCGGCTGTTCGCTTTTTCAAGGATACCGGACGAACGTCTGCCACCAGTTCCATCATGATCCCTGGATTGGCCGCCCTAAAAGTTGGGAGCGCTGGTAAGATGATCTCGTGCGCAAGTAGCTCGGGCGTCGCTAAGCGTACGATACCTCTCGGCTCCTCGGTCTCGACCTCAAGTTCGCGCTTAAGGGCCAGGACTTGGGCTTCGATTCTTTCTGCGCTTGCCATCACGCTAGTGCCTGCTTGCGTTAGACGATAGCCATCGTGGCGGCGTATGAACAGGATCTGCTGCAGCTGGTGCTCCAAGCGCTCGATGTGCCTCGAAGCCGTTGATGCACTGACTTCCATCTGCAAGGCCGCCTCCGAGAGATTTCCCGCCCGGGCCACTGCCAAGAAGAATCTAATGTCTTCCAAATGCATACGTGTCGCAAAGCGTAATGGCGCTTGCTGCCGCCCGGAATCGCCAGCAGCGAGGCGGCCAGGCGGGTGCAGCAGAAAACGCGAGTCGTGTCGGAATCGACAAGTGGGTCATCCCGGCCGCGTCGTTGACAGAGGGCCGAGCCTCAGCAATGCCTATCATGGCGAAGCAATACGCCGCCCGCCCCAAGCACATCCGATTCCGCCTTATAGGCTCCGCGCCATTACCACCATGCGCATATGAAGGCAGACCCGCTGGCCTAGCTTGCGTGCTTTCCGAATCGCAAAAACCAACTCCTGCAAAATTCAAAAACCATTTGCCGCTTTCTTCGTTGCTCACGGCGGGGCCTCCCTATAGCATCCCCTACGTTCATTCTTCTGGACTAGACGGCGATGTTTGTCTCACCGCTGTTTCTTGCGATTCGCGGCCAGAGCCGACAATCAACGTCGCCTCGGCCGAACATTAGCACGAAGATGCCATGGCACACGAAACATGGAATGCCGCATCGGCGCAATGGGCTGAGATGCATACACGAGATCTTCCCCGTGCGCCTTCGTACCTCGGAAGCAGTCGCGGCAAAAAACACAGGAAGCCGGAATTGCCTTTCATTTCGGGAACATCCCGCACAAACAATAACCTCATCGGTCTCCGTCTCTAGACAGTTTCGCCGGTGCAACCATCTTCTTGAGAGAGGCACGGATCATCATGATTACTCCACGCGACTCGGCTTTCATGGACCATGCAGACGAGTTCTTAGATCTCGTTCGTCAGGAACGGCGTTTGCGCAGTCTCGAAGATCTGGCCAATATGGTTCAGCGCCCACCATTCCCCATAGCTCCGGTTATTGTTAGTGACTTCCGCGCTATGACCGAGGCCGAAAGGACGGCCATCGTTCAGAACTATGAGCTTCCCCCGAAATTTCGTCTGCCAAGGGTGACCTAAAATTGTCGTCACTTTTGGAAGGCAGGAAATGAAGATACCGAAGCAGGCATACACGACCGAGTTCAAGGAACTGGCGGTCAAGCGCGTCAAGGACGGGCAAAGCGTAGGCATGGTTTGCAGGGAACTCGGGCTGAGCGACCAGACCTTGCGCAACT
>JAKOTN010000033.1 GCA_029776255.1 Pseudomonadota bacterium
GCCTGTTCCAACTCGCGCAGGCGCTTGACTTCATTGGCGTCCATCGCCCCGAATCGCTTGCGCCACGTGTAGATGCTCTGCTCGCTGACGCCATGTTTCTTCGCCACTTCGCCGATCGGTCCTTTGTCGGCCTCCCGCAAAATCGTGACGATCTGCGCCTCTGTAAATCGACTCTTCCTCATGACTTCCTTTCTTCAAGGAAGCCATCTTCTCAAGTTTCAACTGGTCCGAAAATACCCGGGCAGGTCAGCACATAGCGGTGGCTGGCGAGCAACGCGTAAATGCCGAGTTCCGGCATCGGATAGTCGCCAAGGATCGGGCGCACCGCACCGGCCTGCACGGCAGCGGCACAAAGAAAAGTCGGTTGCGCGACAATGCCGAGACCGCGAACGGCGGCGTCGAGCAGCACCTCGCCGTTGTTGGCGCGCAGCCGCCCGCTCACCGGGAAGAGGAGTGTTTTACCGTCCACCTCGAAGGACCAGCCGCCCCGCTGGCCAGGCAGATAGAGCAGACACTCGTGCGCGGCGAGATCGCCGGGATGACGAGGTTCGCCGCGACGCCGCAGATAGTCGGGCGATGCGAGCACCGTCAGACGGCTCGAACCGATGCGCCGGGAGACATCGAGAGGCTCAAGGCGTCGGGCGATGCGAATCGCCAGATCGAACCCCTCCTCGACCAGCTTGACGCGGCGCTCGGTAAAATCGATTTCAAAGAGGACTTCCGGGTAAGTCGCGCTGAATTCGGTCAGCAGCGGCGACAAATGGCGTAACCCGAAGCTGAGCGGTACGCTGAGACGGATCAACCCGCGCGGCTGGCGTCCATCGTCGCCCAAACCGTTTTCGGCGGCGTCGACCAGCACGAGGATTTCACGGCAGCTTTCGAGATACGCACTGCCGGCGGACGTGAGGCGCAAACTGCGCGTGCTGCGGGCGATCAACTGCACACCGAGATGCGCTTCCAGATCCGCGAGTTGCCGTGTGACCAGCGAACGGTCGACGTTCATTTGCCGGGCCACGGCGGCCAGACTACCCAATTCGGCGACACGTACATACGTGCGCATCGTGTCGAGACGATCCATCGCCACCACCTCGCGTGTCAATCCGTTGCAATTTTTGCAACGAACAATTGTCGATCATGGGCTATTTTCATCGCAACGCGCGCTTTACATTGCAGCCGTCGCCCGCATCGCCGAGAAAGACCGCCCCACAGTTTCACGCACGGCATGCCGAGAACAAAAACCGCTTTCTTTTCGATGGACGATCAACCGATGTCAGCAAGCGCTTCCACCCGAATCGATTCCGAATGTCCTGCCCGCCTTCCCGCCGGTTTTCCCGCGCTTTTCGTCGCGCACGGCGCGCCGACCATGGCCTTGCAGCCCGGCGCCGCCGGCGCGGCGCTGATACAGGCGGTGGCCGGCTTGCCAAAACCGCGAGCGATCATCGTCGTCAGCGCGCATTGGCAAACAACGCACCCGACGATAGGCTGCGCGCCGGCATTCGACACCCGTCACGATTTCCAGGGCTTCCCGCCGGCGCTGTACGACCTCCGCTACCCCGCGCGCTCCGACCCGGCGGTCGCCGACCGCGTTTACCAATTGCTGCGCCGAAACGGCTTCACGGCGCGAATCGACCGGGTTCGCGGCCTGGACCACGGCGCCTGGACACCACTGCGTCTGCTGTTTCCCGCCGCCGATATTCCGGTCGTCGCGCTGTCGCTGCAAAACGCCGGTGGTCCCGACCACCATTTCCGGCTTGGGCAGGCGCTGGCGCCGCTGCTCGCCGACGACATCCTGTTGCTGGCGTCCGGCAACGTCACCCACAATCTGGGCGACTTCCACCGCTCCCTGGTTGAAGGCGCCACGACACCGGCTTACGTTCGCCAGTTCGCCGACTGGTTATGGCACGCGCTCGACGCCGGCGATCTCGCCGCCCTGCTCGATTATCGCCGTCAAGCGCCGCATGCGGCACGCGCGCACCCCAGCGATGAACACCTGCTGCCCCTGTACGTCGCGCTTGGCGCCGCCTGCGGTCAAGATGGCGATTACCGCGCCGAGCGCCTGTACGCCGGCGTCGATTTCGCTATCCTGGCGATGGACGGTTTCGCTTTCCGGCCCGCCACCGCCCGTTGAGCGATACCGATCCACGCGGAAATCGCCATGGAAAACTCGGCGACACGCGCGCCGTAAAAAATAAAAAACCCAGAAACAACCGCTTATTAATTATCCGACAAGGAGCCAACATGCCAGCATTGAGCAACGCGGTACTCGAACAACTGTTCACCAACGCACGCACGCACAACGCGTTCAAACCCGACGCCATTCCCGACGCAACGCTGCGCCAGCTTTACGAACTCATGAAATGGGGGCCAACCTCGATGAACTGCCAGCCGGCGCGACTGGTTTTCGTCGGCACACCGGCCGGCAAGGCACTGCTCGCGCCAGCGTTGGCGCCAAGTAACCTGGACAAAACCATGGCGGCCCCGATGACGGTGATCGTCGCCAGCGACAGCCGCTTTTACGACCGACTACCCACACTGTTCCCGGCTTATGACGCCAGGCCGATGTTCGCCGGCAACGCGGAACTCGCCGCCAGTACAGCCTTCCGCAACAGTTCTCTCCAAGGCGCCTACCTGATTCTGGCCGCGCGCGCCTTGGGGCTTGATTGCGGGCCGATGTCCGGCTTCGACGCCGAGAAAATCAACGCCGCCTTTTTCCCGGATGGACGTTACCAGGTCAATTTCCTGTGCAACCTCGGCATCGGCGACGCCAGCGCGCTATACCCGCGCGGCCCGCGACTCGCTTTCGACGAGGCGTGCCGTATCGTCTGACCGGCAGACGCGGCCACCCGTCGGCCGTGAGAAGCGCATAAAAAAACGGCGCCCTCAGGCGCCGTTTTCGCTCTCGACCGATTGCTCAGGACGCCGGCGGACGAACAAAGATTTCGACCCGGCGGTTCTGCGCGCGACCGGCGTCGGTCGCATTGGTGGCCACCGGTTCATCCTGGCCGCGACCGGATTGCTGGAGACGCGAGGGATCGACGCCGCGGCTGACCAGGTAATTCGAAACGGAGCGGGCGCGATCCGCCGAAAGCTTGCGGTTCCCTTCCGGCGTGCCGGTGCTGTCGGTATGGCCGGTAACGGTGGCCGTCAAACCGCAGTATTCCTTGATCGTATCGGCCACCGAGTCCAGCGTGCTGCCAAACTCGGAACTGATGTCGGCGCTGCCCGAACGGAACATCACCGAACCGGGAATGTTGAGTTTGACCGAACCATCGTTCTGCTCGGTCATGCCGATCATCGAATTGAATTGCGAACCGGCCAGACCGCCGGCAAGCGCGCCCAACAACAAACCGTTGCGCGCGCCCACCGACGAGCGGTTGGCGACCTTGCCGCCAACGACGGCGCCCAGCACGCCGCCGGCAACGGCACCAATGGCCGCATTGGTGGTGTTGCTGTTTCTTGAGCTTTCACCGCCCAACGGCTTGCAGCCTCCCGGCCCGGCTTCCGGCCGCGACGGCGCGGTGTTGCAGCCGGCCATGGCCAGAGCGGTAATGGCGATAACGGCGGATCGATGCAGTTTATTCATTGAGTCATCCTCTTCAAAAACACGTCAGGAGCGGCGCCGACAACCGTCGGCGAGAACCGTGAAACAGCAACACACGCATTGTTTTAGCCTGTTCCTGTCGCCGGAGTCAAGTCGAAAATACGCGCCGCCAAGGCGGTATTCGATCGCTGGCGTCGCCCGGCGGCAATTTTCGGGTTAGTCTGCCGGTTGGCGAGCCTCTCGCCACTGTTCGAACGCGCGGCATCCGACAGCAGGAGAACCATGTCCGACATCTTTCTTTCCTACCGCCGGCGAGACAGCCAGAGCGCCACCGGCCGTCTCGGCGACCGCCTGAGCGCGCATTTCGGCTCGGCACGCGTCTTTCTGGATCGCGACTCCATCGTCGTCGGCGACGATTTCGCCGAAGCCATCCGGCGCGCCATCGGCTTATCGGTCGTCGTGCTGGTGATCATCGGGCCGGATTGGCTCGACGCCCGCCAAGCCAGCGGTCAACGCCGCCTGGACGACGCCGCCGATTTCGTGCGCCTGGAAATCGAATCGGCGCTCGCCAGTGGCGTGCCGCTCATTCCGGTGCTGGTGGAAGGCGCGACGATGCCTGCGGCAAACCAACTGCCGCCATCGCTGGCCGAGTTCGCCCGCTGCCAGGCGACGGAATTGTCGGAAACACGCTGGAATTACGACGTCGACCGCCTGATAGGCATGCTGCACGCGCGCTTCGCCATTGAATCCGAGCAGCCGCTGCCCGGTTCCATCGGCATGGGCGACGGACACATCGGCCTGTTCGCCAGGCTGGCGCTCGATCTGCTTGAACTGGCCGCTCATCCGACCCGCCTGATCGCCAGGCAGCAAACCGGACATGCCCTCGACCACGTGCGCGCGTTCACCTTTCTGCTCACCGCGCTGACCTTGGGCAACTTGAGCTTTTTGCTGGGCATCGGCACCGGGTCGTTGCTGGAATGGACCGCCGCCGGACTCATCCTCGGCGTACTGACGCTCACGCTGCTGGTCGCGGTGCTGACCCTGGCATGGCGTGCCGTCGGTGTGCGCGTCGAATTCCGGCAGGTCACACTGATCGGTGCGTACATCTACGCCGGCCACTGGATCGGTTTCTCCGCTGGCGCCCTGCTGGCGGTGATGGGTGTGCAATTGGTGGCGCCGGACGCCTTTACCGATTATTTATCGATCATTCGGAGCGATGCCCCGTTCCCGCAACGCCTGAACGAAGCACGGGCGCTAATGGAGTCCACGCTGCACGGCGCGGCGGCGGCGATGTTCTTCCTGAGTTGCCTGGCATGGGCGGCGACGACGGCGTGGACCGTTGTCGCCTGGGCGGCTTTCCGTCACGGTTTCGGTTGCAGTCGCCTGAAAAGCGCTCTGGCAACCGGCCTCTGGTTACTGCTGCTGTTTGGTATCGCACAACTGGCGGCGCAGGCAGGCCGCCAGCTATAGCCTCAAGCGCCGTCGCGACGGCTGCCGTGCACCCATAACACATCGTCACGTCCAGCGGCCTTGTTCAGCGCGCGTGCCAGCACGAACAACAAATCCGACAACCTGTTCAGATACTTGCGAGCGAAATCGGACACCGTTTCCGTGTTCGCCAGATGGACGACATGGCGCTCGGCGCGTCGACAGACCGTCCGCGCCAGATGCGCAACCGCGGCTGCCCGACAGCCACCGGGCAGAATGAAATCCTTGAGCGGACTGAGCGCGGCATTGAATTCCCCGACCAGGGACTCGAGATGAACGACTTGCGTCTCGCTGATCATGCTCGTCCCCGGGATGCACAGTTCGCCGCCCAGATCGAAAAGATCGTGCTGGATGCCGGTCAAGGCCCGCCGGACGGCGTCCGGCATTTCCTCGGTCAGCAACAGACCGATCGTCGAATTGAGTTCATCGACCTGCCCCATGGTTTCGATCCGCAGACAATCCTTGGCGACCCGCGAACCGTCGCCAAGGCCGGTGGTCCCGGCATCGCCGGTACGGGTAACGATTTTTGAAAGACGATTGCCCATGTGTGATGTCCTGACAAGAATGAAGCCGATGATAGCCGGGGATGTCTGTGCGCCACCGAGCGGCGTCGCCACCGTCGCGGCGACGCCGGCCAGATCTCAGGTCGCGGCGAAAGTACGGCAGAAACGAAGTTCCTCGGGATACGGAAAAAAATCGTCGACATAGCCAGCCCGGATTTTTTCCTGGGTTCCCTGCCAAAACGACACCTTCAACAAATCGCGATGGTATTTGAGAAAGGCGGAACGCACTTTCGGCGAGCCAAGAAGAAAACTGGCGAATTCTTCCGGAAAAACATCGTGCTTGCCGACCGAATACCACGGTTCGCCGGACATCTCCATTTCTGGATACGGCGCTTCGGGAATGACCCGGAAGTTGGTGTCGGTCATGTACTCGATTTCGTCATAGTCGTAAAAAACGACGCGGTTATAGCGCGTGACGCCAAAATTCTTCCACAACATGTCTCCAGGGAAAATATTGGCGCTGGCCAGTTCGCGAATGGCGCTACCGTATTCGAACACCGCGTGATCGATCTGTTCCGGCGTCGCCGAATCGAGATAAAGGTTGAGCGGCGTCAGGCGGCGCTCGATGTACAGGTGTTTGATCACCAGATCGTCGCCATCTTCTTCCACCAGCGACGGCGCCAATCGGTGCAGGGCGTCGATCAGCTCCGCCGAGAAGCGCTGCTTCGGCAAAGCGACATGCGAGAACTCCAGGGTGTCGGCCATCCGGCCCACGCGGTCCACCTGCTTCACCAACAAGTACTTGCGCTTGACGGTGGCGCGATCCATTTCCTTGGAGGCGCCGAAAACGTCCTTGATCATCTTGAACACATACGGATACGACGGCAGCGTGAACACCAGCATCACCAGCCCGGCGATACCCGGCGCGATGATGAACTGGTCCTCGGAATGGCGAAGGTGATGCTTGAGATCGCGGAAAAACAGCGTCTTGCCCTGCTTGCCAAGTCCGAGCATGGTGTAGATCTCGGAAGCGGGCTTGTTCGGCATGATGCTTTGCAAAAACTTCACATAGGCCGACGGCACCTCCATGTCCACCATGAAATACGCTCGCGACAGTGAAAACAGCACACTGATCAACCAACGATCAAGCAGGATGGTATCGACCGTCAGCGCTCCCGTCGGGGTATGCAGCACCGGAATGGCGAAAGGCATTTCGTCGTGACCGTTGATCGCCTTGCCGAAAATGTAGGCGCCCTTGTTGCGATAGAAGGCGGAATGCAGCACTTGAATCTGCGCGTTGGCTTCCGCTTTCGGCCATTCCCCCAGACGCTTCAAGGCGGTGCGCAAGATGAAATCGATGTCCCGGTCGAGGTCCGCGAAAGGACGTTGCCAATCGAAATCGAGAATGATCTGCCGAATCGCGTCGCGCAGACCGCCATTCGCCGGGTAATAGCTCCGATAGGTGGGCGGGTACGATTGAATGTATTCGGTCGATACCGCCGGCCGGGCAAAAATGTAATCGTTGTTGAAGTAAGTGCGATGCAGAATTTTGGAGCAGACAGTGTTGAAAAAGGTCTCGGCAAGCTCGGGTTGCTTGTGATTGATCAACAATCCGATGTAGTAAAGCTTCAGTTGTTGCCAAGTGACATCATCGAGTTGCGCCGCGTTGAAATTGGCGCACAGCAATTCCGCCGTCTCACTGACGCGATCGTCGTAGGATCGAATACGTCTGCGCACGGCCGCATGTACGCCTTTCCAGTCCGCACTTTCGAAAAGCAATTTGGCGTCCTGACCATAACGTCTGATCAGTCGATAATGTCGATTGAAGCCATCGATCATCGCCACAGCGATACGCTGCGCCGAGGGGTTTTCAACGGTCGAAATATCCATGATGGACGGGGCATGCCTGTTTTGGTGGATTGGGCAATGATTTTAGCATTTGCCGCCCTTGCGACACGCCGACCGACGATGTCGCGAACCGCCTTCTCGCCAATGGAAAGCGCCCGGGATAGTCCTGAATGTGCTGGTAGAGCGCGGGTATTTCAGACATAATTATCTGTGGTGGCGCAGAGAATTTGCTTCGGACAGATCCCTCGTGCCCACGTACACAGCACCGCCCGATCCGTAGGCACCGCGCTGGAACACGGCGCCGCCGGACGCCGGTGCTGGCACCCGAATCGGATACCACCACACTACATGGAGTTGGCATGAGCGAAAGTCTGATCAAAGTCCCGCAAGGCGGCCAGAAAATTGTTCCCGGGCAAGCTTTCCCCGACAACCCGATTATTCCGTTCATCGAAGGCGACGGCATCGGCATCGACATCACACCGGTGATGATCAAGGTCGTCGACGCGGCCGTGGCCAAGGCTTACGGCGGGGCGAAGAAAATTCACTGGATGGAAGTTTACGCCGGCGAGAAATCAACCCAGATGTACGGTTCGGACGTGTGGCTGTCAAAGGAAACGCTCGACACGCTCAAGGAATACTCCGTTTCGATCAAGGGTCCGATGACCACGCCGGTCGGCGGCGGCATCCGCTCCCTGAATGTCGCCTTGCGTCAGGAACTCGATCTTTACCAGTGCGTGCGCCCGATTCAGTACTTCCGGGGCGTTCCCTCGCCGCTCAAGGACCCTTCCAAAACCAATATGGTGATCTTCCGCGAGAACACCGAGGACATTTACGCCGGCATCGAGTGGGAGTCCGGCTCCGAAGGTTGCCAGAAAGTCATCAAGTTCCTGCGTGACGAAATGGGCGTCAAGAAAATCCGCTTCCCGGAATCGTCCGGCATCGGCATCAAGCCGATTTCCAAGGAGGGCACCGAGCGCCTGGTGCGCGCGGCCATCAAATACGCCATCGCCAACAAGCGCAAGTCGGTCACCATCGTGCACAAAGGCAACATCATGAAGTTCACGGAAGGCAGTTTCCGTGACTGGTCTTACGGCCTGGCCAAAAACGAGTTCGGTGGCGTGGAAATCGACGGCGGACCGTGGCTCAAGCTGCCGAACGGCATCGTGATCAAGGATTCGATCGCCGACGCCTTCCTGCAGCAGATCCTGCTGCGCCCGGCGGAATACGACGTGATCTGCACCACCAACCTGAACGGCGACTACATTTCCGACGCACTGGCGGCGCAGGTCGGCGGCATCGGCATCGCCCCGGGCGCCAACATCTCCGACCAGTATGCGTGCTTCGAAGCCACGCACGGCACCGCGCCGAAATACGCCGGTCTCGACAAGGTCAATCCCGGCTCGCTGATCCTCTCGGCCGAAATGATGCTGCGTCATCTGGGCTGGATCGAAGCCGCCGACTTGATCATCAAGGCCATGGAAGCCGCCATCGGCGACAAGGTCGTGACCTACGACTTCGCCCGCCTGATGGAGGGCGCCACCGAGGTTTCGTGCTCGGCCTTCGGCGATGCCATGATCGAACGGATGTAAGCCGCCTGCCGTGCCGCTGGCAAACTGACGACAAGGCCCCCGCAAGGGGGCTTTGTGCTTTGGCAACGGTTGGCGGACGATCTGACCGCCACTCAGGCGATCGGTAATGCCCGCTCGCGGTGAGACCGCGCCATCCCTGGCTTGAACAATGCACATGCACTTCTGAATTTCTGAATACCTCATGACCTCATCGACTAAACCGCTGACCGGCCTGAAGGTCGTCGAACTCGGCAGCTTGATCGCCGGCCCCTTCGCCGCACGCATCCTGGCCGAATTCGGCGCCGAGGTGATCAAGATCGAATCGCCGGACGGTGGCGACCCCTTGCGAAAATGGCGCAAACTGTACCAAGGCACGTCCTTGTGGTGGTTCGTGCAATCGCGCAACAAAAAATCGGTGACGGTCAACCTCAAGCATCCGGCCGGTCGCGAGATCGTTGAAAAGCTGGTGGCGGATGCCGACGTCGTCGTCGAGAATTTTCGCCCCGGTGTTCTCGAAAAACTCGGGCTGGGCTGGAACACACTATCGGCACTAAACCCCGGACTGGTCATGCTCCGTCTGTCCGGTTTCGGGCAGAGTGGGCCGCTGGCACAACAACCGGGATTTGGCGCCATCGGCGAATCGATGGGCGGATTGCGTTACGTCACGGGTTTTCCGGATCGCCCGCCCGTCAAGACCGGTATTTCGATCGGCGATTCGATCGCCGCCCTGTGGGGCGTGATCGGCGTGTTGATGGCGCTGCGTCACAAGGACAGAAGCGGCCAGGGTCAGGTGGTCGATGTCGCGCTTTACGAAGCGGTTTTTGCGATGATGGAGTCGCTGGTCCCCGAATTCGACGTTTTCGGCTTCATTCGCGAACGCACCGGCAACATCATGCCCGGCATCACCCCTTCGAGCACGCATACCACCCGAGACGGCAAGCATGTCGCCATTGGTGGCAACGGCGACGCCATCTTCAAGCGGCTGATGCTGGCCATCGACCGCGACGATCTGGCCCACGACGCCCAACTGGCCGACAATGCTGGACGTGATTCGCGACGGGAAGAACTGTACGCCGCGATCAGCGCCTGGACGGCCGCGCACGACGAAAGCGAGGTGTTGCACGTGCTGGCCGCTGCCGAGGTGCCTGCCTCGCGGGTGTACTCGGTCGCCGACATCTTCGCCGATCCGCAGTATCTGGCACGGCAGATGCTCGAAACGGCAACGCTGCCAGACGGCAAAACGTTCAAAATCCCCGGCATCGTTCCCAAACTCTCCGAAACGCCCGGCGGCACCGATTGGCTTGGACCGGCGCTGGGCGCCCATACCAGCGAGACGCTGCGACGCCTTGGCTACACCGACGTAGTGATTACCGCCTTGAAAGACGCCGGCACGATTTGAATGCTCAAATTCAACCGGCGGCACTCGATTTCGCCACTTATACTGCGTGTTAAGCATGTCCGCGAAATGACCGCCGGCGACATGTCGGGTCCAGACTCTGGATAACAGCCGGTCAATTCAGTCCGCCCAGGAGAAGAAAATCATGATCGACTCGACCAACACGCTGTCCACCGCGCAGAACGCGCAAGCCCTCACCGTTCGACGTCCGGAAACCGCCAACCGAATCGAATCGAACGCAAACCGAGCGGTCGAACGCCCGGCGGCGGCAACGCCTAGCGCCAGCGTCCAAATCAGTGCCGCCGCCCGCGACCTAGCCGCGAACGATCGCCTGAAAGCCGCCGCGGACACCAGCGGCAACAGCGCCACGCCACGCCCGACCGCAACGGAAAAACCCGTGTCAACGATAAAAGCCGCCACCAGCGCCGTCGAAAACACCGCTTCAACCACGGAACAGTCGTCCCGCGTCGGTCAAGCCCTGCGACTGTTTCAAAGCAACGCCGCAAGCTCCGCCGAACCCACGTCCCGAGAGCTACGGGTCACCGCTTGAACCGAACGTTTTTTTGCCCTAGCCGACCCCGTACCGGCTTTGTGAAACAAGCACCGAATCGAGTCCGGAAGCCATGAAATGATCGGTAGCCTGTCGCCGACAGGCACATCGTCCACATACGTTCCGACCCGCGCCGCCACAACACGCGAAACGACGGGCGGCGCTGGCGCGCGCACCGAGAACACAACCGAAAACACCTCGCCGAAAAAACGTACCGAAAGCGAACTGTCGGAAGCCGATCGGCAAAAGGTCAATGCTCTTAAACAGACGGACCGTCGGGTACGCGCCCACGAAATGGCCCACGTCGCGGCCGGCGGCAGTCTGGTCAAGAGCGGCGCGAACTTCAACTACGAAACAGGACCGGACGGACAGCGCTACGCCGTCGGCGGCGAAGTGGCGATCGACGCGTCGCCGGGTCGCAGCCCCGACGAAACCATCGATAAAGCGACGCGGATCAAGGCTGCCGCGCTCGCCCCCGCCGAACCCGTCGCCACAGGATCGTCAAGTCGCCGCACTGGCCGCGCGAATGGCCCTCCAGGCGATCATCGAGCGCGCCATCCAGCAAAAAAACACTGGCGGGGTACAAAACGCTGACAACGACAAACCCGCCAACGTTAACCGCCTGCAAAGCACTTATTCCGGCTCGGCTACTGCTGAAGCGCCTGCCTCGGGCACGGCGATCGACCTTTTCGCTTGATCAAGTCGCCGCCCGCCATGCCGGCAGATTCCACACGCTTCACCGAGCCGAATCCTTTTTCTATAGAATTCCCGCCGCTGAAAACACAAAGCTCAGCCATTCGACCAATCGCATCCGACCACCTTGGCGAAACATGGCCTTGCCGTTATCCATCGACCAGGCAACAACTCGCCTTCCCGGACAACGCACCAATACTTGCCAAGCGTAGCGAAACCATTGCCTTGTTTCCACGAAAAGTTCCAAAGGATTTCACGAAAACGTCCTTGGTTCGGCCAGGATGGCGCAACGCGCCGAAAAACGCAGATCGAGATCGCTGATGAAAGATAAATTGTCCGGCCAGATTGAACTGGCACGTTTGTTTGACCCACAATCGGCCCCAGGAATGCTCGACACGCTCGCTTGGCGCGGCGCGCGGACCGCGCGTGACGAATCCGGCTTGTGCGTGTCGCTGGGCTCCCCACGATTCGCCGATAGCGAAGCGGGCGCCGCCGCGCGTGCTTCCGGCACCGCGGCTGGACTTCTCCAGGCGTGGCGCCGCCACGGCCGGGAGGTGTGCTCGCACCTGCGCGGCGCCTACGCGTTCGCGGTGGTCGACACGTCGCTCGGCGGCGTATTTCTCGCCGTGGACCGCTTCGCGATCGAAACGTTGTGCTACCGCACCGATGGCCGGACGCTGGCGTTTTCCGACCGCGCCGACTGCGTGCCGGGACGCGGTGACGATCTCGATTCGCAAGCGATCTTCGACTACCTCTATTTCCACATGATTCCCGCGCCGCGCACGATTTTCCGCGAAGTGCGACGGCTACCGGCCGCGCACAGCCTGTTCATCGACCGGCGCGGGGTGCGGGAAAACCGCCATTGGCCCCTGCGTTTCAACGAGCGCCACCGCCAACCGTTCCCGATCGCGCGCGACGCCTTTCGCCATCTGATTCGCGATGCCGTTGCGACGGAAATCGAGGGTCACCGGCGAGTAGGCGCCTTCCTCTCCGGCGGCACCGACAGTTCCACCGTCGCCGGCATGCTTTGCCAGGTCACCGGCACCGCAGCGCCGGTGTACTCGATCGGCTTCGACGCCGAAGGCTACGACGAAATGGCGTATGCCCGCATCGCCGCCAAGCACTTCGCCTGCGAACACCACGAGTATTACGTCACCCCGAACGACCTCCTCGACAGCATCCCTGCCGTCGCCCAGCACCACGATCAACCGTTCGGCAACTCCTCCGCGCTGCCCGCCTATTACTGCGCCAAGATTGCCCAGACCGACGGTTGCAGCAAGCTGCTGGCGGGCGATGGCGGCGACGAGTTGTTCGGAGGCAATTCCCGCTATGCCACGCAACGGGTATTCGAGTTCTACCAGACCCTTCCAGGTGGCCTGCGGCGGATGATCGAACCGATGTGCGTCGATGCCAGTCCCCTGCGGCGGATTCCCGGGTTGCGGCAGGCGACGGGTTACGTACGCCACTCGCGGGTGCCGATGCCGGATCGTCTGCAAACCTTCAATCTGATCATGCAACTCAACCCGGCCAATGTGCTGACCCCGGAATTGCTGGCGCAAATCGATTTGGCGGGACCGTCGAAACACATGCAAGAAACGTGGAACGAATGCCAGGCGCCCAGCCTGATCAATCGCATGCTCGCTTTCGACTGGCGCTACACCCTGGCCGATAGCGACTTGCCCAAAGTGCGTGGCGCAACGCAAATGGCCGGCATTGACGTCGCCTACCCCTTGCTGTCCGACGGCCTGACCGATTTTTCGATGGCCTTGCCGCCCAACTGGAAACTCCGCCGCTTCAAACTGCGCTGGTTTTTCAAGGAAGCGCTGCGCGGTTTTTTGCCCGACGACATCATCACCAAGAAAAAGAAAGGATTCGGTCTACCCTTTGGCGTCTGGGCGACGCGCAATCCGGCACTGATGCGGCTCGCGGCGGATTCGCTGAACAGTCTGGCGACGCGCGGCATCGTACGCCGCGACTTTACCGACACCCTGATCGCCCGGCATCTGCCCGAACACCCCGGCTATTACGGCGAGATGGTCTGGATTCTGACCATGCTCGAACAATGGTTGCGAGGTCAAACGGCACACCGTCCGTGACAGAGAAGCACGAAAAATTAATCGATGCGTCGTGAACGGTTCGCCATTGCCAAACGGCTGGAAAATGCAAATTCCGCGTCGCTCTGTTAACATCGCCCACGCGAAAAACATTCCAAGGAGCAAACATGCGTCTGGATGATCAAAGCGCCAGCGAAAACGTGGAAGACCGGCGCGGCGGCGGCATAGGGCGCGGTGGCATCGGCGTCGGCACGGTGGTTGTCGCGCTGGCGGCGAGCTATTTCTTCGGCATCGATCCCTCGGTGATACTTGGACTGGCTTCCAACACCAGCAGCCGCCAGACCACCAGTCAACCGGCCCACAAGCCCCCCGCCAACGACGAGATGGCCACCTTCGTCGCCAAGGTGCTAGGCAGCACGGAGCAAACCTGGCAAATGGTTTTCCAGGATGCCGGGCGCCGCTACCAGGAACCGAAACTGGTACTTTTCACCGGTGCGACGCCCACCGCCTGCGGTACCGGCAGTTCGGCAATGGGACCGTTTTATTGTCCGTCCGATTGCAAAGTCTATATCGATCTGGCTTTTTATCGCGATCTCAAGGAGCGCTTTCATGCCCCCGGCGAATTCGCTCAAGCCTATGTAATCGCGCACGAAGTCGGTCATCACGTGCAAAACCTGCTCGGCATCTCCGATAAAGTACATGCGGCACAGCAACGTGGCGGCAATCGCGCCGCCGCCAACGCATTATCCGTACGGCTCGAATTGCAGGCCGACTGTTTCGCCGGCGTCTGGGGTCATCGCGCAGACAGCATGAAAAAAATGCTCGAACCGGGTGAGATGGAGCAGGCGCTGACCGCCGCCTCGGCGATTGGCGACGACCGCCTGCAACGTCAAGCGCAAGGACAGGTAGTTCCCGAATCGTTCACGCATGGTTCTTCCGAACAACGCGTTCGCTGGTTCAAACGCGGCATGGACAGTGGCGACATCCGCCAATGCGATACCTTTAGCGCCGCCTCGCTCTAAAGACCATGAAATTCTGCGGCCGCGTCGCCCTTTTTTTTACTGCCATGCTGTTTGCGTTGGCGCAACCGACCGCCGCCATGCAAGAAGCCCCCTTGCCGCGGTCAAGCCACGTTCCAGGCGGCGTGGCACGGATTGTCGTCGCACCGGTTACCGGAGAAAGGAAGGCACCTCCGCAAGCGTGGCTAGGCGATCAACGAGTGCTGGTGATCGAGGAGGGAGGACAGTGGCTTGCCATTGTCGGCTTAGCCCTGGATACCGCTCCCGGGCCGCAGGAATTGCGCGTTCACCATTTAGGCGACACTCGCCGTCTCCCCTTCACGGTCGACACCAAACAGTACCCCGAGCAACGCATTACCCTCAAGGACACCGGCAAGGTACAGCCGTCCGACACCGATCTCGCCCGTATCGCGCTTGAAATAGCGGAAATAAAAAAACTCAAGACCCATTGGCGCGACACCGATGATACCGATACCCGCTTCGCGCTACCCGCCAAGGGACGTCTGTCGGGACGTTTTGGCGTCCGACGTTTCTTTAACGGCGAGGCGCGCTCCCCGCACGCCGGATTCGACATTGCCGCTCCACATGGCTCGGCGGTCACGGCCACCGCGCGGGGGGTGGTCCTTAACGTCGGGGATTACTTCTTCAACGGCAAGACGGTTTTCGTCGATCACGGCAACGGTCTGATCAGCATGTATTGCCACCTTGATCGCATCGACGTGGCGGTCGGCGACACCGTAAACAAAAGCCAGCGACTTGGCCTGGTGGGAATGACCGGCCGCGCCACGGGACCGCACCTGCACTGGAGCGTGATTTTGAACAGCGCGATGGTCGACCCGGCGTTGTTCGTTCCCGCCTCGGCAATGGCGCGCTAGTTCAAAGGCTTACGCCGCACCTTTCCTTGCGCCACACTTCTTGATCGAGAAGCCGCGCGTCACACCTCTGGCGGCATCTTGATGCGCTCGCCAGGACTCTTCGTCAAACCGCCGCGATGAGGACACTCGGAATTAGCGCATTCAGCGTACAAATAAAGTGCATGCTCGCGGATCACGAAACCGCGCTCCCTGGCGATTGTCGTTTGCCGATTTTCGATCTCGGCATCGTAAAACTCCTCGACCCGGCCGCAATCGATGCATACCAGATGGTCATGATGCTGCCCGGCACTCAATTCGAAAACCGCCTTCCCCGACTCGAAATAATGCCGTTCCAAAAGGCCGGCCTGCTCGAACTGCGTCAAAACGCGGTAAACCGTGGCCAATCCAATGTCCAGATTCTCGGCCAGCAATTGACGATAGACATCCTCCGCCGTCAAATGACGAACCTCTGTTTTTTCAAATAGAGCCAGAATTCGGAGTCGCGGCAGCGTGGCTTTCAGCCCCAAGCTATTCAGGTCATCGGAGTTGCTCATCGGAGTCCTTGCGTCGGCTGAAAAATGGATGGTGCAATTTTTCGGTTATGATATACCCTTGAAGACGGCTGCGTGGTAGGTGTGCGAAACGTTGATCGATCCCCTCGCCGATTGACGTGCCGTACAGGCGCTCCCGGCCACCGACTCCCTAGTGCTCCTTAGTGCCTCCTTATGCAACACATGTCATCCTTTCATCGCATCTCCTTGTTTTCCGGATTGAAAATCGTTTTTCAACGGTCCGCCGCGAGCATCCTTGTCCTATGGACGCTCACCGCGTGTTCTTCAGTGCCGCGCATCGTCACCGAATACCGGATCGACGTGCAGCAAGGTAATGTTCTGACCCAGGAAATGGTTTCTCAACTTCGCCCTGGATTGTCGAAAGACCAAGTACGCTTCATTCTCGGCACACCGGTCTTGACGGACATGTTTCACGCCAATCGATGGGACTATGCCTATCGCCTGAAAAAAGGTCGCACTGGCGAAGTGGAGTCGCGTTTGTTTTCGGTATTTTTCGGACCCGACGACAAACTGGCCAGGGTGGCCGGAGATGTCACCCCAGCGGACAGCCACAAACCGCTCGCCGTTTCAGAAAACCGCAATCGGGAAATCGATCTGGGTTCACTGCCTGCTGACGGAAGCGTCACCCTCCCCCCCGACGACGAGCGCGGATTTTTCGGCAAACTGCTGGAAAAAATAGGATTCTGAGATGAAAGGACTGAAAATTGCCATCGCGGGTGCCGGCGGCCGAATGGGCCGCATGCTGGTCGAAGCCACGCTGAAAGACGATGCCGGCGCGACATTGGCGGCGGCGTTCGACCAGGCGGAAACGCCGATGTTGGGCAAGGACGCTGGCGAACCATGCGGCATGGCGTGTGGTGTCGAGATCACCTCCGATTACGACGCGGCCATCGCCAGCGCCGACTGTCTGATCGACTTCACGCGCCCGCATGGCACCTTGCGGCACCTCGATGCCTGTCGCCGCCATGGCAAGGCAATGGTCATCGGCACCACGGGTTTCGATGTCGTCGGTCAACAAACGATCGCCGCCATCGCCCGAGAAATACCGGTCGTTTTCGCACCGAACATGAGTGTCGGCGTCAATGTCGTTTTCAAGCTTCTTGATCTGGCGTCGCGGATCATGTGCGAGGGCTACGATATCGAAATCGTCGAGGCTCACCATCGACACAAGATCGATGCACCATCGGGGACGGCGCTACGCATGGGCGAAGTCGTCGCACAGGCCCTTGGGCGCGACCTCAAGACCTGCGCGATCTATGGTCGGGAAGGCGTTACGGGCGAACGCCAAGCAACGACGATCGGTTTTTCGACGGTGCGCGGAGGCGACATCGTCGGCGATCACAATGTAATGTACTGCGGTCTCGGCGAGCGCGTCGAGATTGGCCACAAGGCAAGCAGTCGGCTGCCCTACGCCTTGGGGAGCCTTCGCGCCGCCCACTTCCTGTCGAGCAAGGAATCCGGTTTGTTCGACATGCAAGACGTCCTTGGCCTGCGTTAAACAGCCCTTCCAGAACGGTAGCTGAATCTTGGCCGTATCGATCCCACTGCTGGCCCGGAAACTCGCCGGCATTCTTGGCAAGGATGCCGAACGCCGTCTCGATCAATCGCTGACGTCGCTTGCCGAACGCGAACCCGAGTTGTCCACCACGGTCACCGGCATTCTCGTGGGAGCCGAACAACTGCTTTCCCATTACGCGCGCCTGCAGGGACTGCAAACCGAATTGTCCGGCGACGCGTTTTCCGATTGGAATCTACTCAACGGCCGTATCGAGTCCGGTCGAGGCTGGAAAGCCCTTCTCGGCTACACCCGTGAAGAACTCGGCGACACGCTCGCCACGTGGCGCGGCCTGGTGCATCCCGACGATCTGAAGTCGCTTGACGCGGCGATCGGCGCGCACGCCCAAGGCAGCACACCACTGTTTCAAGCCACCTGCCGCCTTCGCGACAAGGCGGGAAAATGGCGTTGGCTGTTGCTGAAAGGCAGGATTTCCAACCGAGACCCTGGCGGTCAGCCCTGGCACGTCATCGTGCTGCAGCGAAACATCTCCGAATTCAAGCAAACCGAGGAAATGGCGTTGATGGCCAAGGAATCGGCGGAAGCGGCGAACCGGGCACGCGGGAATTTCCTGGCGAACATGAGTCACGAGATACGAACGCCGATGAATGGCATCATCGGCATGACCGAACTCGCGCTGGACACCCAACTCGATGCCGAACAGAAACACTACTTGAAAACGGTCAAGTCGTCAGCCGAGTCCTTGCTGGCCATCGTTAACGACATTCTCGATTTTTCAAAGATCGAAGCCGGAAAACTTCACTTCGAAGAGGTTCCGTTCAATCTGTCCCACCTGGTCTTCGAAGCAACCCGCACGCAATCCGTCACGGCTCACAACAAAGGATTGGAAGTACTGGTTTCGATCGCGCCGGACGTTCCAAACCGTGTGCTCGGAGACCCGACGCGGCTGCGACAAGTCATCGGCAATTTGCTCGGGAACGCCATCAAATTCACCGCGCATGGCGAAATAACTGTCAGCGTTTCGGCAGAAAAAAGCAACGCCACAACCGCCATCGTCCGTTTCGCCATTCGTGACACCGGCATAGGCATCCCCGCCGAGCGACAAAACATCATCTTCGAAGCGTTTTCACAGGCGGACGATTCGACAACCCGCCGCTTTGGCGGCACGGGTTTGGGGCTTACCATCTGCACGCACCTCGTGCAGATGATGGGCGGTCGCTTGTGGCTGGAAAGCGTCGAAGGCCAAGGGTCCTGTTTCTATTTCACTAGTCGTTTCGGGTTCGAGGCAAGTGCGGCGGAAGGAAAACCGCCCACGCAATATCGGGGACAACGCGCCCTGCTTCTCGCAGCGCATCCATCGCTCGCCGCTCAGATCGCCGCCTTGTTGACCACGCTTGGGATAGAACCATCGATCGTCAAGGACACACCAAAAGCCTTACAAACAATCGAAAAATCGCGATCTGTCGGGTTTCCGTTTGATTATGTCTTCATCGACGCCTTGATTCCCGCGCCAGGCGGAATACAGATGGCGGAATCCTGGCGCCGTGGTGCTTGCCCGGAAAAATTGATCGTTCTCTTGACAACGGAACAGCAACGCGAAGACATGGTGCGGCTACGCGATATCGAAAATGGCACACACCTCGTCAAGCCGATCTCCCCGGACGATCTGCTGGAAGCCCTCAAGCTGCTCTCCGCTCCGGCAACGACACATGATGACGCACTGCTGGCACCCATAGACATCCTCTGCGAGCCGGAAAATACAGGCAGCCAGATCAAGGTCTTGTTGGTTGAAGACAACCCTGTAAACCAGGAACTGGCAAAACGTCTCCTGGACAAACGCGGCTACCACGTCACACTGGCCAACAACGGCGCCGAAGCCATCGAACGCTTCGAGGAGAAGGAGTTCGACCTTATTCTGATGGACATGCAAATGCCGGTAATGGGCGGCATCGAGGCAACCGAAGCGATCCGGGCGCGAGAAATGCGACGCAGCTGGGTGGTTTCGCGTCAATTCAATGCCACGGTAATCATCGCCATGACCGCCAACGCCATGGCGAGTGATCGTGACCGCTGTTTACAAGCCGGAATGAACGATTACATCGCCAAACCGATCAATCCACGCGATCTTTATGCAACCATTGATCGCTGCCTGGACAGGCAAGTTGATAACAATTCCCAGCCGACGGTGTCCGATGTCACGGTGGCGATCACCTCGCTTGATTTGGCGGCCGCCGCTCGCGACCTGGGTGATCAAGACTTACTGCTCGCAATGGCAGGCGTGCTCCTCAGGGAATGGGACGGCCATCTGGAGCAGATCAAAGCGGCGATCGACGCGCACGACGGAGCGAAACTGTCGATCACCGCACATACGGTGAAAAGCCTGCTGGCGATGTTTCGTGCCGAAAAAGCCAGGCGAATGGCCCTTGAACTGGAACAGGCCATCAAACCCGGTCTCGGACAAGCCGACTGGCCGTGCTACAAAGAACTGGCTACTGCTTTGATCAAGGAAATGGCACGAATCAAACCGGAAATCGAGCGCTTTTGGCGCGAAAAGCAGCTTCGGTAACGGCTCGCTACGCGGACTTGTCGCCACCGCACCCGCGCGAGAAAGCTCGCGAGATGCGGGAAGTGGTTAAAAAAGAGGCCCCTGTCCGGTATAATCCGCAGGCTTGCAACGATACGAGCGGGAGGGCTGCACGCCCATCCCGCTTTTGCATATCTGAAGCTCGGACAGCTCACGCAGTCAAATGCGACACCTACAGGAGTCTTTTGTGTCCTTGTTACCCACTCTTCCGCCCGCGATACTCGCATTGGCTGACGGCACGATTTTCCGCGGCCACGCAATCGGCGCCGAAGGCCATACCAACGGCGAGGTTGTGTTCAATACGGCGATGACCGGCTACCAGGAGATCCTGACCGATCCCTCGTATTGCCGACAGATCGTCACCCTTACGTACCCACACATCGGCAATGTGGGCTGCAATGCGGAAGACTTCGAATCGCGCGGCAACCATGCCGCTGGCCTGGTCATACGCGACCTCCCGGTGCGCGCCGAAAACTGGCGGTTGCAAGAAACCCTGCCCGCCTATCTTCAGCAACACGGGATTGTGGCCATCGCCGGCATTGACACGCGCAAGCTAACCCGCATTCTGCGTGAAAAAGGCGCTCAAGCCGGTTGCATCATGGCACGAAATGTCGATGAACAAGCCGCCGTGAACGAAGCGCGCGCCTTCCCGGGTCTTGCCGGCATGGATCTCGCCAAGGTGGTGAGCGCCTCCGCTCCCTACGCATGGGATGGCGGGGCATGGGAACTCGACGGATATCAGGCGCCGGCGGCGGCGAAATTTCATGTCGTGGCCTGCGATTTCGGCGTCAAGCACAATATTCTGCGCCTGCTGGCCGCGCGCGGCTGCCGTGTGACCGTCGTGCCCGCCCAGACCGCCGCCGCGGACATTCTCGCCCTCCAGCCGGATGGCGTGTTTCTGTCGAATGGCCCTGGCGACCCGGAACCTTGCGATTACGCCATATCGGCGATCCGCGACATTCTTGTCACCGGCGTGCCAATCTTCGGCATCTGTTTGGGACACCAGTTACTGGCTCTGGCCTCTGGCGCCAAAACATTGAAAATGAAATTCGGCCACCACGGCGCCAACCATCCGGTCAAGGATCTGCAGACCGGGCAAGTGCTCATCACCAGCCAGAACCACGGCTTCGCGGTGGATGACGGCACCTTGCCGACCAACCTCCAACCCACGCATGTGTCGCTATTCGACGGTTCATTACAGGGAATCGCCCGCACCGACGTGCCCGCATTCTCCTTCCAAGGCCACCCAGAAGCCAGTCCGGGACCGCACGACATCGGCTATCTATTTGATCGTTTCATAAAAATGATGCTAGACAAAAAGGCGCCACATGCCCAAACGAACTGACATCAATCGCATTCTGATCATCGGCGCGGGCCCGATCGTCATCGGTCAAGCCTGCGAATTCGACTATTCCGGCGCGCAAGCCTGCAAAGCGCTGCGCGAAGAGGGGTATCGCGTCATTCTGGTCAACTCCAACCCGGCGACGATCATGACCGACCCGGAAATGGCCGACGTGACCTATATCGAGCCGATCACCTGGCGAGTCCTCGAAAAAATCATCGAAAAGGAACGACCGGACGCGTTGCTGCCGACCATGGGTGGACAAACGGCGCTGAACTGCGCCCTCGATCTGGCTCGCCACGGCGTGTTGGAGCGTTACGGCGTCGAAATGATCGGCGCCACCAAACAGGCGATCGACAAGGCCGAGGATAGAGAGCAGTTCAAGGCGGCGATGACCCGCATCGGACTGGGTTCGGCGCGCTCGGCCGTTGCCCATTCGATGGAAGAAGCCATGCAGGTGCAGGCGATGATCGGCTATCCGGCGATCATCCGTCCGTCGTTCACCATGGGCGGCTCCGGCGGCGGCATTGCCTACAATCAGGAAGAGTTCGTCGAAATCTGCGTCCGCGGCCTGGAAGCCAGCCCAACCAGCGAATTGTTGATCGAGGAATCGCTGATTGGCTGGAAAGAGTTCGAGATGGAGGTCGTCCGCGACAAAAGCGACAACTGCATCATCATCTGCTCGATCGAAAATCTGGATCCGATGGGCGTGCATACCGGCGACTCGATCACCGTCGCGCCGGCCCAGACCTTGACCGACAAGGAATACCAGATCATGCGCGATGCGTCGATCGCGGTCCTGCGCGAAATCGGTGTCGATACCGGCGGCTCGAACGTCCAGTTCGCCATCTGCCCGACCGATGGGCGGATGATCGTCATCGAAATGAATCCGCGCGTTTCGCGCTCGTCGGCGCTGGCCTCGAAGGCAACGGGTTTTCCGATCGCCAAGGTGGCGGCGAAACTGGCTATCGGTTACACACTCGATGAGCTCGCCAACGACATCACCGGCGGCAGAACGCCGGCCTCGTTCGAGCCGTCGATCGATTACGTCGTCACGAAAGTCCCGCGTTTTGCTTTCGAAAAATTCCCCGAAGCCGACTCGCGGCTGACCACTCAGATGAAGTCCGTGGGTGAAGTGATGGCCATCGGACGTACTTTCCAGGAATCGTTGCAAAAGGCCCTGCGCGGCCTGGAAATCGGCGTCGATGGTTTCGACGAACGAAGCGTCGACCGCGAGGAAATCGAAATCGCCCTTAGCGAAGCCCGTCCTGAACGCCTCTGGTACATCGCCGACGCGTTCCGTATCGGCATGACGCTTGAAGTGATTCGACGTTTGACGCTGATCGATCCATGGTTTTTGGCGCAAATCGAGGATCTTTACCAAAAAGCGGAAACGATCCGCGACCGTTCGCTGGAATCGGTGTCTCGCGACGAGCTTTGGCATCTCAAGCGCGCCGGGTTTTCCGACAAACGCCTGGCGACGCTGCTGCGAACCACACAAACCGCCGTGCGACAACGGCGCCACACCTTGCATGTTCGGCCGGTTTATAAACGCGTTGACACCTGCGCTGCGGAGTTTGCCACCGACACCGCCTACATGTACTCGACCTACGAAGAGGAATGCGAGGCCAATCCAAGCAACCGTCGGAAAATCATGGTCCTCGGCGGCGGCCCAAACCGGATCGGCCAGGGCATCGAATTCGATTATTGCTGCGTGCACGCCGCCCTGGCAATGCGAGAAGACGGTTTCGAAACGATCATGGTCAACTGCAACCCTGAAACGGTGTCTACCGACTACGACACCTCCGATCGCTTGTACTTCGAGCCGCTGACGCTGGAAGATGTCCTGGAAATCGTCGCGGTCGAAAAACCTTTCGGTGTGATCGTCCAGTACGGTGGCCAGACACCGCTCAAACTGGCGCGCGACCTAGAGGCGAATGGCGTGCCGATCATCGGCACCAGCCCGGACATGATCGACGCCGCCGAAGACCGCGAGCGTTTCCAAAAACTGCTGCACGATCTTGGCCTCAAACAACCGCCAAATCGCACGGCCCGCACCGAAGCCGAAGCCTTGCGACTGGCGGCGGAAATCGGCTACCCCCTGGTCGTCCGGCCATCGTATGTTCTGGGTGGCCGGGCGATGGAAATCGTCCATGACGCCCGTGACCTCGAACGCTACATGCGTGAGGCCGTCAAGGTCTCCAACGATTCACCGGTACTGCTCGACCGCTTCCTGAACGACGCTTCCGAGGTGGATGTCGATGCGCTCAGCGACGGTGAGGATGTCCTGATCGGCGGGGTGATGGAACATATCGAACAGGCTGGCGTGCACTCGGGCGATTCCGCATGTTCGTTGCCCCCCTATTCGCTGCCCGTTGAATTGCAGGATGAAATGCGTCGGCAAACGCGTTTGATGGCCAAGGGTCTGAACGTGCGCGGTTTGATGAACGTGCAATTCGCCATTCAGAACGGCGTGGTCTTCGTTCTCGAAGTCAACCCGCGCGCCTCGCGAACGGTGCCTTTCGTCTCGAAAGCAACCGGCTTGCCGCTGGCCAAGATCGCCGCCCGCTGCATGGTCGGCAACTCCCTGGCCAAACAGGGTTTGACCAAGGAAGTGATTCCGAATTATTTCTCCGTCAAGGAAGCCGTTTTTCCATTCGCCAAATTCCGTGGCGTGGATACCATTCTCGGTCCGGAAATGAAGTCCACCGGCGAAGTGATGGGCGTTGGCAAAACCTTTTCCGAAGCTTTCGTCAAAAGCCAAATGGCCGCCAGCGTGCGCTTGCCGAGTACCGGGCAGGTATTCATCAGCGTCAAGGAATCGGATAAACCGAAGGCGGTTGCGGTCGCCCGTGATTTGCAGGCGGCCGGCTTCACTCTGCTGGCCACCCGTGGCACGGCAAACGCCATCGCCGCCGCCGGCATCCCCGTCACACCGGTCAACAAAGTCACCGAGGGTCGCCCACACGTGGTCGATATGATCAAGAACAACGAAGTAGTGCTGATCATCAACACCGTTGACGAAAAACGCAAGGCAATCAGTGACTCACGGTCGATTCGCACCTCGGGACTGGCCGCGCGCGTGACCATCTACACCACGATTTGGGGAGCGGAGGCCGCGGCGACAGGCATTAAAAACCGCGGCGAGCTGGTCGTTTATCCGATTCAGACATTACATAACCAACTGAATTAGTCATCCCACACGACCGTCGATATCGCCTTAGGCCAGAATCGACGGCTTTTCGTCCGCGACGAAGGCTATGAACAAAATACCCGTAACCCTCAACGGCGCCGAGAAACTGCGTGCCGAACTGCACCATCTGAAAACCGTCGAACGTCCCCGAGCCATCTCGGCAATAGCCGAAGCGCGCTCGCATGGCGATCTCTCGGAAAACGCCGAGTACGACGCCGCCAAGGAAAGGCAAGGCTTCATCGAAGGGCGCATCAAGGAAGTCGAAAACAAGCTTTCCAACGCACAGATCATCGATCCAAAATTACTCGACGCAGACGGACGATGTGTTTTTGGCGCTACGCTCGATCTTGAAGATCAGGAATCCGGTAATCGTGTGCGCTACCAGATTGTCGGCGAGGATGAAGCCGACATCAAATCCGGCAAAATTTCGATCAACTCGCCAATTGCCCGCGCCCTGATCGGCAAATTCGCCGGCGACATCGCGAAGGTTCAGGCACCTGGCGGCTTGCGCGAATACGAAATAATCGACGTGCGTTACGAATAAGCCGAGTTCCTCGCCGGCATGCAGCGCCTCGCCAACGCCTTGTACGATGTGACCCTGACTCTATGGGTGGGAGGTCTGTGGGCGATCGGCTATCTCGTCGCGCCCACTCTTTTCACGACGCTGGGCAACGACCGACAACTGGCCGGTGCGCTCGCTGGCACGCTTTTCGAGTTGATTGGCTGGATCGGTCTTGGTTGCGCCACCTATTTGCTGCTGTTCCTGCTTGTCCGCTTGGGAAACGCCGCCTTGCGACGCTTGAATTTCTGGCTGTTGTTGCTGATGATGCTGCTCACCGCCGTCGGCTTGTTCGGCATTCAACCGCTCCTCGCCCAACTGAAGGCCGATGCGCTACCACGTGAAGTCATGGAAAGCATGTTGCGCAACCGTTTCATCGCTTGGCACGGCGTGTCGAGCGTTCTGTACCTCATTCAAAGTCTGATCGGTCTATTCCTGGTCACCAGCATATCGCGAGGCGGACGATACTAGGATTCGACACGAAATGGCGAGCAATCGCTGGCCCGCGCCAAAGGCTGACTCAGCGCCTGGAATCGCCTTGGAAACTCCGTTTGCTGCGCAGCGGTTTGGAACGCCGCGGATGCGGACGCGGCGCTTTTTCTTGCGCCTCGACGGACGGACGCCAGATCACCAGCAATTTCCCGATGTGTTGGACTGGCGCGGCCCCCAACTGCTCGCACAGCGCATGGAGAAACTGTTCGCGCATTTCTCGGTCATCGTTGTAGACGCGAATCTTGATCAGTTGGTGGCTGACGAGACTGGTATTGACTTCCTTGACCACGGATTCGGACAAACCATTCTGGCTGATCGACACCACGGGATGCAGTGAATGGGCACGCGCGCGCAAGACACGGCGCTCGTCGGAACTGAGAGTAAGCATGCTGAACCTTTCCTTGAACAGCGCATTCTAGCGAGTTTTTACGATGAATCGAACCCGATCAAGCAATGCGTGGCTGCGCGAGCACGTCAACGACACTTACGTCCAACGCGCCAAGGCCGAAGGCTACCGGTCGCGTGCGTCGTACAAATTGATGGGCATCGACGACAAGGACCACTTGATCCATACCGGAGATGTCGTCGTAGACCTCGGCGCCAGCCCGGGTGGCTGGTCGCAGGTGGTTGCCAAACGGCAACACGGCAAAGGACAGGTCATCGCCGTCGATCTACTGGAAATGGATCCGCTTGCCAGTGTCGACTTTTTGCAAGGCGACTTCCGGGAGCAAATCCTGCTCGATGAGCTGGAAAAACGGCTGGCTGGCAAAAAACTGGGACTTGTATTATCCGACATGTCGCCCAACATCTCGGGAATCGCCCTCTGCGACCAAGCTCGCGTCATGCATTTGGCGGAATTGGCACTTGAATTCGCCTGCAACTGGCTGAAACCGGACGGCGCGTTTCTAGTCAAAGTATTTCAAGGTCACGGTTTTGACGACTTCGTGCAACAGATGCGAACAAAGTTCCGAGCGGTCGCCTCACGCAAACCAGACGCCTCGCGTGACCGCAGTCCGGAAATCTATTTGTTGGGCAAAAACCCGCGCGCTTGATTTCATCGTCAAACTCATGTTTGATTCAGCAAGGGTGAATCAGTTTACAATTCCAGGTTGCCGGACGGGAGACGAGGAGTCAGTCCCCGGGGCCGGAACACTCAAAGAGGTGACGCATTGAATAACATGTTCAAGAATCTGGCGGTTTGGCTGGTCATCGGACTTGTCTTGATGACGGTATTTAATCAGTTCAACACTCGCCAGGTCGCCCAATCGTCAATGGAGTACTCGCAATTCATTGAGGAAGTGGGTAAAGGCACGATCGCCAAAGTGGTCATCGAAGGGCGCGTGCTCAAGGCGACCACCACCGACGGCCGTAAGTTGACCAGCTACGCACCGCCCGATCTGTGGATGGTCTCCGACCTGTTGAAGCACGGCGTCAAGATCGAAGCCAAGCCCGAAGAAGAACAGTCGTTCCTGATGAATATCTTCGTGAGCTGGTTCCCGATGCTGCTGCTGATCGGGGTGTGGATTTTCTTCATGCGTCAAATGCAGGGCGGTGGCCGGGGCGGCGCGTTTTCTTTCGGCAAGAGCAAGGCCCGCCTGCTCGACGAATCGACCAACACCATCACCTTCGCCGATGTCGCCGGCTGCGACGAAGCCAAGGAAGAAGTCTCCGAACTGGTCGATTTTTTGCGCGACCCGTCAAAATTCCAGAAACTTGGCGGCCGGATTCCGAAAGGCGTTTTACTGGTTGGCAACCCCGGTACCGGCAAGACATTGCTGGCCAAGGCTATCGCCGGAGAGGCCAAGGTTCCGTTCTTCTCGATTTCCGGTTCCGATTTTGTCGAGATGTTCGTCGGCGTCGGCGCGGCCCGTGTGCGCGACATGTTCGAAAACGCCAAGAAACACGCGCCTTGCATCGTTTTCATCGACGAACTCGATGCCGTCGGGCGGCAACGAGGCGCCGGTCTTGGCGGCGGCAACGACGAGCGCGAACAAACGCTCAATCAGATGCTGGTCGAAATGGACGGCTTTGAGGGCAGTGTCGGCGTCATCGTCATCGCCGCGACCAACCGCCCCGATGTTCTCGATCCTGCCCTGATGCGTCCGGGTCGCTTTGATCGCCAAGTCGTCGTACCGCTGCCCGATATTCGCGGTCGAGAACAAATTCTCGTCGTTCACATGCGCAAGGTGCCGTTGTCTCCCGACGTCAAGGCGGACATCATCGCCCGTGGGACACCAGGTTTTTCGGGTGCCGATCTGGCCAACCTGGTCAACGAGGCGGCCCTGTTCGCGGCCCGCGGCAACAAGCGCCTGGTCGACATGGATGACTTCGAAAAAGCCAAGGACAAAATCATGATGGGTGCCGAGCGCCGCAGCATGGTGATGAACGAAGATGAGAAACGGAATACGGCCTACCACGAATCGGGGCACGCTGTCGTCGCGAAATTGATGCCAAAATCGGACCCGGTACACAAGGTGACAATCATCCCGCGCGGCCGCGCCCTGGGTGTGACCATGCAACTCCCGGAAGACGATCGCTATGCTTATGATCGCGTCTACTTAATGAGCCGCATCGCCGTTCTGTTCGGTGGCCGCGTCGCCGAAGAACTGTTCATGGACCAAATGACCACCGGCGCATCGAACGATTTCGAAAGAGCGACGCAAATGGCGCGCGATATGGTAACCCGCTACGGGATGTCCGACGCCCTCGGGCCGATGGTCTATGGCGAAAACGACGGTGAGGTATTCCTCGGACGTTCGGTAACCACACACAAGAACCTGTCGGAAGCGACGATGGAAAAAGTCGATGCCGAAATCCGCCGCATCATCGACACCCAATACGCGCTGGCCCGCAAGATTCTCGAGGAAAATCGCGACAAGGTCGAATCCATGGCCCAAGCCTTGCTGGAGCTTGAAACCCTGGACAGCGATCAGATCAACGATATCATGACTGGAAATCCTCCGCGTCCGTCCAAAGCCACGCAAAGCAAGCCGCCCGGCAAGCCCGACAATAACGCACCGGACGCCGCCCCAAGCGCGGCCGCGCCTGCCGCCTGACCTGCTCTGTTCCGCCGAAGGCCGGCGGAGCTTGGGACGAATGCCGTCGGATTTTTCGAAACGCTGACATGTCCCGAAACTTCCGTTGCGGCGACTTTCTGCTTTCGCTGGCCCGCCCCTTGGTGATGGGAATCGTCAATCTGACACCGGATTCATTTTCCGGTGACGGGTTGGCGAACGATGTCTCGATGGCCATCGAGCACGCTCATCGACAGATTGAAGAAGGTGCGGACCTGCTCGATCTCGGCGCGGAATCGTCTCGCCCCGGCGCCACGCCAACCTCGCTGGATGACGAGCTTCGACGTCTGATCCCTGTCCTTGAATCGCTCAAAGGCTGCGGCGTTCCTTTATCGGTCGACACGTACAAACCGGAAGTCATGGTCGCGGCGCTCGACCGCGGCGCATCGATGATCAACGACATTTACGCGCTACGCATGCCGGGCGCGCTTTCGGCGGTGAATTCCAGTCAATGTGGGATCTGTCTGATGCACATGCAAGGACAGCCCTTGTCCATGCAAAGGCAGCCAAGCTACAAAGACGTTGTGAGCGAGGTTCGCTCCTTCCTTGATAGCCGCGTGGCGGAGGCAGTAGCGGCCGGCATCGCCTTGGATCGTTTGCTGCTCGACCCGGGTTTTTGCTTTGGCAAAACGCTCGACCACAATCTAGAACTCTTTCGACACCTGGATCGCTTGTCGACACAAGGCGTGCCGATTCTCGCGGGAATTTCACGGAAATCCATGCTGGGAACGATCGTCAATCGCACGGTTGACCAGCGCCTAGCGGCCAGCCTCGCCGCCGCCGTCCTGGCCGCGCAACGGGGCGCCGCCATCCTGCGCGTACATGACGTCGCGGCAACGCGCGATGCGCTGGCCGTCTGGCAAGCCCTGAAGGTTTGACGAGTTACAAATTCACTCGTTCCCGTGCTGGAGTTGTCAGCACCGTCGCGCCTATCCCGGTAAAATGGCCTGGATAAGAAATTTAGGCTTGCTGGCGACGAAACAGGGAGAAGGAAATCGTGACAAGAAAGTATTTTGGTACCGACGGCGTGCGTGGACGTGTGGGCGAAGTTCCGATCACGCCAGATTTCGTGATGCGCCTTGGACATGCGGCTGGACGGGTACTCGCCGCCCACGATGTTGCGCGCAGTCATGTAAAAGCCGGCGAAAGGCCCGCGGTCCTCATTGGCAAAGATACCCGGATCTCGGGCTACATGATGGAAGCCGCTCTGGAGGCCGGATTCTCGGCCGCCGGCGTCGATGTCTGCCTGGTCGGGCCGATGCCGACGCCAGCCATCGCCTACCTTACCCGTGCCTTGCGATTACAGGCTGGAATCGTCATTTCCGCCTCGCACAACCCTTACTACGATAACGGGATCAAGTTTTTTTCGGCAAACGGCACCAAATTACCGGACGAACTGGAGTCGGAGATTGAAGCCGCACTTGACGAGCCGCTGACTTGCGTCCCTTCCGCCGGTCTCGGAAGGGCGCGGCGCATCAATGACGCCGACGGTCGTTACATCGAATTCTGTAAAAGCACTTTCCCATTCGAACAAGATCTGCGGGGGTTGAAAATCGTCGTAGACTGTGCGAACGGTGCGGCATACCACATCGCGCCTCATGTTTTCCACGAATTGGGCGCCGAGATCTGTACCGTTGGTATGGAACCGAACGGTCTCAACATCAATCAGGATGTCGGTGCAACAGCGCCAGCCGCCCTGCGCGAAGCGGTTCTCGCCCAAGGCGCCGACTTGGGAATTGCTCTCGACGGCGACGGCGACCGAGTGATGATGGTCGACGCGACCGGCAATATTTACGATGGTGATCAGTTGCTGTATGCCATCGTCCGCAGCCGCCTCCGTCAAGGTGCGGTGTCTGGCGTGGTCGGCACCTTGATGACTAACCTGGCCTTCGAACACGCCCTGTCCGAATTGAAAGTTCCGTTCGTCCGCGCCTCGGTGGGGGACCGCTACGTGACGGACATGTTGCGTCAGCAGGGCTGGCTATTTGGCGGAGAAAATTCCGGTCACATTCTTTGCCTGGACAGACACACCACCGGTGACGGCATTGTTTCCGCCCTGCAAGTCCTTTCCGCTCTCCGTGAAGGCGACGACGACCTGCAAACCTTGTTGGGCAGTCTCAAACTCTACCCGCAACGACTGATCAATGTCGCCCTGAGCAAGGGATTTCCGTGGAAGGATAATTACTTGATTGCCGCGACACGAAACGAGGTGGAGAACGACCTGCGCGGCTGCGGTCGCGTGTTGCTACGCGCGTCGGGAACGGAACCGCTGCTGCGAGTCATGGTTGAAGGACAGGATTCAACCACGGTCAATCAAGCCGCGGAGAAGTTGGCGGCCGCCGTCCGCGAAGCCGTTTCGTCGTAATACCGCCCGCATTATCGCGCCATGCGTGCCTGACCATGATAAAAATCAGCGTCAGGCACAGTGTCTTTTACTCGCCCCTCTCACTCACCATCGTCAACCCCATACTCTCGGTCAAGCTTGTCCATATAACGGGCGTACCACCAAATAATTGCCACGTAGACCAGAGGAGAACCCTGAGCGCCCATATAGAATCCGAGAGGAAACCCAAAGACGCTGAATTCAGCCAGTTCGCGCGCGAAATAGCTGACGACGAAAGTAACGACAAACCATATCGCCAATAAAAGCCCTGTTATCTTGAGGTTGCGATACCAGTATTCCCGCTGCTTCCGTTCCAGCCGCATTCCCCACTCCTTCCGTCGCCATCGAGCGCCGCCGCCCATCCGCTCCCAGTATCAAATCGACACCCGCTGGTTCAGCGAACAATCTCCGGGTAACGCACGCTTTCGACGAATTCCTGCGTTTCCTGGCTGGGCGGCTTACCAAAAAGACTGACCACGACGGTGGTCAAAAAACCCGCCGCGACACCCCAGACGCCGGCCGCCGTTGACTGAATCCCCAACCACGGCTCCATGCCGATGCCGTGCAGACCCAACCAGGGGATACCATCGAACTGCACTCGCACCATGTAATAAACGGTCACCGACAAACCGACGACCATGCCGCTCACCGCCCCCGCCGGATTGGCCCGCTTCCAGAAGACCCCCAGAATCAAGGCTGGAAAAAAAGCGGCGCCCGCCAGTGAAAAAGCCCAGGCAACCATGAACAGAATCGACGCCGGTTTTTGTGAAGCGACGGTGGCCGCCAAGACCGCCACCACCAATAGCAAGGCTTTGGAAACCACCAAACGCCACTGCGTTGTCGCCTCGGGACGATAGATTTTGTAATAGACATCGTGCGACAAGGCACTGGCGATGGTCAGCAACAAGCCATCGGCGGTCGACAACGCCGCGGCCAGTGCGCCGGCGGCAACCAAACCCGAAATCACGTAAGGCAAACCAGCAATTTCCGGCGTCGCCAGCAGGATCACGTCGGGATTCAGCGCCAACTCGGAAAGCTGCAGGATACCGTCGCCATTGACATCCTCGATCGAAACCAGGCCAATCTTGCCCCAGGCGGTCACCCAGACAGGCAATTGGGCAATCGAAGAGCCGATCAGGTTTGAATATATTTCGTACTTGGCAAAAGCGGCATAGGCGGGCGCGGTCAAATAAAGCGCCAGGATGAACAGCAAGGACCAAAACACCGAACGACGCGCGTCGCGCACGCTTGGGGTCGTGTAGTAGCGCATCAGCACATGCGGCAGCGCCGCGGTACCAACCATCAAACAAAAGACGAGCGAAAGAAAATTCAGACGCTCGGTATTGCCGACCTCACCGGGTTCGCCTGGGAAGGCCGTTACATGGTGTTCGGGTTCGGCGCCGCGCTGCGCGGCCTGACGCATCAGGCTTTCCCAATAGCCGTGCGCGCCGTCGACGGTTTTGGGCAAATCGGCGCGTTGCCGTTCCAGGGCGACCACGTCGCGCATCTGCGCATTGTTTTTTTTCAAATCCTCGATTCGTAAGGACAAACGCCGATCCTCCTCGGCCAGGGAGTCCGGCAGCGTCAAAATCCGCTCGTAGTACGCATCCGCTCGCTCACGAAACACACGACGCGCGTCGATCTCGCCAGGATCGCGAAAGATTTTGTCTTCCAGAACCCGCACCTTTTGCAACACGTGTCCGTAAGTCAATTGCGGCACCGGGATTCCCGTCACCTTGTAAGACAGGATCGTCACCGGAACCAGATAAGCGACGATCAGAATGGTGTATTGCGCGACCTGCGTCCAGGTCACTGCCCGCATGCCACCAAGGAACGAGCACACCAGAATCCCAGCCAGCCCGACAAAAACGCCGATCTCGAATTGCAGACCGACAAAGCGGCTGGTGATCAGTCCGACGCCATAAATCTGCGCCACCACATAGACAAACGACGCCAAAACGGTGGCGAAGACGCCGACCAGACGCGCCAAATTGCCGCCGTAGCGAGCGGCAAGAAAATCCGGAATGGTGAACTGACCAAAGCGGCGCAAGTAGGGTGCCAACAGCAACGCCACCAAAACGTATCCGCCGGTCCATCCCATTACATAGGCCAGCCCTTGATAACCTGACAGATAAAGCGTTCCCGCCAGCCCCATGAAGGAAGCGGAACTCATCCAGTCCGCGCCGGTGGCCATGCCGTTGAAAATCGCCGGCACCCGCCGGCCTGCCACGTAATACTCGGAAACATTGGCGGTTCGCGCCAGCACGCCGATCGTGGCGTAGAGAAACAGGGTCAGAAACAGGAAGGAATAGCCGATCCAGCGCGGCGGCATCCCGTGTCGTTCAAGAACGGCCAGCGCCAGGATGACGATAAAAAAGGTCACCGTGTAATAGGCATAGTAACGACGCAGCGATACGGCGTAGTCTGCCATCGTCAAGCCGACCGTTCAGCCGTCCTGATGCATGTGGCGCCGCGCCTTCTCCAACTCCAGCAAACTGGCCGGCGTATCAAAGCCTTTCCGCGCCGCTTTCGCGATCGCGATCTGCAACAGCCTGGCGGTATCGTAAGCATCCGACAGGGCGTCGTGACGACGAATGCTTTCGATGGCGAAATGATCGAGCCAGGGGTCCAAGCGGCCGTCCATTTCACTCACCTCGCGAAACAGATCGGACATCACCCAGGCCAAATCAAGCCACGGTTGCGGCAGATCAAGTCGCAAATGTTCCGACAACGCCCGTTCGAGCCTTTTCGCGACAAACACGGCGTGATAAACCACCAACGGTGCCTTGCCCGCGAACCGCAGCAAGGCGATCAGCGCATCGGCCGGCGCCATGGCGGCCGACGGGCGGTCGCTACCAGCTTCCGCTTCCGTCGGCGGCGGGCCATCCGTCGCCAACGTCGCGCGGAAAGCGTCATTGAAATCGATCAGACCATCGGTAACCGCCAGCGCACCGATCGCCAGCAAGCTTTCCGTCCGGGTATCGAGGCCGCCAAGTTCGACATCGACGACCACGTAGCGCGACTGGCGATGCGAGCGACCAAGATCCGGCGGCGGCAATCGCGACCAGTCGGCAAGCAAACGTTGTTGATCGGCATTCAAGCGCGGATCCGGCGCGTCCTGGCCGGAAAACAGTTTCGAAAACCAAGTGCTCATGTTCAGAGTTGGTAATCAAGCCGCAAGCGCGCCTGCAATTTGCGCGCCTGCCGGAACGACTCGATAAGAATGCGCCGTTCGACTTCGTTCAACTCGTCGGGTCTGATCAAGTTGTCGCCGGCGCGCCCTTGCTCCTGCTCGAAGTGCTGATGACGCAAACGCAGGAACTGGATGAAATTGAAAGCGTCCACACTGGCCGAGATTTCTTCCCCAGACATGTTCAACAACGCGCCACCTCGTTTGAGGCGGCTCACGGTATTGGTCGCCTCGACCTGTCTTGCCAGCGCGAACACCCGTGCCGCGTCGGTGAATAGCCGCACGCCGTACTTTTTCAAATCGATGGTTCCCGGATGCTCTGGATCGGCATCGGTCACGAAATCGCGAATCCGGCCAAGTGGCGGCGCGACGCTCAACGCATTCTGGGCCAGCATCCGCAAAAACAGCGGGCTGCTTTGCGTTTGCCGCAGCAAGGCAAGACGCATGCGATGCGCCAGATTGAAGCGACCATAAAGCGGCCGGAAGTCGAAGAAAATCGTCGCGTTGAGCAGCGCTTGCGGTTCCGGCATGCGCACCCACTGCGCGAATCGCTCCTCCCACTCTTCCAGTGTCAGGCAGAGATCCGGGTTGCTGGCCATGATGTTGCCCTTGCACAACGGAAAACCGCATTTATCCAGATCCTCATTGACATCGCGCGCGAACTCAAGAAAGCGTAGTTGCGTCTGTTCGCGATCCATGATGTCGGTGCAGATATAGACGATGCCGTTATCCTGATCGGTGGTGAAGGTTTGCTCGTCGCGCCCCTCGGAACCGAAAGACAACCATGCCCAGTCAATGCCATAGAGATCGTGGCGTTCAAGATTGAGGTCGAGGACCCGGCGGGCCACCGCGTCATTGAGTGTCGAGATGAATTGCGTGATTTCCTGCGCACCCACGCCTTCGCCGAGCATGGTCAACGCCAGTTGTCTGACATCCTCCCGCGCGTGCAACAGCGCCTCGGCGCTGCTCGCTGCATCGATGGCGTGACGAATCTGCCGCAAGCCGGCACCTTGCAGTTTAAAAAGATCGCCTTCGGACACCACCCCCCGCAAGCCTCCGCCTTCATCGACAGCCAGGACGTGCCGTATACCGTGCAACGCCATCGCCAGTGCCGCATCGTGAGCGTTGGCCGCCAGCGGCAACGTCCGTGGAGTGGGCGACATCACCACGGCGATCGGCTGTTCGAGCGAGACCCCCGGCAGAACGATCCGCTTCAAGACATCGGACAAGGTAAAAATACCGACCGGGCGCCGCTCGGAATCCACAACCGCCATCGAACCGATGTGACGATCCGCCATCAACTCGACCACCTGCCGAATCGGCGTTTCCGGCAACACCGAAACCGGCTCGCGCCTAACCACCGTCGACAAGGGGGAATTCATCGTTTTCTGTTCGCCGGCGCGTTGAACAACCTGCTGTTGCAACTGTTGCTGCGATTGACTGAGCAAACCGGCGATATGCTGTGTGCAAAAAAGATTGAAGACCGTGCTTTTTTCGGTCAGCGCAAGGAACGCATCGGCCGGCAGTTCGAAACAGAATACCTCATCGCGCGCCAAGTAGGTATCGAACGACGGTCGCTGAGCCATCAAGGCTTCAATTGAAAAACACTGTCCCGGAATCAGGGTGTGGGAAGCGCGCGAAACGTAGCCAGCCGCGCTGCCCGATCCGACGCGCACCTTGCCGCGATGAAGAATATAGAGAGTACGCGCGACACCCATCTCGCCGGTCAAGATTTGTGCGTTCTGCGGGTAATGCACCAGCCTGACGCTCTCGGCAAGAAAGCGCAGAGCGCCGTCATCCATGCGGTCAAATGGCGAGAATGCGCGCAGGAAGCCAATGCACGCGGAAACCAGCATCTCAGTCGCGGGGTTGCACATCACGGCTCCCATGACACCATAAAGCACCAAAAATAATCCATGCCGATCAACGACACCTCGACGAGGCGGTGACCAAGCAGGTCCTGAAATACCGACAGGATTCTTTTGCCGACATCGAACAAAAACGTCCCGGCGCTGGAGAAAGGTAAATTCTCGAGCGCCGGGACGCGCGTGTCGACGACCCTGACCTACACGGATTCGACGACTCTAGACAGCCCAGGAATCCTTCAACTGATCAAGGATCGCCGGGTTCTCGAGCGTCGACACATCCTGCGCCACGGTTTCTCCCTTGGCCAGGGAACGCAGCAGACGACGCATGATCTTGCCGGAGCGGGTCTTCGGCAAATTGTCGCCAAAACGCAGATCCTTCGGTTTGGCGATCGGGCCGATTTCGCGCCCGACGTGATCCTGAAGTTCCTTGACGATTTTCTTGGCGGCCTCGCCGGTCGGGCGCTGCCCCTTCAGAACCACGAAGGCACAGATCGCCTCGCCGGTCAGGTCGTCCGGACGCCCCACCACGGCGGCCTCCGCCACCAAGGGATGCGACACGAGCGCCGATTCGATTTCCATGGTTCCCATGCGGTGACCGGAAACGTTCAACACGTCGTCGATACGACCGGTAATCGTGAAATATCCCGTCTTCACATCGCGTATCGAACCGTCGCCGGCGAGGTACAGCTTACCGTTGAAGTCGTCCGGGTAGTAGGATTTCTTGAACCGCTCGGGATCGCCCCAGATGTTGCGAATCATCGCCGGCCACGGCTTCTTGACCACCAGCAAACCACCCTTGCCCCAGTCGAGTTCGGTACCGGTCTCGTCGACGACGGCCGCCTGAATACCGGGGAAAGGCAGGGTGCACGAACCCGGAACCAGCGGTGTGGCGCCCGGTAGCGGGGTGATCATGTGACCGCCGGTTTCGGTCTGCCAGAAAGTATCGACGATCGGGCAGCGACCGCCGCCCACGCTGTCGTAGTACCACTGCCACGCCGCCGGGTTGATCGGTTCGCCAACGGTTCCCAGAAGCCGCAGGGACGACAAATCGAACTGGGTCGGCGCCACCGCCGGATTGATGTCGGCCGCCTTGACCAGCGAACGAATGGCCGTCGGCGCGGTGTAGAACACATTGACCTTGTGATCCTGGATCATCTTCCAGAAACGACCGGCATCCGGATAGGTTGGAATGCCTTCGAAGACGATCTCCGTGCCCCCGCAGGCGAGCGGTCCGTAGGTGATGTACGTGTGGCCGGTAACCCAACCGATATCCGCCGTACACCAGAAGAGATCGCTTGGCTTGATGTCGAAGGTCCACTTCATGGTCAGGATGGCGTGCAGGAGATAGCCACCCGTGCAATGCTGCACGCCCTTCGGCTTGCCGGTCGAACCGGAGGTATAAAGCAGGAACAAGGGATGCTCGGCGCCAACCCATTCCGGCTCGCAGACGTCGGATTGACCTTCGACGACGTCATGCCACCAGATATCGCGTCCGGCGACCATCTTGCATTCACCGCCGGTGCGCTGGAAAACGATCACGTCCTTGATCGACTCGCAGCCACCCAGGGCGATCCCCTCGTCGACAGCCGGTTTCAGCGGAATTTTCTTGCCACCGCGACATTGCTCGTCGGCGGTGATCACCGCCACCGCGCCGGCGTCGTTGATCCGGTCGCGCACCGACTGCGCGGAGAAACCGCCGAAAACGACCGAATGGATGGCGCCGATGCGCGCACATGCCTGCATCGCGACGATCCCTTCGACCCCCATCGACATGTAAATGACGACCCGGTCGCCTTTTTTGATGCCACGCGCACGCAGACCGTTAGCAAACTGGCTGACGCGCGACAACAACTGCTTGTAGGTGACGCGCGTGACTTCGCCGTCATCGGCCTCGAAAATGATCGCCACCCGGTCGCCGAGTCCCGCTTCGACGTTGCGGTCGAGGCAGTTATACGAGGCGTTCAGCGTGCCATCGGCGAACCACTTGAAAAACGGCGCATTCGACTCGTCGAGAACCTGTGTGAACGGGGTTTTCCACGACACATGCTCGCGCGCCAGACGCGCCCAGTAACCGCTGTAATCCTTCTCCGCCTCGGCACAAAGCGCTCTGTAAGCGTCCATGCCGGAAATCGTCGCCTGCTTGACGAATTCGGCTGACGGCTCAAAAAAAGTAACGGCCTCGTTCTGTGACATGTCCCATCTCCTGTGCAGTAGTGGTGGAGGATTCGAAAAGTCGGTAACACAAATCTTTATGAAAGAACCGATGATTGGTCTTGACGCCTCGTCGCTATCGAGCGGGGAGCAACTGTCGTGCTGCCCGGGCCACGCCAATCCGGCAGGATTAAACGCCGTGAATCTTACACCCCACTTACGGCACACCCGGACCGCGCGGCGGAAAGTGCTCATTCTTTGGTGCTAGAATCCCTTGTCCAAACCTCGCCACTCTGACCTTACAAACATGACCGTCCCTCCTTCCACGACAAACAGACTTGAAATGTTCATTTTCTGGAGCCGCTGGCTGCAAGCGCCTCTTTATCTCGGCCTGATCGTTGCGCAGAGCGCTTATGTGTATCTGTTCATGATTGAGTTGTGGCACCTGATCCATAACCTTTTTCTCAGCAGCACGCGGATATCCGAGACAGAGGTAATGCTGATCGTCCTTGGTCTGATCGATGTGGTGATGATCGCCAACCTGCTGATCATGGTCATTATCGGCGGCTACGAAACATTCGTCTCCCGACTCGGCCTGGAAGGTCACCCTGATCAACCGGAGTGGCTTTCGCACGTCAATGCCAGCGTACTCAAGATCAAACTATCGACCGCGATCGTCGGCATCTCATCGATCGATCTCTTAAAGACGTTCATCAATGCGAAAAACATGGATGAACACACAATAAAGTGGCAGGTCACCATCCATGCGATTTTTCTTTTCTCGGCGCTGGCGATGGCCTGGGTCGACCGCATCATGACCCAGACAATCACCTTGGGAAAATCCCAACACACGGCCCACCGCTGAACAGATCAGATACCCGCGACGGGGGATCCGTCGCCATCCACCACAGAGAGCCTGAAATGACGACTATCAAGCAGGAAGACTTCATCCAGAGCGTCGCCGACGCCTTCCAGTACATCAGCTATTTCCATCCGCTCGATTACATCAAGGCCCTGGGCGCCGCCTACGAGCGCGAGCAAAGCGCCGCCGCCAAGGATGCCATTGCACAGATTCTGACCAACAGCCGAATGTGCGCCGAAGGCCATCGGCCGATCTGCCAGGATACCGGCATCGCGGTCATCTTCCTCAAGGTCGGCATGGATGTGCACTGGGACGCCACGCTATCGGTCCAGGAAATGTGCGACGAAGGCGTTCGCCGGGCCTACGACAATCCCGACAACAAGCTGCGCGCCTCGGTACTGCTGGACCCTGCCGGCGCGCGCAAGAACTCGCGCGACAACACCCCGGCCGTGGTGCATTACGAAATCGTTCCCGGCCACCACGTCGAGGTGATCTGCGCGGCCAAGGGTGGTGGCTCGGAAAACAAATCCAAGTTCTACGCCCTCAACCCCTCCGACTCGATCGTCGATTGGGTCCTGAAAACCGTTCCCACCATGGGCGCCGGCTGGTGTCCGCCGGGAATCCTCGGCATCGGCATCGGCGGCACGCCGGAAAAAGCGATGCTGCTGGCAAAGGAGTCGTTGATGGCGCCAGTGGACATCCACGAACTGATTGCCCGTGGCGCGAGCAATCGCGTCGAGGAACTGCGCCTCGAACTCTACGAGAAGGTCAACGCCCTGGGCATCGGCGCACAAGGGCTGGGCGGCCTGACGACGGTGCTCGACGTCAAGATTCTCGACTACCCGACACACGCCGCCAGTCTGCCGGTGGCGATGATCCCGAACTGCGCGGCGACGCGCCACGTTCACTTCCATCTCGACGGCAGCGGGCCGGCGCTCCTGACACCGCCCGATCTCGACCAGTGGCCGAAAGTAAACTGGACGCCGAACACCGAAACATCCACTCGCGTCGATCTCGATACCCTGACCCCCGCCGAAGTCGCCGCCTGGAAGCCCGGCCAGACCCTGCTGCTCAACGGCAAGATGCTGACCGGCCGCGACGCCGCGCACAAGCGCATCCAGGACATGCTGGCCAAGGGCGAGCCGTTGCCGGTCGACTTCACCAACCGGGTGATCTACTACGTCGGCCCGGTTGACCCGGTGCGCGACGAAGCCGTCGGTCCGGCGGGCCCCACCACCGCCACGCGCATGGACAAATTCACCGAAACGATGCTCGCCAAAACCGGCTTGATTTCGATGGTCGGCAAGGCCGAACGCGGCCCGGCGGCGATCGAGGCGATCCGCAAGCACCAGTCGGCGTATCTGATGGCCGTGGGCGGCGCCGCCTATCTGGTCGCCAAGGCGATCAAGACCGCCACGGTGGTCGGTTTCGCCGATCTGGGCATGGAAGCGATCTACGAATTCACCGTCAAGGACATGCCGGTGACAGTGGCCGTCGATTCGACAGGCACCTCGGTGCACAACACCGGCCCGCGCGAATGGCAAGCCAAAATCGGCAAGATTCCCGTCACTGTCGCCTAAAATCAAACCGTGGTGATGTGCAAGCCGGCCATCGGCCGGCTTTGCCCTTTCTGGAGACCCATGGTGCCAAGCGCAAGCACCGTTTCACGCAAATGAACACCCACCCGCACTTGCCGCCGACGATCGGCGTCTTCGACAGCGGCCTCGGCGGACTCTCGGTCTTGGCGGCCATTGCCCGCGCGCTGCCGCGTGCCGATCTGGCGTATCTCGCCGACACGGCGCACGTGCCTTATGGCGACAAGGACGACGCGTACATCCGCAACCGGGTGTTGCGGATCGGCACGCATCTGGTTGAACGGGGCTGCCAACTCATCGTCGTCGCGTGCAACACCGCCACCGCCGCCGCCGCCGCGGCTTTTCGCGACACCTTTCCCGGAATTCCCGTGGTCGGCGTCGAGCCGGGCGTCAAACCGGCCGCCGCCGCCTCGCGCAGTGGCCGGATTGCCGTCCTGGCCACACCGTCGACCGCGCGCAGCCGGCGCTTGGCGAAATTGATCGAGCAACACGCGGGAACGATCCATGTCGAGGTCGAAGCCTGCCCCGGCTGGGCGACGCGCGTCGAAAGCCTGCGTCTCGACGACCCCGATTTCGTCGAAGAAGCCAGCCGGCACCTGGCGCCGTTGCTGGCCGCCGGCGCCGACCAGATCGTTCTGGGATGTACGCACTACGCCTTTCTCGCACCGGTTTTGCAAGCCATCGTCGGCGATCGGGCGGTGCTGGTCGATGTCGCGGAAGCCGTCGCCCGCCAGTGCGTTCGCCTGGCCGGAACGGCGGCATTGGGCCAGGGCCGGCTAAATCTGCTGGCCACCGCGCACCCGGAACGCCTCCAGGCCGCCCTCCCCGCCCTGGGTCTGACGTGGTTGACCGGCCGCCAGACAGGCCCCGCGCAACTGGTGACCGCCTGAACGACTCGACGGGAGGCGCGGCGTGTCCGCGCCAATGCGCTCCGTCTTCGCCAAGCGCCTCTCGCGATGCGAAGCCGGCCGTCGGCACCGAAAAGTCCCGGCAACGCTTAGAATGCTCCGTTCCAGAATCGTCTCCGCCAATCGCCATGCCCAATCCCACCGTCCCGCAAGTCGCCGTCGTCGGAGGTGGCCCCGCCGGGCTGATGGCCGCCGAAATGCTCGGCCTCGCGGGCATGCGGGTCGATGTTTACGACGCCATGCCGTCTCCCGGTCGCAAACTGTTGCGGGCCGGCATCGGTGGTTTGAACATTACTCACAGCGAAGCTTACGACGCCTTTTGCCGCCGCTATGGCGAACGGCCGCCGCAACTGCAGGCGGCGCTCGACGCGTTGCCGCCCGACGCCCTGCGCGCCTGGGTACACGGACTGGGCGTCGACACCTTCGTCGGCAGCTCGGGCCGGGTGTTTCCTCGACAAATGAAAGCCGCGCCCTTGTTGCGGGCGTGGCTGCACCGGCTGCGTGGTCTTGGCGTGCGCGTGCACACACGCCATCGCTGGCGTGGTTGGCAAGCGGACGGCGCCTTGCGAATGACTGGCCCGGACGGCGACATCACGCCAAAACCGCAGGCAACGGTGCTGGCACTCGGCGGCGCCAGTTGGCCGCAACTGGGGTCGGACGGCGCCTGGGCGCCGCTGTTGCGGGAGCGAGGCGTGCGTATCGTCCCGCTGCAAAGCGCCAATTGCGGTTTCGAGGTGAACTGGAGCGCTTATCTTCGCGAGCGATTCGCCGGCGCGCCGCTCAAATCGGTCGCATTGACATTTACCGACCTGCACGGCCAGACGATCCGCCGTCAGGGCGAGATGACGATCAGCGCGCATGGCGTGGAAGGCGGCCTGATCTACGCCGTCTCGCACGCCTTGCGCGAGCAGTTGCACGCGCAAGGCCGCGCGACGTTCACCCTCGACCTGACGCCCGGTCGGGAGGCGTCGCGCGTGCGGGCGGAGGTGAGCCACCCGCGCGGATCGCGCTCGCTGGCCAGCCATCTGCACAGCCGCGTCGGCCTCTCCGGCGTGAAGGTGGCCTTGCTGCACGAAACACTCGGCAAGGAAGGCGTCGCCGACGCCGCCATCCTCGCGGCAACGATCAAGGCCTTGCCGATCACCGTGCGCGCCTGCCGTCCGCTCGCCGAAGCCATCAGCACCGCCGGCGGCGTATCCTTCGCCGATCTTGATCGAAATCTCATGCTCAAGGCCATGCCCGGGGTTTTCGTCGCCGGCGAGATGCTGGACTGGGAAGCGCCCACCGGCGGCTACCTGCTCACCGCCTGCTTCGCCACCGGTCGCCACGCCGGACTTGGCGCGCGCGAATGGCTGCACCACCGTTTTCTTCTCTCTTCCACCGAAAGCAAGCCGCCGACATGACTACACCGCAACGCGCCACGGTACACGAATACGCCGCCTGGATTCTGGCGGCGCTGGCGACGATCGTCGTCCTGCAAGTCAAATTGCTGCCGGCATTGATCGCCGGTCTGCTGGTTCACCAACTGGTGCATACCCTCGCGCCTTTTTTCGCTGGCCGGCTACCCGGCATGCGCGCCCGGGAACTGGCCGTCGGCCTGGTGGTATTGATCGTCGTCGGCGCCATCACCGCCATCTGTCTGGGCGTCACCGCCTTCATGCAGAGCGAGGGCGGCAGCTTCGCGGCCTTGCTGGCCAAAATGGCCGAGATCATCGACAGCACGCGCTCGACGCTCCCCGGCTGGGCGGCCGATTTCGTGCCCCAGGACAACGACGCCATTCGCGAACGCGCCAGCGGCTGGCTGCGCGAACATTCGGCTGAATTGCAACTTATCGGCAAGGAAACCGGGCATACCTTCGCGCACATCCTGATCGGGATGGTCATCGGCGGCATGGCCTCGCTGCACGACGCCAGCCGGACCGAGAACGTGGGGCCGCTCGGTGGCGCCCTGGCGGAAAGAATCCTGCGCCTTGCTCACGCCTTCCGCCGCGTGGTCTTCGCTCAAGTGCGCATTTCGGCGCTGAACACCGTTTTCACCACGCTTTATCTGGCGGTCGTGCTGCCGCTGCTCGGTATCCATCTGCCGCTGACCAAGACCATGATCGTGGTCACCTTTGTTGCCGGCCTGCTGCCGGTGATCGGCAACCTGATTTCCAACACCGTGATTTTCGTCGTCAGCCTCGCCCATTCGCCCGGCGTGGCCGTTGCCTCGCTGTTTTATCTGGTGATCATTCACAAGCTCGAATACTTCCTGAACGCACGCATCGTCGGCAGCGAGATCAAGGCGCGCCCCTGGGAGATTTTGTCGGCGATGCTGCTGATGGAAAGCACCTTCGGCCTCGCGGGCCTGATCGCCGCGCCGATCTGCTACGCGTGGCTGAAAGACGAGTTGAGCAGCCGGGGGCAAGTCTGAAAGCGGAACGGGGCGACAAGAGCACGGTAACCGACCGGCGCCACGCCGTCGCTCCCGCCGAATGGAAAGAACCGGCAAACATCAAGAACGTCCACTTTCCGGAAATCGTCGAATGAGACTCCACCAGCTACCCCAAGGCGCCCGCTTTGAATACCAAGGCAAAATTTTCACCAAGATCGGCCCGCTCACCGCCACCTCCGCAGAGGGCAGCCTGCAACTGATTCCACGCCATGCCGAATTGCGGCCACTGGACGCCATGCCGCCCCAAGTCGCCGCCGACGCGGAAAAATCGGTCCAGGTGGCAAGCGTCCGCGCCGCCTTCGACCTTTTTTGTCAGCGCTGCGCGCCGCTGGTTGGCGACGCCGGTCAGGGCGAATTTTCCGCGGCGCGAGAAAATTTTCTGGCGAGCCTGCAATGAATCATGAATCCTCCGCGGCTGTCGACGCCGATGCCCGCCGGTTAGCGGCGCGATGGCGGTACCGCAAAACACCTCGCCACAAGGAACCTTTACTCCCGAACACTGTCGAAGGGCGCGGCGCGAGGTAGGTGGGACACGGGAAACGCCAAGATATTCAAAGCTGATCGGAACGCACTAATGGTGGCATACTTGTCGCATGTTTTTTCCCCACGCCTCGCGGTCACAGCCCGCCCACGACATCGCCCTCGTTTCCGGGAAACGGATCGCCGCTTGCCTCGCCGGTCGCGCGGCGTTGACTGAGGAGAAATGAATGGGCGCGCGAAGCAGAGTGGATCGACGACAGCGCGAACTCGGACCGCCGCCCGGCCACGCGGAGCGCCGCTGCGGCCAGGACCGCCGCAGGTTGCATGTCACCGATGAAACGCTCGCCGAAGTGGCCGCGCAACTGGCCAGCCGGGCCGGTCAAGACGGCATCGAGGGCGATGGCTCGGGCTGGGACAAGCTGATCATCCCGGTCAAATAAAACCGGGCGAACAGACGTCATCGCGCGGACGCACCGGATGGCGGGCCGTGCCGCTCATCATTTCGGCGAAGCGTCCGGCAGCGGCAAATCGCCGCGCCGATCGAACGGCACGTTGCCGATGCCGGCGAGCCGCAGGCGGCCAAAAAGACGATAGTCGATGCGCTCGCGGCCGGATTTCTGGAGTTCGCGCCATTGCTTCAAGGCGTTGGCCAGCTTGCTGGTCGCCTGCACCTCTATCACCGCCTCGCCGAACCGCGGCACCGTCACCGCCTTGTCCGACAGTCCCTTGACGAAGGCTTGACCGTTGACTTCGATCTCGAAAACCAGGCCGTCGATCGGCAACTCGACCTCGTTCGGGTTCTGAACCCGCAATTTGAGGGCGAAGCGTTGCTCGAACAGCCCGAGGTGCGCCAGTTGCAGACCGGCGACGCTGAGCTCCGGTTTTTGGGTCAGTCCAGACAGTCCGGCGCAGCCGCCGAGAAGGAGCAGCATGCAAAGCAGGAGCGTTTTTTTCATGGCACGGCGTTCCTCAGCGATTCCAGCACACCCAGCAGCACGGCGGTGTCGCGGCGACCCCAGCCCTTTTCCATCAAGGCGTTGAGCTGTTGCCCGACCTGCGCGGCGACCGGGAAGGGCAGACCCAGGCGGTGTGCCTCGTCGATCACGACCCGGAAATCCTTGTGATGCAGGCGTGCCTCGACGCCGGCGGCAAAATCGCGGCGGACCATGCGGTCGCCCATCACCTCGAGCACCCGGCTGGCCGCCGAGCCGCCACCGAGCGCCTGCCGCACCTTCCCGGGGTCCACGCCGGCGGCGGCGGCGAGATGCAGCGCCTCGGCAAGCGCCTGAATGGCGGCGACCATCACCATCTGGTTGCAGACCTTGGCCACCTGGCCGGCGCCGGTGTCGCCGACATGGACGATGGTCTTGCCGAGCCGTTCGAGCAGCGGCCGCACCCTTTCGAGCACCGCCGCCTTGCCGCCGACCATGATCGCCAGCGTCGCCGCCCTGGCGCCCTGCTCGCCGCCGGACACCGGCGCATCGAGCATCTCGACGCCGCCGAGGGCCAGCCGTTGCGCCAGCGCGCGGGCCGTTCCCGGGGCAATGGTGCTCATGTCCACCAGAACCCCGCCGGGAGCGAAGCCGGCCCGCAAACCGTCGGGCGCCAGCACCACCTGTTCGACGTCGGCATCGGCGGTGAGCACGGTGAACACCACCTCCGACCGCCGCGCCACCGCCGCCGCCGTGGCGCACGGAATCGCGCCGGCGGCCTGCAAATCCCCGCACACCGCCGGCCGCCGCGCCCACACCGCCAGCGAATGACCGGCGCGGATCAGGTGCAGGGCCATCGGCCGCCCCATGGCGCCCAGGCCGATGAATCCGACGCGCATCAGGCGTCGCCGCCCGTGGATAACCGTTCGAGCAGCTTGAGAATGGCGATCGAATCCTCCTCGCCCAGACCCGAGCCGACCATCGCGTTGTACATCTGCGCCGTCGCCGCCGACACCGGCAGGCACAGTCCCAATTCATGCGCGCTCTGCATGACGATGTTCATGTCTTTCTGATGCATCCACGACTTGAAGCCGGGTTTGAAATTGCGGTCGAGCATCCGCTGGCCATGATTTTCGAGAATTTTCGAATAGGCGAAGCCGCCGAGCAGCGCCTCGCGCACCTTGGCCGGATCGACGCCGCTCCTGGCCGCGAAGTTGAGCGCCTCGGCCACGGTGAGCACGCCGACGCCGGTCACGATCTGGTTGGCGGCCTTGGCCACCTGCCCGGCGCCCGAATCGCCGACATGGACGATGTTCTTGCCCATGCAGGCGAACGCGGGCCGCGCGACGGCGAAGGCGGCGGCGCTGCCGCCAACCATGATCGACAAGCTGCCGGCGATCGCGCCGACCTCGCCGCCGGAAACCGGCGCGTCGAGAAAATCGACGCCGCCGGCGGCGAGACGCACGGCGATCTCGCGCGCGGCCGACGGGCGAATGGTGCTCATGTCGACCGCCACCAGGCCACGGGCCGCGCCGTGCGCCACCCCCTGCTCGCCGAGCATCACCTGTTCGACATCCGGCGCGTCGGCGACCATCGAAATCACCAGATCGGCGCCGGCGGCGGCATCGGCCGGACTGGTCGCGCCCCCGGCGCCGGCGTCGAGCAACGGCTGCATGGACACGGCTCGCCGCGCCCAGACCGTCACCCGATGCCCACCCCGCAACAGATTCAGCGCCATTGGGCGCCCCATGATCCCCAGACCGATGAAGCCGATTTTCATTGCCGCTCCTTTCGTGATCGCCGCGCCACCCACACCGTCAAACCCGCCAAGCGCGGCAGTTTAGCAAGAAGGCCGGCGTCCATGGCCGGCGACGGCGGACGGTTTGGCACGCTCAGCCCAGCACGGTCACCACCACGCGCCGCCGATGCGCCATCGTCCGATGTTCCCAGAGATAGAGGCCCTGCCAGGTGCCGAGCCGCATCCGGCCATCGGCGACCGGAACGGTCAGCGTGGCGCCGGCGAGAATAGCGCGCCCGTGCGCGGCCATGTCGTCGTCGCCCTCCTCGTCGTGACGATACGCCGGATCGCCGTCGGGCGCCCAGCGGGCGGCCAGCGTTTCCAGATCGCGGCGCACCGCCGGATCGGCGTTCTCGGTGAGCACCACCGAGCAACTGGAATGACGCACGAAGACATTGACCACCCCGACGCCGATGCCGGCGTCGCGGACGATGCCGGCCACGTCGGCGGTGATCTCGACGGTGCCGCGCGCGCGGGTGTGAACGTCGAATTCCCGTTGAACGACCATCTCGTGCCCTCCGATCAGAACGACGAACCCGGCGTTGCCAGGAAAGCGATTTCCGCCGCGCTCGACTCGCGACCGAGAATCGCGTTGCGGTGCGGATAACGCCCGAAGCGGGCGATGATCGCCTGATGCCGCCGCTCGAATTCGAGATTGTTTTCCATGCCCGGCGCCGAGAACAAGGCGAGCGCCTGTTCGTGGATCAGCGCGGACTCGCTGTGCATGTAAGGCAAGTAAAGAAAAGCGCGGCGCGCCGGCGCGAGGTCGCGGTCCAGCCCGAGGGCCACCGCTTCCTGGGCCAGCACCAGCGCCATGCCGTCGCCGGCAAAGGATTGCGGGCGGTCGCGAAAGATATTGCGCGAGAACTGGTCGAGAACGAGGATTTCCGCCAGACGGCCGGCGGCGCCGGTGCGCCAGGCGTGCAACTCGCCGCGCATCGCGGCGGCGTGCAGGGCACCGAAGCGGCGCTCGATCAGGCGGTCGAAATCCGCCGATTTCGCCCACCATCGCGCCGGGGGGGTTTCCTCGAACCAGAACTGCAAGACATCGGCATCGGTCATTTTTTTCATCCAGTTGGTTTAACGATCGTCACTATCGAAAGCCCGTGACCGCTGCCGTTTGACGGCACCGCGCTTGACCTTGCTGTCAACCCGCCGCGCGCGGGCGGCGCGACTGGGCTTGGTCGCGCGCCGTGGCGTTGGCGTCAGCGCGGCCTGGGCGATCAACTCGCGCAACCGCGCCAGCGCGTCGAGGCGATTGCGCGGCAGGCTGCGATGCGCCCGCGCCTTGATGACGATGACGCCGTCGCCGCCGATCCGCCGGTCGGACAGTTGCCGCAAGCGGCTTTTGACCTCGTCGGGCAGCGACGAAGACGCAATGTCAAAGCGCAGATGCACGGCATTGGCCACCTTGTTCACGTTCTGCCCGCCCGCGCCTTGCGCGCGAATGGCAATGAACTCGACCTCGTCTTCGCGCGGTTCGACGGTTGCGGGCGACGCGCTCATGGCAACGGCGGCGCGTGGTCCGCCAACGGCGCGGCGACACCGGCCCTGGAGGCGTTGAAATTCCCGGAAATCCGCTCACACCAGGCAACGTCGATTCCCTTGGCGCCTCCGCGGTTCATATTTTTTTATTCATCCGATGGTCCAGTATCGCCAAACCGCACAAGCCGGGACGACAAGCGCTCCACCGCCACGCCCCGCCAGGCGCGGGGCAATCGCATGACCGCCAATGTCGCGTCCGGTCGAAAATCCAGGGAAAACTCACGACCCGAACACCACGCGAAAGCCTGAGCCGCCATTGCGGTTGGCGGGGAGGCCCCGGTGGCGAATCGCGCCGCGCGGGCGGTCCGCGTCGTTGTTCCGCCCCATTCGCCAATGTGAATGATGTACCGGTGTTTGGCAAGCATGCCGGGGCGCCTGCCAAATCGGCGATTCCAGGCCAAATATTCCAGGTCAAAAAAACGGGGGAGTTACCGCTTGCCGGCCGACGCCGCCCGGCGAATTCGGGCCATGCGCCAGCATCGGCGCGCGGGAAATGGCCGAGGCGGGTGTATTGACGCGGTCTTCGGCGATTGACCGGATGCATTCCCGCGCCGGCCATGCCGCCCATGACTTGGCGGTGAAGCGGCATTTCACCTTGAATCTCGTCCGCCTCGACCTTGTGAAACGTCGGGAATGCATCAAGATCCGCCGACTCTTCACCACGACATCGGACAAACATCGCGCGGAATCGCCCGGTCTTTCACAAGAACGAGATTGGTGCGATTGCCGTGGCCAACGGCGCCAAAAACATACGCCACACATGCCACCCACGCCACCTACAATACCGGCTTTACCGGCGGGAAACGAAAGATGGAAAGCCTTGCGGCGGTCGTGATCGGCGCCGGCGTGGTCGGTCTGGCGTGCGCCCGGGCGCTGGCGCGGCGTGGAATCGAAACCCTGATTCTCGAACGGCACGGCGTTTTCGGCAGTGAAATCAGCGCGCGCAATAGCGAAGTCATCCACGCTGGCCTTTACCATGCCCATGGTTCGCTGAAAGCGCGCCTCTGCGTCGCCGGGCGACGGCAACTCTACGCCTTCTGCGCCACGCACGGCGTCGCGCATCGCCGTTGCGGCAAACTGATCGTCGCCACCGCCAGCGGCCAGGTGGAGAAACTGCAAGCCTTGCTGGCACAGGGCATCGCCAATGGCGTCGACGATCTTCGCCTGCTGAGCGCCGCCGACGCCCATGCGCTGGAACCGGCACTGGCCTGCGTGGCCGCCGTGCACTCGCCGTCGACCGGCATCGTCGATAGCCGGGCGCTGATGCTGGCCCTGCTGGGCGATGCCGAGCGCGACGGCGCGGTGCTGGCCTTGCGCAGCCCGCTGGCCGGCGGCACCGTCGGTAACGACGGCATGCGGCTCGAAACCGGCGGCGGCGACCGCCTGCGTTTCAAGGCCGCCAGGGTGGTCAATGCCGCCGGCTTGTCGGCACCGGCGGTCGCCGCGTCACTGGCCGGTTTTCCAGCGTCGGCGTTGCCGAGAAGTTTTCGCGCCAAGGGAAGTTATTTCGCGCTCGCCGGTCGCGCGCCGTTCTCGCGCCTGATCTATCCGCTGCCGGAAGACGGCGGACTGGGCGTGCATCTGACGCTCGATCTCGGCGGTCAGGCGCGCTTCGGGCCGGATGTCGAGTGGCTGCCCGAGTGGCTACCCAATAGGCCGGCGGATTCCGTGAATTCGCCAGCCGACGACCTCGACTACCGGGTGGACCCGGCGCGCGGCGACGGTTTTTACGCGGAAATCCGCCGCTACTGGCCAGACCTGCCCGACGGCGCCCTGGTTCCCGCCTACGCCGGCATCCGTCCCAAGATCGCTGGCCGCGCGGCGCCAGCCGCCGATTTCCTGATTCAGGGACCGGCGCAGCATGGCGTTCCCGGCCTGATCAACCTGTTCGGCATCGAATCGCCGGGACTGACCGCCAGCCTGGCAATCGCCGACCATGTCGCCGACGAACTGCAAGGCGTCTGAACCGCTACGGGCGGTGCTCGACACCAACGTGGTGCTCGATCTGCTGCATTTTGCCGATCCACGCACGCGAACGCTGCAAGCGGCCATTCGGCACGGCGTCCTGCGTTGTTTCAGCGACCAGGCTTGTCTCGCCGAGTTGACGCGCGTGCTGGCCTATCCGCGCTTCGCTCTCGCCGCGCCGGCCCGCGAGGCGCTTCTGGGCCGCTATCTGCGCATGGTCACGCCGGTTACCGTGATCGCGAGCGACGCCGATCGGCCGCTACCGCGCTGCCGCGACGCCGACGATCAGAAATTTCTGGTGCTCGCCGCCCGCTGCCGCGCCGACTTGCTGCTTACCGCCGACCGTTCGCTGCTGACGCTCGCGCGCCATCGCCTGCGCCCGTGCGCGATCCTGAGCAGCGAAGCCGCCGCGGCACGGCTGGCCCCCTTCGTCGCCTTCGACGACACGACATCTCCTGATGGCGGGTCAGAACTGGTATGCTGACTCCACGTCAACGGCGGTCGAGCGACCCCAGTCATGGAGGTGTTCCGCGTATCGGTTGACTGGCGCGCCCTGGCGGCGGTCGCTTCGGAGGAACGCTGGCAGCATGAAAACCACTGCCTTTGGGCAATGCTCGCTTAAAACAAGAATCACGTTGTTTACGCTGACCATTTTCCTGATCGGCATCTGGTCGCTGGCTTACTATGTCAGCCATTTGCTGCGCGACGACATGGTGCAAGTCCTGGGCGAACAGCAATTGTCGTCGGTCACCATCCTGGCCAATGAAATCGACCGCGACTTGACCGGGCGGATGCAGGTACTGACCAAGGTCGCCAGCGCCGTCGACGCGACCCTGTTGAAAGACGCCACGGCCTTGCGCGCCTTCCTGAACGACCGTCTTGTGGTGCCTGGCGTTTTCGACGACGATGTCGCCGTCGTTCGCCCGGACGGCACGCGCTTGGCCGACCTGCCACCGTCGTCGGCGACATCTGGCCCGACGGTCAATCGCGACACCCTCGACGCGGCGCTCAAAGCCGAACGGACGATTGTCGGCCCACCACACTGGAAACCGCGTGCGCCATTGCCAGCGATCAGCATTCTGGCGCCCATCCGCGATCCACACGGTCGAATCGTCGGCGTCCTGAGCGGAGATATCGATCTCGGCCAAAAAAATTCCTTGGGTCACCTTCTACACAGTCGCCACGGCAAAACCGGCTACCACGCCCTGATCGCCATCAAGTGCGGGAAAATCATCCTTGCCACCGACCGACCGCAAACCACGGAAGCGCCGCCGTCGGCTGGAAACGACTCCTTGCTCGATCGTTTTCTGGAAAACACCGAAAGGTCCGCCGTGCTGGTCGATGGGCGGGGTATCGAAATCCTAGCCTCCAGCAAGCGAATCCCCTCGGCCGACTGGCTGATGGTGGCGGCGGTCCCCACCGAGGAAGCCTATGCGCCGGTCCGGGCAACGCAGCAGCGGATGCTGGTGGCCACCCTCCTGCTGACGATGTTGACCACCAGCTCGACCTGGTGGTGGCTGCGGCGGGAGATGGCGCCGCTGCTGGTGGCGGCGAAAACCTTGCGAGATCTGGAAGGCGCCCCGTTGCAAGCCTTGCCGATTTCCCGGCCGGACGAAATCGGCCAGTTGATCGGCCGCTTCAATCGCCTGCTGGAAACCCTGGCCCAACGGGAAGCGGCGCTGAAGGAAAACGAAATTTTCAAAAGCGTGATTCTCGATTCGATCCCCAGTGAAATCGCCGTCCTGGACCGCGACGGCATCATCACCGCGGTCAACCTGCCGTGGGAACGTTTTGCCCCACCCAGCGGCGCCAACGCCGGACAAACGCCATCGCGAACCGGCGTCGGCGCCAATTACCTGACCGCCTGCCGGAACGGCAAACCAAGCAACAGTTCGGCGACACGCGCCTATGAGGGCATACGGGCCGTTCTTCAGGGTCGCTTGCCCAGCTTCACGCTTGAATACCCCTGCGCCACGCCCACCCGGCAGCACTGGTTCAGCCTGGTGGCGACGCCGCTCGGCACCGATGCCCGCGGCGCCGTGGTGTCGCATACCGACATCACCGCGCGAAAACAGGCGGAAGCGGAATTGCGCGAACAGAAAGAATTTTTTCGCCTGATCGCCGAGAACCTCGAAGGCTTCGTGGCGGTTCTCGACCTCGACGGGCGAAGGCTGTACAACAACTCCGCCTACGAACGCCTGCTCGGCAAAAAAAACGTCAGCGGCACCTCGTCCTTCGACGACATCCACCCGGCCGACCGGGAGCGGGTGGTCAATGCCTTCCACGAAACCGTCGCCACCGGCATCGGGCAGCGACTCGAATACCGCTTCCTGCGGGCGGATGGTAGCGTCTTGCCGCTGGAATCGCGCGGCGGCGTGGTCCGGGACGAGAACGGCCAAACAAAATGCGTCGTCGTCGTTTCCCACGACATTTCGGAACGCAAGGAAGCCGAGAAAAAGATTCACTATTTGGCGTTTTACGACGCGCTCACCCAACTTCCCAACCGGTCGACCCTGATGGACCGCCTGAGTCAGCGCATGCTGGCCAACAAACGCAGCGGTCGGTACGGCGCGCTGATGTTTCTCGATCTGGACAATTTCAAGCCCTTGAACGACACCCATGGCCACGACGCCGGCGATGTGCTGCTGATCGAAGCGGCGCGACGGTTGAAAAACTGCATGCGCGAGACCGATACCGTGGCGCGCTTCGGCGGCGACGAATTCGTGGTCATGCTCAGCAGCCTGCACGTCGACCCAGCCGCCTCGGCGGCGCAGGCGGCGGCGATCGCCGACAAGATCCGCCTCGCCATCGCCGAGCCCTACCGGCTGATCGTCCGGCACGACGGGCTGGCCGAAACGGTCGTCGAGCATCGTTGCACGGTCAGCATCGGCGTGGCGCTGTTTCACGACGATCAAGCCAGCCGGGACGACATTCTCAAGTGGGCGGATCTGGCCATGTATCGGGCGAAGGAAACCGGCCGCGACGCGGTGCGGTTCTTCGACGTGCCGTAGCACTTGCACGGGCGCGGCGGAGCGCGCCCGGCGCGCGTCAGGCCGACCGGCGACGCCGGAAGCGCCAGATGGTATCGTCCGACGCCTGCTCGACGAACGCGTAATCGTCGACGGCAAAATCGCGCAGACCGGCGACATCGGTCAGCCGATTAACGATCGCGAAGCGCGCCATCCGCCCGCGCGCGCGTTTGGCGTAAAAACTGACAATGCGGAATTTGCCGTTGCTCCAGTCCTCGAACACCGGCTGAATCACCGGCACCGGCAGCGTCGCCGGCCGCACCGCCTTGAAATACTCCTCCGAGGCCAGGTTCACCAACACGGGCGAATTCGCTTCCCGCAATGCGGTGGTCAGCGCCTCGCCAATCCGGTCGCCCCAGAAGGCGTAAAGATCGCGGCCGCGCGGGTTGGGCAGGCGCGTGCCCATTTCCAGCCGGTAGGGCTGCATCAGATCGAGCGGCCGCAGCACGCCGTACAAGCCGGAAAGGATGCGCAAATGCCGCTGGGCGAATCGCAGGTCGGCCGGCGACAAGGTCGGCGCGTCCAGCCCTTCGTAAACATCGCCGTTGAAGGCCAGGACCGCCTGCTTGGCGTTGGCGGCGGAAAACGGCCGCGACCACTCGCCGTAGCGGTTGGCGTTGAGCACCGCCAGCGGATCGCTGATTTTCATCAGGCTGGCGATCTCCGCCGGCGACAATTCCCGCAGGCGATCGATCAGCACTTGCGACTGTTCGAGAAAAAGCGGCTGGCTATGCTCGGCCACGGTCGGCGGGGTGCGGAAATCGAGCGATTTGGCGGGCGAAAGAACGGCGATCATCGGCGGCTTCCTGTCGGCGGGCGTGCCCGCGTCAATAATTTGCTAAGATTTCGCGATTGTAAGGCGCTCAAGCATATCGTGCCGCCCGCCGTCGACTGCCGACAAGCCCCCGATCCCGATTCCGCCGGTCACCGCCACCCCCTGGTCGCGCGCCATCACCCGGAGAGAAATGCCAAGGCAATGGAACCCCTGCTCAGCCAATTCGCCGCGCCGGAAGCCGATCCGGCGCGCCTCCTGCCGCGATTGATCGACGCGATCCGGCCCGCCGACGCCAACGATATCGAATCCGCCAGGCGCAATCTGCAAGCGTTGTGTTTCATTCTCTGTAGCCGCCAGGAATTGCGCGCCGGACTGCGCAATGCCGTCGGCGAACTCTTGCGCACGCATCGCCATACCGAGTTGTATACCGCGACCGGCATCCTGCCGAGTTCCGGCTTCGTCGCCGAGAGCTTCCGCCGGATCGGTCACAAATTCCTGCCGGAAGTGCTCGACCCCGGTCTGCTGCGTACCGATCTGCGGCAGATGTTCGACCGCCCCTCCGACCGGATCTGGGTGCTGGGCGTCGGCAACGACACCTGGCTGGAACTGCTGGCGGCCTTGTGTTTCGACGAAGAGCCACCGAGCGAGAGCTTGCCGCCATCGCTGACCGAAGTGCTGCGTTCGCTGCGCGTGCTGTCGTACTGGATCGCCGCCTGCGGCATGGAACCCGAACTGCTGCGCCTTGAACCGTCTCTGGAAACCCGAGAATCGCCTTTTCTGGAACAGAACCGGGAGATGACGGCGTACATCGACGCCTTCCCCGATACCTGGCGCAAGCCGGTACCGCGCGAAACCGACGACAAACACCTGCGCGTGCTGTTCGAGCAATGTTCGACGGTGATCGCCAGGGTGCGCGGCAACGCCGCCCGCAACGGCACCAGCATCCGCCTGACGTATCACCTGCAACGGCTGCGGCAACTGCTGCTACGCGGCGAACAACTGCTGGACATCCTCGCCGGCTTCCAGGCCGATCCCGGCGGGACCTCGGCCTATCCGGCGATGACCGCGCTGTTCGTGCAACTGGTGCGCGACGAATGCGTGCGTAACAACCTGCGCCGGCACTGGCGGCAGAATACCGAACTGATCGCTCTGCGGGTGACCGATAACGCCAGCCACCATGGCGATCATTACATCACCGGCCCCAGCGACGAATACCGCGCGCTGGCGCGTTCGGCGATGATCGGCGGTTTCATCATCGCCTTCATGGCCTGCCTGAAGATCCTGCTGGCCAAGGCGGCGCTGCCGCCGCTGACCGGCGGGGTCGCCTTCTGCCTCAACTACGGACTCGGCTTCTGCCTGATCCACGTCCTGCACGGCACGGTGGCCACCAAGCAGCCGGCGATGACCGCCAATGCCATCGCCGCCACCCTCTGCGAGAGCGGCGGCAAGCTGCGCGACCTCGAAATTCTGGCCGACCTGATCGCGCGCACCTGCCGCAGCCAGATCGTGGCCATTCTCGGCAACGTCGGCGTCGCCATCCCTCTGGCCGCCTTGCTCGCCTTCGCCATTCTCAACGCCAGCGGCCAACATTTCACCGGGCCGGAAAAAGCCGCGCATCTGCTCGAGGAGCAGCATCTGCTGTACAGCGGCGCGGTGTTTTATGCCGGAATCGCCGGTGTGTGCCTGTTCATCTCGGGCCTGATCAGCGGCTATTACGACAATTACGCCGCCTATAACCGTATCCCCGAACGCATTTTGCAACTCGCCTGGCCACGGCGGCTGTTCGGCGAAGCGCGCATGCGGCGCGTCGCCGCCTACATTGGCGACAATCTCGGCGCCCTGGCCGGCAATCTGCTTTTCGGTTTCCTGCTGGGCGGCACCACCTTGTTCGGTCTGCTGGTCGGCCTGCCGATCGACATCCGCCACGTCGCCTTCTCCTCGGCCTTCATCGGCGTCGCGGTGGTCGATCTCGATTTCGCCCCCGACCCATGGCTGCTGCTGTGGTCGCTGCTCGGAGTGGCCGCCATCGGCTTCACCAATCTGACCGTCAGCTTCGCGCTGGCGCTCAACGTCGCGTTACGCTCCCGGCAAGTGGCCGACACCGAGTGGCGCCCCCTGGCGCGCGCGGTGCTGTCGCATCTCCGGCAACATCCCAGGGACTTCCTCCTGCCGCCTCGGCGCGGCGGCGGCCTGCCACTGGAAAACAATCGTTAACTCGCTCTTTCAACAGCGGAATCCTTGACACAGATTTGCCTTGACCGCGCAGTCGGCTTTTTTTAAGCTGGCGACACATTGAGTCACTCGCCGTGCCGCGAGGTAATCGACTGATTCGGCTGCGAAGCCATCGACCTAACCAGCAAGGAAACCATCATGCCCGAAGAGACCCCCGTCAAACGAACGACCGCCACCCGCAAGACCGCGGGCAGCGCGACAGCCGCCAAGGCGCCATCCACCCGGAAAACCACGGTCGCCGCCACCGCTGAAAAGAAGACCCCCGCCAGCAAGACCACCGCCGTCGCCGCCGAGGAAAAGCCGGCGACGCGCCGCAAGGCCTCGGCCAAGAAAGCGCCGTTATCGTCGCCCAGCGCCGAGGAACGTTACGGAATGGTCCAGGACGCGGCGTATTACCTCGCCGAGAAAGAGGGTTTTCAAGGCGCCGCCGTCGATTACTGGATCCGCGCCGAACGGGAAATCGCCACGCAACTGGGCGAAATCAAAGACTGAGCGACCCTCCTCCTCCGCCGCCTCACCACTTGGAACGCTCATGCGCAAACGACTGATCGATGACGCCACGCCGGACGTTTCCGCCGCCGTTTCTCCGGCCGACGACTGGCTGCCGCTGGAAAATCTGGTGGAGGTCGAAATCACCTCCGAGGATGCCGCGCATCCCATCGAGTCCGCGCTGCTGCCCGGCGGCGGCGGTTGGCGAGCGGGCACCCCGGGCCGCCAGACCATCCGCCTGATCTTCCCGGCGCCGCAAGCCCTGCGCCGGGTACGCGTCGATTTCGTCGACACCGCCGCGCGGCGCACCCAGGAGTACCTTCTGCGCTGGTCCGGCGACGGCGGCCGCTCGTTCCGGGACATCGTCAGACAACAATGGAATTTCAGCCCGGACGGCGCCAACCGCCAAACCGAAGTGCATGCGGTCAACATCGACGCCGTCGACATCCTTGAACTGATCGTCACGCCGGACATCGGTGACGACCGGGTCTTCGCGTCGCTGGCCGAACTGCGGCTTGCCTGAACCGGCGTGCGGGCCCAGCGACCGACCATGGCCGCGACGTGAGCAAAACGCCAGGACGCGGCGGTCAATGGGTGCGCGGAGAAATGCCCGCGCGGCCGGCGGCACGCCGCCCGCAAGCACCACCGCCAAGCGCCGCTCTCGTCGAGCGTCTGGCGCGGGCGCACAAGAAAAATCTGGTCGGCCGGCCGCTGACCGCCGCCTTGCGCGACACCGGAGGCAAACCGGCTGCCCCCCGGCCGGCGGTGCTGATTTTGCTGGTTACCGGCGTCGTCGCGCTGACCATGGCGCCGTTCGCCGGTCCGACCGTCATCGTCGCCGCGGCCGGCGGCACGGCCCTGGTCGCCGCCGCCGCCCTGTGGCGGCAACAAAGCGCCGCAAGGCCGACGACTTCCATCGCCTCCACCGCCGGCGAGTTGCGACGCGATGCGGCGGCGTTCGATGCGTTTCTAGCGGAAATCTCGCCGCGCCTACCGCCGGAGGCGCTGACGGCGCTGGCGCGCATCAAGGAAACCCTGGTCCGGGTGATCGGGGCGCTGGCGTCGGCGGACGACGCGGCAGTCGATATTCCAGCCGAGGAAAGTTTTTTCGCGCACGCGATGGTGGCGCGCTACCTGCCGGACGCCTGCCGCCACTATGTCGAGGCCTGCGCGGCCGGCGGCGATGTGCCGCTCGACGACGGCCGCACCGCCACCGAATCTTTATGCCGGCAACTCGACATTCTGCGCGCCCGCCTGGAGAAGACGCTGACCAAAGTCGCCGCCGGCAAGGCGGACGCCCTCGTCAGGCACGAGGCTTTCGTCAGAACCAAGGAATAATCCGGGCCGATCGAACCCGACAGACCGTGCGCCTGGCGGGCGATGGCGCCAAGCGCATCGTCGTCGACCGCTCCAAGCGAGGGTTGCCGCCGCTAGTCGATGGCGCGCGACTCGCCGCCGCCGATTCCTTCCACCAGGTCCGCCTCCTGCTTGTCGCGGATCAGTTTGGCCAGGGTAAACACCGTGGTCAGCAGGAACAGCCAGGCGAGGACCATATAGGCTTTTTCCCAATCGCCGATGGCCATCCGGAAAAGGCCCCAGGCGGTCAAGGACACCGCGATGGCGAAACCGACCCATACGGTCATCACCCAGGCGGCGGTGTCGACTTTTTCGTCGCGGTTGTCGCGAATCATCTTGGCCAGGGTAAACGAGGCGAACAGACAAAAACAGAAACCGATGGCCAGAAACGCCCGGTCGAGATCCTGGCTGGGCATGTTCCAGACGCCGATGACGCAGGCCGTGACAGCCAGGGCGAACGACAACCACACCTGGATGGTCCAGGTCGAGGTGTCGCGACGAATCAGATACTTCTGGGACACGATTTTTTCTCCTTGAGAACGATGCATTAAACAGGACGGCTACAGTTTGACCGGTCCCTCGACGGCTGCCGCCGACAACGCCCGCAATTGTTCGCGCCGCGAACGGTCCATGTAGCTTTCGGCGCGCTGTAGCTGTTCGCGGATCAGCGCGTTGTTCTGGCCCATCGCCTCGATCGCCTTGCCGCGGAAATTGTCCATGGTATCCATCGCCTTGAAGGTCAACTCGAACATTTCCTTCATTTTCTCGATACCGAGCAAGGGGCTGCCGCCGAATTGCGCGCTGCGCTCGACGTGTGTGTTGAGCTGCTTCCCGGATTCGGCGATCAGAGTCTCGATGGTGCTGTTGACCCCGGTCAACATCGTCATCACCTTGATCTGGTTACCGGTGGCGCGCGCCACGGTCTGCGCCACGGCCAGCGCCGACATGCCGGTGGTGGCGACCCGTTCGCAGCCGATGATCATTTCGCGACAGGTTTTCTTGATCACTTCCAGCGACAGATAGCCGTTTACGCACACCGCCTGCTGCGTCAGCATGTCCTGAAGGTTCTGGCGGGCGTAGTACAGCACTTCCTGCTCCAACGCCCGTGCCCGTTCCGCGTCCGTCGGCTTGAGAGCGGCGACTTTTTCCGCCAAGCGCAGATCGAGCTGTTCGGCGAAACGCACCGCCGCCTTCAGCTTCTGCATCGCGTCCCAAAGCTTGCCGCGTGTCGCTTCGATATCGACCGCGTCGCGCTGCATGTCGTCGCGCGCGGCGTGGATCTGCCTGAGCGAGGTTTGAACCTGTGTCGCGACCGATTGAAAGCGCCGGAAGTACGCTTTCAGCTTGTCGCCGAAGGGAATGATGCCCAACAGTTTGTTTTGCGACAACAAATCGCCTTCCTTGCCCGGATCGAGGTCGTCGAGATGCTTGCGCATCTCCTGAATCGCCTTGAAGGCCGGCGAATTTTCCATCCCGACCAGATTGCGCTCCATGAAACGGCCGGTCATCAGACTGGCGGCGATGGAGATTTCCTCGCGACCGAGGCGGAACGCCGAATCGAGCCGCGACTTGAACGAATCGCTTTGCACATCCTCGGTCAGCAAGGCGCCGATGAAACGCTCCACCTGCGCATCGACGGCGACCGCGCGCTCGTCGGCGAGCGGGATGGCGTCGGAGGCCTGCCGGTCGCTGACCGGAACGATGATTTCCGGTGGCGTCAGGACGAAGCCGGTCGCCACCGGCTGGCCCTCCGCCGCCCCGCTCGATGCCTCGCTAGTCGCCGCCTTATCCGTCGATGTCATACTCATTTTCTCCAAGGGCCGAACCGGCGACGCGTCGCCGGGGATCGAAATGGCAAACCAGCGATAATTATAGGATTGACAAAGCGTTTTATTGCAAGACGTTCAGCCCCTCGGCGCGCGTGGCGACGATGCCCTGCCGCGCGGCCCACGGGCTCCGGGCCTCGCGGCGGATCGCCGCCGCCATCAAACCCGGAAAATCTCCCGGCGTGCAGGCGAAGGACGGAACGCCCAGCGCCGCCAGCTTGGCGGCCAGACGGTGATCGCAGGCCGACGCGCCTTCGTCGCTGAGCGCCAGCGGGGCGATCCTTTGCACGCCCGACGGCACGAGTTCATCGGCGCGCTGGAGCAGATTCGGTTCGACGCCGCAGTTGCTCGGCGAGATCGACCACCGCGGTATCGAAGACCACCATGTGCGTCTTGACCACCGGCAACGAGGCCATGACCGCGCCAAAAATACTCGAATAAACGATCAAGACCGCCATCGAGCCACTCTGTTTTTTCAGATCCGGGCGTACGAACGCGTCCTTCCGCATCACCCGCACCACCGTCGCGGGAAAATAACGGTGGATATCGCCCCGCCAGCGCGCCACGCCCGGCAAGGGCACCGGCGGCGGCACCGGCGGACGGACCGGCGCCGCGTCGCGCACGCCGCGCATCGCCTCGGCGATCACCGCCAACAGATCCAGACTGTCGCCGCGCTCTTTCACCAGGTGATTCCACCAGGTTTCGCCGTCGCCATGGCCGGCGGCGCGGCCCAGCCAGTCCAGCGGATCGCCGTGAGGTCCCTCGCCGTTTTCAGTCTCGTCCGCCGCCGCGCCGTCGCTGTCCGACGCTTTCCGTCATATCCGCGTCGCCTTCGCCGCTAGCGGCGGCAAGCGGACAACGACCGCGCGGCCCGCGGCGCGCCCCGAACCGGGAAGCCGCGTTTGGCGTTCGACCGGCCATCTGATAGAATCCGCATCCTTCTGGAGAGATGGATGAGCGGTTTAAGTCGCACGCCTGGAAAGCGTGTGTAGGGGAATACCCTACCGCGGGTTCGAATCCCGCTCTCTCCGCCAGAGAATCCGTGAAAGCCGCCGGTTGTGACATTCCACAACCGGCGGCTTTTTCTTTTCCTGGCCCAACTGCGCGGTCTTTCGCTCGCAACCAGCGCGCCCAACAAACAAATACCAAATGGCTTGACGAAGGAAGAGAATTAAACTCATGTCTTGCGCTCACTCTTCCGGAGAATCGGCATGCAGACGTGGGGGAAATTGCAGATCGATGAAGCAAGCGGTGTCGTGATCGACCGCTTGTCGCTAAGCAGCCATTGTGTAGACGTGGCGAGCGTGTTCCGGGAACTCTGCGATCTGCCGGCGATACGGCGCAATCTGGAACACGAGGCGGGCCGGACGCTCACCGAAATCGATCTGGACCGTTTCGCGGTTTTCGCACTGATGCGCTTCCCCCGCGCTCGCGGGTTGGGCCTGTTCGTTGGTTTAGGCTAATCGCCGACAGTCACCAGAAAGTATTGCTGATTCTTGAAAGTGCCTCACGTCAGGCTTATCACCGCCTGGTTGGCCGAATGCAAAGCCCGGATCGAAATCTTATAACTCCCGCCGTATTCGCCCGAGATAAATCCCGACGACGACATGAACCGGGACTTTAAAACCGGGTTGCGATCCTCTGACCGCGCCAGCAACAAAAAAGCGTTGCTGCAACAAACGATCCGATTAATGAAATTCCTCAACAAAACACTGGAGCGGACAATGGCTTGTTTCAATCGTTCCGCTGTCAAATATGCGGCGTTATAATATATTCGGTTGCCCGGTTGATATTACCATTCGAACCCGTCTCGAATCGCCATGACGGCTGATGGTTAGCAACATTCGTCTGACGGACTATACGTTATCGACACCAAAGGTAAATTTTTATTTTCAGCTTGACGTAGACCTGAGAAATGACGCCTATCTTGTCAACAAAAAAAGAAAACCGCCGTCGATGCTTGGCGATTTATTTGCCGATATTTTTATTCATCTCGCCAGTCTGCTACGCCCAGATTTATAAATGGGTCGATGCCAATGGTCAAACGCATTTTTCGGAACGAAAAAGCGCTGCTGGTGACAAGGCGATCGAATTGAAACCCGTTGCGCCATCGACGGCGCCACAGAGTTCGGATTCATCCGCACAGTACTGGCAGGAACAGGAGCGAAGCTTCCGGGAACGTCAAATCATAAAGCGAATGGCGGAGCAATTGCCTGGGCCGCGAACGGCCAAAAAGCCTGAATCGCTTTCCGGTGGAACAAGAAAATGGGAGGACACCGATACGTGGAGATGCAATCTCGCCCGGGATATCATTAGCGGTGCCGTGAAACGCGCAAACAGATCGCCGACCACTCAAGACGACATCAAACTCGCCGAAGAAAATGTTCGCGCATTTTGTCGTTAGTTAACAACCCTCCAATCGCCGAATAAAAAACTTCCCCTTGAAAACCGTCATGCCAATTTTTTATTCCTATCCACCTCGTGACAGGCGCCGATGAAAAACGTTACCGCGATCCTCCTTGCGATGGCATTGCTGCCTTCACGGTCGCATGCCGGGGAGTTTGAAAACAGTTCCGATAAAAACCCGCCGTTCTCGTATTATTCGACCGCCCAAATGCAAAAATTGGCATCGGCATTCGTCCAGACTCATGGGAAAACCCATCCGAAACCGGAACTTCTCGCCAAGGCGGCGGAGTTTCGCGGTTATCTGCTCGCCAAGGCGGAATCGTGGAACAAGGATTGGCGCGGCAAATGCGACGGCCCTGCCGGCAGGGACCTGGAAAATCCGGACGATCTGGTGTTGCAAATCGCCGCCATCGTTGCCAAGGTGTCGGCGACGGATATTTCCGATTTTGGCGAATCACGGCCCGACAGCCTCCTGGGTTTCGGTGTGTTGGGCCGCTGCCTGCTCGGTCGTGAGATGAAGTAATACCGGCGCAATCGTTGTCGAGGGCTTGAGGCGAGGAACGATGCGTTTGGGCAAGGGCACGCGCCGCCTCCACTGCGATGTCATGGATTTTTTGGCTCCTCCCCGGTCGCCAGCGCGGCCAGCTCGCTGGCCGTGAAAACGCGTGAGCGACTGTGAAAAGCCTTGCCGGTCGGCCCTTCCAGCGAGAAGGTGCCGCCGTGGCCATCGATGACGTCGACGATCACTTGCGTGTGCCGCCAGGTGTCGTATTGCGCCTTGCCGATGTAGAACGGGCAGCCGCCGATTTCGCCGAGCAGCACATCGCCCGCGCCGATGGTCAGTTCGCCGGGAAGAAAGCAGTTGGCGGCACTGTTGTCACAGCATCCGCCGGATTGATGAAACAACAAATCGCCGTGTTCCTGCTTGAGGCGGGCGATCAACGCCAGCGCCGCCGGGGTGGCGATCACCTTGGCAATCATTGCCGTCTCCTTTCTTGAGGGCGGTCGCCCGCCCCCGCTGGTTTCACCGTTGGCCTGAAAGCGGTTTTCAGAAGAAACCGAGTTTTTTCTCGGCGTAGCTGACCAGCAGGTTTTTGGTCTGTTGGTAGTGGTCGAGCATGACCTTGTGCGTTTCGCGGCCGATACCGGATTCCTTGTACCCGCCGAAAGCGGCGTGCGCCGGGTAGGCGTGGTAGCAGTTGGTCCACACGCGTCCCGCCTTGATCGCCCGGCCCATGCGATAGGCGACGTTGCCGTTGCGGCTCCAGACGCCGGCGCCCAGACCATACAAGGTGTCGTTCGCGAGCCGCAGCGCCTCGGCCTCGTCCTTGAAGGTGGTGACCGCCAACACCGGGCCGAAAATTTCTTCCTGGAAAATGCGCATCCCGTTGTGACCCTTGAACACGGTCGGCTGCACGTAATAGCCGCCGGCCAGTTCAGGGAATTCGCCACCGAGTCGCGCCTGACTGCCGCCGGCGAGCACTTGCGCGCCTTCCTGCCGGCCCAGATCGAGGTAGGAAAGAATCTTGGTCAGTTGCTCGCTGGAGGCCTGGGCGCCGATCATGGTTTCCGTATCGAGCGGATTGCCCTGTTTGATGGCGGCGATGCGGGTCAGACAGCGGGCAATGAAGCGTTCGTAAATCGATTCCTGGATCAGCGCGCGCGACGGGCAGGTACACACCTCGCCTTGGTTGAAGGCGAACAGCACCAGACCTTCGATGGCCTTGTCGAGAAAATCGTCGTCGGCGTCCATGACGTCGGCGAAGAAAATGTTGGGCGACTTGCCGCCCAGTTCGAGCGTCGCGGGAATCAGGTTGTTGGCGGCGGCCTGGGCGATGACGCGGCCGGTGGTGGTCGACCCGGTAAAGGCAATCTTGGCGATGCGCTTGCTGGTGGCCAGCGGCAGGCCGGCTTCGCGGCCGTAGCCGTTGACGACGTTGAGGACGCCCGGCGGCAGCAGGTCGGCGATCAGTTCGATCAGAATCAACAGGCTGATCGGCGTCGATTCCGCCGGCTTGAGGACCACGCAGTTGCCGGCTCCCAGCGCCGGCGCCAGTTTCCAGGCCGCCATCAGGATCGGAAAATTCCAGGGGATGATCTGGCCGACGACGCCGAGCGGCTCATGGTAGTGGTAGGCGACGGTCTGGGCGTCGATTTCGCTCAAGGCGCCTTCCTGGGCGCGCAGACAACCGGCGAAGTAGCGAAAATGATCGACGCAGAGCGGAATGTCGGCATTGAGCGTCTCGCGGATCGGCTTGCCGTTGTCGACCGTTTCGGCGTAGGCCAAAAGCTCCAGATTGGCTTCGATGCGGTCGGCGATCCGGAGCAACACATTGGCGCGTTCGGCGACAGCGGTGGCACCCCAGGCGTCGGCGGCGGCATGCGCGGCGTCGAGAGCCAGTTCGATATCCTCGGCGGACGAGCGCGCCGCTTGGGTATACGCCTTGCCGTTGATCGGCGTGATCACGTCGAAGTAGCGCCCTTGCACCGGCGCGCGCCACTGGCCGCCGATGAAATTGTCGTGGCGCGCTTTGTAGTCGATGAGTGCGCCGGGAGCGCCGGGCGGGGAATAAATCATGGAAGTCTCCTCGTGTAGTGGTTTTCGGACGGGCCGACAGGCGGCGCCCACACATCAATGCACAAGCCGTGCCAGGCATTGATTGCGCGATAACCAATTGATCTTCATTGATAACACCCGGGCGTGCCTCGGTGCGTGCGAACGCGCGCGACGTCACGAAGCGGGACACTGTCCCGAAATGACACAGTCGACCGCCACACCGCCGGCACACCTTGCGTCGCCATCGCCGGCCGCGTATGTTCCGTTCCACGAACGACCGATCCGGCGCACCGGCGGCGAATAAGAAGGAGTGAGACATGATGACAACGCCAACGGCCCTGGCCTTGCGTCAGGCGCGGCAGTGTTTGATCGATGATGGTGAAGTGCCGGCGACGCTGCCGCTGGCGCCAGCCGTTCTCCGCTCGTGGCAACGCAGTCTGGCCGCCGGGCTGGTGCCGCAAGGCCGCCTGCTCGACGCCCCGCACTACAGCGCCGCCCAGTTCGCCCGCCTCGCCGAACGCCAGCAGGAACTGATCGCTCACGCCCGGCCGGTAATGGAGTATTTGCACGGTCAGACGCGCGACAGCGGCTGCATGGTCATCCTCGCCGACGACCGCGGCATGTTGTTGCAGACGCTGGGCGACGCCGATTTTCTCGGCCGCGCCGAACGTGTCGCCTTGCGCCCCGGCGCCTCGTGGAACGAAAGCCATCGCGGCACCAACGCCATCGGCACCGCTCTCGCCGAAGCCGCGCCGGTGGTGGTGCATGGCGCCGAGCACTTTCTCGAGCGCAACGCCTTTCTCACCTGCGCCGCCGCCACCGTTTCCGCGCCGGACGGTCGCCTGCTCGGCGTGCTCGACATTTCCGGCGATCAGCGCGGCCGCCATCCACACACCTTCGGCCTGGTGCGGGCGGCGGCGCAGATGATCGAAAACCGCCTGTTCGACGCGCGCCACGGCGAGGCGCTGCGACTGCGCTGCCACCCGCTGGCCGAAGGCATCGGCACCGTCGCCGAAGGCGTGCTGGCGCTGTCCGAAGACGGCTGGATCGTCGCCGCCAACCCGGCGGCGCTGGCGCTGCTCGGTCTATGTCCGGCCGACCTCGGCGCCACGCCCCTGGGCCGGGTGCTGCAACCGCGGCTGGACGATCTGCTGATCTGGGCACGCCAGCGCGGCACCGAGGCGATGCCGGTTTTGCGCAACAATGGGCAGCGCCTCTTCTTGCGCGTCGAGCCGGGTCACCGGCGCCGGATCTTGGCCGGCCTCGCCGTGTCGGCGGACGCCGCGCCGGCGAGCGATGCCCTGAGCCGGCTGGCCACGGGCGACGCGGTCTTTCAGGCCGCCATCGACAAGGCCCGCCGAGTGCTCGGCAAACCCATCGCCCTGCTCCTGCAAGGCGAATCCGGCGCCGGCAAGGAATTATTCGCCCGCGCCTGCCACGACGCCGGCCCGCGCCGGAAAAAGCCTTTCGTCGCCGTCAATTGCGCCACCCTGCCGGAAAATCTGATCGAAACCGAGTTGTTTGGTTACGTCCCCGGCGCGTATTCCGGCGCCGCCAGGGAAGGCAGCCTTGGCCGACTCCGCGCCGCCGACGGCGGCACCTTGTTCCTCGACGAAATCGGCGACATGCCGCTGGCCCAGCAGGCGCGCCTGCTGCGCGCCATTCAGGAGCGTGAAGTGATGCCGGTCGGCGGCGGCAAGGCGGTGTCGGTGGACTTCATGCTCATTTGCGCCAGCCATCGCGCGCTGAAGGACGAAGTGGCCGCTGGCCGGTTTCGCGCCGATCTCTACTACCGGATCAACGGCCTCAGCCTGCGTTTGCCGGCCCTGCGCGAACGCAGCGATTTCGCCGCCTTGACCACCCGGCTACTCGGCGAACTGGCGCCGGAGCGGCGACTGGGAATCGACGCCGCCGTCGCCGCCGCTTTCGCCGACTACGCCTGGCCGGGCAATCTCCGCCAACTGGCCAACGCGCTACGCACCGCCTGTGCCTTGCTCGACGACGGCGAATCGTTGATCGGCTGGCAACATCTTCCCGACGACCTGGTGGACGAATTGCGCGCGCCCTTGACCGCCATCCCGGCGACCGACCTTGCCGCTGACGCCGGCGAGGGCGACAACCTGCGTCTGTTGTCCACGGCGGCGCTCAATCGCGCCATCGCCGCCAGTGGCGGCAACATGTCCGAAGCCGCCCGCCGCCTCGGTATCAGCCGCAATACCCTTTATCGACGGATCAAGCAGACGCGGCACGCCACAGCCACCTGACGGCCGGAGCGCCGCCGCCCCGGGATTTACGGCGGCGAGGCGTAAGCTTTCGCGACGCGCTAGTCGAGCAGACCGGTGGCGATGCGATCGGCGTGCGAACGCACCGGCGCGCCGGGGAAGCCTCGCGGCGCGGCCTTGGTCGGCAGTTCAAGCCCCGAAACGGCGTTGGCCCGCGCATCGAAATACAGCGCCATCGCCTCGGCGCCGGCTTGCACCAACGCCTGACGCCGCTCGTCGCTCATGTCGAACTCGGTGGTGCCGTAACCGGCGGCCGGCAAGCGAACGACGAAGCGTTCGTATTCCTCGATGACCATTTTGTCGTGCGCGTCGGTGGCGGTGTCGATCAGGCGCCGCAGTCGTTGCACGGTCTTCATCTCGCCGGGCTTGATGTCGATCTTGACCAGCAGGCCCTTGCTGCCGCCGACCGGTAGTTTTTCGTCGATCAACATGCCGAGCACCGGATTGCCGTTTTTCGGCCCCATCAGTTTGGTCACTTGCGGCGCGTCGGAAATGAACAGCTCGATCGGGAAATTGGACAGCAGACCGCCATCGACGATGGCATGCCCGGCGATGTCGCGCCCGAGATACGTGCCCCAACTGTCTTGCCAGAGGATTTCGTCCCACACCAGCGGGATGCTCATCGACATGCGCACCGCCCAGATCAACGGGCAGTCGGGCGCCGTGCGGTGGTTGAGAACCAGCAGCTTGCCGTCCGTGGTGTCGGAGGCGACCACCGACAGATCCACGTCCGTGACCTCGTGGAACCGCTTCAGGGTCATGCCGCTGAACCGGCGGTCACCACCGCGCCAGCGGCCGGTGTCGAGCTTGGCGCGCATCCAGGCGACGAAACGGTCGGCGGCGAACCAGCCGCCACGTTCGATCAAGGCCAGCAGGTGCCGCGATGTGCCGCCTTCAGCCAGTGCCTTGACCGTTTGCCGGTGCAGTTTTTTCTCGATGCCATCGGGGATGAAGGTCAGATCGACGCCGTCGAGCAGGCGCAAGGTCGCGCTGGCGTCGATTTCGGCGTCGGAAAACGGCGCCGGCATGCCCATGAAGCCGGCGAACACCGATTTGCCGTCGTCGCCTTTCTCGATCAGCGCGGCGAGCATTTCAGCGGGCGTGTAGCCGGCCGCCAGCAGGGTGGCGACGATCGCGCCGGCCGAAGTGCCGAGCAGACGGCCAACTTCATGTTTACGAGCGAAAAAAGTCTCGCACGCGCCGGCCAAAACCATGCCCTTGGCCCCGCCACCTTCGAAAACCAGGTCGTATTTCATTTTTTCCTCCCGTTAGAGAAACGTCCGATGGGCACTCAATGGGCGCTATCGCGCCGCCGCAGCCAGTCACGCACCGCCAGCCCGGTGCCGAAATCCCAGGCCTTGAGCTTTTCGGGCGCGATCAGGCGAAATTCGGCGAGTTCTTCGTTGAGGCGGATCTCGCCGTCGGCAACGACATGATAGGCGACGATCAGCTCGTGCTTGCGCGCGAAAGGATAAACGCCGATCAAGGTCACCGTTTGCGCCGCCAGACCGAGTTCCTCCCGCACCTCGCGGGCGACGCCCTCCTCCGGCGCCTCGCCGCGTTCGAGAAAGCCGGTGATCAAGCCGAAGGCGCCCGCCGCCCAGGCGTGGTTGCGGGCCAGCACGACGCGGCCGCGGTAGTCGACCAGCGCGGCCAGCACCGGCGCCGGATTGTCCCAATGGACGAAACCGCAGGCCGCGCGGCAGCACAACCGCGTCAGACCGCCGATATCGCCGGGCAGCAGGCGGTCGCCGCACAGCGGGCAGAATTCCCAGTCACGCATGCCCGGCGCCCATGATCACGTCGATGTCGGCGAGAAAGCGGTCCACGGTCGCCGGTGTCATGTCCCAGCCGCACATCAGCCGCGCGCCGCCGGCGCCGATGAAGGTGTAGAACAGCCAGCCGCGCGCCCGCAAGCCCTGTTCGACGGCGACGGGCAGTTCGACGAACACGCCGTTGGCCCGCACCGGAAACAGTGGCGTCAAGGCGGGGCGACGCGCCAGCCCGGCGGCCAGACGCCGGGCCATGGCGTTGGCGTGCGCGGCGTGCCGCAGCCAGACGCCGTTTTCGAGAATGCCCAGCCACGGCGCCGACAAGTACCGCATTTTCGACGCCAACTGGCCGGCCTGCTTGCAACGGTAGGCAAAATCCTCGGACAGCGCACGGTCGAAGAACAACACCGCCTCGCCAACCGGCAGGCCCATCTTGGTACCGCCGAAGCAGAGCACGTCGACGCCGGCGCGCCAGGTCAGGTCGGCGGGCGGCAGGCCAAGGCTGGCGACGGCGTTGGCGAAACGCGCGCCGTCCATATGCACGCGCAAACCATGGTGGCGCGCCGTGGCGGCAATCGCCCGGATTTCGTCGACTTCGTAGACGGTGCCGACCTCGGTGGTCTGCGTCAGCGTGACCACTTTCGGCTTGGGGTAATGAATATCGGCGCGCCGGGTGACGGTGTCGGCGATCGCCCGTGGCGTCAGCTTGCCCTGCTCGCCGGCGACCGCCAGCAGCTTGGCGCCGTTGGAAAAGAATTCCGGCGCGCCGCACTCATCGGTATCGACGTGCGCCAGCTGGTGACAGACGACGCCATGGTAGGACTGGCAGAGCGAGGCCAGGGCCAGCGAATTGGCGGCGGTGCCGTTGAAGACGAAGTAGACGTCGCAATCGGTTTCGAAAACCTCGCGCAGACGGTCGGCGGCCCGCCGCGTCCACTCGTCGTCGCCATAGGCGCGCGCCTGCCCGGCATTGGCGGCCAACAACGCCTGCACGGCTTCCGGGCAGATGCCGGCGTAGTTGTCGCTGGCGAATTGCGGCCCGTCGCCCTTGCCGCCGTCGCTTGGCGCGAACCCGGTCGGCGCGACCTCGCGGCTCACAGACGCTGCTCGACCCAGGCGCGCACCGAGGCCAACGCCGTGGGCAGCATCGCCGGCTCGGTGCCGCCGGCCTGCGCCATGTCCGGACGTCCGCCGCCCCTGCCGCCGATCTGGCGGGCGACCATGTTGACCAGTTCGCCGGCCTTGACCTTGCCGGTCAGGTCGGCGGTGACGCCGGCGATCAGCGTCACCTTGCCGTCGCTGGTCGACGCCAGGACGATGGCGGCGCTGCGCAGCTTGTCGCGCAGCTTGTCGATGGTCGCGCGCAAGGTGTTGACATCGGCGCCGTCCATGGACGCCGCCAGTACGCTGGCGCCCTTGACGGCAACCGCCCGGGCGGTCAGTTCGTCGCCTTGCGCCGACGCCAGCCGGGCTTTCAGGCGGGCGAGATCCTTCTCCAGCGCGCGCACGCCGTCGAGCGTTTGCGCCAGTTTGGCCGGCAATTCGGCGACCGGCACCTTGAACGCCGCCGCCGCGTCGGCCAACGTCGCCTGTTGCTGCTGGACAACGGCCAGGGCGCCGTCGCCGGTGACCGCCTCGACCCGCCGCACGCCGGCGGCGACGCCGCTTTCGGCGACGATCTTGAACAGACCGATGTCGCCGCTGCGCCGGACGTGCACGCCGCCGCACAGTTCCTTGGACGAACCGATGGTCAGCACGCGCACCTCGTCGCCGTATTTCTCGCCGAACAGCATCATCGCGCCCGAGCGCTTGGCGTCGTCGATGCCCATGATCGCCGCCTCGGCGGCAACGTTGGCCAGGATCTCGTTGTTGACCAGAATTTCGACGCGCCGGATTTCGTCGTCGCTAAGCGGCGCGTTGTGCGCGAAATCGAAACGGGTTTTTTCCGGATCGACCAGCGAGCCTTTCTGCTGCACGTGGCTGCCGAGGACTTCGCGCAGCGCCTTGTGCATCAGGTGCGTCGCCGAGTGGTTGCGCACCGTGCGCGCGCGCGCCACCACGTCCACCTTGGCGGTCACGCCGTCGCCGACGCGCAGCGTGCCGGTGCGAACGACGCCCTGATGACCGGCCACCGTCGCCTGAATCTTTTGCGTGTCCTCGACCGCGAAAATCCCCTGCCCGCCGTGCAGCAGGCCCCGGTCGCCGACCTGGCCACCGGATTCGGCGTAGAACGGCGTCTCGTCGAGGACGACGACACCGATCTCGCCTTCCTGCAGGCTGTCGACCGGGCTGCCGTCGCGATACAGGGCCAGCACCTTGCCGCCGTGATCCAGCGTTTCATAGCCGTGGAAGGCGGTCGCCGGACCGTGATAGTCGAGGGCGGCGGCCATCTTGAATTTACCGGCGGCCCGCGCCTGCTGTTTTTGCCGCGCCATCGCCGCGTCGAAGGCGGCGACATCGACGGTAACGCCGCGTTCGCGGCAGACATCGGCGGTCAGATCGAGCGGGAAGCCGAAGGTGTCGTGCAGCTTGAAGGCCGTTTCGCCGCTGAACGCCCGCCGGTCGCCCATGGCGTTCAGTTCGCCTTCGAGAATGGCCATTCCGTGTTCGATGGTCTCGAAGAAGCGCACTTCCTCCTGCCGCAGCACCTCGGCGACCCGCGCCTGATTGGCGGCCAGATCCGGGTAAGCGGCTCCCATTTCGGCGACCAGATCGGGCACCAACCGGTGGAAGAAGGCGGTGCGCGCGCCGAGTTTGTAACCATGCCGGATCGCTCGCCGGATGATCCGCCGCAGAACGTAGCCCCGCCCTTCGTTGCCGGGAATCACGCCGTCGGAAATCAGGAAGGCGCAGGCGCGGATATGGTCGGCGAGCACCTTCAGCGACGGCGACTGGAGATCGGCGGTGGCGGTTTCGCGCGCGGCGGCGGCGATCAGCCGCACGAAGAGATCGATTTCGTAATTGCTGTGCACGTGTTGCAGCACGGCCGCCGTCCGTTCGAGGCCCATGCCGGTATCGACCGAGGGCTTCGGCAGCGGGTGCATCGTGCCGGCCTCGTCGCGGTTGAACTGCATGAACACCAGATTCCAGATTTCGATGTAGCGGTCGCCATCCTCGTCCGGCGACCCCGGCGGCCCGCCCGGGATATCCTCGCCGTGGTCGTAGAAAATTTCGGTGCACGGCCCGCAGGGGCCGGTATCGCCCATCATCCAGAAATTGTCGGACGCGTGGCGCGCACCCTTGTTGTCGCCAATGCGCACCACCCGCTCGGCCGGCACGCCGACATCGTCGGTCCACAAGGCATAGGCTTCATCGTCCTCGGCGTACACCGTCACCCACAACCGTTCTGCCGGCAGGCGGTAGACGTCGACCAGCAGTTCCCAGGCGTAGCGGATGGCGTCGCGTTTGAAATAATCGCCGAACGAGAAATTGCCGAGCATTTCGAAAAAGGTGTGATGCCGCGCGGTGTAACCGACATTCTCCAGATCGTTGTGCTTGCCGCCGGCGCGGACACATTTCTGCGAGGTCGTCGCCCGCAAGTAGGGACGCCGGTCGAAACCGAGAAAGACGTCCTTGAACTGGTTCATGCCGGCGTTGGTGAACAACAAGGTCGGATCGGCATGCGGCACCAGCGAACTCGAGGCGACGATCTGGTGGCCCTTGGATTCAAAAAACTTCAGGAAAGTATCGCGGATTTCAGCGCTGTTCATCGTCGTCCATCCCTGCTCGGGGCTCGTTCAAAGAGCAGCGATTCTAACGTGAACGCTGGAGCGGCGACTGGAGTGCCGCCGCCAGAGAATGACGGAGCGTTTGCAAGCGAATTGGCGGCGGGACGTCGAACGCCACCCCGATGACGACTCTTGGCCCGCGCGCGATGCCGTTGAAATCAGTCGCCGGCAGGAGTCGACCAGCCGTTCCCATTCGCCTCGCCAGCGGTCAGTCGCTGCCTTGCACCACTTTCTGCACGTGATCGACCACCGTTTGCAGAATGCTGGCTTGTTTGGCCAGATCCTGCGATAACGCCAGAACCGTGCTCACACCGGCCTGATTTCCTTCGCCAAGACTCGCCATCCGTTCCATCTGCGTGCTGATGTTCGATAACGACCTTTCCTGAAGGGAGGTGGCGCGGTCGATATCCTGCAAGGCCGACGAAAGAGCGCCAACTTGTCCGAACACCTCTCTCAGGACTTTCCGCGTCGTTTCGAGCGACGACTGACCATGATCGATCTGCCGGCGAACGGTCGGCACGCGCTCCGCCGCCAGGGCTTTCATCATTGTCGATACGTTCTCCAGTTGTCCGCGAGCGCCGTCGAGCATGGCGGTGATTTCGCCAGCGGATGTGTTGCTGACGGCCGACAAGCGTGCCACTTCGTCAGCGACAACAGCGAAACCCCGACCATGTTCGCCAGCGCGAGCGGCTTCGATCGCCGCGTTCAACGACAGGATTTTGGTGTGGAAGGCAATATCGGTGATCGTCTGATTGCGATTGGCGATTTCCTGAAAAATGCCGTTCATTGTCGTCACCTGGCGATTGGCGTCTTCGATGGCTTCGATGACGTCGTTGGTGCCCTGTATCATGTGGTTGATCGATTCGCCAAGCTGATCGATCGAGTCGTTGCCCGCATCGAGCGAGTCATTGGTTTGCGTCGCCGTCGCCAGTGAGCGATGGACGGATCGCGCGGTGTTTTTGAAATTGTCGTCGAGCACCGACACCGCCTCGAACGAGTGTCGCACCGCCACGCCTTGTTCGGATACGGCGGTTTTCAGTTCATCGAGCTGCTCGCGCACCTGACGTGCCGTGCTATCGGTCGTCCCGGCTTGCGCCTCGAGATCGTCGATCGCCTCCAACAATGGTTTGCTGACCATCGCGGCAATGGCGTTTGAAAACCGATGCGCCACCGTCAGGGACAGCGTCAGCAGAATCACACCTATCGCTACCGTGCCGTAAATGAAGTTTTGAGTCGTTTGCAAGGCGCCGTCCAGCGATTGACCGGTCGATTGGCTGATCGATCCAAGCGTGTTGCGGATTTTTGACATCACTGGCAGCAAGCCCTCGGCGAAAAGTTTGACGGCCTTTTGCCGGTCGTCGGCGGACGAGGCGTCCTTGATGTCGTTTTCGACCGAGGTCAGCAGCGGCAGATCGAAAGAGCTGAACTCTTCGATTTCCGACTGGATATCTTTGTCGTCCAGTCGTTTTCCCAATTGATCCAGCGCGCCGGTGATCTTTTCGAACGTGTTTTTGTAGTCTTGCCAGTGCGTGTCGGACGGCTCATTGATATAGGTGGTGATGGTCGTCAGGGCTTGATGGAGATGCATCTGTATGGCTTCGGCCTCTCCAGCAAGCGCTCGCGACTCCGAAACTCGCGCCTGCATGGCCAAGACCACCAGAGAACCCAACGACGAAACCACCAAGGAAATCGTCATCAACACGCCAAGGGCAAAACCAACGATCAGGATTTTCTTGCGCAAGGTCGAGCGCTCGATGAAACGGAACACCTTCGGTCGCGCGCGTTTAACTCCTCCACCGTTGGCAATCTGGGTCCCACCAGCCATCGCACCCTCCTGGAAAAACGAACTTAACTCGGATATAAATAATTTTCTATACTAATAAGTGTATCTTAGCCGACAAGTGATGGCAAAAAAACAGCCATGGAATTGGCAATTGAAGTACGGCGACCAATGCGTCCGCGCGTTCAGACCGCCGTTTGACTATCCCGTCCCTTCTTCTCTCGTGGAGGTTGTAAAAATGTTGAAAAAAAACGTGTTTCCCGCCTTGCTGTTGGTCATGGCCGTCGGTTTTTCCAACGTTGTCCTGGCGTCTTCCGGCGCTGACGTCAAAGCCGCGATGGGGCCACTGCGCGATTCCCTGTTGACCATGCTCAAAAATGCCGACAAACGGGGACCGGAACAACAAAAGGCGGTGAAGGAAACCGCCGGCAAGGTCTCGCAATTGATCAAGGAACTGAAGGTGCCCGCCGATAAGGAAAGCGTTGCGGCGGAATTGAAATCGGTATGGAACGAGTTCAACAAGGTGCGTGAGGAAAAAGTGGTGCCCGCCATCCTCGCCGGTAACACCTCTGAAGCGGAAAAACTGGCCAATGGTGAGCAAAAGCAGCGATTGATGAAAATCATGCAGCTTTGCGATCAACTCAAATAGCCAGCCAGACAGCGGGCGGAATTCCGCGCGGAGCGATATCTTTCCGGCAACACGAACGAGTGCCGAGGGCGGGAGGCGCCCGATTCGCGTTGTCGGGCCTTGATCGACTCGATATCCCAGCCAAGGCCAGATGACCCGCGCCCGGGACGCGCCGCCTACGCGAATAGCCGCTCGCCGAGGCAGTCGACGCGATCGGAAAACACGGCGGAGACTCCGCGCGAGAACAGTTCGGCGGCCCACCGCGGTTCATTGACGGTGTAGCACAGCACCGGTAACGCCGCCGCCCGCGCCCGCCGCAGCAGATCGTCGTTCACTTGCGTGGCGTCACAGTGCACGCTGACCGCCGCCAGATCGCGGCAACGTGCCAGCCAGTCCGTCGGCGGACTTTCGAACAGGCACCCCAGCGGCAGTTCGGGCGCCGCCGCACGCGCCGCCGTCAGCGCGGTTTCGGAGAACGAGGACAGCAAGGGCATGGGCGCGCCGGCCCAGAGTTCGCGGACGCAACGCGCCACCACATCGCCAGTTGCCGTGTCGAAACCGCTCGCCGGCTTGATCTCGATATTGGCTAGTAAATCCAATTCCCGGCATAAGCGCGCGGCGTCGGCCAGGGTCGGCAAGGGTTCGCCGGCAAACGCCGGGTGATGGCGAACGCCGGCATCGCGGCGCCGCAAGTCGGCGTCGCGCGTGGCGCTGACCGCGCCGGCGCCGTCGGTCGTCCGTTGCAGGGTTTCGTCGTGGATCAGCCATGGCGAGCCATCGGCCGACAGCATGACGTCGAACTCGACCGCCCGCACGCCCAGGCGGGCGGCCACGCGCAAGCCCGCGAGGGTGTTTTCCGGCGCCAGGGCGCCACCGCAGCGGTGGGCGAAAACGCGCGGTAAACGCCAGCCGAGCGCTGGAGGACTCACTTTGGCAACTGGGTGCGCAAGGCCGCCGGCAACACCGCGTTACCCCGTTCGACGGCGACATCCAGCGCTTGTTTGGCCGTTTTCTTGCCCGACCAAGTGGCTTCCAGTTCTTCCTCGACGATGATCCGCACCTTGTCGATTTCCGAAACCCGTACCGGATTGAGAGCGCCAGGGCCTTTCAACTGGTTATAAGCGACATTCAAGCCCACGACATCGTCCTTCAGCAGCTTGCTGCCGGCGGCGGCGCGGGCGGCGGCGGTCATCGGCAGAAAACCGCCGGCGGTGGTCAGCTGGACTTGTATTTCCGGTTCGAGCAGGAAGCTGACGAAGCGCGCCACGCCTTTGTATTCGACGGCTTTTTGACCGGTGCCAACCCAGAGCGACGCGCCGCTGGCCACCGTCTGCGCCGGCACGCCGGGCAAATCGTCATGGTAGGGTAGCGGCGACACGCCGGTATCTTTTTTCCGTTGAGCGTCCAGCGTGGCGAAGGCGGACGAGGTGCTGGTCAACATGCCGCATTCGCCGGCGGCAAAACGCCGGTCGGCCTCGTCGCGCCGATCGAAATAGATGAAGAAACGGGCCTTGGCCCAGGTCGTCAGCATCGCCATGTGCTTGACTTGCACCAGACTGTTGAACATCAGCCGGCCTTTACCGTCGGCCACCGGCACCCCGTTCCAGGTGCTCAGGTTGTCGATATGCACCCAGGCCGGCCACGAGGTGGTGTAAGGGCAGCTGCTGCCGGCATCAAACAACTTGTCGGCCGCTTTTTGCACCTCGATCCAGGTTCGCGGCGGTTTCTCGGGGTCGAGACCGGCCTTGCGGAAGGACGCTTTGTTGATGAACAGCACCGGCGTTCCAAAGGCCACCGGCAAGGCGAACAGGTTACCCTTGGCATCGGTCAGGCCGACACGCAGTTCGGGCGATAGCTGGCCGGCATCGAGCGGCTCCCCGGCGTCCTTCATCACCGTGTGCAGCGGCCGGAAATTTCCTTTCGCGGCAACGAATTGCGCCTGTTCCTCACGCGTCGCCAGGTTCAGATCCTTCGGTGCGCCGCCTTGCACGCGCCGCACCAGCTTGACTTGATAGTCGTGCTGTCGCGCGTTGAAGACACCCACCAGTTTTTCCAGCCGCTCCGCCCGCTCCTCGTCGAGCTGGTGCGAAAGCTCAAGATCGATTGCCGCTGTCGCGGAGAAAGAAGCGGAACCGGTAAGAAGCAGCAGCATTGCCGCCGGAAGGAATGTGGATAAACGCATCGCGACCTCGGACGTAACAGAAAAAAGGGGGATTATAGTGGCTGCGCCCTCCTTTCACCGAGCGAGACGTATTGTCCCCGGGATCATCCGACTTTCCGCAGGCACTTCGCCATGCCCTCGGCGCAGCGGCGATCGAGCGTAAACCGTGCTTCCGGCGTGCCCCAGGCGTCACGAGGCGTGACGGTCAACGTCGTGTCGTTGATGTCGACGCTGAGAAAGCCGTGCGCCGAACTGGAGAAACGCAGTTCTTCCGGCGTTTCCTTGATGTCGTAGAGTTCGGCGCCGCCCGCGCCGGAAATCGCGTAGGCCGGTTCGCCATCGCGGGCGATGATCTGCTGATCATGGTCGTGACCGGAAAGATAAAAATCGACCCCCGCGCGTTGCATCGCCGGCAAAAGCGCCTGGAGCATCTCCGCCATCAGACCGTGTTTGCCGTGGTTTCTTATCGGGTAATGGCCGATCACCATCTTCCATACCGGCGCCGTCGGCGACGCCGCGAACTGCCGCTCGATGAATGCCGCCTCTTCGGCAAGCGCATCGGGACCGCGCACGGTATCGATGAACACGATGCGCAGCAGCGGACGCTGGTCGTTTTTGCCGAAATCCTGACTGTAATACCAGTTCGGCATCCGCCAGCGACCGGAACCCCGATGCTCCCGGGCGTAATCCAGTTCGGCGACCGGATTGCCCATATGGTCGTGATTGCCGAGTACGGCAAAAAACGGCACCGCCTCAAGGAATTTGCCCCGATACACGTTCTCGAAGCGCGACAGCCATTCGATCTGCGTACTTGAATCGATTCCTCGAGAATAGAAATTGTCGCCAAGCAAGGCGACAAAATCCAGGCGCCCTTGTTGCTCGGCGACTTTTTCCATGCCGTGCGCGATCAGCCACTGCGCCGGCTTGCCGCTCCCCTGGTCGCCAAGCGCAAAAAAGTGAATCTCGCCGGGTTTCGCCGCCGAAGGATTTTCGGTAAACGGGCGGTAATGCGGCACCCAGATCAAATACGCGACGGCGGCGGCGAGCGCGCCTGCCCCCAATGTCGCCATCGACAGCACCCTGGTAGCCAAGCGTGCCAGCCTTCGCCAAAGCGATGTCGTGTCGTTCATGGTGGTCATGGTGGCACTTTCCAGACAATGATAAGAAAATCGGGAGCTTATACGCTTATTTCCTCAAGTCAAAATTAAAGATCGCACTCCCGTGCGCGCCAATGGCAAGGCTCCCGCCATCGCGGTGACCGAATGAGTGACGACGGCTGGCCGCGACCCCGAAACAAGGCCACAAGCGGCGACAAATGCCTCATACCACCTCCCCACAAGCCACGAACGCGATAGAATCGACTACACTGTCGATGACGGCCCGATAACAATCAGAAAATCGCGGCCATCAGCGAAATGGAGCGCGCGAGGGGTCCGCTTCCGCAAACGAGATAAATTCAAAATGACGGCTGAGCGACGACAAAACGATCTGTTGCGGTCGATGTTCGACGACGCATTGGTCATGATCGAACCGTTCTTCAATCCTACACAGGGTTGGGCGGGCCAGGCGCTTGAGCATCTGGCGTATCGCGTCGTGCGCGAAAATTTTCCGTCGTTGAGCGTTGAGGAGATTCACGCCTTGGTGGTGGCGGCGCATCGGCTATACCTTGCGCGTCACCCGGCATCCGTTGACCCTTCGCGGTTCGACACGGTACACCACTCTCAACACCCCAACGCTGTCATCTTCGATGCCTCGACTCCAAACCGACGGCCAGTTCGATGACTGGACGACCATCGGTAGGAAACCTGTAAATGCCGATTTCAATCGATGCTTGTGTCGCGCAACATCAGGGCGACAGGAGAGAACAGCAGGATCGCGCCGTGATCCTGCCGCACCCAAAGGGCGGTGGCGTCACACTGGCGGTCGTCGCGGACGGCATGGGTGGCCACACCGGGGGGGTGATCGCCGCCCAGCAAGTCATCCACACGGCACGCAACAATCTTGAACGCTTTTCGGCACGCACCGAGTCGGCCAGGGTATTGCTCGAATCGAGCATCAACGAAGCGCACATGCTGATCAAGGCCTCGCGCTTCATCAACGAAAAAGATCCGCACAGCACGGCGGTCATGCTGCTGCTACAACCGGGCAAGGCGTGCTGGGCGCACTGTGGCGACAGCCGTTTCTATCACTTTCATGGCGACCGCCTGGTTTTCCGCAGCACCGATCACTCCTATGTGGAGCAATTGGTGGTGCAGGGAAAAATAACGGCTGAGCAAGCGCTGACCCACCCCAATCGCAACATATTGCTGACCTCTCTCGGCGGTGTCGAGCCACCCAAAATCGCTTATGGCGAACTCGAGGAACCACAGGCGGGTGATACCTTCGTGCTGTGTTCCGACGGCTTGTGGGCCTATTTCAGCGATCAGGAACTGGCGTGGGTAATCAATGGCGCGACGTCGGCGCGGGAAGCCTCGGAATTGCTGGTCGGCCGGGCACGAAGCCTGGCCAATGGCGATGGCGACAATCTGTCGTTGACCATCTTGAAGCTGATTGATGTTCCAGCGCAGAAAACCACGCTATTTCCGCCCAAGCCCTCCAAGTAAGGCCGCCACCTGGCGACGCGGCTTGTGCGGGTGCTCGTGACGCGCGGACGTTTTGTCGTCGCCGTCGAGCGCTGCAATGGGTGGCGGTTCGGCGCATTCATAAGGCTTGCTGAAATCGAAGCCATCTGCGGCAATGTGCGACGCGCGCGCGCGGCCTCCCGACTTGCCGCCGCCAGACTTGTCGCCGCGCCCTGACGAGCGATCATCGTGCGGCGCGGCCAAGGCAGGCGGCGGCGAAAGCGGTGGCCGCCGCCGATGGCCGTGTTTATCGCCGGGCGGATAGGTGTAGTCGTACTCCGGCTCGTAACCCGGCACCACGACTTGCTCGACCTGAATCCGGATCAGTTTTTCGATTTCCGCCAGATACGCCACTTCACTGGCCGACACCAGTGAAATCGCGGTGCCTGGCTTGCCAGCCCGGCCGGTGCGGCCGATCCGGTGAATGTAATCCTCGGGGGTGCGCGGCAACTCAAAGTTGATTACATGAGGCAACTCGTCGATATCGAGGCCACGCGCGGCGACATCGGTCGCCACCAGGACCAGCGTTGAGCCGTCCTTGAACGCCTCCAGGGCTTTCAGACGGTCCTGCTGGGTTTTGTCGCCATGGATCGAATCGGCCGCGATGCCGGCCCGCTGCAACTCGCGCGCCAGCTTGTTGGTTTCGAGCTTGGTACGGGTAAACACCAGCACCTGATTGAATTCGGCCGATTTCAACAACTTCACCAGCAGCGCGCGCTTGGCGTCGGCGGCCACCGGGTGCACACGATGGGTAATGGTCTCGGACACCGTGTTGCGCCTGGCGACTTCGATCAGCACCGGGTGCCGGAGCATGGTGTCGGCAAGTTTTTTGATCTCTTCCGAGAAGGTGGCCGAAAACAGCAAGCTCTGCCGTTGCTTGGGTAGCATGTTGATGATCCGCGTCACGTCCGGAACGAAACCCATGTCCAGCATGCGATCGGCTTCGTCAAGGACCAGCGCCTGCACGCTACCGAAGTTGAGGCACTTCTGCTCGACAAGGTCGAGCAGGCGACCGGGCGTCGCCACCAGCACTTCGACACCGCAGCGGATTTCGGCGATCTGCGGCTTGATGTCCACGCCGCCGAATGCGCAACAACTTCTGAGCGGCACATATTTGCTATAGGTTTTCACCGACTCATGCACCTGGATCGCCAGTTCGCGGGTCGGCGCCAGCATCAGCACGCGCACCGGGTGGCGGGCGGGCGACGGGCTGGGGCTGGCAAAGGGAAGAATGCGCTGTAGCAATGGCAAGGTGAATGCGGCGGTCTTGCCGGTGCCGGTTTGCGCGCCGCCCATTAGGTCTTGCCCGGCAAGCACCAGGGGAATCGCCCGTGCCTGAATCGGCGTCGGTTCGAGATAGCCTTTTTCGGCGAGGGCTTTGAGTAATTCGGGCGCGAGGCCGAGTTGGTCGAAACGCATAAAAAACCTTTAAATCGTTAAAAAATCAATCGCATATCGATTGATATCATACACGGAACCGCCTCTTTCGGTCGCCCGGCTTCGCGGCGGGCGATTCGGCGACGGAATCAACGTCGGGAATGAGTGTCTAGCGCGCGCTCGGCGGCGGCGTCGAAAATTGAAACGCGGGACAACACCTGCGCACGACCGCTGCGTAGCTGATGATCGATCAGCGCGTGCGGCCGCGCCACCCCGTAGCGCCAATCCCGGTTGTAAAACAGGACCACGCCGGATAACGGACTTTGCCAGCAACAAAGTCCGGTCAGGACCTGCTTGTCCGAGACGGCGAAGCGCAGCCAGTCGCCGACCTGCCAATCGCTGTTGTTCGGGGAATGCGGTAGCTTGACGGTGGACGGAAGACCCAGGTAATGCACGCGTCGCCCCTCGCTCTCCAGCAGTTCGGCGGCGTTGCCCCGGGCAGCGACCTCGCTCGCCGCCGGGCGCCGAACAGCGGCCGGTTTGACGGGAAGCTCGTCATCGGTGGCCTGTGTGCGCAAGGCGGTGGTTTGCAAATCGAACAGGATATTGAGAAAGGGACGCCTTTCGACAGCCGAAACGCCGATGGAATCGAGTCCGGCGTTGATGCGTTTTAGCAGCGACGACGCCACGCCGGCTAGACGTTTACGGTCATCGGGCGTCTGCTTCGGCGCCACGCTCCAGATCAGTTGCTCGGCGGTTTCACGGTCTTGTTGCCAGCGCGGACCGTTGACGCCAGCGGACTCGGCGGCGGCGCGCATCACGCGCTGCCAGTAGTTTTCCAGAAAGGCGGCAATGTCGGGCGACGGCGTTCGCGCCAGCAGGCTTTCCAGCCATTCATTCACCAGCGGCGCGGCGTACCGGCTGTTTTCGTGGGACTCGATCAGGCGCACCAAAGGCTCGGCGGCGGTTCGTATCGCCTGATCCCGCTGAACGGAAAGCGTTTCGAGATCCGTCAAATAGGAATCGAGCGCGGCGCCCTTCTTCTCCAGCAGCGGCGCAACGGCGGCGGTCACCGCACCGATCCGCCTGCACACCGGGTGCTCCCAACCGGCCTGGGCAGGCAGGCCGACGGCGGCCCTTGCCATGCGGTCGATGAGCAACCGCACCGGATGCGCATGATCGGCAAACAGGGAAGGATCGATGATCGCCCGCTTGAGCATGGGAATCTGTAATCGCCCGATGGCTGACTTGATAATGTCGGTGAGATCGTCGGAATCAAAAATTCCCTGGAATATCATCGCCATGGTATCGATGGCAATGGCTTCCGGCTTGCCGGGCGCCAGATCGAGATCCACCGATTTCACGGCGGCCCGCGGCCCCGACGGTGGGGAGGGTTCGATCGTCGGCGCCTCGACGGCCAAGGCGGTGGGCGGCTTGCTCTCCAACGCGGTCAGGCGGTCGAACAAGTGATTGAGCATGACCATGGCAACGGTGTCGAGCGCCGCGTTGCCGGTTTTCGAAACGCCGTCACCAGTGGGCGGCGGCGCACCGAAACGTTCCGGCTCCGTGGCGGCTGCCGCGCCGACGCGCTGGGAAAGCAGGTGCTGCAAGGCGGACAGCACATTGCCCGACGGCAGGTTCGTGCCGTTGCCTTGCGCCGAGGTCTGACCAAGATCCGCGGCAGCGCCATCGACTCCTTGCGTCCCCCGCGCACGACGCATGCCTTGTGAGGCCATGCCGACATCCCGACTGTCGAGAAAAGCCTCTATTTCTCGATAAAGCGCTGGAAGCCGCGGAGAAAAATCCTGCTCAAGGCGCTCCAGCGCAGCCACGATCCGTTCGGTTCCGCCCTCCAGGCGTCCGGCGATCGCCGACAGCCCGGCGCAAATGGTTTCGGAACCCAGTGGATTGGCCGCCTCCGGCATCCGCGGCTGCTGCAGCAAAGTCATGTAACGCAGCCGGCAACGCCCAAAAGCGGTACCGCTCGCTTCACGCAAGCGCCTGCCGATATCGGTGATGCGGATGTCGATTTCGAGATCGTCATCCGCCATCAAGGTCATTTTCGACGCCGTGAGCGCCAGCGACCGACCGATTTCACTGTCCTCGTCCCCGGAAAGCAACTTGTCATGCGCGTCACCGATTGCCCGAGTGAAGGCGTCGATCAAGGTTGACGGCCCGATGTCCGCCGATCGGAGCACCTCGGCCAACCCGCGCTGGAAAAGTTCGCGACTCGCGAGCAAAATGTCGGGCGCGTCTTCCCTGTGAGGGGTGGGCGGTTGCAAGGGGTAGTAGTCGGGCATCGTGTCAGGCCAAGCGGGAAAATGGTTCCCGACGGTTGAAAGAATCGCGTCGGGCGCTCAGTCGGCGAAATTCCAGCGTGCGAACAGCTGCCGGCAGTATAAACGAGGGCGTTGGGAGTTTGTCGGCCTTGAGTCGCCATCGCGCCGGCCTTTTGGAGAAATCATGGAAAGAAAGCGGCTTGGCGACAGCGCCTTGCAGGTATCGGCGATATGCCTCGGCACAATGACTTTCGGACAACAGAACAGTGAAGCCGAAGGACATGCCCAACTGGATCGCGCCGTCGCCAACGGCGTCAACTTCATCGATACCGCCGAAATGTACCCCGTACCGCCACGCGCCGAGACTTGCGGCGAAACGGAACGCATCGTCGGCACCTGGCTACGCGGGCAAGCACGGGACAACGTTGTTCTGGCAACCAAGGCCGCGGGGCCGTCACGCGGTCTGCACTGGATACGCGAAGGAAAGCTCGGCTACGATCTTGCCAGCCTGCGCGCCGCCGTCGAGGGTTCCCTCAAGCGCTTGCAAACCGACTATATCGACCTCTATCAATTGCACTGGCCGGCGCGCAACCAGCCAATGTTCGGTCAATGGCAATTCGATCCCGCGCAGGAACATCCGGCGACGCCGATCCTCGAAACGCTGGCCGCCTTGGCGACGCTCGTTCGCGAGGGAAAAATCCGTTATTTCGGTCTGTCGAACGAACATCCGTGGGGCGTCATGGAATTTCTTCGCCTGGCCCGCGAACACGATCTGCCACGACCGGTATCGCTGCAAAACGCTTATAGCTTGATCAACCGCAATTTCGAGACCGGGCTCGCGGAAGTCTGCCATCGTGAACACATCGGCCTGCTCCCTTACTCGCCGCTGGCGTTCGGGCTGCTCTCGGGCAAATACCTCGCCAACCCGAACGCGACTGGCCGCATCACCGAATTCCCGGGTTTTGGACAACGCTACGGCAAGACCAACGTCGAACCGGCGGTCGCCGCCTATGCCGAACTGGCACGTTGCAATGACATGACGCCCAGCCAGATGGCGCTGGCTTTCGTCTATTCACGCTGGTTTACAGCCAGCACGATCATCGGCGCCACCACTTTGGCGCAGCTTGACGAAAATCTCGGCGCCTGGACGCGGCGGCTACCGGAAACAGTGCTGGCGGAGATCGATAAAATCCATCTGCGTTACACCAACCCGGCACCCTGAGCCGACTCCGGGTTCACCGGCACCATCATTGGCGAGAAAAGTCGTCAAGCGCGCGGAAAGCGACTCAGTGTTTGTCCGCCGCCTTGCCTGCGCCATTTTTTCCGCTTTTATCCTCGGTGTCCTTGGCGCTCTTTTCTTCCACGCCTTTTCCGTCAACGGTCTTTCCTTCGGCGCCCTTGCCTTCGAGTGGTTTCTCGCCACCGTTTTCGGAACCCGCGGCCGGATCGGCTTTCTTTTTCTTGGTGCCGGGCGGTTGCGGTGGCGGCAGTTGCGGTGCGACGGTCTCCAGCTTGTTCTCGCGCATATAGACATCCATATCGCGCCAGCCTTCGTAAATCGCGGCCTTGGGTAACCAGGAATAGATCGAGTAGCAATCCTCGATCGCCCGCCCCGACTGCCGGCATGCGCCGCCAACGGCCTTGCCTTCGCCCTCCAGGCGTGCCGCTTTGGCCGCCGGCGCTTCGATCCCCAATTTCTGCTGAATGGCGTCGCAAGCGCTCAAACCGAACACCAGCGCGCCTGCACTCAGGATGACGCGAAGCTCATTACGCCGCGCATTGAACACGAAAACCCCTGGTTTGTGGTTGGGAGATGCCGCATTCTAACCAGTTCGCCGTCGGTCGTGCACGCGGCGGCGGGCCGGCCGCTGGAACGATGCCGCGCCTTGTGTCGATGCGGAGACATGCCGTCATGATCATCCTCCTTGCCCGCCGTCAAAATTCATCTGGCGTGAAGGAGTATGCTTAACGATAACGAATCGCGCCAAACGAGAATCGAGACCGGCATGGGCGAGCCCGATCGTTTCGATCCGGAGACGAGCATGACTACTTTTTTTTCGACGCTTCCGTTGCGCAACAAGCTTCTCTTTGGTTACTTGCTGACCTTTCTGGTGTCGGTCGTGCTCGGCAACCTGATCATCTTGCTGGTCGTGCACAACACCATCGAAACAAATACCGAAAAGGAACTAATCAACACCAACAACATCATCATGAACATGGTCAAGAGCGCGTCTGACGCGTCGATCAAGAATCACTTACGTGCCGTCGCCGAGAAAAATCTTGAAATCGTTCGGCATTATCATGAGGAGTTTCGGCAAGGCCGGATCAGCGAGCAGGAGGCAAAGAATAACGCCAGTGAAGTCCTGCTGTCGCAGACCATCGGCAAAACCGGTTACATCTATGGCGTGGATAGCAAGGGGATTCTTCGCGTACACCCGAAAATCAACGGTTCCGATCTTTCGAAATACGACTTCATTCGCCAGCAAATCCAGCTCCGGGAGGGGTATCTCGAGTACGAGTGGGCGAATCCAGGCGAAATGACGCGGCGCAAAAAAGCGCTTTATATGTCTTACTTCGGTCCATGGGACTGGATCATTTCCGTTTCGTCCTACCGCGACGAGTTCAAGGATTTGTTCAAGGTCAGCGATTTCCGTGACGACATCCTGTCGATTTCCTTCGGAAAAACAGGTTATCCCTATGTGATGGACGGCAACGGCACCCTGATCATTCATCCGAAACGCCAGGGCCAGACCATCCTCGATGCGAAGGACTCCAATAACCGGGAGTTCATCAAGGAAATCGTCGCCAAGAAAACCGGCAAGATCGTTTACCCATGGCAAAACCCTGGTGAACTCGAACCCCGGGACAAGCTGGTCATTTTCAACTACATCCCCGAGTTCGACTGGATCGTCGCCTCGTCAAGTTACCTTGAGGAATTCAACGATCCCTTGATGACCATCGGCTACGTGACGCTTTTTACACTGGGGGTGGTCACCCTTCTGGTCATACCGATCACTTGGCATCTCAGTTCCTCGATCAACAAACCCATCCAGGACATCATGCGCGGCTTCTCCCTGGGTGCGAAAGGCGACTACTCAAGCCGGATAGACGCCACGGGCGCCGATGAACTCGGTCAGCTTGCCGCCTATTTCAACAACTTCATGGAGAAGATTTCGGAATCGAATCGCAACCTCCATGCCTCCGAAGAAGAATACCGTCTGCTTTTCGAGAACGCGGTCGAGGGCGTGTTCACCATGACCCCGCACGGCAAATTTCTCAACGTCAACCCCTCGATGACCCGCATGCTGGGCTACGAAAGCCCCGACAGCCTGCTGCGCGAAATCGCCGAGCAAGGACCGGGGAGATATATCGACACCACGGAGAACGAGCGCTTCTTGTCGGCATTGTTCCGTAGCGGCACGGTAACCGGTTTTGAAACCGCGTATGTCCGGCGTGACCGCAGCACCTTGTGGGTATCGGTCAACGCCCGTGCCAACACCAACGCCGGAGGCGCCATCGCGACAATCACCGGTTTCTGCAGCGACGTAACCGCCAAAAAAACGGCCGATGAGGCGCAGAAGAAGATCAAGGAGGAACTTGAACAGCGCGTCGAGGAACGCACCGCCGAACTTTCGAGCTATATCGACAAACTGGAACAACGCAATGTGCGGGAATCGCTTTTCCTGGAAATGGGCGAGTTGCTACAGATGTGCCGCAACACCACGGAATCGTTCGCCGTGGTCGACAAATTCGTGGGTCGATTCTTTGCCGGCCACGCCGGCGCCTTGTTTCTTTTCGACAAAACCCGGAGCCGTCTGGAGGAAATCGTTTCGTGGGGCGCCGCTGGAGGAAGCGAAACGGTGTTTGACCGCAACGACTGTTGGGCCTTGCGACAAGGCAAACTCTATGCTGTCGGCGAAGACAATCGACGGCTGCCCTGCAACCACGTTCATCCGCGCGAGCACCTGACTTATCTGTGCGTTCCGCTCATCGCCCTGGGAGAGGTTCTCGGCCTGTTGCACATCCGCCCATCGCGGAACGGAAAGGATGGAAACCTCATCGACGAGGAAGCGCTGCAGGGACTAGCCACCACGTTCACCAACCACCTCGGTTTGTCGCTCGCCAATCTGAATCTCCAGGACAAGCTGCGCGATCAATCGATCAAGGATCCCTTGACGGGTCTCTACAACCGGCGATTCATGGCGGAGTTCGCTGAACAGGAAATCCGCAAGATCAAACGTCACAATGGCCCGCTTTCACTGTTTCTGATCGATGTCGACAACTTCAAGAAATTCAACGACACACACGGACACGACGCTGGCGACAGAGTGCTGAAGGAACTCGCGATCCATTTCGGAAGCTATTGTCGGGAAAGCGATATCGCGTGCCGCTACGGCGGCGAGGAGTTCGTCATCGTGCTGCCGGTCTGTCAGCAGGACGACGGTGTCGCCATTGCCCGGCGGCTCTGCGAAGGCGTGCGCGAACAATTGCACGTCGCCTACGGCAACCAAATTCTGGCGGTAACCATTTCAATAGGCGTCGCCTCGTCGCCGTCGCATGGACAGACCGTTGAAGACGTGATCAAGGCGGCGGACACCGCGCTGTACGAAGCGAAGCGGGCGGGGCGCAATCGCGTCGCGGTGGCCGCCAGCCCGATCCTATAGCGCCACCTGCTTAATCAAGTACAAAAAAATTCAGGTTTGATCGCGACATTCCGGCCGGCGCCGCCGCGGCTCACCGACAACGCCAACGTCGGGAGCAACCGGTGCCCGCGAGCGCGCCTTGCACGGGATCACGTCCGATAGCACGCCACCGCATTTCGCAAAGTGCTCGACAAGGTGACCAAGCGTCGCGACAAGCGTGCCGCATCCTCGGCGCCACGGCAACTGCCGTCGCTGGCGCGCGCCACCTCCTCGACTTGCTGAGCGATGGTCGTACTCGCTTTCCCCTGCTCCTTCAAGGCCGCGGAAATCGAACTGACTTCCGCGTCCACGCGCGCGACGTTGCTCTTGATACGACCGACGGCGGCGACCGCCTCATCCGCCTCGGCCATGCCTTTGCCGACCTGATTCACCGACAAATCCATTTGGACACAAGCCGCTTCGCTGCCATTTTGAATCGCCGCGATCTTGGCGGTGATCTCCTGCGTCGCCATGGCTGTCCGCTCGGCCAATTTACGCACCTCGTCGGCCACCACCGCGAAACCACGTCCCTGTTCGCCCGCGCGCGCCGCTTCGATCGCCGCATTGAGCGCCAGCAAATTGGTCTGATCGGCCACTTCGCGAATCACCTGCACGATAGAGGTGATTTCCCGGGAGGCTTGCCCCAAGGCTTGCACCGATACCGCCGTTTCCTTGATTCGTTCGCCAATCTGGCGCACCTGATCGATCGTCTGCACCATGACGCCGCCGCCCTGCGCGGCGGCGGCATCGGAATCATGCGAGACTTTCGCGACATTGGTGGCGGTGTCTGACACCTGATGAATGCTGGCGGTGAGTTGTTCCACGCACGCCACCATCGACGATGACGATTTTGACTGCTCGTGGGAATTTTCCGACACTTCCGTGGCGGCGGAGGCCAGTTCCGCCGCCAGCGTCGCCACTTGGTCGCTCGCCGTGGTGAACTCATGCAAAGTGCCGCGGATCGCGGCTGTCAGCCGGTCGACGGCGGCGGCGGTGTCGGCGATTTCATCGCGACCGGCAACACCGATGGGCTGCGTGAAATCACGGTCCTCGACGACATGCACCACCGCGGCGCGCATCCGTCCCAGTGGAACCACCACCGTTCGGTAAAGCATGAAGCCAATCGCCAGGCTGATCGCCGCCGTCAACGCGATCACGACGGCCAATTCGATCTTGGTGGTTTTCCCGAGTTCGGCGGCTTTCCCCCGATAGCGATCGCTGCTGGCAACACTGTCCTCGACGAGTTTGTCGATGGTCGGCAAGAACGCGCGGAACACTTTGCGCTGCTCGCCGCGAAAATAGGCAAGCGCCTGCTCCATCTCGCCGCCGCGAACCAATTTCAGCAATTGCTCGCTGGTTTTCATATAGGCTTCGGAAGCCTGCCGATAGGTCGCCAGTAATTGCCGCTGCTCTTCCCGGCTGATTTTCGCTTCATACCGGCTTTCAAACGTCTTGACCGCGTCGATATTTTTCTTTTGCCGCCCGAGTGTCTCTTCGATTTCTTCCGGCGAGCGCGTCAGCAACAGTTGCGTTTCGCGGTTGCGATAGTCGAGGATTTCCGCTCTGAGCGCGCCAGAATAGCGAACGCTTGGCAGTTCGTTATTGGAAATCTGCTCGGTCACCTCGTCCTCCGCCTGCAACTGCACCAGCGCTATGCCGCCGGTCAGCGCGATCAAGCCGATAAAGACACTGATGGCAAAAAGGATTTTTCGCGCGATAGTCATTGTTCACCACTCCAAAGGCAGATTCGGAATCGTCGGCAAGAACTCGTCCAAGGAATCGAGCACAGCCACCCGACCGGTCGGCGCTTCCACAAATGCCGCCACGTGAGCAAAGTATAGTCAGCGAAATCAGGTCTTGCCGGGTGGTGACGGCAAACGGCGGCCAGCGGCAATGGCCTTGGCAAGCGCCTGCGTAAGGTTTTATGCGGCCTTCGCCGACCAGGCGTCGGCGTGGCAAGGTCGCCACGGACGCCACGAAAACCGAGCGCCGCGGCTTTGAAGGGAACGGTAAGCGCCCTGGGAGAGGTCTGGCGAACTCAGTCCGCCCAGCGTGCGGCGGCGTGCTCGTCCGCCTCGCGGGCATCGACCCAGCGCGCGCCCGTCGGCGTCACTTCGCGTTTCCAGAACGGCGCGCGGGTTTTCAGATAGTCGATCATGAACTCGCAAGCGGCGAAAGCGTCGCCGCGATGCGCGCTGGCGACAGCGAGCAGGACGATCTGGTCGGTCGGCAGCAGACGGCCGACCCGGTGAATGACGAGCGCGTCGATGAGCGTCCAACGCCGCCGCGCTTCGGTCACAATGGCCTCGATGGCCTTCTCGGTCATCCCGGGATAATGTTCAAGCGTCATTTCAGACACCTCGGACACGTCTTGCGCACCGTTGACGTCGCGCACCAGACCGACGAAGGCCACCACGGCGCCGATGCCGGGATTCTCGCGACGCAAAGCAGCCAACTCGGCGCCGACATCGAAATCCTCCGGTTGAACGCGAACCGCCATGTCAGCCACCGGTCACCGGCGGAAAAAAAGCCACCTCGTCACCTGCGTTGAGCGCCGAATCGGCGCGCGCCATCTCCTGATTGACCGCGCAGCGCAAATTCTTGGCGGTGAGCAGGCATTGCCATCGACCGCCGCGCGCGGCGAGAAAGCGGCGCAAACCGGCGACGTCACGCACATCCGCCGGCAGAGGTAAGGTCTCGCCGCTTTCAGAAAGTGTTTCGCGCAAACTGGCAAAATAGAGAATTTTGAGCATTGTCTCTTGTGCGGCGAACGGTTCTAATCGAGCAGTTCGGAAAACGGCAGGAATCGCACGGCATCGCCACGCCGAATCGCCTGTTGTTCCTGGACGTCGACCAAACCGTCGCCCCATACCGCCGACGTCAAAACGCCGGAGCTTTGGTTGGCGAACAAATCGAGACCGCCATCGGCGTTTCGCCGCGCACGCAGGAATTCGCGACGCGCATTCGGCCGCAGCCAGTCGAAATCGGCCCGCAGGCAATATGACACCGGATGCGTTTGCACCCCCCCCTGCATGCGCAGCAGCAGCGGCCGCAACAGCATCAGGAAGGTGACGAAGCCCGATACCGGATTCCCCGGTAGACCAACGAACGCCACTTCGCGCCCGTCGGCGACGATCTTCCCGAAGGCCAGCGGTTTGCCGGGCTTGATGGCGATCCGCCACATTTCGATCCGCCCCTCGGCGGCCACGGCCGCCTTGACATGATCTTCCTCGCCGACCGAGACGCCGCCGGAGGTGACGATCAGGTCGCTATCCGCCGCCGCCTCGCGCAACGCCCGGCGGGTCGCCGCCAACGCGTCGGGCACTTGTCCGCCATCGCGCACCTTGCAACCAAGCCGTTCGAGCAAGGCGATGAGCAGGAAACGGTTGCTGTTGTAAATGCCCCCCGGCGGCAGCGCCTCGCCGGGCATCCGCAATTCATCGCCGGTGAACAGCACCGTCACCCGCAAGCGACGATAGACCGGCAGGCTGGCTAGGCCCACCGACGCGGCCAAGGCGGTGTCTTGCGGCCGCAAACGCCGTCCGGCGGCGAGAATTTCACTGCCGGCGGCGATGTCGCTGCCGGCGCGGCGAATGTGCTCGCCGGGACGCGGCAGATGATCGATCGTTACCGCACCGTCGACCTGCCGGCATTTTTCCTGCATCACCACGGCGTCGGCGCCAGCGGGAATCGACGCGCCGGTAAATATCCTGGCCGCTGTTCCGGGTTGCAGGCGCGTGCCGACGACACCGGCGGTAATCCGTTGCGTCACCGGCAGGCAGGTTGCCAGTCGCGGCACATCGGCCACGGCCAGCGCATAGCCGTCCATCGCCGCGTTGTCCACGGGCGGCGCGTCGATCGGCGCCTGCTGGGCGGTGGCCAGCACGCGGCCGGCCGCCGCCAGTGTCGGAACCGACGACACGCCCGGAACCGTCTCGACGCTGGCCAACAGACGCGCCAGTGCTTCATCAAAGGACAACACGCGCTTTCTCCTCAAGTTCAACGGAAATCAGAATGAAACGAACGATGCTGTCGGCGTCGTTCAAATCGAGCCACACCGGCGCGGCCGGAAAGCCACCGGGTGGCGTTCGATCGCCCGCCACGGCGATAATAGTCGGATTATCGGGCCACAGCGGCGGTTTGCCATTGGCGGGACGATAGACTTCCAGTTTCGGGATCGACGCGTCCTTGAAACCTTCGACCAGCACCAGATCGCAAGGCGAGAGACGCGCCACGTGTTCGGCCAGCGCGGGCGGCGGCGCGACACGCAATTCGTGCAGCAACGCCCAGCGCGCGCTGCCGGCGATCAGCACCTCGCTGGCACCCGCCTGGCGATGGCGATAGGAATCCTTGCCTGGAATGTCGATATCGAAATCATGGTGTGCGTGCTTGAGAACCGACACCCGCAAACCGCAGGCCACCAGCCGGGGCAGCAGTTTCTCCAGCAACGTGGTCTTGCCCGAACCGGAATAGCCGGCGATTCCGAACAGCTTCATTGCGCGGCAACGGCCGCGTGGCGACCGGGCACGGGAAACACCGCGGCGAATCCGCCGCCGGGTGTCCGGAAATTGGTGGTCTGGCCACGGTACAGACGCGCCGAGATCAGCTGCACCGCGCCGCGATAAACGTAGTTGCGCAAGTCGAGTTTGAAATCCTGCTCAATGCCGTCGATCAGCAGCCGCCTTTGCGAGGGCGTCACTAACGCTTGCGCCACGTAGCCGCCGGCGGCAATCTCTTCGAAGACCCGTCGGGTCAATTTGTCGCCGCGATAGGCGGCCTTGGAGCCGAAGCCGGCCACCGGCTTGAAAAACCATTGCTTGCGCGTTGTCCAGAACGCCTCGGCGACGGTTGGCACGACATCCACGGTGCGCGGAATACTGCTTTTCAGACACTGCCGATCAGCCTCGTCAACGCCGATCTCGCCAAGCCACGTCTCGTCGGCGAGGACCGCCAGATTGCGCTTGTCGGCATACAGCGCATGCGTCCGCGGATGCGGGGTCAACACCACGGCATCGGCCAAATAGGCGGCGCGCAGGGCGGCGTGCCGCGGCTCGTCGAGGGCGAAGTCGGTCAGCCGGTTGTATACCAGGTCGACGATCTGGCCACGGCAGCGCAAACGCTCGCCGTCGTAGCGCAGCTCGTCGGGGTCGGCGACCAGCGCGCGGATGCCGGCCGCTTCGAACAACTGCCGGAAGAGTTCGAATTCGGGCGCCAGATACTGTTCGCCAGGAGCGTTATCGACAATGGCGATACAGGCCAAGGGCATCGCTGGCGAGTCGCCGCGCGCCAGACGCCATTCGTTGCGGAACATGTCCACGAATTCCGCCTCCACGGCGCTTTCGGCGGGCATCATTCGCGCCACCGGCGCGCAACAGGCGCGTTGCGCGCGCAACAGACGGGCGTTGAGCAGCGCGCCGCCAGCATTGGAATTGATTTCAATCAATTGCGGACCCTCCGGACCGAGGTGGAAGTCGTAGCCGAGAAAGACCCCCGCCGCCGCCGCCACATGGGCCGCCAACGGCGGCGCGTACGCCAGCACGCGCTGGCGATACGCGGGCAACGCGACGACACGCTCGACGGCGGCAACGATCCGCGCCATACGCTGCAAGTGTTCCTGACCGACGAAAACCATGCCGTCGGAGAACAGGTGCGGTCGCGTCGCCAGCAGTTCGGCGTGCGAAACGCTGCCGTCGCCCTCCTCCAGCGCCCGCTGCAAGGACGGATGATCGAGCGAAATACAGGCACAACCACGGTTGAGCCATTCCGCCGAGGTCTCGCCCTCCGCCGACATCACCTCGGCCACCGTTGCGAAGAGACGCTTGTCCATGCCGCTCAGGCCTCCGCCACAGGGGAAAAAAACGCCAGCGCATCGGCGAGTTCGCGGCTGCGGCGCATCGGCGGCAGGCTGCGCCAGATCCGCTTGCCATACGGCTTGCCGATCAGCCGGGGATCGCAGATCATCAGCACGCCCCGATCGGTTTCATCGCGGATCAGACGACCGGCGCCTTGTTTGACGTTGATCACCGCGCGCGGCAGTTGGTATTCCATGAAGGCATTGCGACCGGCGTTTTTCAATTTTTCGATCCGCGCCGACAGCACCGGATCGTCCGGCGGCGCGAAGGGCAGCTTGTCGATCACCACCAGCGACAAGGCGTCGCCGCGCACATCGACGCCCTCCCAGAAACTCTGGCTACCGATCAGCACGGCGTTGCCAAGGCGGCGAAAGCGCTCGAGCAGTTCGTTCTTGCTCAGTTCGCCTTGCAGCAACAGGGGCAAATCAAGCCCGGCCTGCGCCAGATACGTGCCCAACAGTTCATGGATGCGACGCATCGCGCGCAGCGAGGTACACAGAAAGAAAGCCCGTCCGCCACTCGCCTGCAATACGGGGAACGCGGCCTTGACCACCGCTTCGGTGTACGCGGGGTGGTTTGGATCGGGGAGGCTGCGCGGCGCGTAAAGCAGCGCCTGCCGCGGGTAATCGAACGGACTCTCCCAGCGCGCCGAGCAGGCATCGCCAAGTCCCATTTCGGCGCGGTAATGACTGAAGTCGTCTTGCACGGCCAGCGTCGCCGACGTGAAGATCCAGGCCCGTGGATGACCGCTCATCTGTTTTTGCATGATGTCGGCAATCGCCAGCGGTGTGGCGTTCAATTGCAGCGCGTGCGTGTAGGTTTCCACCCAGCGCACGAAATCGCCATTCGCGCCGTTTTGCCACGATTTCATGCGGTTGAGTAACTCGCCGCCCCGTCGCCAGCAATTTTCCAGACCGTCGGCCCGCTGCGCCTGTGTCTCGAGCACGGCGACCAACGTCTCAATGGCGTCGATCACCGCGGCGATTCCGTCGTCGAAACCGGCCCGGTCTTGAATCTGCGACAACCCATGGCGCGCCGGCTCGACCGGCAAGGTCAGGCGCAGATCGCGAGCGGCCTTGTCGAGAGTGCCGCAAGCGACCGGCAGATCGAGGCAATCCCGCGCCGATGCCACACCTTCGATCCGGGCATCGCGAGCCAGTTCGAGAAGTTGCGCGGTGGACACGCTTTCGCCGAAAAACAGGCTGGCGACTTCCGGCAGTTGATGCGCTTCGTCGAAGATCACCGCATTGCAGGCCGGCAACAATTCCGCCGTTCCCTCGTCGCGCAGCATCACGTCGGCGAAGAACAGGTGGTGATTGACCACCACCAGATCGGCCGCCAGCGCTTCGCGCCGCGCCGCCAGGACGAAACACTCCTTGTGATGCGGACACTCCTGTCCGAGACAGTTGTCGCGGGTCGACGTCACCATTCCCCAGACGGCGGCATTCTCGGGCACGTCGGCGCACTCGGCCTTGTCGCCGCTGCGCGTCTGTTTGGCGAAGCGCGCGATCCGCCGCGCGTAGGCCGCGTCCTCCCTGGAAAGAAAACGTCCGTCGGCGAGCGAGCGCTCGAGATGATAATGACACAGGTAGTTGGCGCGTCCTTTGAGCAATGCGACCTTGATCGGCGAGCCGAGCGCCTTGCGGATGGTCGGAATATCGCGCGAGAAAAGCTGGTCTTGCAAATTCTTGGTGCCCGTGGACACAATCACCTTGCCGCCGGACAGCACCGCCGGCACCAGATAGGCATAGGTTTTGCCAGTGCCGGTGCCGGCTTCGGCGACCAGGATGCTGTTATCGGCCATCGCCACGGCAATCCGTTCAGCGAGCTCGAGCTGCTGTGTCCGCATGCGATAGCCGGAAACACCGGCAGCCAACGGCCCGGCGGCGGAGAAAACGTCGGAAAGCACGGCAGTCATGAGCAATTGGTGAAAAGCAGCGCGAATGCTACCAGAAGCCGCCCGCGCGAACCCGCCGGTCGTTCAGCGGCAGAAAGAAAAAGCGTGCCGGGATTGCGTCGTCCGTCGAAAGGGCTACGGTTTATCCTTGTTCAGCAAGTCGCGCAGGTGACGCACGGGCACCGCATAGCTGATCGCCGACGGTTTGCTCAAAACCGATTCCTTGGTCTCCTTGACCAGCACCATGTTGATGATGCCGACCACTTCGCCCCGCTCGACCTCATAAAGCGGACCGCCGCTGTTGCCTGGATAGGCGGTGGCGTCAAGTTGATAGATATCGAAGCTGCCGCTGCGGAGTTGCGAAATCACGCGTGCGTTGATATCGCGTGCATTGCCGCCGGGCAACACGATCGGCGTGATCGCCGAAATGATTCCGCGATGGGTCACCGGCGAGAAAAACCCAAGGACGCCACCAATGGGAAAACCGGTGAAGGCGATCGACTGCCCTTCGCGAACCGGCGGCGAATCGTGCAGGGTCAACGTCGGCAAGGCTTGCCCCTCGATGCGCAACAGCGCCAGATCATGCGCCTTATCGACCAGCGCCAACTGTGCGGGACGTTGTTGCGCGCCGGACGCCCCCGTGCGCGCCAGAACCATCAATTTCTCGCCGACGCCGATATCGACCGGTGGCTCGATCACATGCGCGTTGGTGGCGATCTGCCGACCGTCGCCGACGACGAAACCGGTACCGCGCATGACGAACTGCGGACTGCGAGTAATTTGATAGGTACCGACCACCACTACCGACGGTTTCAGTCGCTCGACCACTTCCGGCAAATCCGCCAACGCCGGACCGGCCACCAGGAGGAAAAAAAACGTCGCGACCCGCGCCGCGACGGCATGACTGGGAACCCAAAATGCCGGCATCCGTGACCTCCCTTGAAATGGACGAGCAGAACGGCGGCCCGCTGGACGTGCCTGCTGTCCGCTCGCGGCTCTCAAGAGCCCTTGGTCAACCGGATTTTCTGCAATTCGGGCGACGGCGACGTCACCTTCCGGTCGTAAGGATGGTCCTCACGCTGAAACAGGCCGACGATGCGTTTGACGTAACCCCGCGTTTCCGCGTAAGGCGGCACGCCACGATAGCGGTTGACCGCACCTTCCCCGGCATTATAGGCTGCGGCGACCAGACTGACGTCGCCTTCGAAATACGCCAGCAGCCAACGCAAGTACGCCAGACCGCCGCGAATGTTCTGTTCGGGATCCAGGGGCTGTTTGACATTGAAACGCGCCGAGGTATCTGGAATCAACTGCATCAACCCTTGAGCGTTCTTGTTCGACAAGGCCGCCGCGTTGAAGTTGGACTCGGTCCGGATCACCGCCAGCGCCAAACGCGGACTGACCCCATACTGGGGCGCCAACTGATTGACCAGCGCGATGACTTTTTTCTGCGCTTCGCTGGTCGGCCGAATGACCTCGGCGGGTTCTTCGGGAATCGCCGGCGGGCGCATGCATTCCGGTACCTCCGACGAGGCTTCGCCAACAAAACGCTGCATTTTTTGCGACTGCGCGTGTCCCTGTTTGGCCGCCAGCCCAAAAAAATAGGCGGCCAACGCGTCGTTTCGGTCGACACCGCGACCGTTGGCATACATCCATCCGAGGCTGTATTGTGCTTCGGCATCACCAAGGCGCGCGCCGTCGCAGTACAGCTTGGCAGCGCGCGCGCCGTCCTTGGCCACGCCTTCGCCATGCTCGTAGGACAAGGCCTCCTTGCGCAGGGCCAACAGACGTTCCGCATCCGCCTCCTTTGGCGAATCGGCGGCGCCTACCGGCAGCGCACTCAGCACGCCGCAGACCACGAAAGCCGCTGCGCGCAGCACGGAAAGGGAATGTCGCAATCGCATCAGGACACCTCGTCGGATACGGCAAAACGGGCGACATACCACGGCATCGCAACCTCGACGCCCGCCTTGATGTCGTGGCTTGGGGCGTAACCGAGCAAACGCCTGGCCTTGCCTATATCGGCCTGTGAATGACGCACATCGCCGGGACGGAAATCGGCGTAGCTGGCACGTATCCCCAGCACATCGGGCCTGAAGATCGACAAGGCGTCGCGCAGAATCTCGAACAAACGATTCAGCGACGTTCTATCATCGACCGCGACGTTGTAAACCTGATTCAACGCCGCCGGCTCGTCGACCGTCGCCGCCAGAAGATTGGCCTGCACCGCGTTATCGATGAAACAGAAATCGCGGCTGGTTTCGCCATCGCCATTGATGGTCACCGGTTCGCCAAGCAGCAGCGCTTTCGTCCAGCGGGGAATCACCGCCGCATAGGCACCGTCGGGATCCTGCCGCGCGCCAAAGACGTTGAAATAACGCAGGCCAATCGATGGAAAACCATAGCAGCGCGCGAAAACATCCGCGTAAATCTCGTTGACCAACTTGGTAACCGCGTACGGAGACAGCGGTTTGCCAATCCGGTCCTCCACCTTCGGCAAGGCTTGATGATCGCCGTAGGTGGAGCTTGAGGCGGCATAGACAAAACGCGTGACGCCGGCGTCACGCGCAGCCACCAGCATGTTCAGGAAACCGTCGATATTGGCGGCGTTCGTTGCCAACGGATTCGCCAGCGAACGAGGCACCGAACCCAGTGCGGCTTGGTGGAGGACGAAATCGACACCTTGACAAGCCGCACGGCAGGCGTCCGCATCGCGGATATCGGCCTCGACAAATCGATGACGCGACCATTGCTCGGCAGTCACCAGCGAACGGACCTCGTCGATATTCCGGCGATGACCCGTGGCGAAATTGTCCAGTCCGACAACGGCCTGGTCGAATTTGAGCAGTGTCTCGACCAGATGCGAACCGATGAAGCCAGCGCTACCCGTCACCAGCCAACGCGCCGGCCGGAGGGCAAGCTGTCGACCAATCGCACCAAGTTCGGCCGGGAGTGCGCTTAAAGACGCCACACGTCCACTCCGCGGGCGGTCAACTCGGAAGCATCGAACATGCTCTTGACGTCGGCAAGAACACCACCATTTTTCAATTTTCCGACATAATCGTCCACGGAGCGGTCCTTGAACTGGCGATGGGCCACAGCAGCGACAATCGCCGACGCTTGCGGCAGGTTGTCCCAATCGGTCAGTTCCACTCCGTATTCATGGAGGGCTTCGTCGGAATCGGCAACCGGTTCATGCACCAGCACTTTCGCGCCATAGGACTCGAGTTCCCGAATGACATCGATCACTCGCGAATTGCGCAAATCGGGACAATCTTCCTTGAAAGTCAGACCCAATACGATGATCGGCGCATCCTTGACCGGCATGCCGTTGCAAATCATTCGTTTGACGGTCTGTTCGGCGATGAATTTACCCATCCCGTCGTTGATCCGACGCCCGGCATTGATCACCTCAGGGTGATAGCCCATCATTTCCGCCTTATGCGTCAGATAGTAAGGATCGACGCCGATGCAGTGACCACCGACCAGACCGGGGCGGAAGGGGAGGAAGTTCCATTTGCTGCCGGCCGCCTCCAGAACTTCGATGGTATCGATTCCGATACGATTGAAAATGATCGCCAACTCGTTCATCAACGCGATGTTCAGATCGCGCTGGGTGTTCTCGATGACCTTGGCCGCTTCGGCCACCTTGATGCTCGACGCCGGACAAACGCCCGCCGTGATCACGCTGGCATACATGTCGCGTACACGCTCTAGTGTCTCCGGCGTATCCCCGGAAACCACCTTCACAATCTTGGTCAGCGTCCGCTCCTTGTCGCCGGGGTTAATCCGCTCAGGCGAATAACCGACAAAGAAGTCCTTTTTCCACTTCATGCCCGAGTGTTTTTCAATAATGGGAATACAAACTTCCTCGGTTGCACCCGGATAAACCGTGGACTCGAAAACAACGGTCGCGCCGCGTTTGAGATGCCTTCCCACCGCAGCGGAAGAACCGATCAGCGGCCCGAAATCCGGCTGATGCGCCTGATCGACCGGCGTCGGAACGGCAACAATCAAAAAATCGGCTTCGGCCAAAGCAGCCGGGTCGGTTCCCACTTCAAGATGAACCGCCGCTTCCAGATCCGCACTGCTCACTTCCCCGGTCGGATCGACACACTTCCGATAGTGTGCGACCTTGCTCTCCGAGAGATCGTAACCGATGGTTCTGCCTTTTTTGCCAAACTCCACGGCGAGCGGCAAACCGACGTAGCCCAAGCCAACCACAGCCACAATAGTCATGAACGTTCTTTCCTTTGCATGTTATTCGTGGGCCAGAATCACTGGCGCCAACTACAAATCCTTCGACAACTGCAACACTTCCGTTTGCCCGGCAAACTTGTCCCCCAGTTTCGTCAACTGGTCGAGTTGTATCTTGGCTTCACCCTTTTGTCCGGCCTTGATCAAGGCCTTGGCATAATTCAGGCGTATCTGCGCGGCTTGTGGAGCAAGTTCCAACGCCTTTTTGAACAGATCCAGACCGCGTGCGCTCTCGCCTTTATCGCTCAATATCACGCCCAAAGTATCCATCAATGCCGGCTGATTGGGTGCCAACTTGTTCGCTTTTTCGGCATATTCGATGGCTTTCGGGTCCTTCAACTGGTTACTTGCCCACGCCAAGTTGTTCAACACCGCCGGATTGTCGGGTTGCAAGTCGAGAAGAAAACGATAGTGCTTACCGGCGCCAACATAGTCCTTGCGCGCACTCGCGGCCTCGGCCAGATACAGGCGGAAAGCCACGTCCTTGGCGCGATCCTTGAGCCAACCCTCCGCATATTTGTCGGCCTCGACCACGTTGCCAGAGGCGACGAGAGCGGAATGCAGTTTGATCGCCAACTCCGTGGCCACGACTTGCTTCAGGCCATTGCGATAAGCGGCAATGGCTTCGGGCCACGCCTTTTTCAATGCATAGGCATCGCCTTCGAGCACGTAGCCGACAGCCTCCTTCGGCCGCTGCTTCTGCACATTACGCGCTACGGCAATGGCATTCGGCAACTGACCGGCATCGATTTCCAGCATCATCAAACCGCGTTGCGCTTCCAGGGAATCCGATTTCACATCCAGCGCCTTGCGCAAACTGTCACGGGCGCCCGCCTTGTCTTTGGAAGCCAGCTGGACCTCCGCCATGCGCAAATACGGTTGCGGGGAATCGGGTTTCACCGACGCCAGTTTGCGATAGGTGTTGAGAGCCTGATCGTGGTTTTCCGCGGCTTGCTGCGCGCGACCGGCGGCATCCAGTATTTCCGGCCGATCAGGCAGCGCTGCCACCGCATCCTGACCGACGGCAACGGCCTTCTTGAAATCTTTCCGGCCCATGTAAAGACCGACCAAGGCCAAGCGCGGACCGGGATCGGAGGGATCCGCGGTCACTGCCCTGTTGATCAAGGCGGCGATTTCTTCGGTCGTGGCCCCTGTCTTGAGGGCTATTTCAGCCATGGCCAACATGGCCTGTACGTTTTTCGGGTCCTTGGCCAAAACGGACTCGAAACGTTTCTTCGCTTCTTCCGGCTTTTTATCGGCCAAATCGAGGTTGGCGAGCGTCATGACCGCCGGCATATACGCCTGATTAAAAGAAAGCGCCTTTTCCAGGCTCTTCCTGGCGCCAGCGACATCTTTCGTGCTCAATAACGCCATGGCCCGCAGATTGTGCGTCAACGGATCGTCAGGCTGCTTTTTCTCCAACACGGCAATGGCTTTCAGCGCTTGATCGAATTGTTTCCGTTGCATGTGGGCGGCGATGAGCGCCAGATCCGCGCGATTGCCGGTATCCGTTGCGGCAACTTGTTCCAAATCGTGAAAAGCGCTTTCGGTATCGCCCTTGGCCAGGTTGACCATCGCCAGAGAAGTTCGATTGCCGGGGTTTTGCGGATCCAGAGCGCTGGCTTTTGCAAAATAAGCGCCGGCTTTTTCAACCTGCCCATTCTGCATGAACACCTGACCAGCCAAGGCCAACATATTCGGATTTTTGTCGATCCGGTCGAGGACTGGCTCTAGCGTTGCGAGCGCCTTGGCCGGTCGCCCCGTGCGCAGATAAATTGCAATCAACGCGCGCCGGGCCATGCTCAACTGTGGAGAACCGGCGAGTGCTCTGGCCAAGTAGGCTTCGGCCTGAGTGTATGCTTTTTGCTCGTATTCGATCAGACCGGCCAACTGCAAGCCGTTGGGGCTATCGGGCGTTGCCTTGAGATGTAGTAGTACAGCGTCCTTGGCCGCCGGGAAGTTCTTTTGTTGATACGCCATCGCGGCAACCAGAAAAGTGGTTCGCGGATGATTCGGCGCGAGCTTTTTCATTTCCTCGATTTGCTTGGTGGCTTCCTCGAACTGGTTGGTGGCCAACAGCAGCGAAATGAGTGACGAGTAGGCAGGCAGGAAGTCCGGCTTTATCTCGAGTGTTTTCCTGTAAGCCGCCAAGGCACCAGGATTGTCGCCCTGGGTAGAAAGGAGCTGTCCGCGCAACTGCCAAGCGTCATAGAGGTCCGGCGACTTCGCCAGCGCGTCGTCTAGCAACGCCAGCGCGGCTTTAAAATCGCCAGTCCCCGCCTTCAAACGGGCCTGCCCCATCAGTGCCGGCGCATAACCTGGGCGCGCCGTCAAAGCGGCGGCATAGGCCGTCGCCGCGGGCTCCACCTTGCCTTGCGTCAAGTAAGCTTGACCAATGACGGTCTGCAACTCGGCCCTGGCATCCGACGAGGACAACTCGACTTTTGCCAAGTCGTTGGTCACTTGATCGGCGTGGCCGAGCATCAGCAGCGCTCGCGCCAACACGGGTGTCACCTGATCCGTCGGATACTTGAGTGCTTGCGCTTTACGCAACTCGACTTCGGCTCCCGTGGGATCACCCGTTTCCATCAGTGCCTTGCCGAGCAAGAAACGTGCTTCGGCAAGATCCGGATCTTTCTGCAAAGCGTTTTTGAGTTGGATAACCGCCGCTTTGCGATCATTGTTGGCCAGATAATCCTTGGCCGAAACCAACGCATTCTCGGGTTTGTCCCCACCACCGCACCCTACCAGCAGCAGTGTCGCGAGCAATGTCGAAACGGTCGCTTTGCGCAGTACGCGCACCGCATGAGCAGTATTCATGAATGTCCCCACGGAATGGCAAAATCGCCCAGAACGAGCGTTACTTCAGTCCAAATCGATGCATCGTCGAGGCGAGAGGGTCCGGCGACAAACGAGCCTTCCGTAACGAGCGTTACTTCAGTCCAAATCGATGCATCAGATCGTACAGCGTTGGACGACTCACGCCAATCATTTCGGCGGCCTTGACGACGTTTCCATCGGCTCTCGCGAGCGCTGTAATAATCACCCGCTTCTCGGCTTCGTCACGCGCGCGCCGCAAGTCCAACCCAGCCGGCTCGAGCGCCCCTCCCACGATCAGACCCAAGTCTTCTGCCGTGATTTGGTTCCCATCCGCCATGATCACCGCTCGCTTGATGTAATTTTCAAGTTCGCGGACGTTGCCCGGCCAATTGTGCGCTTCTATCGCCCTGACAGCATCTTCACGTAAAGACATCGCGCCACGATGCTGCTCCTCGGCCATGCGCCTTACGAAAGCGTGCGCCAGCAAGGCGGCGTCACCGGAACGCTCGCGCAACGACGGGATGTTTACCACAATTTCAGCGAGCCGATAATACAGGTCCTCACGAAAACGCCCCTCGGCAATCAACGCTTTTAAATTCTGGTGTGTCGCGCAGACAATTCGTACATTGACTGGGATTTCCTGCCGCCCGCCAATTCTTTCAATGACGCGTTCCTGAAGAAAGCGCAACAATTTGGCTTGCAGCGGGTGTGGCAGATCGCCGATTTCATCGAGCATCAGGGTGCCGTTGTTGGCCGTCTCGATCTTACCCAACGTTGTCTTGGCGGCGCCGGTAAAAGCCCCTTTTTCGTAGCCGAAAAGCTCGCTTTCGAGAAGATTGTCTGGAATGGCGGCGCAATTGATGGCGACAAAGCGCTCGCGGCGCCTTGGAGACGATTCATGCACCGCGCGCGCCAGGAGTTCTTTACCAGTACCGCTCTCGCCGAGCAGAAGAACCGTGGCATCGGTGACAGCAACGCGTTCGACGGTACGGCAGACGCGCAACAACACGGGATCACGGGTAATCAAACCTGAAAGAACATCCGGCTGCTGCATCGATTGCAGGCGCTTGTTTTCCTGTTGTAGTTCATGTAACCGGTACGCGCGCTGAATCGTCAGTGCAAGCATTTCGATTTCAAACGGCTTGGCAAAAAAATCATATGCTCCCAGGGCGATTGCACGCAAGGCGTTGGCGCGATCATTTTGTCCGGTCAGGACGATGACTTTCGTATCCGGCGCCAAAACAAGAATTTCTTCAAGGAGTTTAAAGCCCTCCGAAACAGAATCCGCATCGGGAGGCAAGCCAAGATCCATCGTCACCACCGACGGCTGGTAACGACGAATCTGGACCAGCGCTTCCTCACGATCATCGGCGACCAAGGTATCGTACTGGTCAAAAGCCCAACGAAGTTGTTTTTGTAGCGCGCGGTCGTCCTCGACGATCAGCAAGTACGGCAGTTTCTCGACGCTCATGTCACCTCGCCCAACGACTGAGCAGTCGGTGGCATCAAACCGTTATCAAACAAGGGAAGCAACAAACTGACTTGCGTCCCGACATCAATCGTGCTGTCTACCGACAACTTGCCGCCCAACTCGTGAACATATTGAAAGCTTTCATAGGCACCTATGCCCATTCCGGTTGGCTTCGTCGTCTGGAATGGTTTGAACAGACGCTCCCGAATAAATTCCTGACTCATGCCATGCCCGGTGTCGCCCACCACCACCAAGGCGTTGTCACCCTCACGATCCAATCGGAGCCATACGTCACCACCATCCTCTGTCGCATCCAAGGCATTTTGAACCAAATGCCCGATCACCCGTTCAATCCGGTCTTCATGGCCACGGGCAATCACACGATCTTGGATGACCAGTTCGATATCTCTTCCCTGCCCGGACTTGGCGTTCTGAATTCGGCGCACGACATCCGTGAGGTTGATGCCGCGCGGACTGTCAAGCGGAGTCGCTCCTTCACGCAACTGCAGCATCAATTGACGCATGCGTTCAACCGAGTGCTTGACGGTCATCAGCATGTCTTCTTGGAACTCCGGATTGCCGCTATGGCGTTCGGCATTTTTCAGCATCAGTGACAGCTGCGCAACGATATTCTTCAGATCATGCACGACAAAAGCCGACATCCGGTTGAAAGAGTCAAACTTCCGAACGTCAAGCAACGCTTCGCTGGCTTGCATCTGTCCAAGAAATGCGCCCGCTTGCCTAGCCGCCGTTTTAAGCAGGTCGTTCACCTCCCAATTGACATCGATCTTCGTCCGCGCTGTCGCCAGCACAACAAACGCAATCAGCTCGCTACCGGTCGTCAATGGTACCACCAGCCAAGCATTCGGCACTTCAACCAACCAGGACGGCAAAACGAGTCCATCATAACGCCGCGGCAATGAACGATATTCTTCCAGGTTGATGACCCAACCACTTTCCGACAGGAATTTACACAGCGAACTCCCGTCGTCTTCGGTTGCCGACGAGGCAGGCATGTTCCAATACGCCGTCTGCGCGAAGAAGCGGCCGGAAGGATCTTTTAGCCACAATGCGCCGCCCGGACTTTCAACCATATTCGCCAAACCACGAACGACATGTTTTCCCATGCCGACAAAACCGCCCTGCGACGAGAGCGCCTGCGTGAAACGCAACCATTCTTCTCGGTAATCATAGCGATAACTGAAGAAGTGCTTGCCAACCTGAACCCGCAAACGGGCTCGCATCGACCCAGAAAAAGCCAAAAGGGCGAGGAAGAGCATCGCCGCAAACATGAGCGCAAATTGCAGAGCGCGCCCCCATTCGCCGCCGAAAAAGCGCACGTAATACCCTGCGGACGCCATGAACAACAGGTAAACACCAACGATCACCAACGTCGCCGACTGCATCGCGACCTGCTTCGAGATGACCATTTTTCTCTTCCAGCCGTTGCTGCGAATCGCCGACAACGCCATCAGCGGTAAGCCCAGCGCGTGTGCGAATCCACGAATACTGAACGCATCGACGTCCACTTTCGTAAACAACAAGGCATCGGAATAGAGATACAGGTCGTAAAGGAACGCCGCTCCTAACCCGAGACATAAGGGCTTGATACTCCAACGAAAATCGGGCGAGACGTTGCGAAAAAGTTGTTCGATCAGCACCAAGCCGAAAACGCTCATCGCCAAAGAGGAAAAGAGCGCCATTCGTGCCGAAGGCAAAACGAAGTCAAGACCCAGACCAACTAGAATCTGTGCTCCGATGCCGACAGCGACGAGCAGTAGTGCGATCCTACTCAGCCATCCGTACCGCCCTGGCGATGCATCACGCTCTGTTCCCTCTGGCTTCATCAACACCAGCAGGAACAGAAACCAAGCACCGTAGCGTAGCGCGTCGGAAAGAAGGCTCGCACTGAGAAAAATCTTGTTTCCCGTCAGCGCGTACCCCAAACCCAAGACACCCCAGAGGGCGCTCAACCCGGCGGCAAGACACATGGCGCGACCGCGACCGCCTGTTTGCCAGCCAGACGCCAGATAAAGCGTCACGATCGCCGCCAAGACACCGGCCAGCCCGTAGCTCCATACGGAAACCAATGCAAATTTCGCGTCGATCACGGCGCACGTCCGTCCAAAATCCCGAAACCCAAAGCAAAGGGCCTAACTTCGGTCATCGCGCGCCCTTACCGGTCAGCACCACGCCAACCGTTTGAAAAAGAATCAAGATATCCAGGAACAAGGTGTGGTTCTTGACATAAAAAAGATCGTATTGAAGTTTCTGAATGGAATCATCGACGGTCGCACCATAGGGATAGCTGACCTGCGCCCAACCGGTAACACCCGGCTTGACGCTATGACGAACCGCATAGAAGGGAATGTCGCGGGTCAGTTTATCAACAAAATACGGCCGTTCCGGACGAGGCCCCACCAAGCTCATATCGCCCACCAGCACATTGTATAGTTGCGGCAACTCATCGATCCGCACTTTGCGGATAAACCGGCCTACGCGCGTCACACGATCATCGTCGGCAGAAGCCCAGCGCGGCTTGCCATCGCCTTCCGCGTCGGTACGCATGCTGCGAAACTTAACAACCTTGAACAAGCGACCATCCAGACCCACTCGCTCCTGCCGGTAAAAGACCGGACAACCACTTTCAAGCACAATCAAGAATGCTGTCAGCACCATCACCGGCAACGTCAACACAAACATAAACAACGCCAGCACTATATCAAACAGTCGTTTGACTGTTGCCCTGCGCCAACTTTGACGAAAGCCCTCACCAAAAATCAGCCAGCCGACTCGCAAGGAATCGAGACGAATCTGGCCCAGCGCACGCTCGAAATAACTCGCAAGATCAAGCACTCGAACGCCAGACAACTTGCAGTCGAGCAATTCACGCAAAGGAAGGACACCGCCGCGGCGCTCCCGCACGGCCACGATAATCTCATCCACCTTCAGGGAATGCGCCGTGTCGGAGAGCGACATCTTTCGCGACAACACAGCTTGCGGCGGAACGGCGAAATCGGTTTCTCCAACACTAGGATAAAAACCGACGATCTGGATATCCGGATCGGACTTACGCAGCACCTTGCTCACCGCTTCCGACTCTTCACCGACGCCAAAAACGAGCACCCGATGGGTAAGCATTGAGCTACCGCGGTGATGCGCCAAGTAAACATGATGAAGCAAGGTCGCGAAAATGGCGCCCAGACCTGATAACAACATGAACCCGCGATCGACTTCGGCAACCGACAGGATGGCGAATACCACATAAGCCAGTGGAATTGCGAGGTAAAGCGACAAAACCGCACGCGCATGGGTTTCATCCCTCGTGCGCGTATGAACCCGCTGATAGATACCGAGCCACGCGTTCAGTACAATCATCGTCAACCCGAAGACCACCCCGTAAAAAGCAATCTTCTCTAGAACCAACTGCCCTCCGCGGCCAATCCATAAGGCAGCGAGGATTACGCAGAGCACGGGAAACATCAGGTCGACAGCCACCTGAGCGATAGTCTTGCGATGAAACCAATGATTAAATACTTTGATCATGTTAGACCCCCCGCAAGCGTGTATAGCCCCTGAGAACTTTTGCAATACAACCAATCCGGTCTTTGAAGCATTCTCTCGTCTTTAACGAAAAACACTTCAAACCACATGTAACGAAGGCTACCATCGCCGCAGATCGCAGACCGTGATCTATTGCACAGGGGAAGAACAATCTTCAAAGGGACCAACCGAGCCTATCGGCTAGCGATAAAAAGACTACCGCTCCGAAGAATAGTCCAAACCTTCCGCCAGATGATATTCAAATTTTTTTGGACGTGCCTTATGCAGTTACAACAACGGATACCAAAGGTTTTCCGGACCATCCCGCCAACTTGCCAGAGCGTTTTTTCATCGAAATACCAACATGGTACTCTGGAGCAAAAAATTAAAATTCATTAATTCATGTGTATCACTCTATTCCCTAAGTCCTCCCGGGAGTTGGCAAAAAGAGAGGTGAATAGCAGCAAGAAAAAAAGAAAGGCGCTACGAGGCATGTCCAACAAGCTGGCGAATGTACCGACGATTGCCGTGCCGCTTAATGCGGCCAGCAAATACGGCGCCAGTGGATGCGCACACCCTTCACCGCGCAGCAGATTGTTGCATGCCAGACAGATCAACACGAGCAGGATCAACAAGCCAACCCCCCCCTGATCGATCAGGACTTCGACGACAAGATTGTCGATATGCCAGGGAATGAAGTAATTTCGGCTGGAAAAAAACCAATACGCCAAACCGTTGGAGAAATCTCCGTTGCGCAACATCTGGCGACCTTCACGGTCTTCAACATAGACATTGTCGATGTCGACAAACGCGGCGCCCCCTCCGTTCAGGCGCAGCACAAAAAAACCCAGTGGCGACCACCACTCGTCCCTCGAACTTGCGTTTGTCGAACGGACGCTGAATGAAACATGTTGCCAGTCGCCACGCCCCCGATAATCGATCCAAACGGTTTCCGGGCACGACGCGGTGTACAGCAGATGCCGACGGCAGATGCCGATGCTCATCGCGGCGATGTCGTTGGCTCGTAGATCCATCCCGACGAAGTAATTCTTGTCGACTGGCAAGGGCAGTCGCTGCAAGACCTCGAATTTTCCACGCACGTTGTCGTCCTGGTTGTCGGCACTGAAAATTCGCAGGAATTTGTCGTTGCCTTGCGTGATCGACAACAGGTGACCTGGAAATGCGTGGTTGGGTGTGGCTAGCGCATAATTCGCTGGGAAGCGCCCCAAGCCTCGACCGAAGGCCAATTCCATCGGTGTGCGTAGCAAGGCTAATCCTTGACGCCAGTGCTGTAACCGTCCGCCAAAATCGTGCCCGCTTTCGGACAGCCGTCGACTCATGTAATTGCCGATGCCAATAACGGCAAGGACTTCAATACACAACACGCCAACCAGAACCCCGCCTTGCCAACGCCTCCAGGACTGGCCAACCGGTGCGCGCGTACCCTCACTGGTCGCCAACAATCCGCCCAGGATACAAAGCGAGAGGACAACACCAAGATATAAGGCGCGCGAAAAGCTTGTCAGACACACATACGTTGCCAAGACCGCCAACAGCGCGGCAAAAAACCATCGAATCCGATCGGTTGCGTTGACTACCGTATAAACCACAAAAGGGACGCTCAACACCAAAAAGAAATCCAGGGCCGCCCCACCCACATGCATCTCCCAAAACAGCCCGGTAGTGCGATAAGGCGTTGAAAAATCGAAAAACCCAGGAAAAGCGGCGCGTTCCCATGCGATTGCCACCGACAGCAAGCCCGTCCCGATTACCGCACCGAGCGCCAGATACCGCCCCACCCGGACGGGCGTATTCCGCAACAGACTATTTAGCGATGGCAGGAGTAACAGGTTAAAGAAAAAACTTTTAGCGACACGCAGACTGTTCAGTGGTCCGGTATAGGTTTGTTGCCATCCCGATGCATCTCCCAACGCGTCGTGCAAACCGCGCGCCAATGCCAACGAATAAGACAATGCCATCAACCCAATCCAGAATTTTATCCATGGAAACGATTTCGGCCCCGCCAGGACTCCGTCCCCCGGCCGTTGGCGGACAGTAATCATTTGTGAACAGGCTCTGTTCGCCAAACTACCCGTCGCCGCCCCCAACACCAACAGATCGAATTCTTCGACACTGATCCAGCCGGTCCACGCTCCAAAGCTGCTGACCGGCAACAGTGCCGGCAATATCAAGAGCCAGATCGACGGATATTTGAAAACCGCCAAACACCAGATGATGAAAAATACGGTCAAAAACAAAGGCGACAACGGGTGTTGCAATGCAACAACAACACCCAGACTAGCGGAAAAACCGGCCAACGCCGCGTGCAGCCAAATCATTACCGCTCACCCAGCGATCTGACGGTCGATCGCCCTAAGGACCCACGACGCCGAACGAGCTGCGGGTAGCCGGTTTGGCGTCGAACTGAAGTTTGAAAAACGCGTTGCGCGATCATGGATAACGACAACCAAAGACGACGACAACGACAGGACCGTGCTGGCGGCAACCAGCTTACAAGCGAACGTTAGCTGTTTAGAGTATCCCGTCCTGAAACGCCATTACTCGTTCGCGACCGGCTCCTTTGGCTTGGTAGAGTGCAATGTCGGCCTGCTTCAGCAAAACGTCTTCCGATAACTGGTCGCCCAAAAACATCGTCAGACCAATGCTGGCGCTACAGGCATAGGGGATGCTGAGGGGCGTCAGCGCATAGGGTCGGCACAAAGCCCGGCATACTTTTTTCGCTACGTGATCGGCCTGTCGGGCGGCAGTGCCTCGATCCTCGCCGATACCCTCTAAAATCAACACATACTCATCGCCCCCCAGACGTGCGACGGTATCTTCCCGTCGCACGTTGGCGATCAGGCGCTGAGCCACTTCGACCAGCAATTTATCTCCCACATCGTGACCGTGGCTATCGTTGAGTCCTTTGAAGCGATCGAGATCAATGATCAACACCGCGCCGTGATTTTGACTGCGTTGACTGGCGATCAACGCCTGCCCCAGCCTGTCCATCAATAAACGCCGGTTGGGCAGGTTGGTCAAGGGATCGAAATAGGCGAGTTGATGAATGCGTTCTTCCGCCGCTCGTCGCTCCGTGATATCGCTATAGGTGACGACCGCGCCATAACCTTCCAACGGCAACAGGTCGGCGGTGGCACTGATCCAGACCGTACGACCATCCTCCTGGACGACGCCCATCTCGACATTCTCCACCCGTCTTTTTTCACGTAGCGCGCGCACACTGGCGAACTCTTCGACCGGCATCGGACTCCCATCGACGCGAACAACTCCGCGGCCCATTCGAGCGTGCGCCACATTCCCCAGCAAACGTTCAGCGACGGCGTTGGTTTCCAACGCCTGTCCGCCAGGATCGGTGACGGTAATACCCATCGGAAAGTTGTCGAACAAGGTCTTGTATTTGGTCAAGGCAACGTTCAACGCATTTTCCGCGCGCCGGCGCTCGGTGATGTCCTCGCCAGCGCTCAAGCCGCCGACAATTTTTCCCGAGGCATCGCGAATGCAACTGTTGTGCCAGGCAACCAGTCGGTGCTCTCCCGATCGCGTAAGCACCGGGTTCTCAAAATACTCGCAATCCAACAATTCTTCCGCCATGAGCCGGCGAAACACCTCTTTCGCCTCGGGCACCCACTCTCCGGCCGGCAGGCAGAAAGAAAACCAATCCTGTCCGATCAATTCCGCTTGACTGTAGCCGAGCAATTCGCATCCCTTGCGGTTGATCAGGGTGATGCGACCTTCGCTATCGAGAGCGACGATACAGGTTTCAATGGTTTGCAAGATATTTTGCGTGGTATCCCGCTGCCGCCGCAGCGCCCGCAGCGCCTCTCGCTGAACCCACACCGCGCCGGCCCGCGCCGCGAGAATCCGCAGGTTGACCTGGACCATCTCTGCGTCCTGAAGTGGCGCCTTCGTTCCGCCGACAAGCAAGCCCAAAACAGCCCCGCCAGAATCGACGATCGGCTCTCCGACGTAACTCTCGGCGCCCAGCATCGCCAACAGATCGTTCCGAGGATAGTGAGCGACCGCACCCGCGAGGATGCGGATTCTTTTGCCTTGAAGGACATCCGCGCAGGGACCGCTGTCGGCCAAATAACTCAAATTCGGAAGCAAATTGCCGTCCAGCCAAACCGCAAGCAGTTCCATATGCCGCGGTTGTCGCAACGCCACATAAACGTAGTCGAGAGAAAGCGTCACGGCCGCGTGTCGTGCGAGTTGCTGACAAAAATGCTCGTCCGCCGGACGTGAGACGAACTCCGCGGTTGTCGCCAGGGTGGCTTCCATGTGTTTCCGCGGCGTGATGTCGGAAATGACGCCATCCAACCACAGCACCGCATCGGCGGCGCCAAAGGCGGCCCGACCACGCTCGGACACCCAGCGCAGATTGCCGTCGGCATGGATGATGCGGTACTCCATGTCATAGGGCGCCTTCCGCGCCACGGCCTCCTTGACCGTCGAATCGACGCGTTCGACATCATCGGGATGAATGATGGCGGCAAAACCACGCCGTCGACTGTCAACAAAATCCGCCGCCGGATAGCCGCTGAGCGTCTCGATGTAATCGCTCATGAAACGGACAGTCCAGTCGGCATCCATCGTGCGGCGATACACCACCCCTGGAATGCTTTGCACCAGTTCGCGGTATTGCGTTTCGCTGTCACGCAGACGCCGTTTCGCCACATGCACATCGAGAGTACGAAAAAGAATATGCCCCACGGTCCTCAACAAGGACTCGTCGTGCTCGTCCCAGTGCATATCGGCCGACCGACAGGCCACATTGATGAAGCCGATCATCCGGTTACCGGACTCCAGCGGAATACAGGTCAGCGAGCCGACTCGACCAATGAGATTCCTCAGAAAAACCGGCGTTGGAGATCGCCGTCCGTTGAGGCGAAAGATTTCACCATGCCGCAAGCGCTCAATCGTTTGCTGAAACTCGCGTTCGGGCAATATCTGGAAACAGTCACGCAGCGAATTCATTCCTGGCGCGAGCCATTCGTGGGTCATCGAAAAGCCGGTGCCGTTTTCGCCAAGAAGAAAAATGTTGACGGTATCCGCCTCTGTAACCCGCCCCGCACGAGCCAGGGACCAGCAGATCACGTCATCCGGCTCCTCCTCGGCGGCCAATTCAACGCACTGTGTGGCGATGTCCGCCAGCCCCTGCCGTTGCGCAACGCGTCGCTTCAGTTCGGCCGAGCGTTCCAGCACCTGCTGCTCCATCACCGCGGTCACGCTTTCCAGGCGTTGCCGCGCCCGCCAGCTCTGACAGTAGGTACGCGCCAGTTGATACACTTCTTCGTCGTTGAAGGGTTTGCGCAACACGACCACATCGCGACCAAGAGCGCTTTCCAATTCCACGGGCTCGTAGTCGGAAAATGCCGCCGCGATCACGATGTAGATCGACGGATCTTGCGCACGCAACGCCATGGCGGTCTGCATCCCGCTCCACCCTGGCGGCATGCGCATATCGATGAACGCCATCTGGTGCGGTCTCCCCGCGGCCAGTGCGCATCGGTTCAAAACCGCCGCCACCTCGCCTTCCGACGCCTCGGTGACGTCAAACTCGACATCCAGCACGGTGGTCGTGGCCTCGACATGCCCGGGCGCCAACGCGCGGGACCGTGTCGGCTTCAGGATGCGGCGATAGCTTGCACGGATCGCTGGATCGTCATCGACCACCAACACCCGACAAATCTCGTTCGAAAAAGCGATCATGTCGTTCCCCGCGCGGTACCACGTAACGTGTGTAAACGGCAAATCACCATCGGCGACAAATTGATTTTCTTGAGGTTAGTTGACAGAGATCAATAATGACGCGACTCGACCGTTCCAGCAATTAAATTTTGCGGATATTCGCCTTGCGCATCCTGGGGATTTTCTCGTTCCCATGCATGGCGGTCATGCCGGGGATCGCCTATTGCGGCGTCCGACGTCCGACGCGATCAGGGCGAATGAGCGGCAACGCTCCGATACGGCATGACCGCCTGAAATAGCAGTGTCAAACGTTTTTCCGATCACACCGCTCGCCAGCGTGCGTAGCCCGATAACCCGTTGTAACGAGTAGAATCGGTCGTTTTCTTGTCTTGTTCACGTGGCGCGGCAACCATGCAAGCCTTATGGATGGTTCTTGCGAGTTTTCTGTTTGCTTGCATGGGGGTATGCGTCAAGCTGGCGGCGGCAACGCACTCGGCGATCGAAATCGTCGCTTACCGTAGCATTTTGTCGCTGACATTGATGCTCGCGCTCGTCCGCTGGCGAGGCGTGTCCTTGCGCACGCCGCACTGGCGCTGGCAGATCAGCCGCGGAGCGGTCGGTTTCCTGGCGTTGTTTACGTTCTTCTGGGCAATCACCCATTTGCCGCTGGCCACGGCGGTGACCCTCAACTACACCTCGGCGATTTTCCTGGCGATTTTCCTGGCGCTGGCTGGAATGCGCTTGACGACCGGCATAGTGGGTTCACTGCTGCTCGGCCTGACCGGCGTCGGCCTGCTTCTCAAACCGACATTGCAGGCCGACCAACTGCTCAATGGACTGGTCGGACTGGTATCCGGCGTGTTGGCGGGCCTTGCGTATTTCAGCGTCCGCGAACTGGGTCTGCGTGGCGAGCCGGAAAGCCGCACGGTGTTTTACTTTTCCCTGGTGTCGTCAGCCGGCGCCAGTATTTGGCTCATCTTCTCCGAAATTCATCCATTGGACCGGCACAGCGCCATGTATCTGTTCGGCGTGGCCGCATTTGCCACCGGCGCTCAACTGGCGATGACGCGCGCCTACGCCGGCGGCAAAGCACTGCTGGCCGCTGCGCTGGCTTACAGCACGGTGGTCTTCGCCAGCCTGTTCGGCATGCTGCTGTGGAACGAGGCGCACGATACCTGGACATGGCTGGCAATTGGGCTGATCGTGCTGTCAGGCGTGGCGGCGACACATTTTTCGCAACCGCGCCCGGCCAACCGCGATGTTCTCATCGCCCCGACGACGGAAGTTCAGATTTCTGGAAACAGGCGTGCCAGACGCGTGTGATAGATCATCCGCGCGGCCTCCACGCACCGCGGGTGACCCGTGGCAAGCAAATCGGCGTACACCAGCGACGGCGCAACGGTACCCAACGGACCATCGACTCGCAGGGATTTTCCCCAGAACGGTTTGCGCAGCTCCAGCAAATTCTCGTAGGCGACGGGTCCCGCCGGTTCCAGGCGCCGCTTGATGAAAAGGCGCGTCGGCAACTTGTCGCCATAGAGTGTCAGCAAACCCGGCTGTAAATCGCAACCAAGCAAGACGGCCGCGGACTCACCACCCCAGCGCAAACGCTCCGGGTTCGGTAGCCAGTCGGACCAAGAAGCGACATCCGGCACTAAGTAACGGGCGCTCAACGTCTTGACACGCAAACCGAGCGCATAGGCTCGTGCCCAGTCGTCGAGCAGACGCTTGCGACCATTTAGACGCCGCCGCTTGCCGTCAACCAGCAAATCACCGCGCTGTTTCAACTCGGCAATCACCGCCGACAGCATTCTGCCGGTAACATCGGCCGCCGATGCGATCTCCCCCAGCGGCTCCGCGGCCAACTCCGGATCGCAGATCAAGGCGAACAACACCTTGAGTCTGGCGACGGCATACGCTTTGCTCGCTAACAGGGCACGCTGTTTTTCTTGCCGTTTGCGTCCGCTCACAAAGACGTAGAGGCCGCGTCCCTCAAGATAGACGTTGCCTGTCGTGTCCACGAATTGTTGCCGGTGTTCCCACAGTTCTCTTGCGAGTGACGGGGTCACGTGATCGGAAATCAGCAGCGGCAACGGGCCACCCGCGTCGTCTGGAGAGCGTAGCTGGTTGACAACGGCACCAATGGCGCCCCGTTTCAACCGGCTTCTGACCACGGCGGCGTAGTCGAGACCACAAACATGGTTACCGACCCGCAGCCAGGTACCCGCCTGCTGGAGGGACACGGGCCGGTGGTCTTTTTGCACGCTGACCGTCAATCCATGTCCGCGCAACGCCTGCGCTGCCCTTTCGAGAAGGGCTAATTGGTCTTGGGTACTCATCGCGCGTCCACCTGTCGCCTTGATCGACAACGTGAGAGTATGGGCGCTGCTCGCCGCCAACTCAATAGCCGATGACCGGCAATCATGGCGGCAAATACAAAAAAACGCTAAATATGAAGTGTCAAGACGTTGTTTTGATTTTCAGTAAGCCGGGACACGCGCGGTAGCCCTTGCCGCAGAGTGGCGATGACCGATCGTAAGGGATGCGCCGCTTTCTGGAAACGAACCCGCCCTTCCCCGATGCCCTCCAGCAAGGCCAGCCCGTCGCCACGCACGCGGTAACTTTCGCCGCGCCGTAGAAAGATATCGCCCGGCTCGCCGTGCACGGTCAACCACACGACGCCGCTGGTGCAAACGATCCGCACGCCCTTGGCGGACAACAGCCGGACCGGCGCGGCGTGTGAAAGGCACAATTCACTGTTGAAGAGGTCGAGGTCCATGGCTGTCGTCCTGTCGTATCGTTGTCGTGATGTGAATCAGTGTAGTTCCCGGCAAATTAAAGGTACAGTGACAACACGGCTTAATTGTGACCGACACAATTAACTTTTTTTCAAACTGTACTGATCGATTCCCGGCGCAACTGTACTGGTCACCAGACGGAATCCGCATGACACACTCTCGACTGCTTTACGAACGACTTGCGGAAGACTTGCAGGAGTTCATCGTTGCCGGCAATCTTCGTCCGGGTGAGCGCCTGCCTTCGGTGCGACGCTTGTCACAGGAACGCCGGCTGTCGGTGTCGACCGTCCTGCAAGCGTTGCGACAACTAGAAGAACGCGGACTGATTGAAGCTCGGCCTCAATCCGGCTACTTCGTACGACAGACGAGCGCACCGCGCGCGCAACCGGATGCCCGTGTGACACCGGACAGTCCGGTACTCGTCGACGTCAGTCAACGGGTGATGCGGGTCTTGCAGACGAGCCGGAAAACCGGCGTCGCACCGCTGGCATTCGCTTTGCCGGCCCCGGAATTGCTACCGCTGGCCGCGCTGCAACGCCTCTACGGCGGCGTGGTGCGCCGACACCCGCGCTTGCTGGAAAGCGGTCCTTTCATCCAGCTGGATAACGCGGCCCTGGTCCGCCAACTGGTGTTGCGCGCGATGGCCTGGGAAAAACCGCCAGCCGCCAACGAATTTGTCATCACCAACTCCTGCACCGAGGCGCTGGCCCTTTGCGTGCGCGCGGTGACCCGCCCCGGCGACACCGTCGCCGTCGAATCGCCTGCGTATTATCTGATGCTGCAATTGCTGGAAACAGCCGGTTTGAAGGCGCTCGAAATTCCCACCGACCCACGCACCGGCTTGTCGATCGAGGCGCTCGATCTGGCCACGCGCGACGGCAAGGTCGCGGCCTGCCTGCTGGTACCCAACGCCAGCAACCCGCTGGGCAACATCATGCCGGACGAGCATAAACGCCGCTTCGCCAAACTGAGCGCCGAACGCGGCCTGGCAGTCATCGAGGACGACATCTTCGGCGACCTGCATTTCGGCAACGAGCGCCCCCGACCGATCAAGGCCTTCGACAAAACCGACAACGTCATGCTCTGCTCGTCGTTCTCTAAGTGCCTGTCGCCGGCACTGGGAATGGGTTTCGTGGCCACCGGCCGCTACCGCCAACAGGTCGCCCTGCAAAAAGCGATCACCAGCGGCGCCACCAGCGCGGTCACCCAACAAGTGCTCGCGGAATACCTGGAATCCGGCGCCTACGACCGCCACATGCGAACGCTGCGTCGTGACTACGAACGGCAGGTCAACGCCATGCGCACCGCCGTGGCGAAATATTTCCCCGCCGCCACGCGCATGACCGAGCCACAAGGCGGTCTGGTGCTGTGGGTGGAATTGCCAGCGGAACTGGATGCCGGCGCTCTGTACGATCAAGCCATCGCCGCCGGTCTGGCCTATGTGCCGGGCGAACTCTTCTCGGCCAGCGGCATGTACCGCAACTGCCTCCGCCTCAACTGCGGCAACCCGCACACGCCGGCAATCGACGACGCCGTCCGGCGGCTTGGCGCGCTCATGGCCCGTCACTTGCGCGCGCCGTGATCGCGCGGCCAGACCAGACCGCGCATCGCCCATGACGCCTCACTCGTCGATCGGCACGCGCTTGAACGCCTCGCTGGCTTCCAGCCGATCCGCCAACCGCTCAAGCGCCGGGAAATGGCCGCTTGGCCACTCGTGCGGCAAGACGTGGCGGACGAAGCCGATAGCGACAGCGGTACTGATGTCGGCCTGCGTCAGACCGTCGCCGAAAAGGAATTCGCCTGTCAATCGCTCCTCGAGCATGGCGAAGGCCTGTCGCATCTGGTCACGCAAACGACTGCTCCAGTCCGGCCACTGCCGGTCGACCGGCCGTTTACGTTCGTATTCCATGGCCACCGCTTTTTCGACGGCAATCATCGCCAGCGTCGTCAATTGCAGCACCTGTCGCCGCGCCGCGCCGGCGCACGGCGTTAACGGTAGCAGACCGCGCTCGACGGCCAATTCGTCAAGATAGTCAAGCAGATAAGCACTTTCATACAAGGTTTCGCCGTCCGGCAGGGTCAGCATCGGCACCTTGAACAGCGGATTGATCGGCCGCATCGCCTCCATGTGCCGAAAGACCGATAGCGACAGATGCTCGAAAGGTATCTCATATAAAAGCATGCTGATCGCCACGCGCCGCACGAACGGCGAATCGTACAAACCGAGCAGTCGATGCGACTCACCAAGGGCGGAATCATTCATTTTCTTCTCCAATTGTTGAGAAATTTTTGCAACGCGTCAGGCAAGCCGCCACACGTTGCCAACGCTGGCAACCGTCGCCCCGTCAACAAAAAACCGGGGCCAGCGCCAGGGACGGACACGAGCGGCTGGCGGCGTCAAGCGGATTCTGGCTGTCGCCGCACTGTTCGCGGCCCCCCGGCGCCAGGCTTCGACCACCACCCGGCCCGCTCCGGCAACGCGATACGCGTCACCGGGAAGTAGCCAAATATCTGGATCGCCATTGATATTCCGCTCCTCCGTCAGCCATAGGCTATCGCTCAGCGAGGTCAAGGTCCAGCCGGCGATCCCAGTGAAAGACGCGGCTTCCGTCGCCGCGACCGCTACCTCGATGGATGGCAAAAGAATGACCATGAGCACCTCCTTTCCGGCCTCGCCGGCCGTTCGTCGTTGAAAAAGCGTCCCTATTTTCACGACCGACAGCGACACGATCAAGCGAATTGTTCTCACGCGACATGTGAGATAATTTCACGAATGATCGATTCTCGACGAACCCCGCCACTGGGTGGCTTACGTGTTTTCGTTGCCGTTGCCGAAACCGGCAGCGTCACCGCCGCCGCCGCGCGGCTGCATCTGACCCATGGCGCGGTCAGCCACCAGCTTCGGCAGCTTCAGGACTATCTCGGCGTGGCGTTGGTTGAAAAGCGTGGTCGTGGTTTGAAGCTGACGGATCAGGGAGCGGCTTACGCCGAACGCCTGTCACGGGCGCTGGTCGAGATCGACCAGGCCACCGAAAAATTGCTGGTCGCCCGCGACCACCGGCGACTGCGCGTCAGTTGCATGCCCTCCATGGCCGCACGCTGGCTATTGCCCCGCCTGGGCGCCTTCATTTCGCGTCATCGCGAATTCGATATCGAGGTGCAATCGAGCAATCGCCTGGCCGACATCAAGGGCGGTGAAGCCGACGTCGCCCTTCGCTTCGGCAGCGGCCACTATCCGGGCCTGAGCAGCCGGCTGTTGATGCGTGACTGGTACTACCCGGTATGCTCGCGAGCCTTTGTCGAACAACAGGCGCTGACCGAAGCGGGGCAATTGATCCACCTGCCGCTGTTACGTTCACACGACGAGAACTGGCAACCGTGGTTCAAGGCAGCCGGCGTCGACTGCGAGGAACCGCGACGCGGCGCCGTTTTCGACGATTCCAGCTTGATGCTGATGGCCGCCGCGTCGTCGCAGGGGGTCGCGCTGGCACGGCACTCGCTGGCTGTCGACGAACTGGCGAGCGGCCGTCTGGTACGCCCGTTCACGGCGACGGTCGAATCGCCCTTCTCCTACTTCTTTGTCTGTCGGCCGGGCGACGAGCGACAAGCGGCGGTGACCGCCTTCCGCGACTGGCTGCTTGAAGAAGCCCGGACCTATCAGCCGCCGGAAAACATGCCGGCGGACACCGCGCCCTGACGGAATTGGCGACGGCCGAACGGCGCATTCCTTTTCATGTCAAGGTGTTGCCGCCGTTTTCGAAGGCGTCGAAGTACCTGGCGCAAGCCCTTCGGGACGTCCATTACCTCGGGCTGGCGCCGTGGCTTGCGCCGTACTCACGCGCCTGTTCGCCTCGCGAAGAGTCACATGGTCGGTGGCATGGCTACCATCGGTATCCATGCCCTCGATTGGAATTTCGAAACGCGTTTCGCTGGTGACCGCCACGCCCTCGATCTCGCCGGGACGAAACCGGACCTGCGAAAAGGCATTCACCACCGCCTCTTCAACCGCCGGCGATACGTTGCTCTTGAGCACCTCGACCCGGTCAACGGCGCCGTCGGCACCGACGAAAACCCGCAGCACCACCTTGCCGCCTCGCCCAGCCATGCCCGCGGCGGACATTTCAGCGGTCGGAAGCTCCGGCTCGTTCAGCAACTTCGGCGGAACCGTGAGATCCGCGCGCGAAAAATACCAGCCGCCCGCCGGGGAATGAACGACGGCTGGTTGCGACAGATAAGCCGGCACATTCGCCTCCAGTCGGCGCTGCCCCAATGCCACCACCAAATCGACGGCAGGCGACGGTTTCGCGTCGCCGCTCTCCGCCAGCTGCCGCGATTCGGCATCGGCATCGGCATCGACGACCGGCGACGGATCGGCGACATCCCGGGGCGGCTCAGGATCGACAGGAGCGTCGTTCACCGGCGGCAGCGGCCGACGCGTCTTGCCAAGAAGGGTGGCGACCATCATCGCCGACGACCTCGGCTGAGCGTCGCCCGATGCGCCTGGCGTGAGGAATGCGCTCACGCTCAAGTGCAGCATCAATGACGCAAGCAGCGCCACGTACAACCTTCGCCGCGGTGGCGATTCGTGAAAGATGGCCAGTGGGAAATCCATTACCTGCCAACAGAAGGCCGAACCCGGCGGAAACGCGATTTTACTGCGCCAAACGACACGCCCCGTGCCGCTCATCCGCCGTTAACCGCCGTATATCGTCCAGAATTTGCTCGCCAAACGGCACCGGCTATGATTCGTTTGATCGTTCCCGCGTTTTTCCATGCACCCAGGCAGTTACTTAGGAAGACCATCGCCGTGAAAAAAAATGCTGGCTTCACTCTTATCGAGATCCTGATCGTGCTGGCCGTCATTGGCATTCTCGCCGCGATTGCCGTTCCCAGCTACACCGACTATCTCGTCCGGTCACGTATTCCACAAGCCACATCGGGCCTCGCCGAAAAGCGCGCGCAAATGGAGCAGTTTTTTCAGGATAACCATATCTATTACCAGGCGGCGGCCGGCGCCATTCCGGAAATAAACTCCGCGGCGTGCGTTACCGACACCACCACCAGCAAATTCTTCACCTTTACCTGCGCCAAGGATGCAAGCACTTATACATTCACCGCCACCGGCACCGGAGCGATGAACGGTTTTGTCTATACCGTCAATCAAGCCAACGCCAAAACGACCACCATCAACGCGGGAACCGCCCCATCGGGTTGGGGAACGGCACAGGTGAACTGTTGGGTGACCAGCAAGGGAGGCGGGTGTTGAAAACCTTGCGCGGCTTCAGTTTGATCGAACTCGTCATCGGCATCCTGATCCTCGGTGTGCTGATGACTCTTGCCATGCCGGCGTTTACGAACTGGTTACGCAACACGAAAGTGCGTACCGCGACTGAATCGGTGCAAAACGGCTTGCAACTCGCGCGCGCGGAAGCCGTGCGACGCAACAGCCAAACCCGCTTCAGCCTCGTCACGACCCTCGACGACAGTTGCGCGCTTGCCAATACCGGCCCGCACTGGGTGGTCAGCCTCGACGGCCCGGCTGCAAAATGCGCGACGGCGCCGTCGGACACCGTCGCCCCACGCATCGTCCAGTCGCGCGGCAACACCGAGGGATCGGCGACAACAAAAATCACCGGCAGCCAGTCCGCTGTTATTTTCAACGGGCTGGGGCGCCCCACACCGGTACCCGCCGGAAACGTCACCTTCAATGTGGAGAGCACTAGCGGCGATTCGTGCATGACGGCGGGCGGGCCTGTCCGCTGCCTGCGCGTTGTCGTCACGGTCGGTGGTCAGATCCGCATGTGCGATCCGGCTTTACCCACGGCGGATGCCCAGGGATGCTAATGAACACCAGACAGAAAACCTATTCGTCACAGGCCGGCGTGATGCTGCTGGAGGCCCTGATCGCCATTTTGATTTTTTCGCTGGGCATTCTGTCGCTCGTCGCCTTGCAGGCGACAACCGTGCAACTGACCAGCGATGCCAAATACCGCACCGATGCCAGTCTGCTGGCCGACAAGCTGATCGGGCAAATGTGGGCGAGCGGCGGCACGCTGGCGGCGCTGAAGACCAATTTCGAGTCGCCCGACGGCAACGCCTACAAAGCATGGTTGCAAAACGACGTGACTCACAACAACGCCCTGCCCGGCGTGGTCGCGGAAGCCAACGGCGTCGTTTCCACGTTGCCGACAGTCACCGTCGACGCCACGCCTGGCGCCACCGCCGGCCAGGTCGCGATCACCCTGTTCTGGCGAACGCCACAAATGAAAGCCAGCGAGCCGGGACATCGCCACGTGGTCGCCACCCAAATCGTCTTCCAGAATTAGCGATGACACACTTTTCTCCTCCACCCGCTCATCGCCGTGGCTTCACGCTGGTCGAAGTCATGGTCGCCATGGTCATCGGCATGCTCGGCATCATCATCATGATGCAGGTTTTCGCCACCACCGAGGGACGAAAAAGAACCACCACGGGTACCGGCGACGCGCAAAGCAATGGCGCCATGGCGATTCACGAGCTTCAGCGCGATATTCGCCACGGCGGTTACGGCCTCAACTCGATCAGTCTTCTGAATTGCAGCCTGGCCCTGGGCGCGCCATCCGATGCAACGCTGCCGGCCCTCGCCCCGGCAATCATCAATCCGCGAAAAGCGGACGGTTCGCTGCTGCTGCCGGCGGGCGACGCCAATACCGATACCCTGTTGATTGCCTTCGGCAATAGCGCGGGCTCGCCGGAAGGCGATGCGATCACGCTGGTCAGCGGCAAAGAACTCGCCGTGCATACGCCGGCGAATTTCCTCGTCGGCGACCGCGTGGTCGCCGCGCCCGGCAGCGCGGTCGCCGGATGCGCGGTGCAAATGACGAGCGTGACCGCCGTCGCCGCGCCCAGGGTCACAGTCGACAGCGCCAACGGAGCGGTTTCTGGCGGGTTGCTGTTCAACCTCGGCGCCGCACCGGCGGTGCGTGCCTACGCCATCCGTGGCGGCAACCTCGCGGTTTGCAACTACATGCTCAACGATTGCGGCAAGGCCAGCGACGCCGGCAATACCGCGGTCTGGACACCGATCGCCAACGGCATCGTCGGTTTGCGTGCCCAATACGGCCGGGACACCTCGAACCCGATGGACGGCAGCGTCGACATTTGGGATCAGACCACGCCAGCCTCCGCCTGCGCCTGGATCGGGGCCTCGGCCCTGCGGCTTGCCGTCGTGGCCCGCAACAGTCAGGTCGACAAGGGCGAGATCACCGCGACCGCTCCCACCTGGGAAGGTAGCGCCGACACACCATTCGACCTGAGCGCCAAAGACAACTGGAAGAACTATCGCTACAAGGTTTTTGAAACCGTCGTACCGGTACGCAACCTACCCTGGATGGCAAAATGTTCGTAAACGGAAATCGTTACCGTCGCCCGCCCCGCCTTGCGGGAGCCGCCCACCCGCGCCGCCGTCAGCACGGCGTCGTATTGATGGTGGCGCTGATCATTCTGGTGGCGATGACTCTCGCCGGCGTCGCGCTGATTCGGTCGGTGGACACCGGCAACGTCATTGCCGGCAATCTGGCTTTCCACCAGGCGGCGACCAATGCCGGCGAGAGAAGCACGCAGTTGGCGATGGTCAACTGGCTTGCGCCGGGCAGCGCACCCAACGTAAGCACCTTGGATGAAGACAAGGCGGAACAAGGCTATGTCGCTTCCAGGGTCGATCCGGCGGCAGGCGTCTCCTGGGATGCGTTCTGGAATGCCCTGCAGATCAAGAAGATCGCCGCGCCAACCGGCGGGATCTGCCCGAGCGACGCCAATGCCGATATCGCCTGCAACAAGGTGGAATACGTCATCCACCGACTTTGCGCAACGAATGGCAAGCCCAATACCGTTAACAATCCTTGTACACAACCGCCACCGGGCGCCTCAAGCGGCAGCAGCCAAAGCGTCGGCAACAGTGGCAACCTTGCGAGCAAGCAGGTGTACTACCGGATCACCACCCGTATCGAAGGTCCACGCCGAACCGTCAGTTACATCCAGACCATCGTCGCGATGTAAAGAAGAGCAGCCAACACCCCGCTGGAAGCCATCTCCGCCTACAGGACTGTGCCATGAAGACCAACAGACCCATTGCCACCGCCCGACCATTGGTCGTTTCCCTCTTGACCTTGATCGCCGGTGTACAGGCGGCAACCACCGACCTCGCCACCGCGCCACTATCCGGCGCCTCCACCACGCAGGTTTTTCCGAATATCCTGTTCGTGCTCGACGACTCCCTGAGCATGGAAGACGACGCCCTGCCGGACTGGGCCAATGGCGCCCCGCTGTTCCGAGGCCGAAACGCAAGCTTCAACGGCATTGCTTACAACCCGGCGGTACGCTATGACCCGCCCAACTATTTCAACGCCCAAGGCGCGGCCGATACCACCACCTACCCCAGCCAAACAAGCCTCGCGACCAACGGGTGGCAGCAAGTGCAAAACGACGGCTACAAGATTCAAAGCACCACCAAAGCCGATCTGCGTCGCGCCGCTTTCTATTACACCACCGTTGCCGGTGAATACTGCACCGACAAAACGCTACGAAACTGCACCGCTGCCACGACGGCGAGCACCAGCTATCCAGTGGCGGCGCCCTTGCGCTGGTGCAACGATCTGGCGCAATCGCTCGCGGCGACCCCTTCCGCCGGGAGTTGCCGGGCGACGCAGACCGATCTGGCATTCAAGTATCCACGGATGCCGGAACCGCAAACCAGCCAATTGACGATTACCGGCACCGCGGCAGTCAGCAGCATCACGGTCAATGGTCTGGAAATACTTTCCACCGTTGTACCGTCGCTCACCGGCGATGCCCTGGCCAGCAGTCTCGAAGCCTCGATCAATGCCTGCACCTTAGGCAAAACCGGTCTTTGCGCGACCGTTGGCTACAGCGCGACGGCCAACGGCAGCGTGTTGACGATCAGCGCACCGAACGCCTTTGCCGACATGACCCCGGTGCTGACCAAAACCGGTAGCGGCACCGTCGTCGCCACCAAGTTCGGTCGATGGGGAAGCAATCAGGTCCCCGGCGACGTGACCCTGACGGTGATCACCGACCCTCTTTCCAGCTACCTCCGTCCCAATTCGGAAAAACGCACCGACTGCAGCGGTACAACCAAGGACAAAACCTGCACTTACGAACAGGAGATGACCAATTACGCCAACTGGTGGGCGTACTACCACACCCGCATGCAGACCATGAAATCGGCCACCAGCATTTCGTTCGCGAAAATCGACGAAACCCGCCGTATTGGTTATATGAGCATCAACAACAATACCAACAGCGACTTTCTGAACATCAGCGAATTCTCGCCAGAGCAGAAGAAGAATTGGTACGACAAACTGTTCGCCGCGGTACCGGGCAAGGACACCCCCTTGCGCGTCGCGCTTTCGACCGCCGGTTATCTTTTCGCCGGCAAATACAACCAGCAAAGCATTTACGGCGTCTCGGTCCAGGACCCGGTGCAGTATTACTGCCAAAAGAACACCACTATCCTGTCGACAGACGGCTACTGGAACGGGGCCGGCGGCCGCAAGCTCGACGGCACCGATACCGGCGATCAGGACGGCGCCGGCATCATCCCGCTGGTTGAGCGGCCACAACTGGATGGCGGAGCGCCGCTGTTTTACTTGACCACCCGCCAGAGCCAGCAGACGAAAACACCGACACTCGCAACGGTTCGTGAAGTCAAGACCGAACAACTGCAAAGCGACACCTCGCAGCTTCAGGTCAGCACCCTGACCGTTCCGCAATCCAGAACAGCCAACCTGATGACGCGCACCATTGGTCTCGTCGACGAAACATCGCAATTGATGGCGGTAACCGCACCCCTCCAGAAAAGCACGAAAACGACGCAGCAAAAAAGAACCAATACCGTGCCGGTTTCGACAACCGGACAACTTCAGAAACGTACCAAAACGCAGATACAAGGTTATACGGCGAGCTTACAAACCCGCACCTCAAGCCTGCAGTTCTCAGAGTCAACCCTGCAAACACAAACGGCAACACTTCAGACGCAAACCTACACGCTCCAGAAGCAGACAACCCCTCTGTTGCAGACGCTGACGCAAGTACAGCAAAGAACGTCGAGCGACAGCGGCCTGAACTGGAGCGGATGGACCTCGGTGGACACGTGCGACAGAAAGGATTCCGGCCTCCAGCGGAGGCAGTGCCGGACGCTGGCGGCGACGACCTCCCAAGTCAGCAGTTGCCCGGTGATTACCGGCTATACCGACCGGCTGGTCAATGTCGGAACGGATACCGAAACCTACCAATCCAAAACCGGCTCGTCGTGCGCCTACGGCACGGCCTCCGGCTTCGGCAATGCCACCGCCGCCTGCACCGCGCAAGCGAAATCCTCGGGAGGCGAAGGCTCGACCTGGGTCGGGCCGGCGGTGGACTGCCAGTACAGCGCCGGCAGCGGCCTGGTGAACGCCGCGGGCAGCTGCACCGCCGTCGCAAAATCCGCCGCCTCGCCCTACACCGTACTGACGGCGCGGGATTGCCAGTACAGCGGCTGGACGGCCTTGAGCAATGCAGCGGGCACATGCACGCCAGTGGCGCCATCCACTGGCTCGCCCTATACCGTGCAGACGGCGAGAAATTGCCAATACACCGCCTATACCGACTGGGCGAACAGCGGCGGTACCTGCACGCCAGTCCCCCAGGACACGACCAACTACACAAAACTCACGGCACGTCAATGCCGCTACACCGACTTCGGCGCCTGGGCGGACGCGATTAGCTCGTGTACTTCGAGGGCGCAGGACACCACCAGTTACACCGTCGTCACGGCCCGCGAATGCCAATACTCATCCTATAGCTGGCAGAACATGGCGAGTTGCACTGTTCAGGCGGCATCGTCGTCGCCTGGCCCCTACACGGTGCTCAAGCCGATTTCCCAGTGTCAAAATGTCTGGACAGGCTGGAGCAACGCATCGAATTGCACGGCGTCCGCAACGGTGGAATGCCAATATGTCTGGGGTAACCCGGTCATCAACGACGCCAGTTGCCCTGGATCGGCGCGGGCGGCGTCCACCGGACCGAACTACACGGTCCAGAACCCGAAAACCTGTTCTTATACCTGGACAGCGTGGACAAACGGCGCCTGCACGCCGGTTGCCGGCCAGACCGAATGCCAGAAGGATTGGACGGCATGGACCGATACCGGCTCCACGTGTACCAAAACCGGCACCTACGGCAACATCAGCGACGCCGACGGCGCCACCGACTGCCGATACGGCGCGGCGTCATCGCCCACGCCGGTAAATTCGTGCACCACCGCGACAGCCTCGTCCGGACCCACATTCACGGTTACCACCGCGCGCGCCTGCTCCTATGCCAACTATGTCGTCGCCAACGGCGACGCCGCGGTATGTGCCACCGTTGCCCAATCCGCCGCGTCGCCCTACACCGTCGGCGTCGCGCACCGCTGCTCCTACAACGGCGCCGTCAGCGACTGGACAACGGCCTCGGGAAACTGTACGGCAACCACACAAAACGGTAACAACTGGTTCGGTCCCAAACGCGAATGTCAATACGCCGGCTGGACGTCGTTCAGCAACGACCCGAGTTGCCCTGGCTCGGCGGCCGCGCCGTCGACCGGTCCGTCGTACACCGTCGCCCAGGCAAAAGAGTGCGCGCTCGGCTGGACGCAGCCACCGGTTGACACCGTCTCCTGTAACGAGGACAGCACCCATCATTGCACTTACGCCGCCGCGACCGGCTGGCAGAACGTCAGTTCCTGCACGGAGGCGCCTTACGATTACCACCAAACCGGGCGCCGTTGCCAAACCGTCGTCACGGACTGGCAAATCGACGGCTCGCTGGGTAATCAACCTTGCGAGGAAAAAACAGTGAACAACGGTAACGGATTGAAAACCAGTTACCGGTGCACGATTCCGGCGCCAACGACACAATATGTCGCCAAGTGCGGCGACGATCCCACGCAATCGACGGTCACCGAAGAACCCAGCGAGAGCAACGGTTACGTGGGCAGCGTGTGCACGACCACGACATCGCCAAAAAACAATGTCGTTTTCTGTAGCGCGGCCGACAATCTGCTACCGCAAAATTGCCCAACCACCAATCCCGAGCAGTGCAAGAGCATCACCTGCAGCGCCGAAGCCAGTGGCGCGACTCCCGACACCCTGGCCGATGTCGCGCAGTACTTTTACACGACCGATTTGCGCGATCCGACGCTGAACAACTGCGCCTCAAACGGCGATAGCTCGAAAAACGTTTGCGAAGGCCAGGAAGCGGACAAAAAAGTCCAGCGCATGACCACATACACCCTTGGTTTGGGCGCGTCCGGCATGATGCAATACGACCCGGATTACCCCAAGGCAACGCAAGGTGACGGCAGCGACTTCGCCAGCATCAAATGGCTCACCCAGGCCGACCCCAACCAGGGCATCTGTTCGTGGCAGCTCGGCGGCGATTGCAACTGGCCCAAGCCGGCCAGCAATTCGCAGAACAACATCGACGATCTATGGCATGCGGCGGTAAACGGGCGCGGCATCTACTTCAACGCCAAAGAACCAAACGCCGTGGCGGCCGGCATCAGCAGCGCGCTGGCCGATATTGGCTCGGCCTCCGGTTCGACGGCCGCCGTGACGGTGGCGTCGCCGAATTTTGTCGCGGGCGACAACAATAGCATCTTCGCAGTGTCCTTCGAAGTCGGCATCTGGGCCGGCGATGTCGTCAAACTGACGGCCAACGGCGACACCGGCGCGATCTCCACCAACGCGGTCTGGTCAGCCGAAGACAAGCTGCGCAAAAAAATGACCAACAACGGCGTTCAAGCGGCGGACGACACCTTGCGCACGATCTACACGCGCAATACCGGCGGCGAAAGTGTCAGCGGCGCGGCCGACAACCTCAAATTCTTCTCCTGGTCGGCCCTGACAAGCAGCGAAAAAAGCTACTTTAGCAGGGACTACATCGATGGCAGGCTGTCGCAATTTTGCCCACCCGGTGAAACGAATTGCTTGTCAAACGCCACCAAGGATCTGGCCAGCGGCGAAAACCTGGTCAAGTTCCTGCGCGGCGACCGGACCAACGAGGGTGAACTGGAAAATCTGAATGCGTACTATCGCCAGCGCACCACCAAGGGCAGCACTCTCCATCGACCGCTTGGCGATATTGCCGGTTCGGAAGCCGTTTATGTCCAGACACCGCCGTGGAATTATGTGGACAAGCAATACGCCGAATTCAAAGCCGCGAATAAAACACGGAAAGGAATGGTTTATGTCGGCGCCAACGACGGCATGCTGCACGCCTTCGACGCCAGCACCGGCGAGGAAAGCTGGGCGTATATCCCGACGGTGGTCTTGCCGAAACTCTACAAACTCGCGGACAAGAATTATGCGGGACTCCACCAGTTCACTGTCGACGGCACGCCGGTGATTGGCGACATTTGCGTGGACACGGCGGCGAACTGTAGCAACGCCAGCAGCACCAGCGTCTGGAAGACCATTCTGGTTGGCGGGCTCAATGGCGGCGGTCGCGGCTACTACGCATTGGATATTACCGACCCGGCAAAGCCAAAATCGCTTTGGGAATTCACGGATGACAATCTGGGCCTCACCTACGGCAACCCGGTGATCACCAAACTGAAAGATGGCACCTGGGTGGTCATCGTCGCCTCCGGCTACAACAATGTCTCCCCGGGCGACGGCGTGGGACGGTTATTCATTCTCAACGCCAAAACGGGCGCGCCGATTTCCGCCATCAACAGCAATGGCACCATCGGCACCGGAGCCGGAAGCAGCGCCACGCCGAGCGGCCTCGCGAAAATCACCGCCTGGGCAAATTTCCCGGACGAAAACAACACCGCCGAGCGTGTGTATGGCGGCGATCTATTGGGCAATCTGTGGCGCTTCGACATCAACGGCGACATCGGCACCGTCGCCAGCCCAAAGGTATACGATGCCCAACGCCTGGCAACGCTGAAAGCGGCGGACGGTAGCGCGCAACCGATCACCACCAAACCGGAACTCGGCAAGATCAAGAACTACCCGGTGATTTTCGTCGGCACCGGCAAACTCCTTGGCCCGCACGACTTCGAGCCGATCAACCAGGGCATCCCGAAATTCCAGAAGCACTCGTTCTATGCCATAAAGGACAAGCTCACCGACACCGATTACGGCAATCCGCGGGTCGATTCCATCGACAAGAACGGCACTTCCGTCTCGGCGTTCAACAGCTGGACGCTGGCCTCGGGAACATGCCCAAGCAATGTCTCTTTCTGCGGTCAGGGGAAAACCACGGTCAAGGTGGCTGACTTGCCGCGCAATCCAGGCGAAACCGACGAAGAATACGCGGCACGACAATTAACCACGCAGCAGCAAACGATCAGCAATGCCTTTGGCCCGTATAACGATGGCTGGTATATCGATCTTCCCGGCGACGGCGAGCAGAGCAACACCGACCCAGCCCTGGTGCGGGGAACCATCGTATTCACCACCAATCAGCCGCAGGAGGGTGGCGGCTGCAGCCCCAAAGCCTTTAGTTTCATTTATTTCCTGGATTACCGCACTGGCGGCGCCATCGAAGGAACGAACGGCATTATCGGCTTGAAAATTGGAGACACATTGGCCGCTAGAACCACCCCAGCCGTCTTGCCCAACGACAAGCCTTACGGCTATACGCGCACGGACGACCTGAAGACCACGCCGCAAGAAATCCCGACTTCGCCACCCGGCAGTACAGGTCGCCGTATTTCCTGGCGAGAACTGCTGACCGAGTAAGAAACGCGAGTGAAATGTCTCTCCCGGAAGCTCTATTTTCGAAGCGACATTTCACTCGTCATGAACGCGATGGTGCCGTCATCCAGAGAGAACCGGCGACAGTGTCATCAATGACGGCTGGAGAACGCAAACCAGCGGGTAACGATTGGGAAGAAACCAAACAAGTGCTGTCATCAACAGGCCACCCGCCCGCATCCGGCGGGTGGCACCCGGCCGGCGAATGGGGCGGTGCACAAGTTTTTCGATCGACGAAAGCGACCCAATGGCGTCGAGGACCGTCCCCTCCAGCGACACTGGCGTCCTCGACGTGGGACTTCGATGAGGTCAAACGCTACCTAACGGTGCCCAACTGGCGGCACAGCGCCCATCGGACCATCATCGTGCCCGCCCGAGACTTGGATGCGAATGCTCAATCCGCCGAACGCCAAACCTCAAGCACCCGGCCGCGCCCCTGTTCGGCGACCAGAAAATGCCCGGACGCCAACGGCAGAATGGTTTGACCGGAACGCAAGCCTTTGAGGATGATCAGCGTTTTTCCGCTCTTGTCGAGCAGTAGCAGACGTGCGCGATGGGTCAAATCCTCGGTCACCCACAGCCCCTCCTCATCGCACAGGACAAAACCCGGCGCCTTGAGACGGTCCATGACGATCTCGTCGCCACCGCCAGGCTTGAAACGCTTGACCCAGTTACGGCCCTTCTCGGCGTAATACAACTGCCCGTCCGGGCACACCGCCACGCCCTCGCTTTCCAGAAGGCCGTCGCGCAACACGCTCACCTCGCCGGTCCGCGAATCGAAACGCAGTAGCCGGCCATCGCCCGGCCGATCCTCGATGGCATAAAGATGGCGGCCGTCGCCAACGATGCCTTCAAGATTGACTCCCCGGAACAAGGTGTCGACCTTGCCGCCGTGCAGCCACAGCACCGGTTGCTCGCCGCCTTCCTGAGTCACGGCGACACCGTCGCCGAACGACGCCAGACCGTCGGGCTTGGACAGCCCGTTCAGCACCGCCGACAACCGGCCGTCGTCCTCACGCTTGAAAAGAATGCCCCGGCCCTGACTCAACTCCTGACTGACATACAACACGCCTTGCCTATCCCTGGCCAAGGCGCTGACGTGCGGCAGGTTGTCCAGATAAACCGAGTACGACCAGCCACTGGCGGCGCTGACCGGAAAAAAATGCTGCCAGGCGAGAAAACCGAGCGCGCCAAGCATCATCGCCGCCAACGACATCAGCAACAGCGGCAGCTTGCTGTTCGGCGACCAATACGCCATCCGCTCAACTCCCCGCGAGCGTCGCCCGCATTAGCGGACGCGCTCGAAAAGTGCGACGTGCAAGGTATGCAATAAGGGGCTACGCGCGAAATCGCGGACCAGTTTGTAGCCGTTGTGACGGAAATAACCCTCGACCTCGGCAAGCGGCGTCGCCAGTTTCTGCGACGGCCGGCCGCCGAAACTGCCACGCAGGCGGCGCTTGAACGAGGTAATCGACAGCGGGCTGAAATACGACAGCGCGACATATTTGCCGGCCACGCGGCACAGTTCGGACACCGCCTGCTGGCGAATGCGCGGATTCGGGAAATGATGAAAGAGCCGAAAACAAAGCACGGTATCGAACTGACGATCGGCGTAAGTCAGCGCCTCGATATCCTGTTTTTCCACCGGACAATCGAAGCCGTTTTCGCGGACATGGTCACGGGTGATCGCCAGCATGGCGTCCGAATAGTCGCCGCAACTCAATCGAAACCCTTGCTTGGCCAGATGAACGCTGACCCGGCCGGCGCCGCAGGGCAGATCGAGCACGCGGTGCTCCTTGGGAATTCCTCGGAAAACCTTGTCAATCAGGGCCATTTCGGCGGCGTGCTGGCGTGGGGGCCGTTCTTTATAAGCCAGTGCCGTCGGCGCGTCGTATTTGACCCGGCCACGATATTCGACATCCTCTTGCATGAAAATTCCTCGCTGACCATCAAGCCCGGGATCGATCCGGGCGACTGTAGTTTTTTTGACCCAACCCTGCGATTCCGGGCCGTCAAACCGAATCCGGCCCGGAGCGGTCGGAAAATCCGGCGCGCCGACGGTTTTCCCGAACACGCCCTAAGCGACCAAGCCCGCCATGATTGCCGCGCGGCGGTCGCCTGTCAACCGCGCCAGGAACACGCCCTCGCGCCCTCTTCCCGTCCGGCGGGCCGCGACCGGCTAAAGGCCGAACTGCAACGCCGCCAGACGGGTGTACAAACCGCCGCGTTCGACGAGTTCGGCGTGCGTGCCCACATCGACCACGCGTCCATGGTCGAGAACGATGATCCGGTCGGCGCGCTGAACGGTGGCCAGCCGGTGCGCGATGACCAGCGTCGTGCGGCCGCTCATCGCCGTTTCCAGCGCCGCCTGCACGACGCGCTCGCTTTCGGCGTCGAGGCTGCTGGTCGCCTCGTCGAGCAGCAGCAGCGGCGCGTTCTTGAGCATCGCCCGGGCGATGGCGATTCGTTGGCGCTGGCCACCAGAGAGACGCACGCCCCGCTCGCCGACCGGCGTGGCGTAGGAATCCGGCAAGCGGCGCACGAATTCGTCGACGAAGGCGGCGGTGGCGGCGGCACGCACCTCCTCGTCGGACGCCGTCGGGCGACCGTAGCGAATGTTGTCGGCGATGCTGCCGGAAAAAATCACCGCCTCCTGCGGCACCACCGCGATACGCGCGCGGAGGTCGGCCAGACGCGCCTGCCGTAAGTCGACGCCGTCAATGCGGACGGCACCGTCGCCGACATCGTAAAATCGTTGCAGCAACTGAAACACCGTCGTTTTGCCGGCGCCCGACGGACCGACCAGCGCCACCGTCCGACCGGCGTCGACGGTAAACGACAAGCCCTGCAACACCGGCTGTCCGGGCCGCGACGGATACGCGAACTGGACCGCGTCGAAAGTCGCTCGCAGACCGGCCGCCGGCGTCGGCAGATCGAGCGGCGAGCCGGACTCGACGATCGGCGAGCGCGCGCTCAGCAATTCCATCAAACGCTCGGTCGCACCCGCGGCCCGCAGCAAATCGCCCCACACTTCGGCCAGCACCGCCACGCTGCCGGCGACGACCATCACATACAAGGCCGTCTGGCTCAGTTGCCCGGCGCTGATCTCGCCGGCGAACACCGCTTGCACGCCGCCGTACATTCCATAGAGCAGCGAGGCGAAGACACCGACGATAACAAAAGCGGTCAAGGCCGAGCGTGTGCCGGCACGCCGGATCGACGTGGCGAATGCCTGCTCGTTGGCCACCGAAAAACGCGCCGCCTCGGCACTTTCCTGGACGTAACTCTGGACCACCGGCACGGCGTTGAGGATTTCGCCGGCGATACCGCTGGTGTCGGCGATGCGATCCTGGCTGGCGCGCGACAGTTTGCGCACCCGGCGACCGATCGATACCGCCGGCAGGACCAGCAGCAAGACGATACCGGCCACGGTAGACAGCAGCCGAGGAGTGGTGCTCAGCAGCATCGCCAGACCGCCGACCAGCAGCAAGAGATTGCGCAGCCCCATGCTGACGCTCGAACCGACAGCGTTATGGATCACCGTGGTATCGGTGGTCAGGCGCGACAGCACCTCGCCGGTTTTCAAGGTTTCGAAGAACCGCGGGCTCTGGCGCAGCACATGCGCGTAAACCGCCTGCCGCAGATCGGTGGTCACCCGCTCGCCGATCCAGCTCATCATGTAGAAGCGCGCGGCGGTGGCCACGCCGAGCAGCACGGCAACGGCGAAAAGCAGCAGGAAGTGCTGGCGAACGATCGCCAGCCGCTGCCCGACATCGCCAGCCGCCGGCAGCGCCAGACCACCGTCGACCAGCAGCTTCACCGCGTGAGGCAAAGCCAGGGTGGCGACGGCGGCCAGCAACAGGAAAAACACGGCCAGCGCCGCCTGCCGGCGGTATACCGCCACGAAAGGCAGCAAGGCGCGCAAGGGCCGCAGCTTGGATGCCGCCACCGGCGACGACGGCGTCGCGTTCACCTTCTCAGCCCAGCACCCCGCGCAGCACGCCCCAGGCGCCGCCGAGCGCCAGCGCGCCAAAAGCCAACATGCCGATCAGAAAGCCGGCGCCCCGACTTTCGGGATCGCGCGCATAGGCCAGCGCATACCAGGCGCGACCGACCAGCCAGACGGCGCCGAACACCGTGGCCCAGAAACTCGACAGCGCCATCGCGGCCACCCATAACACGGGCAAAAAGAGGACCGTGTTCTCGAGCGTGTTCATCTGGATGCGGTAGGCGATCTCGAATTGCCGGTGGCCGGTAATCGCCGGCGCCTGGATGCGGAACCGGATGCGGCAGCGGCCGACATAAGCCGCGCAGACGAACAGCAGCAAGACAGTGGCAAGCGTGATCAAGGCGGGTCCGGCGTAAGCGTTCATCGTCGCGTTCCTTGGCGGTTAATGGGAAACGAATGTCCCCTGAAAGGCGCATCTTGGCCGACAAATTAGCCCGCGGTCCGCGGCGGGTGGCTGCCGAGCAGAAAATTACCGATCCGCAACAAACGCCGCACCGCCGCCTCGCCGTCCAGCCCGGCCGTCAACGGCCCGGCGGCGACCGCCACCTCGGCCGCCCGTTCCGGCGTCAGCAAGACGGCACGCTGGCTGAACTCGATCACCGCCAGTTGTTCGTCGCGGGTCAAGGCAAACGGCGGCGCTTCGCTGCCGACGTCGCGGCTCCATTCCGGCGCCTTGCGCGCCGGGCGACCGACATGCACCACCACCGTGCCGGCCGCCAGATCGCCCAGGCGCTTTCCCTGCACGTTGAGCAGGCTGGCGATGAAACCAGCGGCATAAAGCACCGGTAAAATGTCGATCCCGCGCAAGGTGTTGCGAATGAACGCCGCGCTCCAGCCGACCGGCCGGCCGTCATCGTGCACCACCACCAGACCGCAGGACTTCTTGCCCGGCGTCTGACCGTTGCGATAGACCTCGAACAGGATCGGATAAAACCATTCCAGCAGAAAAGCGCCAAGCAACAGCAGTCCGATCCCGAAATCGCCGATCTGCGAGGCGACGATGCCGAGCAGCACCCACAAGCCCAGGCGAATCAGAAAATCGAGGAACCAGGCGCGCGCGCGCGCCACCGGCCCGGCGATCCGCAGTTCGATTTCGCAGCCTTCGGGGGTAGCGACGCGACAGAGGGTATCCAGGCGCGGACCCGCGCCGGGTCTGTCGCCCGATTCGGTGCGCGCAACGTTCATTCTTCGAAAAACATGTCCCGATACGCCGCATAAAGCGACGCATACAACACCGGCAACAACACCAGCCAGCCGAGCAGCAAGGGCAGGCTGGCGACCACCGCCGCCAGCACCACCAGCAAGGTGTAAACCAGAAACGGCCCGATATTGCGCACCGCGACGCGCAAACTGTTCTTGATGGCATGAAATGCCGATACGTCGTGAAAGATGACCAGCGGCGGCGCCAGCCACACGGCCATCGCCAGCGAAGAAAAGGCGACGAAAACGACCGCCACCACCAGCACCATCCCCAACGAAAAAACTTCCTTCAACCCGTCGACCCCGCCGGCGAAGGCCGCGAAGGCGATGCCGGCGCCAACGACGGCGGCGAACACCACCGCCGCCATCGAGATCATGTACAGCAGGCCGACGACCAGCAAGGGGATCGGCTTGCGCGAAAAACCGGCGAACAGATGGTCGAAGCGCAGGCCGTCGCCGACCTCGATGGCCCGGCAACCGATGCTGATCCCGCCGATGAATATCGGAATCAGCAAATTGACCGCCACATTCACCACCGGAATCATGCCGACGATCATCATCACCGCCATGAAGACCACGGCGATGCCCATCCAGGTGCCCGGCGCCAGGCGAAAAATCTCCCAGCCGCGCAGCAACCAGCGGTAGCCGTTGCCGGGCGGCACTCGCCGCCCGTCGGGAATGAAAGTTCCCATGCTGGTTTGCGCATGGTCATAGACCCGCGCCACCGGCGGTCTGAACGGATTGTTATCGACACTCATCGCTGCCCTCCCGGCACGAGACGCCCATCACGGAGTTTCCCCCACCCGCCGCCGCACCCGGCGGCGACGCGGCGACACTATAACGCGCCGGCGCGCTTTCGTGCCCAGTAGTGATTGATCAAGGCCACCGGCAGCTCGCACGGGCCGACATCGAGAATCTGCGCGCCACCGTGCCGCATCAGCGCCAGTTGCCGCCGCCGCGCCTGTAGATACTCGAGGCCGGCGGCACGGGTCAGCGCGGCGTCGAAATCGCGCACCGGCGCGTCGAGCAGTTCGTCGAGCACCGTCTCGCGCAGACTGGCGACGGTCACCGCGTGCCGGCGACGCAGATAGTGCACCGCCGGCAGCAAGGTGTCGTCGTCCTCGTCGCGCAGATTGCTGACCAGAATCACCAGCGCCCGCTTGCGCAAGCGGGCACCGAGGCTTTCGGCCGCCGCCAGATAATCAGGCACCTGCAACGACGGCTCGAGATCGAAAACGGCGTTCATCAGCGCCTGTACGGTGCCGACCGATTTGCCCGGCGGCAACACGCGCGGCCGTGGATGGCCGAAAGTGGCCAGGCCGACGGCATCGCCCTGGCGCAAGGCCACGTAGGCCAGCAAGGACAAGGCGTTGAGGGTGTGGTCGAAATGCGACAGATCGCCATCCCGGGCGCGCATCCGGGCACTACAGTCGAGCAGGAAAACGATTTGCTGATCGCGCTCGTCCTGATGCTCGCGGGCGATCAGACGGCCGACGCGCGAACTGGCTTTCCAGTCGATCAGACGCGGCGAGTCATCCTGACGATAGTCGCGCAATTGCAGGAACTCCATCCCCTCGCCACGCCGCCGGCGCTGCAGGATGCCGATCTGCGACAAGCGGTTGTCGGTGGCCAGCAGCGTGTAGTGGGCGACGCGGGCGAAATTCGGAAACACGCGCACCTCGTCGCGCGCGGCGACGCTTTCCTGCACCAGCCACAGGCGCAAGGGCGAGGCGCAGCGCAAGGTCACCGAATCGAACGCTTGCCGGCCGCGTTCGCCGACGGTGACGCGATAGACCACCCGCAGCCAGCGGCCCGCCTCGACTTTGAAAAACAGCGGCAGGCCCTCGCTGCGGAACGCCGCCGGATGGCCGTCGGTCAGCCAACCGCTGACCGCCTCCGTCGTTCCGGCGCTATTCGTCAGGCGCAAGGCCACGTGCTGCCGGGTGCCGACCGGCATGGTGTGCGCCAGTTCGCGCCGCACGCTCAGGCGGCCGCGCCGGTGGCGACCGGCCAGCGCGTCGGCGGCGGCGATGCCGGCCATGGCAACCGCCGACGCCTGCCACAAGGACAACAGCGACGGCACGAAAACCACCGCCAGACCGAGCGCCAGCCACAAACCGGCGGCCAGCAGCAACCTGCGGTCGGGAATCAGCATTTAGAGACGCGGCGCCGGCACGCGGTCGAGCAGCGCGCGCAACAGTTCGTCGGCGCCCAGCCCGTCGATCTCCGCCTCGGCGGCGGGCGTCACGCGGTGCCGCAACGCCGGCAAGGCCACCGCCTTGATATCGTCCGGGGTCACGAAACCGCGCCCGGCCATCAGCGCCAGCGCCCGCGCCGCGCGCACCAGGGCAATCGGACCGCGCGAGCCGGCGCCGCTGGCCAGCCCCGGCGTGTCGCGCGTGGCGCGGACGATGGCCACGGCATAGGCGATCACCCGTTCGTCGAGAGTCACATGCGCCGCCCATTGTTGCAGGGCGAGCACCGTCGCCGGTTGGATCAGCGTCGCCACGGTCTCGACATTGAGGTCGGCGCCGGTTTTCGCCGACGTCACCTGCCGGGTCAAGGCCACCTCCTCGGCCTCGCTCGGGTAATCGATGCGGATTTTCAGCAGAAAGCGGTCGAGCTGCGCTTCCGGCAATGGGTAGGTGCCCTCGTGCTCGATGGGATTCTGGGTCGCCAGCACCATGAACGGTCGCGGCAAGGGCGAGGTTTCGCCTTCCAGCGTCACCTGTTTCTCCTGCATCGCTTCCAACAAGGCTGATTGCGTCTTGGCCGGCGCGCGGTTGATTTCGTCGGCGAGCAGCAGATGCGTGAACACCGGTCCCTGCCGGGTGACGAAACGCGCCGTCGCCGCATCGAACAGGGTGTGCCCGACGACATCGGAAGGCATCAGGTCGGGCGTGAACTGAATCCGGCGGGTGTCGCCGCCGAAAGTCCGCGCCAGCGCCTTGACCAGCAAGGTCTTGCCGAGACCGGGAACGCCTTCGATCAGCACATGCGCGTCGGCGAGCAGGCCGATCAGCACTTCGTCGATCACCGCCTGCTGGCCGATCACCGCCTTGGCCATTTCGGCGCGCAAGGCCGCCAGCAACTGGCGGGCCTGCAACAATTTCTCTTCTGGAAGCAAGGAGGTGGGAAAGACGTCGGAGGAAGTCATGGCAAGGTTCTCAAAGATCGCGTTCAAGCTTGTGCAGAGTGCGCAAGGCTTCGCTGAAAGTGTGGGGAGTATCCGCCGGACCGTGCAGCGCGGCGGCGATCTGGGTCACCGGGCGGCGGCTCAACGCCGCCAGAGCACTCGCCCGCGCCTCGTCGGGCAGCGCGGCGATGCCCGGGTGACGCAGAGCCAGTCGCGTGTGGAAATGTTCGCGCGCCGGCGCCAGCAAGGTCGGCAGGGCGCCGGCCCGCCACAGGTAGCGGCCGACCGCCGCCAGATGTTCGCGCAACTCGCGGCGCACTGGCGGCGCGTCCGGCTGGCAGGCGCCGAAACGCGGCACGACGCGCCACAGCCAGAGCAGTAGGAACACGACGGCGGCGACACCGGCTTCCCAGGCGTTTTCCCACAGCCAGGCCGACAGGGTCGGCATCCGCAGCCGCGACAGCAACAGAACGCTGGGATGCGGCGAACGGTCGTAGCGACCGAGCAGCGCCCAATACAGTTCGGCATGGTCCTGTTCGCCGATCCGGTCGTTGCTCAATTGCCGGTCCAGGCCGACCGCGATGGTGACGTTGCCGCGGCCGACGCGGTAATGCAGGATTTGCGCGCCGCGACCGCCACGGCTGGCCGCCCACTCCGGCTGACGAGCCCCCGCCACGATCACCTGCCGGGTGGCGTCGATGAACAAGGGCGGCGACGAACCGAGCGTCACCGGCAGCACGCGCGACCCGGTGAATGACTCGTTTTTTTGGGGCCGGACGACATCCAGGCTATCGAGCAGACTGTCCTCGGCACCGGCCTCTTCGGCAACGGCGATCAGATAACCGCCCTCCTCGACCCACTTCAGCAGCCGCCGCAGGCGCTCGGCCGGCAGCCATTGCTGCCGTTGGCGGTCGAGAAAGACGGTTCCGCCGGCCGGCAAGCGGTCGAGAGCGCCGGCCGCCGACGCGCGCTCCAGCGAGCCGCCCATGCGCGCGGTAAAACGTTCGAGCGCCAGATAGGGATTGCGCTCGGCTTCGGCGCGTGGCGGCTCGCGTTTCTGCACCGGCTCGCGCTCCAGACGCGTCGCCAGACCGGTGCCGAGCACGGTCAGCAACGTCAGGAGAGCGACCAGGCCCCAAATCAATCGACGCGTCATCGGCCCATCGCTCCCTGGCCGAAAAACGTCTCCCAATCGGCCGTCAGCGACTCGACACGAGCGGCCATCACCGGCAAGCGGCCGTATGCCGCCAGCCGCCACGCGTCGACCACCTCGCCAAAACAGCGTTGCGCTTCCGGCGGCACGCGCGCGGCGACGCGGCGCAGGCAATCGTTTTCGGTATCGCCGGCATGGAACTCGATTTGCCGCTCGTTCATCAGCACCACCAACGCCCCGCGATAGAGCAAGCTCAACGCCTCGACGAGGCGATCGCTAGCCAGTGCCGCGCGCGCGGCGGCGGCGATGTCGGTCGGCAACGATTCGGGACGCAAATCCAGGCCAAACAGAAAATCGGGCGCCCGTCTGGCCGGGCCGGCGGCGACGGCGAACAAATGCCGGTGCCGCAGCACCACGACCACGATCGCCGCCAGCGCCAGAGCACCGGCGATCCATGACAGACCGCGCGCCACCTCGGCGACGATATCGAAAAGCTGTCGCAGGCCGGAAAACCAGTCGCTCCAGTTTTCGTCGTGACCGGCCGTTTCCTGCCGGCGCCAACGCCAACGCCAGTCGTCCTTGACCTGCCCGAAAACCCGGTCGGCGAGCACCGCCCGAATCGTCGTCGCCGCCGGGCTGTTCGACGGCGGACGCGCGGCGTCGGCCACCTCGGCCGTATCCTCCACCGCCTCCTCCGCCGCCTCCTCTCGGTCAACCTCCTCGGCATCGTCGGCGGCGGCGGCGGTGGAAGACGGCGCGTCGCAGGTCTGGCCGTTCGGGCACGCGGCGGCTTGCGGCGGTTCGCCGGCATGCGCCGGCTCGGGTGCCAGCACGGGCAATGCCAGGACGAGCGCCAGAATCGCCAGCAATGGCGACGCCGTGGCCGCCCGGCGTTCGGCCAGCCGCCGCAAACCGAGTTCGACATCCCAGGCTTCGAGTTCGCTGCGCCGGTTCAGGTACAACGAAAAGCCGGACGCCACATACAGCGGCTCGATCACCGTCTCGGCCAGCATGTACAGCAGATTGGCGACCAGATGCCGCCACGGGGAAACGTCGGCACCCAGCCATTGCTCCAGCGCCAGCACCTCGCTGTCGCCGGGCGCCAGCACCGCCAGGACGATCAGCGCCGACAGCAGCAGAGCGGTCGACATATTGGCGCAATGGAAGGTCAGCCAGACGGCATGTCCGCGACAACGGCGCGACAACACCTTCAGGCGCGTCCGCGCCTCGACGCCCCGCTGCTCCTCCAATTGCCAGACCGGCAGCAAGAAGGAGCGCGTCAGGCTGAAACGCCGCAGCGTCAAGGCCGACAGCGTTCCTGGTCCGCGCCATAACCGCGGCAAGGCCCGCCACACCTCGCGCACGCCGGTGTCCTCGCCGAAGGCCGAGCGGCTGCAAACCAGCAGCAACACCCGGTCGAACAAGGGTTTCAGCCACCACAGCACCAGCATCGCGTAATCGGGCCACCGCCACATCAACAGCATCACGAGGACGCCGGCGATCCAGTAGGTAGCGAACCAGGCGCCGTACAAAGCGCGTGCCCAGCGCCGCAGCATGGTGTGACCGAGATCGAGCGCCTCCCAGGCGCTGCGCCGCCGCAAATGGATGGCAATCGCTTCAAGCCGCACGCGACGGTCTTCCGGCGAACGAGAGATAGGCCAGCACCGCACACCACAGCGTCAGGCCGACACCGACCTTGACCGCCAGCGGCGCGCCCTGCCAGGGCGACCAGAATGCTTCGATGAACGCCGCGAGAAAGGTCAGCGCCGCCGCGCCGGCGAGCAGTTTCACCGCCACCCGACCGTTGGCCTTGAGCGCCGCCACCCGGCTGCGACGCCCCGGCGCCAGCAACGCCATGCCGAGTTTCAAGCCGGCGGCGCCCGAAAGCACCGCGCCGGTCAATTCGAAGGCGCTGTGACCGGCGACGAAACCCCAGAAAGTGGTGTTGTAGCCGATCTGCGTCAGGTGACCGGCGACGGCGCCAATGAACAGACCGTTGTAGAGCAGGTAAAAGACGGCGCCCACGCCAAACGCCAGACCACCGGCGAAGGCCTGAAAATCGATACGCACGTTGTTGGCGATATAAAAACCCCACATCATCCACTCGCTGGACGCCGAACGCGGCCGCCCGACATGCGGCGCGGTCGGCGCATACATGCCCTCGATTTCGGAAACCGTCTCCTGCGACAACATCAGGAACGCCGCGTCCGGCCAGATCTGGACAGCGGCGATGAATCCCAGCAAGGGCAGGAAAAACAGCAGCGCGGCCACGGCGACGGCGCGCCACTCACGGCGGACCAGGGCCGGAAAGTCGCCGCCGACGTAGCGCAGCACGGCGTTGCCCTCCGGTCGCGCGGCGCCATAAATCCGTTGGTGCACCGCCAGTACGCGACGATGCAGGTCGTCGGCGAGAGCCGCCGAGTAGTGACGGTCGCGGACCAGCGCCAGATCGTGGCACAAACGGCGAAAGCGGTGCGGCAGGCCGGCGTTGGCGATCTCGCCGAGCGGCGAGGCGACCGCCGCCCTGCCCGGCGCCAGCCAGCGGTCCCAGGCGTCCCACTCCGCCTGACGGCGCGCGATGTATTGGCGTTCCTTCACGATGCATTCCACATAAGACGCCGGATGATGAAGTATCCGGCGGAAAACGGCAAGGTGCTCGGCGGGCTACTTGCTCAACACGCGCATGCCTCTGGCTAAACCGTCCAGAGTCAGCGGAAACATCCGGCCGGCGAGCAGTTTCTCGATCAGCGCCGTCGATTGCCGGTAGGGCCAGGAATGCTCCGCTTCCGGATTCAGCCAGATGGCGGCCGGCCAGTTGTCGACCAGCCGCCGCAGCCAGGCCGCGCCGGGTTCGGCGTTGTTGTATTCGACGCCGCCCTGCGGAATCAACAGTTCGTAAGGACTCATCGCCGCGTCGCCGACGAATATCAGTTTGTAGTCGTTACCGTATTTGTGCAGCACCTCGTGAGTGAACACGCGCTCGGTGTGCCGCCGGCGGTTGTCTTTCCACAGATAGTCGTACACGCAGTTGTGGAAGTAGTAGTACTCCAGATGCTTGAACTCGCCGCGGCAGGCCGAGAACAGTTCTTCGCAGACGCGCACGTAGTCGTCCATCGAACCGCCGATGTCCAGCAGCAGCAGCACCTTGACCGCGTTGTGACGCTCCGGCCGCAATTTAAGGTCCAACCAGCCGGCGTTGCGCGCGGTGCCGGCGATGGTGCCTTCGAGATCCAGTTCGTCGGCCGCTCCCTCGCGGGCGAAACGGCGCAAGCGGCGCAGCGCCACCTTGATGTTGCGCGTGCCGATTTCGACGCTGTCGTCGAGGTTGCGGTACTCGCGCTTTTCCCAGACCTTGACCGCCGACCGGTTTTCGCTCCGGCCGCCGAGACGGATGCCTTCGGGATGGGTGCCGCCGTTTCCGAAAGGCGAACTGCCGCCGCTGCCGATCCATTTGCTGCCGCCGGCATGCCGCTCCTTCTGTTCCGCGAGCCGCTGCCTGAAGGTTTCCATCAGTTTGTCCCAACCCATTTTTTCGAGCTTGGCGCGTTCCGCCTCGCTGAGGTGTTTTTTCACCGCCGCGCGCAGCCATTCCTCGGGAATCGATGCGTCCATTTCCGGCAGCGCCTCGACGCCCCGGAAATAGTCGCCGAAAGCGCGATCGAATTTGTCGAAATGCGCTTCGTCCTTGACCAGGACGAGACGCGCCAGCAGATAAAAGTCGTCGAGACTGTAGGCGACGACGCGCTGCCGCAACGCGTCCAGCAAGGTCAGGAATTCCTTGATCGACACCGGCAGGCGACTGGCCCGGAGGTGGAGGAAGAAATCGATCAGCATCGTGCTCGCCCCGCGCCCGGCGCGGTCAACGGTTCTGGCGGGCCATGAAGATCAGGCGCTCGAAAAGATGAACGTCCTGTTCGTTTTTCAGCAAGGCGCCGTGCAAGGGCGGCACGATGGTCTTGCGATCCTGGCTGCGCAGCGCTTCGGGAGGAATGTCCTCGGCCAGCAGGAGCTTCAGCCAGTCGAGCAGTTCGGATGTCGAGGGCTTTTTCTTCAAGCCGGGCGCTTCGCGCAACTCGAAGAACACTTCCAGTGCTTCGCGCAGCAGGGCCGGTTTCAAATCGGGAAAATGAACATTGACGATCCGCGCCATCGTTTCCTTGTCGGGAAAACGGATGTAGTGAAAAAAGCAGCGGCGCAGGAACGCGTCGGGCAATTCCTTCTCGTTGTTCGAGGTGATGAATACCGCGGGCCGATGGCGGGCGCGCACGTTCTGCCGCGTTTCGTAAACCAGGAACTCCATGCGGTCGAGTTCGCGCAGCAAATCGTTGGGGAACTCGATGTCGGCCTTGTCGATCTCGTCGATCAGCACCACCGACGGCGTTTCGCACTCGAATGCCCGCCAGAGCACGCCCTTGACGATGTAGCCGCCGATATCGGCGACCCGCGCCTCGCCGAGTTGCGAATCGCGCAGGCGCGAAACGGCGTCGTATTCGTACAAACCCTGTTGCGCCTTGGTGGTCGATTTGACGTGCCACTCGAACAAGGGCAAACCCAGCGACGCGGCCACCTCCTCGGCCAACAGGGTTTTGCCGGTGCCCGGCTCGCCCTTGATCAACAGCGGCCGCTGCAAGGTGATCGCCGCATTGACCGCCAGCGTCAGGTCACGAGTGGCAACGTAAGAGTCGGAACCGGAAAAACGCATGGTGTGCTCCCTTTCGCGAATCGACGGATTTTTCACCGCAACAAACACTATTAAAGCAGCAGAATTATTTTCATGCTGGCAGGTTCGACGTGGATTTCCACTACCGGCGTTTCAACGGCCGGTGCATCGGGACGACGGCCGCTCCAGCCAGTCCAGCAGGGTGCCGTAAAGCAGGTCGGGCGCCACCGGCTTGCCGACGTGGTCGTTCATGCCGGCCGCGAAACAGCGTTCGCGATCGTCCTCGAAAGCATTGGCGGTCATCGCCAGCACCGGCACGCGCGCCATCTCGGGAATGGCGCGGATTCGGCGGGTCGCTTCCAGCCCGTCCATTTCGGGCATTTGCATGTCCATCAGGATCAAGGCGTAGGCCTGACGCCCCACCATCTCCAGCGCCTCGACGCCGTTCTCGGCGACGTCGACCCGCAGACCCACCCGTTCCAGCAGCGCCTTGGCGACTTCCTGGTTGATCATGTTGTCTTCGACCAGCAGCACGCGCGCGCCGGCATGCCGGGTCTGCAAGCACTGCGACGCGGAAATGGCGCTTGCCGGCGCAACGTGCGATACCCGCCGCGCGCTCGCCAGACCATGCTGAAGGCGCACGGTGAACCAGAACGCGCTGCCGACGCCGGGTTGACTCTCCACCCCGACCTCTCCGCCCATCAGCCGCGCCAGATGCCTGGCGATCGCCAACCCCAATCCGGTACCCGCGTGCTGGCGGGTCGCCGAGGCATCGGCCTGTTCGAACGGACGGAACAGGCGTTCCCGGTCCGCCAAGCCGATGCCGACGCCGGTATCGCGGACTTCGAAGCGAACCCGCAGACCGTCGCCGTCATCCTGCAACACGCGGGCGGACAGCGTGACCGACCCGTGCTCGGTGAACTTCACCGCGTTACCGGCGAAATTGAGCAGAATCTGCCCAAGGCGCACCGGATCGCCGCGCAGCACGCCATCCAGCCGGGGATCGATGTCGGTCGCCAAACGCAGATTCTTGGCGCGCATCTTGTCGTCGATCAGGCCGATCACGTTGTCGAGAACGGCGGCGAATTGAAAATCGCTTTCGCTCAGGCTCATCTTGCCGGCCTCGATTTTGGAAATGTCGAGAATGTCGTTGATCACGTTCAGCAAATGCTGCGCGGCCTGCGAAATTTTCTCCAGTTGCGCCCGCACGCCGGGTTCGACCGTTCCACGCCCGGCCAGGTAGGCCAGCCCGATGACCGCGTTCAGCGGTGTGCGGATCTCGTGACTCATATTGGCCAAAAAGGCGCTTTTAGCCCGGTTGGCCGACTCCGCCGCCGCTTTTGCCTCGACCAGGGCGCGGGTTTGGGCGCTGTGGCTGCGGCAAAGCGCGATCGCCTTGGCCAGATTGCTCATCACCGGCTGAAAAATCTGCGTGATCGGCAAGGCGGTTGCCGGCGCCGACGGCGCCAGCAACAGAATCACCCCGTCGGCATCGATCGGCAGACGCAGGCAGGCGTGGCGCGTGGCGCCACCCGGCAACAGCCTAAGCAACGACGGATCGCGCAGCAAAGCCGCCGGACCACGCGGCAGCGAGGTGGGCAACGCGATGGTTTCTCCGACATGCCGCGACAGATCGAAATCGCCGATCACCGTCGCCACCTCGGCGCGGGTTTCACCGTCGAGGTCGGCGAGATTCAACAGCACCACGCCGGCGGGAAAAGACGTGTGAAACAGAAGGCGTTGCAGGGTGCGCGTCAGCAACGCGCCCAGATCCACCTCGCCACCGATGACCAGCGCCAGGTCATAAAGAACCGTCAGGATGCGTTCCCGTTCCATCGCCGCTCAATTCCACGGCCGGCAGACGAGCGTGGCGTTGTGAAACAAAGGGTAACCCCAGGGGGTGAGGCTGCCGATCTCGCCAAGCGACAGCGCCCCCACCAGCGCCGGCGCGCGTGTCTCCTCTCGCAGACGGCCGAGCTCGCGGCGTGAATCGGCGCCGAGATGCAGGTGGCGCCCGGCGCAATAAAACGTCAGTAAATGGCGCTCGCCGACTCCGCCGAAACCTTCGCGCAACAGCGCCGCCAGGCGGTTGACACTGCGCACCGAATCGATCCGCGGCGCGTTCAGCAAGGTCAGCATCGAATTCGCCGGCACCTCGCCGACACAGAACAGCGAGCCGTCGTCTTCCAGCGCAACCGGGATGCGAACCACGACGTCGTTGTTGGCCAGCAGAATGCCGAAGGGGAAATGCGTGGCGTATTCATAAAAATTTTCGCGATTCAGATCCACGTCGTACAGGCCGCGCACCTGTTCCCGATAAACCTCGAACGCCGGACGCCAGTCGATGCCGATGACGCGGTTGCCCTCGGTCGCCGTCGCGGTAACGATGTCCTGCGGCGCATCGTAACCGTGATCGAGGACCGCGCCACGGCCGTCGGGCAGTAGCAGGCAGAGCACGCCGCCGGACACCGACTCGCGGCTGTCGAACAGACAAGGCATGGGCTGGAAGGTTTCGCTGCCGGCGTTGACCCCGGCATAGGCGACGCGGTCGGCCAGCCGCAGATACAACGCGTCGAGAATGGAGCCGATGGTCGGCACCATGGCGTCGAAGATCATGAACAGCGTAGACTGCGTCGTCCCGTTCCCGGCGATGTGCGGTTCGACCGCATCGGCGATCCGGCGGGCCGCCGCGGCCGCGTCCGCCGGCAACGACGGAATCAGCGCCGTTGCCGGCAGACGGTCGAAAGGCAGCAGCAGCGCGCCTTCGCGCAAAAAACCGTCGTCCTTGACCAGCGCCGGAAAGATGGCGCCGACATGGGCGATGCCTTCGGCGGCCAACACCGCCTGAATCGACGGCAGCCGGTCTTTTTCCGCTTCGGGAAGCAGCACCAGGGCGCCGCCGGGCATGCCGGCGCTTCGCCAGTCACGCAGGGAATCGCTCAATCCAGCGGTATCCGGTCGGCCGCAATACAGGGGGCGTGGCTCGTTCATGGTGTCTTGCTTTCCCGCAGGTGACATGACGCGCTCCGCGTATGGCGGAGCGCTGGACCGACATTCGCAACAACAGCGACCCTGATGAACGCGTGCCGGAGCGCTGGAACCGGCCGCCGTCGCCGCGAATTCCGTCCTCCGTTCGTAAGCCTACATCAAGCGCGTAGTCAATGGCGGCGGATCTTGGCGAATTCCCGCAGGCCGTCCAGCGAAAGCGCCCGCCGCGCGCTTTCGCCCGCTGCGTCTCACGCGGTGCGCGAACCGAGCGAATCGGCAATGAAGTATTCAATGGCTTTTTCGCGCAGACGCTGGACCAGCACCGGCCCTTCAAGAGGGCCGATGGCGGCGTGAATCCGTGACGCGATGCCCTCGAAAACCGCCACCAGCCGCGGATCGAAATGGCTTCCGGCACCCTGGCGGATGTTGCTCAGCGCCATTTCCAGCGGCACCTCGGTCTTGTAGGCGCGGTGTGACGTCAAGGCGTCGAAGACATCGACAATCGCGAAGATGCGGGCGACAAGCGGAATTTCCTCGCCGGCGAGACCGCGCGGATACCCGGAACCGTCGTATTTTTCGTGGTGGCACTCGACGACCTCGCGCGCCTCCCGCAGCCACTCGGACCCTTCGATGATCTCGACGCCCAAGGCGACGTGAGTGCGCATCACCGCGAATTCGTCGGTGGTCAGTGATCCGGGCTTGAGCAGCACGCTGTCGCGGATGCCGATCTTGCCGACATCGTGCAGGAAAGCGCCGAGGATCAGTTTGCGCATCGTCGCCGGCGGCAAGCCCACTGTCTCGCCAAGGCCGATGGCGTAGAGCGTGACGCGGAAATTGTGCTCGCCGGTTTCCGAGTCGCGCTTGGCGATCGCTTCGCCGATCACGGCGGCCATTTCCAGGTTGCCCTTGAGCACCCGTCGCGAAAAATGCAGCATGTCGCCGTTGAGGGCGATGATCACCGGATAGAGCAACAGACTGGTGGCCAGCGTGGCGACCAGGACCGCGGCCAGCGTCCGCCAGATCCGCCGTTCGAATTCCGCGATCGTCGCTTGATCGATGGCAAAGACACCGTCGAAATAGCCGACGGGTGCACCGTCCTTGCCGGGAAGCGGCACCCGCACCTGCACCACGTTGTCGTCGCCGACCGCCGACTTGCGATGATGGCTCAGGCCGTCGCGCGGAAAGTCCTGACGATACGGCTTGAAACGTTCGGCCAGGTCGGCGTAGCGCGGGTTGGCGAACTGGACCAGCGTCTGGCCGGCACGGTCCACGACGGCGATGGTCACGAAACGCTGGCGGGCAAACGCCTCGGCTTTCGCCGCCAGCGCGGCCGGATCGGCGGCGCGGCGCCCGCCGGTATCCGGAGCGACCGGCACGAGATCGGTGGACTCGGTGAATTCACCGACCCGGCTGGCGACCAGCGCGACGATCGATTCGTCGATTTGCCGCATTTCGAGATGGTAGACCGCGCCGCCCACCAAGGCGGAAACGAGTAGCCAGACGGCGAACAGGCGACGGAACAAAAGGAGGTGGATCGGCAACATCGCGAGATGATACGCCGACCCCGCACCCCAAAAGTGTGACAAATTCGAGCTTGGAGGAGCGTTTGACGGCGAAGGCGGCAAGCCCGCCGGGCAAGCGGACGAAACGGCGACTAGCGCGCGGCCGGCAGGGTCAGGCGCGCGCGCAAACCGCCGAGCGGCGAATCGTCGAGTTGCAGATGTCCCCCGTACAGTTGCGCCAGATCGTCGACGATCGCCAGTCCCAGACCGCTGCCCGGTGTCTGCTGGTCGGCGCGGGCGCCGCGCCGCAATACCGCCGCGCGCGCCGTCGCGTCGATCCCTTGACCGTCGTCGTCCACGCAAAGGATCACGCTCTGGCCGTCCTGGCCGACGTCCACCTCGACCCGCGAGCGCGCCCATTTGCAGGCATTGTCCAGCAGGTTGCCCAGCATCTCTTGCAGATCCTGCTCTTCGCCGCGAAAGACCGCCGCCGCCGGCGACGACAGGCGCAGTTCCAGCGCGCGGGCCGCGTGCAGGCGACGCATGGTTCTCAACAGCCCATCGACCACCGGCTGCAGCGGCGTGCGCGCGCCGGGAACGCCGACCGCCGCCGCCGCCTGCGCCCGTGCCAGATGGTACTGCACCTGCCGACTGGCGCTGTTCACCTGCGCAACCACCAGCCGCGAGAATTCGTCGTCCCGGCCAGCGGTGGCGTTGGCCAGTATGCTCAGCGGCGTTTTCAGCGCGTGCGCCAGATTGCCGGCCTGGGTGCGGGCGCGCTCGACAACGGCGGCGTTATGCGCCAGCACGCTGTTGAATTCCTCGACCAGCGGCATCACCTCGGCCGGAAACGCGCCTTCCAGCGTTTGCCGGTCGCCGTCGCGCACCTGTGCGAGCGCGACGCGCAAGCGGCGCAACGGCGCCAGACCGACAACGACCTGCACCAAGGCGGCGACGATCAGTCCGCCGCCGAGAACGCCGAGCGCCAGCCACAGTGCGCCGTCGAAACGCGCCACCGGCTCGATCATCAGTTTCTCGTCGGCGGCGACGACCAGGCGAAAGCGACGCCCGCCGACGGCGGCATCGTCGTCGATGCGCACGGCGCGCTCGATCATTCCCAGCCGGCTATCGTTCGGCCCCGCGAGCCGATGCCGGTGCACCCGGCCGTCGGCGGGATCGTCGGGCGGCACGATCAGCACGTCGTCCCACAGCGAGCGCGAGCGCAACACGCCGATGGACGCCGGCTGCGCCCGTTCGCCGCCGTCGAGCACGTCGACCTGCCAGTAAAGACCCGAATACGGCCGGCGCAGACGCGGATCGCTGAGCGGGGCGCCGAGCGTCGGACGCCCCTGCCCGTCAAGCGCCAGATGCGCGGTCAATTGGTCGAGATGGGTTTGCAACCCGGCGTGGAACTGTAGCTCGACATGCCGACGAAACAGGCTGCTCAAACCCCAGCCGGCGACGGCGATCGACACGGCGATCCAGCAGACGGTGCCGGCGAGCAAGCGGATGCGCAGCGAGCCGCGCGCCGGCAGCCGGCTCATGTCGGCGCGGTAAGCCGGTAACCCAGGCCGCGCACGGTTTCGATCAGCCCCGGCGGCAATTTCTTGCGCAAACGGCCGATGAACACTTCGACGGTATTCGAATCGCGGTCGAAATCCTGAGCGTAGAGATGCTCGACCAGATCGCTGCGCGAAATCACCCGCTCGCGATGGTGCATGAGATAGGCCAGCAGGCGGTACTCGTGGCCGGTCAGAACCAGGGCCTGGCCGTCGACCGTGGCGCGGCCGTTGCGCGTGTCCAGCCACAGCGGCCCGCACCGCAACTCGGAGCTGGCGTGGCCGACGGCGCGGCGGATCAGCGCCCGCAGCCGCGCCAGCAGTTCCTCCATGTGGAAAGGCTTGGTCAGATAATCGTCGGCGCCGGCGTCGATGCCGGCCACTTTTTCGTGCCAACTGTCGCGAGCGGTGAGAATCAACACCGGCATGTCGCGCCCGACGGCGCGCCACCGCCGCAGCACGCTCAAGCCGTCCAGACGCGGCAGGCCAAGATCAAGAACAACGGCGTCGTAAGGGCTGGTGTCGCCGAGATGATGGCCATCGACGCCGTTGTCGGCGGTGTCCACCACGTAAGCGGCGCTCCGCAAGCCCGCCAGCACTTGTTTTTGCAGCATCGCGTCGTCTTCGATCAGCAGGATGCGCATCGTCCCTCCATCAGTTGTCGTCCCGACCGCGCCGGCGATTGCCGCCCTCGCGCGATCCGTCGCCATCGCGCCCGCGAACGCCAAGAATGCGGCCGTCGCCGGCGTCGACCAGCAGCTTGAGCAGGGTGCCATCGCCGCGCAAGGTCTTGATCTCATAAACCCAGCGCCCACGATGGCGTTCCAGTTCGACCTCGATCACCTCGCCGGGAAACTCGGCGTCGACGCGCTGGAGAATCTTCGGCAAGGGCAGCACCTCGCCGGCCCGCAGCGCCTGCCGTGCGCGGTCGTGATCGCCGTCGTCGGCCAGGCCGGCCATTGGCGCGCCCGAAAGCAGGGCGACGCAGAGCGGTGGCAAGAGAAAGCGGGCGAGGATCATGGGCGTTTTTTTACGCCTTGGCGGGTGAACACAGGATGAACCGGCTCTTCAGCACACGTTCAAGGAGCCACGGGCAAACTGGCATCCTCGGATCGTCAAGGAGCGCATCATGAAACAAAACATCCTCGGCATGTTGGCGATCGCGCTCCTGGCATCAAGCGGCGCGCTCGCCGCCGCGCCGCGCGACGAGCTGTTCGCGGCTTACGCCGCCGAGGCTCGAAAAGCCGATCCGGCCTTCGCCGGCTTTTCGGCGGCGCGCGGCGACGCTTTTCATCGCCAATCGTTCGCCGGCGGCAAGCCCGACACGCCGGCGTGCCGCGGCTGCCATGGCGACGATACCCGTCAGACGGGCCAGACACCGACCGGCAAACGCATCGCACCGATGGCCGTCTCGCGCAGCCCCGAGCGTTATGGCGACCCGGCGAAAGTCGAAAAATGGTTCACACGCAATTGCCGCGAAGTGCTCGGCCGCGACTGCAGCGCACGGGAAAAGGGCGACTGGCTGACCTATGTCGTCGGCCGCTGAGCCAGGCATGGCCTGAACAAGATCTTCAACAGGAGAAAACGATGACCCGCTTCACGACGCCCCCTTCTCCCGCGCTGTTTCTCGGCCTGCTCGTCGCCGTGTTCTCGATACCGCTGCTCAAGAATGCGCAAGCCGGCGGCGGCCATACCTTCCCGCCGGTCATCGACCGCCTGGTCAAGGCGGAATGCGGCGCTTGCCATCTCGCTTTCCCTCCGTCGATGCTGCCCGCCGCGTCGTGGCGACGCCTGCTCGGCGATCTCCGGAACCACTTCGGCGACGACGCCAGTGTCGACGCGGGCACGGCGACCCGAATCGGCGATTATCTGGTCGCCAACGCCGGCGATAGCGGCGGCCAGCGCTACGGTTCCCGCCTGCTGCGCGGCGTGTCGACCGTCAACCCGCCGTTGCGGATCACCGAACTGCCCAAATGGCAACAGGAACACCGCAAGGTATCGGAGCGGGAGTGGCGCCAGAAAAACGTGCGCGGCAAGGCGAATTGTCCTGCCTGCCACGCCGACGCCGAGCGCGGCCGATTCGACGATTGACGGCGACCGACGCGGGTTTGCCGCCCGGCCGACGACCGGGCGCCTAAAATACCCCTCATACGCGGACCGCCGCGCCGTTTCACCGTCAAGCGCAGGCTCGCCGCCCGTTCCTTTCGACTTTGAGAGTGACATGAAAACCGTTCTCGCTTCCCTGATCGCCATCGTCGTGCTGGCCTGGGCCCAAGGCGTGATTCTCGGCGCGCCGCTGACCGGCGCCCCGTTGTGGATTCTCCGCCAGCACGGGCTGCATCTCAGCGGCCTGCTGGCCATCGCCATGCTGTCACTGGCAACACTGCTCGCCAGCCGCCCGCTGTGGCTCGAAGGGCCGCTCGGCGGCATGGACCGCATTTTCCGCACGCACAAGTGGGCCGGCATCCTGGCCGGGGTCTTTTCCGCCGCGCACTGGCTGATCGAACTCTCGGGCGGTCTGCTGAAAGCGACGATCGGTCGTCAGGGCCGCGTACCGAAGGAAAAACTCGCCGGCGCGCTCGACGGCCTGCAACATCTGGCCAAGGACATGGGCGAATGGGCGGTCTACGCCCTGCTGGCGATGCTGGCGATTGCCCTGTGGCAGCGCTTTCCGTATCGGCCGTGGCGCGTGCTGCACCGCGCGATGCCGGTGCTGTACCTAATGCTCGCCTTCCACACCGCGCTGCTGGCGCCGACGGCGTACTGGACGCAGCCGGCCGGCCTTCTGATCGCGGCCTTGCTTGCCGCCGGCGTGTACGGAAGCGTGCGGTCGCTGACCGGCCGCATCGGTCGCGCACGGCAGACGCCGGGCCAGATCGTCGCCATCGACCGCTCGTCGCCGGCGGTGCTCGGCGTGCGCCTGCGTCTCGAAAACGGCTGGCCAGGGCATCGGCCCGGGCAATTCGCGTTCGTCAGCTTCGAACGCGGCGAGGGACCGCACCCGTTCACCATCGCCGGCACCGACCGTGGCGACCGTGAATTGCCGTTCCAGATCAAGGCGCTCGGCGATTACACCGCCACTCTCGGCCAGCGCCTTCACGTCGGACAAGCGGTCACCGTCGAAGGACCTTACGGCCGCTTCGACATCGCGCGCCATGATCGGCAAGCCCGACAAATCTGGATTGCCGGCGGCATCGGCGTCACGCCCTTCCTGGCGTGGCTGGAGTCGTTGCAGGAAAATCCCGCCGACGCGCCGGCCGCCGAGCTGCATTACTGCACGCGCGACCGGGAAAACGATCCTTTCGCCGCCCGCTTGCGGACGCTCAGCGACAAGCTGCCCGGCATCCGCCTCCATGTGCATGGTTCGCGACAGGGTGAACACCTGCGCGCCGAACAGCTAACCGACAGCGAAGAGCGCTCGCGACCGGTCGAAATCTGGTTCTGCGGCCCGCAAGGCTTGGCCCAATCGCTGCGCGCCGGACTGCGGACCCGCTGGCGCGGTCGTCTGCGCTTTCATCAGGAAGCTTTCGCGATGCGTTAGCCTGCTCGGTCGAGGCCGTCGGACGCGCGCCCGACTTGGCCGTCAGGTGTGGTGTTTGTCAAGCCGGAGGTGGCCGCCCTTGACGCACAAGGCGCCACAGCCGCGGGCGTTGAAAAATACCGCCCAGGTCGGCTGCCCCTGGTATTGACCGAAAGTCAGCAGCCATTGATTGTTGGAGAGTTCCAGATACAGTTCGGGCAATCGCCCCAGGACCTGCGCATCGACCACCGTCGTGCCGACAAGGCCCTTGGCGATGGCTTCGCAACGGGTTTTCGCGTCGCCGCTGCCGCAAATGATCGAACGCGGCTTTTCAATTCGCCATCCGAAGTCGGCCATGACCGTCACGGTACCTTTCGGATTGCCCGGCGAACCATCCTGCAAACGGCTTTCGGAGAGAGGACCGAGTTCGAGAAACAGCGCCGAGCCGTGACCGAACCAGACGTGCGAAATCGGCATGCCAACAAGTGAGTCAAGTGAAAGCTGCATCGCCATCAAATAAAATCCTCAATAAAATCGCCGTCGAGTAGCGATTTCATGAATTATTGTTTTTGTCCTGCGCGCCGACGGTGTTTTCCGGGACGGCAAGTCACCTTCTTTCCATTCATTACATTAAAAAATTCTCATTGCGCCACGATATTCCACGTTCGACACATGGAGAATGCGAAGACCATATATAGCCTCGTCAACGCGGCATCCGCCATAAAATCTTCTTAAACCGTATATTAAGCCACGTGATGGCGATTTAGAAGATCCGGCGCGGCGATTTTGGCGATTAGCCAGGAAACGCCACGACAATAACGCGGACGACATTTGTCAACCCACGGACAAAATAACAGACCGCCGCGGTTTTTCCGGGGTGACGACTTCAGCGCCCAAAGCGGTAATTCCATAGCACATCGAGCGCATTCTCGGAACCGGCACGCCCGATCAGCGAGAGATTGCGACTGAGATTGACGGTCAACTTGACGACGCTGCCGGCGGTGGTCAGCGACTGTTCGTAGCTGACTTGCATGTTCGACGACAAGTGCTTGCCAACGCTGACGATCTGGCCGGTGGCGGTATCGGTGGCGCCGAAACCGGCGTTGCCGACGACACGGCTGGTCTGGCGACGGCCGGTGCCGTCGAGCGTGCCGCTGGCAATGGAAAATTCGTCGATGCCGAGACCGCGCTGCACGGCTTTCAGCGGTCCGCCGTCCTGACCGCCGAGCAGGGTCTGCGCGGCGGCGAGCAGTACCGCCGTTTCGCGACCTCCCTGCTGCTCCGGCGAATGGCCAAGCACCAGCCAGGAGAGTTTCTCGGCGTCCGGCACCTCCGGGTCCGAAACCAGACGGACGGTCGGCCGCCGGACGGTGCCAGTCACCTCGACGCCGGCTTCGACCGGCAGATTGCCGCGCACCGCGCGGATATTGAGACCGGGGTTGTCCATCAGCCCTTGAAAAGTGAGAATGCCGCGCTCGATGTCGAGTTGCTGGCCATAGGCGTCGAAGCGCCCGCCGACGGTGCGGATCGCGCCGGTCACTCGCGGCAGGCCGCCGCCTTCGGAGCGCATCTTGACGGCGCCCGCGAGCCGGCTGTCGACGCCGGCGCCGTGAAAGAGGAAATGCCGGCCGAGGTCCGCGTCCAGATTGAGCGCCAGCAGGCGCGCCGGCGCCTTGTCGCGGTCGCCAGCCCGCTTGATCGTCACGTCGTCGGACAATTGCGGCGCGCCGCTCTTCAGCAGTTCCCAATAGCCGGCGTCGAGCCGGAAGCGGCCGAGGATATCGAGCAGACGTTCGCCGAGTTTCACCTGCGCGTCGCCGGAAACGAGCAGCCACTGATCCGGGCGCTGCGATACGCCGACGCGCTCGGCGCGCACGCTCAGCGCCCCGCCGCCGCTGCCGATTTGTAATTCGCCGCTGGCGTCCAGGCGACCCGGCGTGCCGGTCAACGCGGCGACATCGATGCCCGGCGCCAGTTTGAGGGCGCGCGGCATCGGCTGCAAATCGCTCTCGAATCGTAACGCCTTGAGAATCAGGCGAATGTCGCCGGGCTTGTCGCCAGCCAGTTGCAAGAACAGCGTACCGCGCTCCAGGCGCATGCCCTGGTCGAGCGCACGCACCGCCAGGTTGTCGCCACGCCATTCGCCGGCCAGACGCGGCTGCGCCGGCGTGCCGGCGAGCGACAGTTCGCCGCGCAGACGACCACCCAACCGCCAGCCCTCGCCGATCACGGGGCCGGCCCACGCCAGATCGGGCGCGTTCAGGCGCAAACGCCCGCGCCATGGCGACAACCGGTCGATGAAACCATCCAGCGAGGCCTTGGCGTTCAACTCGCCGCCGATCTCGCCCAACCGTTTGCCGCGCAACGTCAGTTGGCCGTCGAATCGGCCGTCCTGGGCCGTGACGGACATCGCGCAGTCCTCCAGACCCAGCGGCAGGTCGCCGATCAGCAGGTCACCGCCTTCACGCCACAGCCGCAAGCGCCCGCTGGGCAAGGACCCGCGCGCGACGCCCGCCCGGTCTCCGCCAATCTCCCACTCACCGCCGAGGCGCAGGGCCTCGCCGCGGTCCCGCAAGGACGCCAGCGCCGCCGGCGGGGCCGTGGCGACCGAGGCGGTTGAGGTGGTTGACAATTCGGTCAGCAGCGCCAGCAATGGCAGGCCGCGCCAGCGCCCGGCGCTCCGCCAGCGCTGGCCGTCGTAACGCAGGCGATCGAGTTGCAGCGACCAGCCGGCGCCCGATACTTCGGCCGGACCGGCCTCGACGCTGGCGGCGCCGAGGCGTAGCGGCGTCGCCGCTGTCAGGCGTAAAATCGATGGCGGCTTGCCGCCCGGCGCGGCGACGCTCAATTCGGCGAGCGTGCCGGCCCACGCCATGGCCGCGTCGGACGCGGCGGCGGAAAAACCGCCTTGCAGCGCCAGACGCAACTCGCGTTCGCGAGGCAGACCGATCCGGGCTTGCAGACCGTGCCGGGCGCGAACGCCGTCGGCATCGATCGCCACCTCGCGCACCGTGCCGCCGGGAAAATCGAAGACATCGAGCCGGATCTGCCCGCTCAGCGGCCCCTGCTCGCCTTCGCCCAGGCGTGCCCGCACGACAAGACCGCGCAGTTCGCCGGCGCCGGCCAGCGCCAGCCGCGTCGACCGCAGATCGGCGCTAAGTTCCGGCGCCTTGACGCTGCCGGCAAGCAGCAGACTGCCGGCCAGATCACCGGCAATGGTCGGCAATCCCAGCGACGCCAGCCGAGGCGCGGCGACGGTGACCGTCAGCCGGTCGCCCGGCGCGCCGAAAGCGCCTTTCGCCGACACGCGGTTGCCGGCGGCGTCAAGGTCGAGATCGGCCTTGCGGACGCGCGCGCCGCTCAGTTCGACGTCACCGCCGCCGGTCAGCGGTTCGCCGCCGAGACGGCTGTCGCGCAAACGGAAATGCAACGCCAATGCCAGTTCCGGCGCGCGCTGGCCTCGCACCGCGAACTCAGCGTTGAGCCGTGCCGCCGGCAAGCGGGCAAAACGGCTGGGGTCGACATTTTCCAGCACACCGCGAAGGGCGAACTCGCCGGATATCGCGCCAGCGCCGCGTTTTTCGCCGGATAGCGCGCCAGGACCGCTTTCACCGACGCTTGCGCCGCCATTTTCGCCGCCGCTCAGCGCCAGCCGGCCACTGACATCGAGCCGCGCATCGGCGGCACGCGCGCGCAAGGTGTCCACCACCACTTCGAGCGGATCGATACGCAGCCGGGCGACGACGGCGAACCGTGGATCGCGCAGATCGAGATCCAGCGACTGCCGGTGCGCACCGAGACGGGCGCGCAGCGGACCGCCCAGTTGCGTGCGCCGCAGTCCGCCGTGGAGTGCCAGCGCATCGAGGGCGCTGGCCGACAGATCGAGCGCCAGTTCCCCGTCGCGCAGCGCGCCGCCGCCGCGCAGACGGCCACCGCCGGCCAGCGCCGCGTCCACGGCGCTGAGTTGCAAGACCTCGCCGTTCAAGCGCAGATCGGCGCGCAGCGATTCCAGCGGCAACCGCTGCCGGTCCACGGCGCCGGCCAGCCGGTTGCGCAGCGTCAACCGCCCCGCCAGCGCCGCCGCGCCGTCGCCGGCGATCCCCCCCACGCCCGCCGGCCGCAGTTCGGCGAGCAAGTCGAGGTTCGCCGTCGGCGCGCCGGCGACCCACGCCGCCGGATCGACCCCGCTGAGCGTGATCGACGCCTCGCCCAGCGGCTGCGGCGCCAGAGGCAGAACGCGTGCCCGCAACTCGCCGGCAAAATTTTCGCCGCTCTTGCCTTGCAGCGCGCGCGCCCGCCCTTGCACCTCGAATGCGGCCAGCGTGCCGTCGGCCGCCAGATCGAAGGCCAGCGGTCGCCCGGCGGCGACGCCTTCGACCGTCGCCGTCGCCCGCAACGCGAACGGTTGGTCGGCGGCCAGCGTCAGATCGCCCGTGATCGCGACGCCGCCGACGCGGGCCTGCAATTCGGACAGCCGGTGCCGCGCGCCGTCGCTGTCCAGGCGCGCGTGCAGGGCGTCGGCCAGGCTCGCCGCGGTACCGTCCGGCCGCGCGTGGTCGGCCAGTTCCAGGCGCCCGACGCCTATCTGCTCGATAGCCACCGTCAGCGGCAAACGCAGACTTTCGGGCAGCGACGGCGGCGCGTTGTCGCCTCGCTTGGCGATGCGCACGGTCTCGGCCGTCAGATGCGCGATGGCCAGATGTCCGCGCCACAACTCCGCCGGACGCCACCCGATCCGCACGCCGGTCAGACGCAGATCCAGCGTCTCGCTGCGCCAGCGCACGGCGGGAAGCGTCAGTTCGTCGCGCAAGCGGCCGGCGGGTTCGTCGATGCGCAATTGCCCGCCGCTCAGTTCCTCGCCGACGCGGCCGATCAGCCGCAAGCCGTCCTCGGTGGCCGACAGCCAGAGCACGCCGCCCGCCACGGCCAGCATGACCGCCACGACCCAGGCGGCGAACAGCGCCCACCGGCGGCGGCGCGACGGAATTGCCGGCGGCGGCGCGGCGGCCGAATCGCCGGCCGCGGCGGCGCTGTCTTCACCCGGCAGCGGCGCGGACGGGTCGCTCAAAACGGCACCGCCAGGGAAAATTCGAGTCGCCAGTTGCCATCGCGCTGCCCGTGGGCGAGATCGACGCCCAGTGGTCCGGCCGGACTTTTCCAGCGCGCGCCGACGCCGTAGCCGAGCACCGGATTCAACGCGCCGCGATCGTCGACGGCGTTGCCGGCGTCGACGAACGCCGCCGCGCCCCAGGTGTTGTCGAACCAATGGGTGTATTCGCCGCTGGCGGTCGCCAGATAGCGTCCGCCGAGGGTCGCCGCGCCTTGCCGCACGCCAAGGCTTTGATAGGCATAGCCGCGCACCGAGTTGCCACCGCCGGCGCGGAACAGGAAATCCTGCGGAATGCCTCGCGACGAACGCGCGAAAGTGGCGCCCAATTCGGCGCGGAATAGCAGCGCATCCTTGGCGCCGAGCGGCACGCCCTGGCTGTAGCGGAAATAGGCGCGCAGAAAATTCTGGTCCGACAGCAGTGGCTTGCCGCCGCCGCCCAACTGAAACTGAAGCGACGTGCCGTCGGCCGGGTCGAGCGGGTCCCTGGCACTACGCCAGGTCCAGCCGATCTGGGCGGTCAACGCGCGATTGGTCGTCGCCGAGGCGCCTTGCGGCGATTGCCGCTCCTGCTGCCAGGCGATCCCCAGATGCTGTTCGACGCTGCCGTTCTGCCGCGTGCGCGTCGCGCCGAGGGCGAAGCGGGCGATGCCCAGGCCCTGGATATCCGAATTCTCCAGCGCCATGCCCGCGCCCTGACGCAGTCCTTTCTCGGCCGGCGGCAGGAAGATGTCGGCGAACGCCGTCTGACGCACCTGTTCGAGGCGCATGCCGGTCTGCAACTCCCAGGCGCGCCCGAAAAGATCGGTATCGCGGAAAGTGCCCTCGACGCGCGCGCCGGTATTGCTGCTGTAGCCGCCGCCGAAAGACAACTGGAAAGGCTGCCGCTCGCGCACCAGCACGCGCACCGGCGCCGTCACCCAGCCGTCGGCGTCGGCGACCTCGGCGCGGTCGTCGGCTTGATCGTCCCGTTCCAGCGTCACGCTCACCGAGGAGAAATAAGGCGTGCCCTGCAACGCCGTCTGCAAGGCCAGCAGGCGATCCTCGCGGTAAGCGTCGCCGGTTCTGACGCTGTCGTTCAGGCGCGCGATGAATGCCGCCGAGTAGCGTTGCTGGCCCTCGATCTTGAGTTCGCCGAAACGGTAACGCGGCCCGGCGTCGGCCCGCACCGACAGATCGACCCGCCGCGCCTCGGGTTCGACATCGGCGCGGGTGGCGTGCAGACGGGCGCCGGCGTGCTCGACGGCCAGCAGTTCGGCAAGCAAGGCTTGTTTGGCCTCGTCCCAGGCGGCCTGCCGGAAAGGCTGGCCGCTCTTCAGCGTCCAGGCGTCGATCAGCGCCTGCCGCCGAGCGGGCGCGATCGCGCCGTCGATGGCGATCTCGACCGTGCCGATCAGCGCGCGTGGCCCCGGATCGACTTCGAGCACCCGTTCGCCGCCTTCCTGGCGCAGGGCGACGCGCGGTGAAAAATAACCTTCGGTGGCCAGCAGCTTGGCGGCATCGCGCTGCACCTTGCGCTCGGCGGTGAGCCGCGCCGGCTCGTCGGCGGCGGAAGCCAGTTCGCCGAGATCGAGAAAACGGATCAGCAAGGCGCGGACCTCCGCCGGCGCGCGCAGTTGCGGCGCGGCGGCCAGCGAGGCGAGCGGCAAGGCCAGCAGCAAGGCGGCAATGGAAAAACGTCTGGTCATCGGTGGGATCGGTCAACAACGCCCCAAGGCGGCAGGCATAGGATAAACCCTTTGAAAACGCCGTGCCGCGCCGGCCACCGGAATTTCCGGGAACCGCTGGCCCCGGCGCCCGCGATGCCCGGCGCACGGCGCGCGTGCTATCTTTTGCTCCCCGCGCCAACCCATTGCGTCAGGCACCGAAAAATCGCCACGCCCACCACCCGACAGGAGAAAACATCATGAAAGAACTCAAGTTACTCGGTATCGCCGGCAGCTTGCGCCAGAAATCGACCAACCGCGGCCTGCTGCGCGCCGCTCAGGCGAATCTGCCGGCGGGCGTGTCGATGGACATCGCCGAACTCACCGACGTTCCCTTCTACAACGCCGACCTCGCCGGCAAGCCCGCCGCCGTGCAGCGGGTTCTCGATCAGATCGCCGCCGCCGACGCCCTGGTCCTGGCCTGCACCGAATACAACTACTCGCTGGCGCCGGCGCTGAAGAATATCCTCGACTGGGCTTCGCGCGAGCCGGACAACGCCCTGCTCGCCGGCAAGGCCGTGGCGCTGATGGGCGCCGCCGGCGGGATGGGTTCGTCGCGGGCGCAATACCATTTGCGGCAGGTCTGCGTGTTTCTCGATCTGCACCCATTGAACCGGCCGGAAGTTTTTGCCAATGCCTTTGCCGGCGCCTTCGACGCCGACGGCAACCTCATCGACGACAAGCTCAAGCAGTTGATCGCCGAACAGCTGCGGGTGCTGGCCGACAAGGCGCGCGCCTGAACGACCGGAACCCGAGCCGGCGATACCGGCGCCGTTTTCGCGCCGGTGGCCCGGGCGTTCCGGGAAACCGGCCAGCGGCACCATCGACGCCATCGGCCACGAGGCGCCCGCGCGACGATTTGTCGCATTCCCCCCTCCTTCGACCTGTCCGACAATCCTCTCCCGCACACCGTTAAACGAGGGAGAGCTTCATGGGGTATCGCGTTCGTCCGCTCACCGCGGCAATGGCCGTCGCCTTTTCCACCGCCGTCGGCCAGCACGCACAGGCGCAAACGACCTTGAACGAAGTCGTCGTCACCGCCGGGCGCATTCCTGAAGCGAGTTCGCCGCGCCAGATCGGCGACGCGGAAATCGCCGCCAAACACGCCGTCACCCGCGATACCGCCGCCCTGCTGCAAGACGTGCCGGGTGTCAGCCTTTACGGCGCCGGCGGAATTTCCAGCCTGCCGGCGATTCACGGCCTTGCCGACGACCGCCTGCGCATCACCGTGGACGGCATGGATTTCATCGCCTCCTGCCCCAATCACATGAATCCGCCGCTGTCGTATGTCGACCCGACCAATGTCAGGAAAATCAAGGTCTATGCCGGTATTACCCCGGTCAGCGTCGGCGGCGACAGCATCGGCGGCAGCATCGTCGCCGAAACCAAGGCCCCGGAATTCGCCGCTCCCGGGCAGGGCGTGCTGACCAAGGGCGAGATCGGCGCCTTCGCCCGCGGCAACAATAAGGCTCTCGGCGGCAACGTCGCCGCCACCGTGGCCAGCGAGAATCTGAGCATCACCTATAGCGGCGCCTACGCCCAGGCCGACAATTACAAGGCGGGCGGCAATTTCAAGACCTTCACCGCCACCGGCCGTCCGGGTCACACGCTGGGACTCGACGAGGTCGGCTCGACGGCCTACGAAAGCAAGACCCACGTGCTCGGCCTCGCCTTGAAGAGCGGCGACCATCTGGTCGAAGCCAGGATCGGCTTCCAGGACGTGCCAAAACAGCTTTACCCCAACCAGCGCATGGACATGCTGGACAACGAGCAGAAACGGTTCAGCCTCCGCTACCTCGGTCAGTACGCCTGGGGAACGCTGGACGCGCGCGTCTACCACGAACGCGTCGAACACTTCATGAATTTCGGCGACGACAAGCAGTTTCAGTACGGCACCGCGCCCGGCATGCCGATGTATACCCGCGGCCGCACCACCGGCGCCAACCTGACGGCGGACATCGATCTCGGCGAACGCGACCTGCTCCGGGTCGGCGGTCTCTGGCAGGGTTATCGCCTGAACGACTGGTGGCCCCCCTCGGGCACCGGCATGATGGCGCCGTACGATTTTCTCAATATCGACGACGGCAAGCGCCAACGCGCCGCCGTGTTCGGCGAATGGGAAAAGCACTGGAACCCGCGGTGGCTGACCCAGATCGGCGTCCGCCACGAACACGTCACCACCAGCGCCGGGCCGGTTCATGGCTACAACCTGCCCGGCTACCCGACCGGCGGCGCGTCGATGATGGACATGATGAACCAGACCCGGGACGCGGCCAATTTCAACCGCGACGCCGACCGCCGCCGCGCCGACAACAACTGGGATCTGACCGCGCTGGCCCACTACAAGATCGACGCGACCCGGGAGATTGAATTCGGCCTTTCCCGCAAGGTGCGTTCGCCCAGCCTTTACGAGCGCTACACCTGGTCCACCGCCGCGATGATGGCCATCATGAACAACTTCGCCGGCGACGGGAACGGTTATGTCGGCAACGCCAATCTCAAGCCGGAGAAAGCGCATACGCTCTCCGCAACGCTCGACCTGCATGCCGCCGACCGTCGTTTCGAACTGAAAGCCACGCCGTACTACACCCTGGTCACCGACTACATCGACGCCGTCCGCTGCGGTTCGGCGGGCATGGGCGGTTGTCCGGCGCCGGCGGCGAACCCCAACACGGTCAAGAACCAGTTCGTTCGTCTGCAATACGCCAACCAGTCCGCCCGCCTCTACGGTATCGACCTTTCCGGGCGCATGCCGCTGGCCGACACCGCCGTCGGCGACTTCGGGCTCAAGGGGCTGCTCAACTACACCAAGGGAGAAAACCGCGACACCGGCGACGCGCTGTACAACATCATGCCGCTCAACCTCAAGCTGGCCCTGACCCACCAGAGCGGCGGCTGGAACAACGCCGTCGAATTCGTCGCCGCGCGGGGCAAGCACGACACCTCGGCCGTGCGCAACGAAATCGAAACCGCGGGCTACAGCCTGACCCACCTGCGTTCCAGCTACACCTGGAAGAATGCCCGCTTCGATATCGGCGTCGAAAACCTGTTCGACAAATTCTATTACCTGCCCACCGGCGGCGCCTACACCGGCCAGGGCGCCACCATGGGCATCAACAGCATCCCCTGGGGAATTGCCGTCCCCGGCATGGGCCGCTCGCTTTACGCCGGCTTCAACCTCAAGTTCTAGGAAAGAAGGTCGGATCGCGGCGGCGAGGCGCCACGCTCCGACCCGGTTGCGCGAAATCGGCGAAATTGGTGGCCATTTTTGGCGCCAAGGTCTTCAAGCGTTTGTTTTTACTTGTATTAGTTCGATTTTATAGCCATCGGGATCGTCCACGAAGGCGATGACCGTGGTGCCGTGTTTCATCGGGCCGGCGTCGCGAACGACCTTGCCGCCGCGCGCCTTGATCTGCTCGCAAGCGGCATGGGCATCGGGAACCGCCAGGGCTATATGGCCGAAGGCGTTGCCAAGGTTGTAGGACGAGGTATCCCAGTTGTGAGTCAGTTCGAGGACGGCGTGCTCGGCCTCGGAGCCGTAGCCGACGAAGGCGAGCGTGAACCGGCCTTCGGGGTAGTCCTGGCGACGCAGCAGGCGCATGCCCAGCACGTCGGTGTAAAAAGCCAGCGAGCGCTCGAGATCGCCGACGCGCAACATGGTATGCAGAATTCTCATGCGGATTCTCCTTGCCAATAAGGACATTGCGGCGCCAGTTCCCGTAACTGGCGCCGCGCCGCCCGATAATCGGGATAAAGCCCGGCGACGATGGACCAGAAGCGCGGACCGTGGTTCATTTCGCGCAGGTGCGCCAGCTCGTGGGCGACGACGTAGTCGACCACCGGCAACGGAAAGTGAATCAGCCGCCAGTTCAGGCGGATGCCGCCACGCGAGCTGCAACTGCCCCAGCGGGTGCGTGCCGACGACAGCGCCAGCGGCGGCGGCGCGACGCCGAGTCGCGGCCCGTAATGCGCCAGACGTTCGAGGAACAGGTGCCGCGCTTTTTCGCGCAGCAGTTTTTCGAGCACTCGCGGCGCCGCGTCCGGCGCCCGCAGGCAGAGGGTCAGCGTCGGCTCGCCGGCGTGCGCGCCCCACACGCCGCGATTGGCGCCGAGCGCCAGGTGAAGGGTTAGCGAGCGACCGAGAAACGGCAGACGAAGGCCGTCGACAAGGCGCAACAACGGCAGATCGCGGCGCGCTTGCCAGGTGTCGAGTTTGTCGACGATCCATTCGCCGTGCCGCCGGAGCAGCGCTTCGATTTCGCGCAAGGTGGCGCGCACCGGCGCACCGACGCGCAAGCCGCGATGGTCGACGCTCAGGCCGATGGTGCGCCGTTTGGCGCGCCGCAGAACGTAATCGACGGTGCGCTCGCCGAGAACGATCCGTCTTGCCGTTTCGCCCGTCGTCGGCGCGGCGTCAGCCAGCCACCGCATCGGCCGGCGCCGGGTAACGGTGCGGCGACAGACGGCGCATTTCGGCGTCGATCCAGGCCGCGGCCAGGTGGTTGATCGCGGTGGACGTCTTACCCGCCGGATCGATGGCCGGTCCGATGCTGACGGTGATCAGGCCGGGCGAGATGCGCAAGGCGCCCTTGCCCCAGACTTCGCCGGCATCGTGCGCCACCGGCACCACCTTGACGCCGCTGCGCACCGCCAGATGCGCGCCGCCGGGCTTGAAACGGGCGGTTTCGCCGGGAGCGACGCGCGTGCCTTCGGGAAAAATCACCACCCAGTAACCGGCGGCCAGTCTTTCCTGACCCTGCTCGAAGACTTGCTTGAGCGCGTCCTTGCCCGCCGCCCGGTCGATGGAGATCATCTTCATCGCCGCCAGCCCCCAGCCGAAGAACGGCATGCGCAGCAGTTCGCGCTTGAGCACGAAAACCAGCGGCGGAAAAATCTCCTGCAGACCGACGGTTTCCCAGGCCGACTGGTGTTTGGCCATCACCACCGACGGCTCGGCGGGAATGTTCTCGCGCCCGAGAACGCGGTAGCGGATGCCGAGAACATGGCGGCAAAGACCCATGAAACCGCGCCGCCAGACGGCGATGATGCGGTAGCGGACAGTCATCGGCAGGGCGATGGCCAGGGTGACGAGGATGCCGAAGGGAATGGTCAGCAGCGTGGCCAGCGACAGGAAGAGCGCCGAGCGGAAGGCACGCATCACGACTGCAGGATGTGATCGGTCGCCGCCGCCAGATCGGGGAAGACCAGGGTGCCATCCGGCAAACCGCCTTCACTGATGGTGGTCACGCCCTTGCCGGTCAGCACCAGCAGCGGCTGCGCGCCGACGGCGGCGGCGGCCTGAAGATCGCGCAGGGAGTCGCCGACCGCCGGCCGCCCTTTCATCGACACGTTGAAGCAACTGGCGATGCGTTCGAACATGCCGGTTTTCGGCTTGCGGCAACGGCAGTTTTCCTCGACCGGGTGCGGACAATAGAAAATGGCGTCGATTCGCCCGCCGGCTTTCTGCACGGCGCGATGCATTTTCTCGTGGATGGCGTTGAGGGTGTCCATGTCGAACAAACCGCGTCCAATGCCCGACTGGTTGGTCGCCAGGACCACGCGGTAACCGGCTTGCGTCAGCTTGGCGATGGCTTCGAGGCTGCCGGGAATCGGCCGCCATTCCGCCGGCGACTTGATGAACTGGCTGGAGTCGTGGTTGATGACGCCGTCGCGGTCGAGAATGACGAGTTTCATAGCGCGAGCCTGGAAATGTCGGCCACGGCGTTCAATTGCGCGAGCAGCACTTTCAACAGGCCGAGGCGATTGCCGCGTAGCGCCGGTTGATCGACGTTGACCATCACCTCCTCGAAGAAGCGGTCGACATCGGCGCGCACCGCGGCGAGGATGTTCAGCGCCTCGGCGTATTCCTCCTTGGCGACATGCGCCTTGAGCAACGGGTCGATCAGTCGCACCCGCTGGAAAAGCGCTTTTTCGGCATCCTCGACGAGCAGGTCGGCAACGGGTTCGGGCGAAGGATCGGCGGCTTTCTTGAGAATGTTGCCGATGCGCTTGTTGGCGGCGGCCAGCGCCGCCGCTTCCGGCAGGGCCAGGAACTGGCGCACCGCCGCCAGCCGGGCCGGCACCAGGTCGACGCGCGTCGGCCGTTGCGCCAGCACCGACTCGACGACGTCCACCGAGTGGCCGGCGTCGCGGAGCATGCCGCGCAAACGGTCGAGAATGAAGGTCAGCACCGGTTCGTCCACCGCGTCGATGACCACGCCCTGCTTGCCCAAGGTGTCGCTGGCCTCGCCGATCAATTCGCCGAGATCCAGCGGCAACGGCGTTTCCATCAGGATGCGCAGCACCCCGAGCGCGGCGCGGCGCAGACCGAACGGGTCCTTGTCGCCGGTGGGCGGTTGCCCGATGCCGAAGAAACCGACCAGCGCATCGAGTTTGTCGGCCAGCGCGGCGGCACAGGCAATGGGACCCGCCGGCAGCGCGTCGCCGGCGAAGCGCGGCCGATAATGCTGCTCGATGGCGTCGGCCACCACCGGCAGACCGCCTTCGTGCAACAGGTAGTAACGGCCCATGATGCCCTGCAACTCGGGAAACTCGCCGACCATGTCGCTCAGCAGGTCGATCTTGGCGAATAGCGCCGCGCGCTCGGCGAGATTGCCGTCGGCGTGCAGCTTTTCGGCGATGCCGCGGGCGATGCGCCCGAGACGTTGCGCGCGGTCGCCGAGCGAACCGAGCTTGTGGTGGTAAACCACCGCGCCGAGGTCGACGATGCGCGTGGCGAAGCCGTTCTTGCGATCCTGGTCGTAAAAGAAACGGGCGTCGGACAGGCGCGGCCGGACGACGCGTTCGTTGCCGCTGACGATGTTGCCCGGATCGTCGACCGCCATGTTGGAGACGATCAGGAACTTGTTCAGCAGTTTGCCGGCGGCGTCGAGCAGCGGAAAATATTTCTGGTTCTGCTGCATGGTCAGGATCAGACACTCCTGCGGCACGTCGAGGTATTCCGCCTCGAACTGGCCGACATACACCGCCGGCCACTCGACCAGCGAGGTGACTTCGTCGAGCAGCCCGTCGGCCGGATTGAGGCGCGCGGCGAGTTTGTCGGCAACGGCGTCGAGCCGCGCGGCAATCGAGGCCCGCCGCTCGGCGAAGGACGCGATGACCTTGCCGGCCGCCAGCTTGGCGACGTAGTCCGCCGGCGTGTCGACGACGATTTCGCCGCTGGACAGAAAACGGTGGCCGACGGTGCGGCGGTCGCTTCGCAGCCCGAGCACCTCGCCGGGAACGACCGTGTCGCCGTGCAGCAGGATCAGGCCGTGCACCGGGCGGACGAACTGGTGTTCGGAGTCGCCCCAGCGCATCACCTTGGCGATCGGCAGTTTCTTGAGCGCCTGCGCGACGATTTCGGCCAGATGGACGGCGAGTTCCTCGCCCTTCTTCTCGCGCCGGGCGACGAAGTACTCGCCCTTGCCGTCGGCGGTTTTCTCGAGTTGCTCGACGGTGACGCCGGCGGCGCGCATGAAACCTTCCAGCGCCTTGGTCGGCTGGCCGTCGGCATCGAGCGCGCCGACCACCGCCGGGCCTTTTTTCTCCAGCACGCGGTCGGGTTGCCGGGCGGCGACGCGGGTGACGGTCAACGCCAGACGGCGCGGCGTCGCGAAAGGCGTGCACACGCTGTCGGCGGCGGCGAACTGCTGCGCCTTGAGCGCCGACAGCACGCCGTCGGCGAAGGCTTCGGACAGCGATTTGAGCGATTTCGGCGGCAGTTCTTCCGTCCGCAGTTCGATCAGGAGAGTAGCGTTCATGTCATTGCACCTCGCCGCCGGCCGCGACCTTGCACATCGGGAAACCGAGCGCCTGGCGGGAATCGTGATAGGCCTGCGCCACCTCGCGGGCCAGCGCGCGCACGCGGCCGATGTAGGCGGCGCGTTCGGTCACCGAAATGGCGCCGCGCGCGTCGAGCAGGTTGAAGGTGTGCGAGCACTTCATCACCATTTCGTATCCCGGCAGCGCCAGACCGGCGGCGATCAGGCGCTTGGCCTCGGCTTCGTATTCGCTGAAATGGCGGAACAGCATTTCGACGTTGGAATGCTCGAAGTTGTACTTGGACTGCTCGACTTCGTTCTGGTGATAAACGTCGCCGTAGGTCACCCGGTAGCCCGGTCCTTCGGCCCAGACCAGGTCGAACACGTTTTCCACGCCCTGCAGGTACATCGCCAAGCGCTCGATGCCATAGGTGATTTCGCCGAGCACCGGCTTGCAGGCCAGCGAACCGACTTCCTGGAAGTAGGTGAACTGCGTCACCTCCATGCCGTCCAGCCACACCTCCCAGCCAAGCCCCCAGGCGCCCAGGGTCGGACTTTCCCAGTCGTCCTCGACGAAACGGATGTCGTGCTGCCGAAGATCGATGCCCAACGCCTCCAGCGATTTCAGGTACAGAGCCTGAATGTTGCTCGGCGAGGGTTTCAGCACCACCTGATACTGGTAATAGTGTTGCAAGCGGTTGGGATTCTCGCCGTAGCGACCGTCCTTCGGCCGCCGCGAGGGTTGCACGTACGCGGCGTTCCACGGCTCCGGGCCGATGGCGCGCAGAAAGGTGGCGGTGTGGAAGGTACCGGCGCCGACTTCGATGTCGTAAGGTTGCAGCAAGGCGCAACCCTGTTTGTCCCAGAATTCCTGGAGACGCAGAATGACTTCCTGAAACGTAGGCATGGGGGACGTTTGGGCGGGAACGAAAGCGGCAATTTTACTTGGTTTCGCCGCGCACAAGATCCGGTATCGGCCACCGATCGGTCACCAGCCGGCCGTCGGCGCGACCCTAAGCGCGCCGGCGGCGCTCGGCCGATGCGGCGACGAGCAGAAAAGCGACCAGCAGCAGCGGCCCGTTCCCCCAGCGCGCGTAAGGCGTCGCGCCGGCATGGCCGCGCACCTCGCCGACCAGCGCGCCGCGCGTGAAGGCCGGCAAGGACGACAGCACGCGACCGTCGATGTCGATGATCGCGGTCATGCCGGTGTTGGTCGCCCGCAGCATCATCCGGCCAGTTTCCAGGGCGCGCATGCGGGCAATTTGCAAATGTTGCGCCGGCGCCAGCGAATCGCCGAACCAGGCAACGTTGGAAATGTTGACCAGCAGCGTCGCCGCCGGTAGCGCGGCGATGATTTCGGCGCCGAAAGCGTCTTCGTAGCAAATGTTCACCGCCACTTGCTGCCCGGCCAGCCGCAGCGGCGGCCGCGCCGGTTGGCCGGGAGTGAAATCGGCCAACGGAATGTCGATCAGCGCCATGAACCAGGCAAAACCGGGCGGCGCGAACTCGCCGAACGGCACCAGATGGACCTTGTCGTAACGCTGCGTGCCGCCCGCACCGAGGCTGATCGCGGCGTTGAAATAGCGATTGTTTTCGGACACCGGGATGCCGAGTAGCAGATCGCCCCGCCGCCGCCGCGCCAGTTGCGTCAAATCGTCGAAATACTCGACCGGCACCTGTTCGAAAAACGCCGGCAGCGCCGTCTCCGGCAGCACGGTCAGTTGTGCCGGATGGTCCAGCGCCAGCCGATAATACGTGCGCAAGGAATCGATGAATCGATCGGGGCGCCATTTGATCCCTTGATCGACGTTGCCCTGCAACAGGGCCACCGACAACGGTTCGCCAACCGCCTCGGTCCAGCGCACGCCGCGCAAGGCCTCGCCGCCGCCAAGCAGCAGCGCAATGGCCAGCAGCGGCAACACCCGGCCCCGATGCCCGCCGGCCGCCCGCATGCCAGATTCGGTGACCGATGATGACCCAGGCCGCAGCCCGTCGAACGCCAGCGCGGCAAGCAGCGCCACGATCAGCGAAACGCCATGAACGCCGACCAGCGGCGCATAGCCGGCCAAAGGGCTGGGCGGCGATTGCGCATAACCGACGGCCAACCACGGAAATCCGGTGAAAGCCCACGAACGCACCCACTCGGCGAGCGTCCACAAACCGGCGAAAAGCAGAACCCGCAAGACCCGACGCCGGCGACCGGTCGGCGCCAGCCACACGAACAACGCGCCCACCGGCGCCACGAGCAGCGCCAGCAGCAGGCAGAACAGGAAGGTCGCCAACGCGGCCACGACCGCCGGCAGGCCTCCGAAAACACTGAGACTGACGTAAATCCACGATACGCCGGCCAGAAACAGGCCCAGCGCATGACTGGCAACGAGCGCCGCGCCGCGCCATGGCCACCGTTGGCCGTCGGTTTCGCCGCACAACAGGCCGAACAGGCCGGCCAGGCTTAGCCAGGTCAGCGGAAACCAGCCCAGCGGGGCGAAGCCGGGAACGCCGCCGGCGCCCAGCAACAAGGCAACCGTCAGGGGCCAGGCCTTAAGCCGACCTGACATCGTCGGCCGGCCCGGAAACGAGTAGCGTGTAGATGCGCCGGCTGTCGGCGCGAACCACCTCGAAGAAGGTGTCACCGACGACCACCGTTTCGTGGCTGCGCGGCACGCGGCCGAGGCGATGAAGAATCAGGCCGCCGACGGTGTAGCATTTTTCGTCGGCGAAAGCCGTGCCGAAAACGGCGTCGAAGTCGGTCACCGCGGTCTGCGCCTTGACGCGGAAGGCGCCGGTATGATCGCGGCGGATGTTGTCGTCGGCTTCGTCGAAGTCGTATTCGTCGCCGATGTCGCCAACGATCTGTTCGAGGACATCCTCGATGGTCACCAGACCGGCGACGCCGGCGTACTCGTCGATGACGATCGCCATGTGATTGCGCGACACGCGAAATTCGCGCAGCAGGACGTCAAGACGCTTGTATTCGGGAATGAAGATCGCCGGCCGCACCCAATCGCGGACAGCGAACGGCTCGCCGTGCCGCACGCGCAGCAGGTCCTTGGTCAGAAGAATGCCGATCACCTCGTCCGGCGACCCCTGAATGACCGGGAAGCGCGAGTGGGCGGTACGGTTGACGTGCGCGATCACCGTCGCCAGCGAATCGTTGACATCGACCACTTCCATCAGCGGTCGAGGCACCATCACTTCGCGGACGCGGCTTTCGGACGCGGCGATCGCCCCTTCGGCGATGCTCAGCGCGTCGGCGTCGAGCAACTTGCGCTGGTGCGCCGAATGCAGCAGTTGCAGTAGTTGTTCGCGGTCTTCCGGCTCGCGTGTGAGTAGCGAGGTCAGGCGTTCGAACAAACCGGATTTACCACTGTTGTCCATGATTTTTCTTTAAACGGCGAGATGGTCGCGACGCGGCGGCAAGCGACGTCTCGCCCGCCGCCGCCGTTTCACCCCTCGCTCGGATAGGGATCGGGATAGGCCAGGATCGCCAGAATGCGGCGCTCGAGGTTTTCCATTTCGGCGGCCTGCGCCGCCCCGAGTTCATGATCGTACCCCTGTAAATGCAGCAGGCCGTGTACGATCAGATGGGCGTAATGCGCCTCCAGCGATTTTCCCTGCGCGGCCGCTTCGCGGGCAACCACCGGCGCGCACAGCACCAGATCGCCGCTGACGCGCGGCTCCAGCGCATAGGGAAAGGACAGCACGTTGGTCGCGTAAGGCTTGCCACGGTAGCGGCGGTTGAGCTGGCGCCCCTCGCCCGCCTTGACGATGCGGACGGTAATCTGCCCGGCGCGGCGGCCATTGACCTCCAGAGCGACCGCTACCCAGGCGCGGATATAAGCCTTGTCCGGCAGCTTGCCGCGTTTGCAGGCGTACTGGACGCCGCACCATTTGTCTTTTCGGGCTTTTTTCCCGACGTTTTTCCTAGCCATGATCCGCTCGCGTCATTTTCGCGGCGTCGTCGCCCGCCAGTGCCGCGGTATGGGCTTCATAGGCCGAAACGATGCGCGCCACCAGCGGATGGCGCACGACATCTTCCTTGAGGAACTCGGTGAACGCGATGCCCCGCACGTCCTGCAAGATTTGCCGGGCTTCGATCAGACCGCTTTTCTGGCCGCGTTGCAGGTCGATCTGCGTGACGTCACCGGTAATTACCGCCTTGGCGCCGATGCCGATGCGCGTCAGGAACATCTTCATCTGTTCGGGCGTGGTGTTCTGCGCCTCGTCGAGGATGATGAACGCGTGGTTGAGAGTACGGCCGCGCATGTAGGCCAGGGGCGCGATTTCGATCGCGCCACGCTCGAACAGCTTGCCGACGCGCTCGAAACCCATCAGGTCGTAAAGGGCATCGTAAAGCGGCCGCAGATACGGGTCCACCTTCTGCGCCAGATCGCCGGGCAGAAAACCCAGGCGTTCGCCGGCCTCGACCGCCGGCCGGGTCAGGATGATGCGCTGCACCAGTTCGCGCTCGAAGGCGTCGACCGCCGAGGCGACGGCCAGATAGGTCTTGCCGGTGCCGGCCGGACCGGTACCGAAAGCGATGTCGAAATCCTGGATATGCTTGAGGTACTCGATCTGCCGCGGCGTGCGGCCGTGCAGCTCGGTCTTGCGGGTCATCAGCGACGGCGAAACGCCGCCGCCCGACGACACATTGCGCACCGGCCGGTTCAGCAGTTCGATCAGGCCGAGCTGGATTTCGTCCACCGATAACGTTTCCTTGGCCTGCGCGTAGAACTGCTGTAGCGCTTCCGACGCGCGCGCGGTCTGCTCCGGCTCGCCGCGCAAGGTGAACCGCTCGCCGCGACGGGCAATGGACACATCGAGGGCGGTTTCGATCTGGCGCAGATTCTCGTCGAGCGCACCGCACAAATTGGCCAGGTGTCGGTTATTGACCGGCGAGAGCAGCAATTCGATGGCGCGGCTCTTGGCTGGCGCGGTGGAGACGGTCATGGGCGGCTTTCCACGAGTTCGCCGCGCAACGAATGCGGCAGGGCGGCGGTGATGCGAACGTCGACGAAACGATGAATCCATTGCGCCGGATCGCTCGCCGGAGCAGCGAAATTGACAATGCGGTTGTTGTCGGTACGTCCAGCGAGTTCCGCCTTGTCCTTGCGCGATAATCCTTCGACCATCACCCGCTGGATGGTTCCGACCATGGCCAGCGAAACCGCCTGCGCCAGTTCGTCGATTCGCTTCTGTAGACGCAACAGGCGTCCGAGCTTGTCCTCCTGCGACGTATCGTCGGCCAGGTCGGCGGCCGGCGTGCCGGGCCGCGCGCTGTAAAGAAAGGAGAACGAGGCGTCGAAACCGACCTCGTCGATCAGTTTCATCGTTTTCTCGAAATCCTCGGCCGTCTCGCCGGGAAAACCGACGATGAAATCGGACGACAAGGAGAGATCTGGGCGCGCGGCACGCAGTTTCCGGACCAGACTCTTGTATTCGAGCGCGGTATAGCCGCGTTTCATCGCCGCCAGAATGCGGTCGGAACCGGATTGCACGGGCAGATGCAGGTGCGAGACGAGTTTCGGCACGCGGGCATAGACAGCGATCAGGCGCGGCGAGACCTCGCGCGGATGCGAGGTGGTGTAGCGGATGCGCTCGATGCCGGGAATCTCGGCGATATAGTCGATCAGCAAGGCCAGATCGGCGACTTCGTCACCAGCCATCGCGCCGCGATAGGCGTTAACGTTCTGGCCGAGCAGGGTCACTTCCTTGACGCCCTGAGCAGCCAGACCCGCCACTTCGGTCAGCACGTCGTCGAAGGGGCGCGACACCTCCTCGCCACGGGTGTAAGGCACGATGCAGAAGGAACAGAACTTGCTGCAGCCCTCCATGATCGAGACGAACGCCGCCGCGCCGTCGACGGTCGCCGGCGGCAGATTGTCGAACTTCTCGATCTCGGGAAACGAGACATCGACTTGCGGCTTGCCGAGTCGGCGCCGCTCGGCGATCAACCGCGGCAAGCGATGCAGCGTTTGCGGGCCGAACACCACGTCGACATACGGCGCGCGGGCGACGATTGCCGCGCCCTCCTGGCTGGCCACGCAGCCGCCGACGCCGATCACCAGATCCGGCCGGGCGCCTTTCAGCAAGCGGACCCGGCCGAGATCGTGAAAGACGCGCTCCTGCGCCTTTTCGCGCACCGAGCAGGTGTTGAACAGGATGATATCGGCGTCGTCCGGGGTGTCGGTCTTGACGATATCGTCGGATGCGGCGAGCACGTCGGCCATTTTGTCCGAGTCGTACTCGTTCATCTGGCACCCGAAGGTGCGGATGAACAGTTTTTTTGCCATCAGGTCGTGGAAAGTGGTGGTGTTAGCGCCACGCCGCCGCTTCGGCCGGGGTCAGCATCCAGACGCGGGAAACGGCGCCATCGGCGTCGGTGAGATAGAGAACATCGACCGATTGCTGGATCTGCATCGGCATCACGATGAGGTTTTGTGTGTTGCGAAACCGCGATATCGGCGCCAGCGGCAGATGACTGCTGCCGATGGTCAGAAAACCGTCGCCGGCCGGCGGTTGCATGACACCTTTCTTGGCGTCGCGCGGCAAGGCGCGCGTCACGGCCGCCAGCGCGCCGGCGCCCGTCGCGGCAGCGGCAGGCTGTTCCGATCCGCCTTGCGTGACGGTTGCGAGAACGGCGGAAAGAAGAGCAGAGGTAACGTCCATCGCCGCATTATAGACAAGCTGCCACCCTGCTGTCAGCCCGCCACGCCACCGCACAAAACAACGCACGCGCCACATCGACCCGCCAAACCCCGCACTCGCGCCTTGTGGACCGCCACGGGCACCACCGGGGCAACTGAGGTTCCCTCGGTTTTTCGTGTGCCAAAGGGTGGATTTCATGCCACCCGTTATTGCTGATGCGGCTCTCTGATCCAGTTCTCCAGAAACTGAATCGGCGATCGGTAGCCAAGAGTCGAATGCGGCCGTTTCCGGTTATGGAAGACCTCGATGTATTCAAAGGCGACAGCCTTGATCTCAGCGTGCGTCGCATGGCGAATCCCGTGTCCCCGCTCGTTGTTGAAGCTGTTGAACCAGCTCTCTGTCGGCGCGTTATCCCAACCATTCCCCTTTCGACTCATCGAGCAGGTCATGCCGTATTCCTGGAGCTTGTTCTGAAACGCATGGCTGAACTCGGGCGTGTATGCCTGCGTCGGTCTCTTCATTTCCCGCCTTCCAAAAGTGACGCCAATTTTAGGTCACCCTTGGCGGACGAATTTTCGGGGGAAGGTCAAATCGTGAGAAGGGTCTGTGTAATCGCTAACCCGAGGGGGTTGATGCTACAATCCCCGCCCGGGGAAAGGTCGCGCTTCCCCCGAAGGTTCAGAGCGGGCGTCGTATAACGGCTATTACCTTTGCTTCCCAAGCAAGAGACGAGGGTTCGACTCCCTTCGCCCGCTCCAACCATTTCCTAACCAACTGTTCTGTCTAGGAAATCGGTCAGCAAATCCCACTGCTACGTAACACTACTACGAAAGGGTAGTGCGAATGGCGAGATCGGGGTATCTCTACCGCCGCTCAAGCGGTATCTATGTTGTCCGTCTCTGTGTTCCCAAGTGAATCGCCCGGATTTGGTGGAGGCTCTAACTCTTGAGAAGAGAGAGCCATGAAGAAACCAGTCAAGTTTTCCCCCGAATTTCGTGAGCGCGCTGTGCGCATGGTTAGCGAAGTAATCGGGCTGGCACCGCAAATCGTCCCGAAGAAACACGGGGCGGTCGGCTTGTGGCAAGGTGGAATGCGGCGCCACGGAAGACCGATAGAGCAATGGTGCGAATTGCCCGCGGGTTAGCGTGGTTCTGGGTAACGTCATCGAGATTGGTGAATCGGCCCGGCGGTTCGCTGCCGCAGGATCGATATCCCGTTTAAGAGAGTGATCAAGACGACGTACCCGATGTGGCGCCACATTCCATAACAAATGATGGAGCAAGCCATGGCGCAACGCAATCGCCGCATCAGCCTCAAACCGGGGAAGGCGCACGCCGCGCTCACCTTGACCCACCCCAATGCCGCCGGGATCGACATTGGCAGCGCCTCGCATTACGTTGCTGTGCCGCCCGACCGCGACGACGAACCGGTGCGGGAGTTTCCCAGCTTTACCGCCGACCTTGAACAACTGGCCGTCTGGCTCAAGGCCTGCGGCGTGGACACGGTGGCCATGGAATCCACCGGTGTGTATTGGATTCCGCTGTTCGAGCGTCTGGATGCGCGAGGCTTCACGGTGCTGCTGGTCAATGCGCGGCATGTGAAGAACGTTTCGGGACGGAAATCCGACGTACTGGACTGCCAGTGGCTGCAACAACTCATGACCTATGGCTTGTTGCGCGGCGCGTTCCGCCCGGCCGACGAGGTATGTGCGCTGCGCTCGCTGTCGCGCCAGCGTGAGATGCTGCTCAGGAGCCAGGGTCGCCACGTGCAGCACATGCAAAAGGCCCTGACGCAAATGAACATCCAACTCGCCAACGTAATCTCCGACGTGGTCGGCGAGACCGGACAGAAGATTCTGCGCGCCATTGTTGCCGGCGAGCGCGATGCTCAAGCACTGGCGGCGATGAAGAACGTGCGTATCCGCGCCAGCGTCGATGAGATCGCCAAGAGCCTGCAAGGCAACTGGCGCGCCGAGCATCTGTTCGCGCTCAAGCAGGCACTGGCCCACTTCGATTTCATCGGCACACAACTGGCCGAATGCGACGGCGAGATCGAAGCCCGGTTGCAGCGCCTGCAAGCTCACGAAGGCAGTCCCGCCAAGGGCAAGAAGCGCGGCCGTGCCCGCAACGCGCCCAAGTTCAATCTGCGCGAGCGGATGTTCAGAACCTGCGGCGTCGATCTCACCCGCATCGACGGCATTGACGTGACGACGGCGCTGACGGTGATTTCCGAAGTCGGGCCCGACATGTCACGCTTTCCCTCGGTCAAGCACTTCGCCTGTTGGCTGGGCTTGTGCCCCGGCACCAAGATCACGGGCGGCAAGGTGATGAGCGGCAAAACCAAGCGTGTCGCCAACCGCGCCGCCCAAGCCTTGCGGCTCGCCGCCGCCGCGTTGCGCACCAGCCAGTCGGCCTTGGGCGCCGACTTCCGCCGCATGTGCGCACGCATGGACAAGCCCAAGGCCGTCACCGCCGCTGCGCACAAGCTTGCCCGCCTGATCTACACGATGCTGACCAAGGGCGAGGAATATACCGATCAGGGCCAGGACTACTTCGAGGAACGTTACCGCCAAAGGGTGCTTCGCCAACTCTCCCTTCGTGCCGAGAAATTGGGCATGAGACTCGTCGACAATCCACAACCGGCTTGTTAACGTCATTGCCAATCAGTCACTTGGGAGGTGTTTCTTAAGAGCGAAAGCCGAGCCGATCCTCCATCCCTGTGGTCAGCGGTTGAATCGATCGCTGCCAAGATTGGTTGCACGTCGCAAACTTTGCTCACTTGGGTGCGTCAGCACGAACGAGATAGTGGCCAGCGAGAAGGGCCGACCACGGCAGACCAGAAGCGTGTCAAGGAACTAACAGGATGCTCAAAAAGACCCTGACGCCTTCGGCCATTTGGCGCTGACGATGATTAAATATCTGCCGTTCAACCCTGTTGGTGCCTGGAAACCGGATTTCAGCCGGTGCTATGGCCCCTTTCGGGGTTGTTGGTCGCCTTTCAGCGACCTGCGGGCGGATTTCGCCCTATGTGACAGACAATCGCCAGCCGAACAGCG
>JAKOTN010000040.1 GCA_029776255.1 Pseudomonadota bacterium
TTACTGATGGCAATGGATTTACTGTTACACTTACTGTCGCTGTTCCCGAACATCCTGCTGTACTTGTTCCTGTTACTGTGTATGTCGTCGTTGAGCTTGGTGTAACTGTTATGCTGGCTGTATTGCCTCCTGTATTCCAACTATATGTGTTTGCTCCACTTGCTGTTAGTACTGATGTTGCACCATTACATATTGCTGATGGACTTGCTGTTGCAGTAACTGATGGTAATGGATTTACCGTGACACTTACTGTCGCTGTGCCCGAACATCCTTCTGATGTAATACCTGTTACTGTATATGTCGTTGTACCTGTTGGAGACACTGTTTTAGAACTTCCACTTCCTAAACTGTGTGACCAATTATATGTATTTGCTCCGCTTGCTGTTAGTACTGAAGTTGCTCCATTACATATTGCTGCTGGACTTGCTGATGCTGTTACTGATGGCAATGGATTTACTGTTACGCTTACTGTTGCTGTTCCAGTACACCCATACTGATTAGTACCAGTAACCGAATAAGTTGTGGTAGATGTTGGGGCAACTGTTTGGCTAGAGCTACTACCAAGGCTATGAGACCAGGTATAATTATTAGCCCCAGATGCTGATAAAGTTGAACTACCGCCTATACATATAGAAGATGGAGAAGCTGATGCTGTAACAGTAGGGTAGGGCATACTAAGATTGATAACGTTATATGTGCCACTAGAACCACTATTACCTGTACTATATCCACTACCACCATTTCCACCAGATACAGATACTGTACCTGAAATATTATGGTTTAAACAAGGATTAACAAAAATTTTTACTCTGCCTCCACCCCCACCTGCTCCACCTTTGGCATAATCATGACAATCACCATAATTTGGATTAGGTACACCTGCTGGACCACCATTACCTCCGCTCGCATTTATTGAACCAGTAAATGTCATTATACCACTTGCTTGTATCATAATACCACCACCAGAGCCGCCACCAGCACCGCCTCCAGCTCCACCTGCTGCATCATAATTAGACTGGGAGCATACACGACATGAATTATAACCTGTTGCAGTACAGGAAAATCCTTGATCTGCAGAAGTTTGCCCACCATTACCTCCTGCAGCACCACTAGAGCCATTAGAAGATATAGTACCAGTAACAGTACAATTATTGCTAGCTATTAGCTTAATAGCACCTCCGCCATTGCCACCACGACCTCCATTTGTGCCATTATCAAATGCTCCACCACCACCACCTGCTCCACCACCACCAGATCCCCAATATATATCACTACCAGTGGGAGTGCCGTAAATATTTCCAGCATTTCCTCCACTTCCATAACTACCTCCAGAAGCCTCAGGCCAACTTGCACCATAAGCGTCTGTCCAACTAGCACAATTAGCTCCGTATCCTCCAAACCCACCAGCGCCACCATAACTACCACCGCCACCACCACCTGCTCCTCCACCTCCACCCATGTAGCCATCTTGATTTCCAATACATAAAAAACCACCACATTTTTGTTTACGACAACTTCCATTACCTCCATTAGCTCCAGCAGAACCACCACCTGAACCACCACCCATTGCGCCACCTATTCCACCATAACCTCCATTACAATCATCATCATCATCTCCATAAGCTTGAGCTCCACCATTACCACCATTACCACCAGTTTCACCAGCACCATCAGCATTTATAGTACCATTGATTACTATATCATTTGCAGATACATAAAAATAATGACATGAAGGATTTACTGTAGCTGTAACTCCACTATTTATAGTGAAAGTACCTATATTTATATGCTCACCACTAACAGTGGTATTAGTGCTGATAGTCCAATCATCTCCTCCATGATCTACTATACCACAATAATCTGAAGCTGGACAGCTTGCGCATGATATATATGTGCTTCGAAAAACATTTTCGGTTCCACACGCATTGTTTGTATGAATGTGCAAACGAACATTTCCACTGAATGTCGCTGTCCATGTAATTTCGCCAGTTCCACTTATCAAACATGTATTTGAAGTAGTAGTTAAAGAAAGCCAATCTGATGTATTTGAACTTCGAAATTTATATGTTTTACCATTTATTACATTATAGATGTTACTATATTCTCCAGCATAATTATATGATGTTATCAATCTTTCATCACCATCTATAGGAGCTGTTATAGAGCCATATGGAGTGCTCGCAAGACAACAGTTAGAAGTTGTATATTCTATATAAATATCAGGTCTTGAAGTATTCACTGTGCCGTTTCCTGTCGGAGCGGAATTATCTTGATACCAATATTCATGCTTGTTATCACT
>JAKOTN010000043.1 GCA_029776255.1 Pseudomonadota bacterium
CACCAAACATATCTCTTCCTTCTGCGGTAAAGGTGTGCCAGTAAGCAACAGAAAATCTGAGATGATCCTGCATAGACTTTCCCCCAATTATTTCTTTGGGATTGTAATAATGGAAAGCCAATTGCTCTCTAGACTCTTTTCCAACGTATTCAATTTGTTTTATTCCTTTGAAATATTCACTCATTTTGTATCCTCCTGTTAATTATGTTTTTATTTTAGAGTTTTTAATAATTATATTTTAAATCTCTTAACTAAAGCCTCTAGTTCAGATGATAATTCACTCAACTCTTTTGCACTTTCGTTTATCTCTACTGATTGATTTAGTTGTCTGTCTATTACTTTTCTTGAGTTTTCTAGTTGTTCGCTTATCTCTGAGACTGCCCTGGCTACCCTTTCTATCGCTGAACTCATCTCTTGTGCACTCGCACTTTGTTCTTCTGCACTTGCTGTCATGTTTTCTATCCCTTGATTCATCTTTTCTATTCGTTCTCTTATGTTATTGAAACTCTCTAGTACATAAGCCGCACTGGTGCAGCTTGAGCGTCGGGCCGACCACGATGACCGAACGGCCGGAGTAGTCGACGCGCTTGCCGAGCAGGTTCTGGCGGAAGCGACCGCCCTTGCCCTTGATCATGTCGGCCAGCGACTTCAGCGGACGCTTGTTGGCGCCGGTCATGGCCTTGCCGCGGCGGCCGTTGTCGAGCAGCGAGTCGACGGCTTCCTGCAGCATGCGCTTCTCGTTGCGCACGATGATGTCGGGCGCCTTGAGCTCGAGCAGGCGCTTGAGGCGGTTGTTGCGGTTGATGACGCGACGGTAGAGGTCGTTCAGGTCGGACGTGGCGAAGCGGCCACCGTCCAGCGGCACCAGCGGGCGCAGGTCGGGCGGCAGCACCGGCAGCACCTGCAGCACCATCCACTCGGGCTTGATGCCCGACTGCTGGAAGGCCTCGAGCACCTTCAGGCGCTTGGAGAACTTCTTGATCTTGGCTTCGGAGTTGGTGGTCTCGAGGTCGCCGCGCAGCTTCTCGGCCTCGAGGTCGATGTCGAGCGAGCGCAGCAGCGCGCCGATGCCCTCGGCACCCATCACGGCGTCGAACTCGTCGCCGTATTCCTCAACCTTGGCGAGGTAGTCGTCCTCGGTCAGCAGCTGGCCGCGGTTGAGCGGGGTCATGCCCGGCTCGACGACGACGAAGGCTTCGAAGTACAGCACGCGCTCGATGTCGCGCAGGGTCATGTCGAGCACCATGCCGAGGCGGCTCGGCAGGCTCTTCAGGAACCAGATGTGGGCGACCGGCGAGGCCAGCTCGATGTGGCCCATGCGCTCGCGGCGCACCTTCGACAGGGTCACCTCGACGCCGCACTTCTCGCAGATCACGCCGCGGTGCTTGAGGCGCTTGTACTTGCCGCACAGGCACTCGTAGTCCTTGACCGGCCCGAAGATCTTGGCGCAGAAGAGACCGTCGCGCTCGGGCTTGAAGGTGCGGTAGTTGATCGTCTCGGGCTTCTTGACTTCGCCATAGGACCACGAGCGGATCTTGTCCGGCGAGGCGAGGCCGATCGTGATCGCGTCGAACTCTTCCTCATTCGGCAGGGTTTGCTTGAACAGGTCGGCAAGCAGGCTTTTCATGTTTCACTCCATCCGGGCCGCCACATCGTGCGCGGCGGCCCCGGGATTCAATCGCAGGCAGGGGACGGGAAGGAAATCGCTACGCTCACGCGCGGTCGAGGTCGATGTCGATCGCCAGCGAACGGATTTCCTTCACCAGCACGTTGAAGGACTCCGGCATGCCGGAATCGATCTTGTGCTCACCCTTGACGATGTTTTCGTACACCTTAGTCCGGCCGGTCACGTCGTCGGACTTGACCGTCAGCATCTCCTGCAGCGTGTAGGCTGCGCCGTAGGCTTCCAGCGCCCACACTTCCATCTCGCCGAAACGCTGGCCACCGAACTGCGCCTTGCCGCCCAGCGGCTGCTGGGTGAC
>JAKOTN010000050.1 GCA_029776255.1 Pseudomonadota bacterium
GGCTTTTAATCGCACCATAAGGAATTGAAATGTTTTTTTGTAAATAAAGAATATGTAAAAAACTAAACTTTTAATCGCACCATAAGGAATTGAAATTTTTTTAACTTTATCGGCTCTGGTACCTCCCCTGCTTTTAATCGCACCATAAGGAATTGAAATGTGTATAATAAAGAACTACGAATAAAACTGTATAATCTTTTATTCGCACCATAAGGAATTGAAATGCGTTCAACTGCACTGCAAATGTATCTGCTCGCAGCTTTTAATCGCACCATAAGGAATTGAAATGCTGTGTCCATCGTAATTTTTTTTCCCCATAATCTTCTTTTAATCGCACCATAAGGAATTGAAATTTAGACAAAAATCCTTTTAAGAGTAAAGGTGATAGACACTTTTAATCGCACCATAAGGAATTGAAATTTCCATAACATTTTCGATTTAACTGATGTGCAGCTACTTTTAATCGCACCATAAGGAATTGAAATCTTTCTCACCATTCATTAGTTTTTTTACCTGCTCACTTTTAATCGCACCATAAGGAATTGAAATGCCATTAATTTTAGCTATTTTGCAACCCATCTTTTCCTTTTAATCGCACCATAAGGAATTGAAATGGGATATACTTTATCTTCCCATCTCAACATGCCCCCCTTTTAATCGCACCATAAGGAATTGAAATGTAATAAACCTATCCCAATGATAGTTCCTGTAATGCTTTTAATCGCACCATAAGGAATTGAAATGTAAGAGTTGTAAGGCACTGTAAGATGTGTAAGGATCTTTTAATCGCACCATAAGGAATTGAAATTATGGTGGATCAGTTATAATAGCATTTACACTAATACCTTTTAATCGCACCATAAGGAATTGAAATCCGCTATAAATATAATTATTTTTGCCATTTACAATCCCCTTTTAATCGCACCATAAGGAATTGAAATTTCTGGTTCAAGGCTTTGTATCAAGTTACTCGAAGCCTTTTAATCGCACCATAAGGAATTGAAATGAAAAAATTGCTAATAGAGTGTATGCTAATCGGATGCTTTTAATCGCACCATAAGGAATTGAAATGTATGCGAGCAAATTGGCGGATATGCGTTTGTAAATCTTTTAATCGCACCATAAGGAATTGAAATAGAGACAGAAGGGGTGTAGCTTTTATAACTGAAGGAGCTTTTAATCGCACCATAAGGAATTGAAATATCCTGTCTCCAGACTTTTCGCTAAAAGCCTGTTTAACTTTTAATCGCACCATAAGGAATTGAAATATCGTTTGTATTTCTAATCATAGTATCAGACAAGGCTTTTAATCGCACCATAAGGAATTGAAATGTTTTTTTGTAAATAAAGAATATGTAAAAAACTAAACTTTTAATCGCACCATAAGGAATTGAAATTTTTTTAACTTTATCGGCTCTGGTACCTCCCCTGCTTTTAATCGCACCATAAGGAATTGAAATGTGTATAATAAAGAACTACGAATAAAACTGTATAATCTTTTA
>JAKOTN010000066.1 GCA_029776255.1 Pseudomonadota bacterium
GGGAACGTCTGCATAAGTCCCCTGATCGAGCCCCTCGAACGTTGAACACCGATGAACCAGATCAGCCTTGCCCAGAGCGGATTCGAGTTGGCTCACAAGCGCACGCGCAAGCGGGTGTTCCTGGACGAGATGGATCAGGTCATCCCATGGTCTGACTTGCTCGCGCTCATTGCGCCGCACGCGCCAGCGGGCAAGACAGGGCGCCCGCCCTTTGCGCTGCAGACCATGCTGCGCATTCACCTGCTGCAACAGTTCTTTGGCCACTCCGACCCGGCCATGGAAGAGGCGCTGCACGACATCCCGCTGTACCGCGAGTTCGCACACCTGGATGCCGGCCTCACCCGCCTGCCCGACGAAAGCACCATCTTGCGCTTTCGCCACCTGCTGGAGCAGCACCAGTTGGCGCCGCAGATTCTGGCTAGCGTCAACGCCAGGTTGATGGCCCGTGGCCTGCTGCTCAAGAGCGGCACCGTGGTGGACGCCACCTTGATCGCCGCGCCCAGCTCCACCAAGAACAAGGACGGCCAGCGGGACCCTGAGATGCACCAGACCAAGAAGGGCAACCAGTGGCACTTCGGCATGAAGGCGCACATTGGCGTGGACGCCGACTCGGGGCTGGTGCACACCGTCGCCACCACCGCAGCCAATGCCCATGACATCACGCAAGCGCACGCGCTGCTGCACGGTGAGGAAGACGTCGTCTTTGCCGACTCGGGCTATCGGGGGGTTGAAAAGCGAGACGAAGTGCAGGAACTGCACCCCGACAGTTGCTGGCACATTGCCATGATGCCGGGCAAGCGCAAGGCACTGGACAAGAGCAAGGCGCTCGATGCGTTGATCGATCAGCTTGAAACCATCAAGGCGCGCATCCGCGCCAAGGTCGAGCACCCGTTTCGAGTCATCAAGTGCCAGTTTGGCCATCGCAAGGTGCGCTACAAAGGTTTGGCCAAGAACACCAGCCAGTTGCTGGTGATGTTTGCCCTGTCCAACCTGTGGATGGTGCGCAAGCGAATTTTGCAAGGACAGCAGGCGTGAGTGCGCCTGAAATATGGGCAAGCGCCCGAAACAAGGCCGAAATCGACCTGATGAGCGGGAAATCAACCGGAAATTCAGCGCTGGTTTCGCCATGTGAATATTCATGTATCAACTTGCGCTGCGGCGGAGGTTGTGCAGACCTTCCTTAGCTTTCGGATCAATAAAGCAACGCCACCGACCCCGCTTAGGCGCCTTCGCGCGTGCAGCGCGCCGACACCGAGCTTGACCCGAGTCGCATCACCAAGCTGATCGACAAGGAGTTCGTCTGGTTCGACCCCCAGCGCGGCTTCTGCACCGATGCCGACAACCTCAAGCAAAGCGGCATCGACAAGGCGTTTCCCTACATCTTTGCAGCGGCGATGACCGCCATGAGCTTCGGCGCCGGCAGCACGCTTGCCGCTACGGTGTCCAGCGCCGCTGGCGGTGGCACCACCGGTGCCATGGCCGTAGGCGCCACCGGCGCCTTCATCAGCAACGCCAGCTTGCAGTTGGCGGCCAACGGAAAGATCAACTTCGGCCAGTTGCTGCGATCGACCCTTGCCGGCGGCGCCACCGCCGGCTTGCTCGACGTCACGGGTCTGAACAGCGTGCCGGAGGGGGCCACGTTGGGCCAGCGTCTGATGAACTACACCGGGCGCGCCACGCTGCAAGGCGCTATCCAGTCCGTCATGGGCGGCAAGTTCAGAGACGGCTTCGTCAACAGCATGATGGGCAGCGTGGCGGCCGAAGTAAGACCGCTGCATAACTGGTAGCACTCCTGATGCGCGTCCTTGGCCGATGCGCTCCAATCGCCCCAGGAGGTGATGACCGATGGACAGCTTCTTTCTGATGGGCGCGCGCCCGCTGGTCGAGTTCAGCCCGAGCATGAAGCTGCACGAGTTGCTTGACTGGAGCGCCATTGCTGGGCAGTTGAC
>JAKOTN010000069.1 GCA_029776255.1 Pseudomonadota bacterium
CTAGACGCCCAACCTGGTCTTGGGCACCCGCTCAGTCGCCGCAGAGGCGGCTAAGAAGGTGCCGATGTTTCGTGAACTGCTGTTATCTTACTCTGGCGTAAGTATTTGTCAAGAGGCGATCCGCTATTTTGCCCTAAGTGATAGGCAGGCAATTACTTGCGCAGTGAAGGACGGCCTACAGGTCGCCGCTCGCGAGAGTACCTTTCGACTTCTTTCAGCGGGACGAGCCACGCGGTTTCGCCGACTTTGAGACCAGAAATTCGGCCCTCCAAGAGAAGCTGCCGGATTCTCGCATCGCTCACGCCGAGCCGGGCAGCCGCCTCTTTCGTTGTGAGATAGTCGGAGCGTTCAATTTGCAGCATGGTGCTCATGCCCTTATTATATCGCCCGCGTAACAAAATAGAAGGCAGGTGTTCACAGGCACATCGGCACCGCCGAAGCCCCCCAGTCGTCGCCGATCTGGGCACCTGCCGATTGGAGCGGAGGGGATTCGAACCCCCGACCTCTTGAATGCCACTCAAGCGCACAGCGGGAGACGGGATTCGACCCCGCGACCCCCAGCTTGGGAAGCTAGCGCTCTGTGTCAAGCCAAAAAAGAAAAAACCCGGCATGAAGCCGGGCTGCAAAAGGAGGATCAACCGAGAATTAGCTGCGAACACTCAGGCGATACGCGCACCGTCGGGCTGCCAGACGACCTCCCATGTCATCGCACATCCTCCTTAATCACATACTCGCCATACCCCGTCTCTACGGCAACGCACCCGTTGCCGTATTGCCTGATGTAAAAGTACGACCACCCCGACTTGAATCGCTTGGGCACGGTGAACCTAACCGGCTTCACCAGCTCGCCGGAGCACCGTACCTTCTCAAGCGGAACGATCCCTTCACCGAACGGACCGCGAACCGCCAGGTTGCCCGACTCCAGAATCTCAACCGTTACCTGCCTGCCACGGTGGGCTAGCAAGCACCATGCGACGGGATCAGCAGCCAGGGCGTCTCTGATGACGGCACACCAGACCTCGCTACCGTTGTCCGGTAACTGCTTCACCCACAAGGCCGGTACCGTTGCCTTGTACCTGTCGCGCTCAATCGTTACTACCCCGCTGTCGCCCTCGCCCCTCTCGAACGCTACGGAGATGTCGCCGAACGTCGGAATGCAGTCGTAGAGCGTGCGGGCCGACACCACGACCGGACCAGCGATCGCGTCCCCATCCACCAGTACCGGCATGCTCTGGCGATACCAGTACCAACAAAGCTCGCCGTTCCGCTGTGGCACGTAGCCGTGGATGCAGCCTCCCTGCACCAGCAGTGTCGTCCTGTCATGACCCGCCGAGGACTGCTCGACAAA
>JAKOTN010000095.1 GCA_029776255.1 Pseudomonadota bacterium
ATCGCGCCCAGAATCCCATCGACCACCACCCGCAGCTTCCTCAGCGGATGACTTGCCGGAATCCGCTCTTCCAGCGTCCGGTAGCTGAACATCGCAGGCTGCGTCGTGTCGGGCCTTCTCATCTTTTTTCCATCTCGTTCAGGCAAGGTTCGAATTATCTCATCGGCGTAGCTGGGGCGGGGGTTTTGAGCAGCCTGTTAATCATTTCCAGGCGATGATGCAGCCATGTCTAGACCTTTGCGCATTGAGCTTGCAGATGGTTTGTATCATGTCACTTCTCGTGGGGACCGGCGAGAGGACATTTATTTCTCGGACGCTGATCGCGAGCAATGGTTGAAGATACTTGGCGAGGTTTGCCAGCGCTTCAATTGGCGGTGCCATGCCTGGTGTCAGATGAGCAACCATTATCACTTGGTGGTCGAGACGCCCGAGGCCAATCCGGCGAAAGGCATGCGCCAGTTGAACGGGGTTCATACCCAATACATCAACCGATCACACCGCCGTGAGCCGTGTCGGCCATGTTTTTCAGGGGCGCTACAAGGCGATTTTGGTTGAGCGCGATGCGTATCTCCGGGAGTTGGCGCGTTATGTCGTACTCAATCCTGTGCGGGCTGGCATGGTATCGCTCCCGGGAGAATGGCCTTGGAGTTCGTGGGTCGCGATGATGGAGCAAAGCCCAGTACCGGAATGGCTCGAAACCCGATGGCTGTTGCAGCAGTTTTCCCAAGACGGGCGGTCCGCACAGCGCGCTTATGAAGATTTCGTGCGCGCCGGTATTGGCCTGCGGCGTGTCCTGGAGCAATTGAATGGGCAAATTTACTCGGGCAGTCAGGCATTTATCGAGGAAGCAAAAGCCGGCAACGCGCGTGAAGGTAACGAGATCCCCCGTATGCAACGCCGCCCAATCGCGAAGCCTTTGGCCCATTATTCGGAGAAACACGCCGACCGTGATGCGGCCGTGTGTGCCGCATTCTTGACCGGCGATTACACCCAAGCACAAATCGCCGAACATTTCGGCGTCCATTACTCAACAATCAGTCGTATTGTCAGGTTCGGAAAACGGAAATGATTAAATGCAAGACCTGACCCCGGGATTATCTTCTCGTTCCACGCCTCTTTTCTTGCGATCAGGGTTCGCGGAGGCGTGCGTACGCAACACAACTTAGCCGTCAAGGCCGTCCAGACTCCGCGCGCGCTGAAGCGCGACAAGACCATCCGGGTCAGACTTCGGAAATCCGCTTCCCTCACCTCGCGCGGTTGAATGAATCGGTGCCGCCCGGCAACTCGACGGCACTTCCCACGTGCGAATGATCAATTGCCGCACCGGACCCGGGAATTGCCACCCGCGTTCGCCGACCGCTTTTCTCGAACAGCCCGATCAATCCGGTAAAATCCGCCGATGACCATCGATTGGACGCATTTCACGCCCGCAAGCGCCTTGTTCGGAGGGGGGCTGATCGGCTTGGCAACGGCCCTACTGCTGTTTTTCAAGGGACGAATCGCCGGCATTAGCGGCATCGTCGGCGGCGTGCTGGCATCGGTGAATCAAGGCGAGGCGAAGTGGCGCCTGGCTTTCATTCTCGGTCTGGTGCTGGCGCCGGTCGCTTACCGCCTGTTCGATATCTTGCCGGAAAGCCGAATCGACGCCGACTGGATCACTCTCGTCATTGCCGGGCTGCTGACCGGGTACGGCTCGCGTCTCGGCTCGGGCTGCACCAGCGGCCACGGCGTCTGCGGCATTTCCCGCCTCTCGCTCCGTTCGCTTGTTGCCACGCTGAGCTTCATGAGCACGGGTTTCGTCACGGTGTATGTCGTTCGCCATCTGGTGACTTGAGGAGCCCCCCAATGAGCACCGCGATCTCGTTCCTGGTTGGCATCGTGTTTGGCATCGGCATCATCGTCGGTGGAATGAGCAACCCGGCCAAGGTGCTTGCCTTCCTGGATATTGGCGGTCAGTGGGACCCGTCCTTGGCGCTGGTGATGGCCGGCGCCATCGCGGTAGGCGTCGCCGCCTTCCGGCTGGCAAGAGGCAGACACAGCAGCCTGCTCGGGGAACCCATGCAAATCCCGGACAAAACCGCCATCGACACCCGCTTGCTCCTGGGAAGCGCCCTTTTCGGTGTCGGTTGGGGACTGGCCGGGATTTGTCCAGGACCCGCGCTAATCTTGCTCGGCAGCGCGTCGTTGAAAGGCTTGATTTTCGTTATCGCCATGCTGGCTGGCATGGGACTGTTTCATCTGTTCAAGAAAAGCGCATAAGCATTCCTCGCGCCGGGGAATGGCGTTGATCGGCGGAAAACAAATCGCCCTCCCGACAAATCAATCGGCGGCCATTCGGCGTTCGTTCTCGCGCCGCGCCAGCGCGGTGCGTTCGGCGCCGATCAATTGCGCCATTGTCTTTTGCGGTTGCTCGATGACCTCGTCGCCGTTGTGGAAAAGCCGTATCACCCGCAGGGGCCCGTCTTCGGAGACCAGCGCGGCCACGTCGTCTGGAACGACCGTTACCCGCCCGAGCATGCGCGAGGTTGGCCATTTCATGTCGCCATACACCAGGTAAACCAGCTTGGAACAGAATACCCGGTGGGTCGTTTCGGCGTCGAAATTGAAATCGTACGCCTTGCCGACTTGACGCAGGGCCTGCAACACCGCCTCCGCCGCCTGTGGCGTGCTCAATCCGGTGTGGCGAATCACGGCCAGATCGTCGATGTTCAGGAAGTGCGCCATGGTGTTCATTTGCACGCCGGAGCGCAGGGCCTCGACGACGCCGCGACCGCTCCGGATCGCCGCCTGGTGTGGGCGGACCACCGGATGATCCCAAATGCCCAGCGCGCGCAACTCCGCTTCGCCGCCGACCCAGATCGCGGCATGCCCCCAGTACCCCGGGATGAATTTGTCGGTCAGCCGGAAAGGCGTTTTCTCGAGCAAGATATCGCCGGCCTTGAGCGTTTCCGCCAGCCGCTGCGCAACCTCCGGCCGCCCATACAGCTTGCCGTGCCGCGTTTCGACCAGACCGACGACATTGCCGAACAGCAGGCTGGAAAGATTGGTGCTTTCGTTTTTCAGGGTGAACAACATATCGACGGTCTGCGTGCTGAAAAACCCCAGGCTTTGGCCGACGTCGCGCAAGGGCTGAAAACGCCGCACCATTTGCAGTGACGGACTTTGTTCGATCGAATCCAGCAGATACGCGTACCGTTCGAAAGGCTCCGGCTGAAAGCTTCTGGCATGCTTGTCGACCCAATCGATGGCTCGCAGCGTCCGGCGCCGATTATCCACCGAGGCGAAGTTCACCGCCATTTCGTCGAGAATGCCCGCCGGAAGATCGAAACCGCGATCGCTGCGGTTCAGGTGACGCCGGAACTCGTGGTCCCGACGAAACGGTGCGATCGCGGAAAGATAATTGTCGTAAAGAATCAATGCCGCCGAGAGCGACATGACGATGCCGGTGGCGCGAATGCCCGCCTCCCTGTCGTCGCCCGCATGGTTTTTCTCAAGCCAGCATTCATGCGCCTCGGCGACTTTCAGGAGGGCAAGACGCTGCGCCAAAAGCTGGGACGCCCCTTCGTTGAGCTGCTTGAGATCGCTCCCAGAAAGCGGCAGGCCGCGGCCGGTCTTGGCCTTCAGCGCCTGGTACAGGCCGATGACGCTGGCGCGCATGCCAAGCGCCTCCTCGGCAAGCCGAAGATAATCGTCGATTTCGGCTTCCATGGCCTCCCGTCTGGCGAGCGACGCGTCCTGCGCATGGGCCTCGCGCGTGTGCGCCTCGCAGTAGGTGTTCGTCAACGGCGCATTTTGCCCAACGCGCGATGGCTCACCATCGGCCAAAGTCGTCGCCAGATCGGCGCAGCCCGCCATCGACACCGCGAACACCACGGCCAGCAAGACACGCATCGTCCTTTTCCTCCGGTTAAATTGAACGCAAGAACCGCCAGGGCCGAAAACGGCTCACCGCGCGCCGTTCGCTGCTGGCGACGCCGACGCGCGAGCCAGCGAGCAACGGCGACTCAGGAGGCGGACTCCGGGCCGATTCGCGACACCGCGTCCAGCGCGTCGGCCAGACGCAGCACCGTACGGTCGGGATTGTGGAGTTTTTCCAGTCCGAACAAACCGATGCGGAACGTACGAAAGTCAACCGGCTCGTTGCATTGCAAGGGAACGCCGGCGGCGATCTGCACGCCGATGGCGGCGAATTTCTTGCCGGACTGAATGTCCGGGTCGTCGGTGTAGCTCACCACCACCCCAGGCGCCTGGAAACCGTCGGCGGCGACGCTCCTGAAACCGCGGCTGTGCAACAAGGCGCGGACGCGCACGCCGAGTTCCTGCTGCTCCTTGCGCACGCGCTCGAAACCATAATTCTCGGTCTCGCGCATGGTGTCGCGCAAAGCGGCCAGGGCGTCGGTCGGCATGGTCGCGTGATAGGCATGGCCGCCGTTCTCGAAAGCCTCCATGATTTGCAGCCATTTTTTGAGGTCGCAGGCGAAACTGCTGCTCATGGTGTCGTCGATGCGGGCGCGGGCACGCGCGCCGAGCACGACCAGCGCACAGCACGGCGAGCCGGTCCAGCCCTTTTGCGGCGCGCTGATCAGCACATCGACATCGTTGGCGACCATATCCACCCAAATCGCTCCGGAAGCGACGCAGTCGAGCACGAAGAGGCCATCGACCGCGCGTACCGCTTGACCAATTGCTTGTAGATAATCGTTCGGCAGGATCATGCCGGAGGCGGTTTCGACATGCGGTGCGAAAACGACGGCCGGTTTCTCGGCGTGAATGCGCGCCACCACCTCCTCGATTGGCGGCGGCGCGAACGGCGCTGGTGCCTCGTCGCCGACCGGACTGGCCGCCATGACGATGCTTTCCGAGGCGATCCGCCCCATTTCGAGAATCTGCGTCCAGCGGAAACTGAACCAGCCGCTACGGATGACCAAGCACTTCTTGTCGACGGCGAACTGTCGCGCGACCGCTTCCATGCCGAAGGTGCCGCTTCCCGGCACGACAATCGCCGCCGTCCCGTTATAAACGGTTTTCAGGATGCGCGAGATATCCTTCATCACGCCTTGAAAGCGCCTGGACATGTGGTTCAAGGCGCGGTCGGTATAAACGACCGAGTATTCGAGCAGGCCGTCCGGATCGGGTTGGGGTAGCAGTGCGGGCACGTTTGGTCTCCAAATCGTCGATTCAAGGCGACGAACAGCGTCGCCGCCAGACGGGCAGAATAGCGCCAAGTCCGGGTTCCGCGCTAGTCGTGGAGCGAGAACTTGAACCGGCGCGTCAACGGCGACAACAGTCGCCTTTTTTGCGGCGACATCGCCCGGCGTTTTCGCCGCGATTCGGCGCGGCGTTCGCACGGCGGCTCGATGTCGCTGCCCGGCGCACCCACGGCGAAGCTACCGGGCGGTACGGGATAACGTGCCAGCCAGCCACACGCGTCTGGTTTTTCGCTCGACCCGGCTGGGCGCCAGTCGGCCGGAGAAACTATTTATTCCTTCTAAATCATAATATAGCGTACAATTAGCATGCGTTTTCCCGCGCTTGCCATAACATGGATCGATGGGTACGCCGTGACGATCGCGGCCCTGCCGAACCTTGCCGGGAGAAGTCCGGCAACACATTTCGCCGCTTGCCGAGCATCTGTTTTCATCACCTTGCTGGAATGAACAACCGCCATGCAGAACCTCAAGATCAAGCACTTGTTGCTTTTGGCCACTCTGGCCATCGGTTTGGTATGCCTCACCCTGGTAACGGGAAATCTCATCATCTGGCGCAGTAACACGGCCCTCGGCGCCGCCGCCGAGCAAGCCTCGCAAGTCGAGCTCGCCATCCGGACATTCAAGGACGCCCGTTTTCATGTCGTGCAGATCCAGCAGTTCCTGACCGATGCGTCGGCGGTCGGCGAAGCCGATTTTCGTGAAGCGATGGAGGAACGCGATGCGGCGCTCGCCGACCTGGAGCGCCTCGGCAAACAACTCGCCGAAAAAAAGGACGCGATCGAAAGCATGAAACAAGCCGTGAAACGCCTTTACGACACTGGCGAAACCATGGCGCGCGCTTACATCGACAAGGGACGCGACGCCGGCAACGCGATCATGAAAGGTCGCAACGGTTTCGACGATTCCGCAAAGGCGCTGACCGAGCAACTCGATAAACTGGCCGGCGATCTGCGCACCCTGGCCGACAGCAGCAACAGCGCGCAGCACGAAACACGCGACTGGATGTTCCACTCGAGCATGGTGTCTGGCACCCTGGCGCTGCTGGTGGTTTTGGTCTCCTATATTTTCCTGGGCAAGGTGCTGATGAGCCTCCTGGGTGGCGAACCTTCCTACGCCGGGGCGATGGTGGCGCGGATAGCTTCCGGCGATCTGACGGAGCCGCTGCGAATCAGGGCGGGCGACCAACAAAGTCTGTTGGCCAATATCAACGTGATGCAACAAGAGTTGCGCGAGTCGGTACAAGCCATCCGAAACGTGTCGCGACAAGTTCTTCAAGCGGCCGGCAGTCTGCATCGGGATGCCGGCAGCGTCTTGCTCAGCGCGCAAACCCAGAGCAATACCGCGGCGTCGATGTCGGCATCGGTCGAACAAGTCGCCACCAGCATTACCCAGATCGCCGATTTCGCGCGGAAGGTGAGCACGCATACCGGCGAGGCGGCCACTTTGGCCGACCATAGCGGCGCGGAGGTTCACGCCGTAGGGGCGGAAATCGCGCACGTGGCCGATTCGGTGAAGCAAGCAAGCACGGTCATCGGCGCGCTCGGCGAAGAATCGCGCCGCATCACCGCCATTGTCCGAACGATTCATGAAATCGCGGCGCAGACCAACCTGCTGGCGCTCAACGCCGCCATCGAGGCCGCGCGCGCCGGTGAGCAAGGACGGGGATTCGCGGTCGTCGCCGACGAAGTCCGCAAGCTGGCGGAACGCACGACGCGTTCGACGCTGGAAATATCGGAAATGATCGAGGCGATCAGCACTCGCTCGGCAGAAGCCGTACTCGGCATGGAAGACAGCCTGAACGCGGTTGCCAAGGGCGTTTCCCAAGCCGACAAAGCCTGTACGGTAATGTCGACGGCCAGGGAAAATCTGAGTCAGGTTTCGGAAGAGATCCAGGAAATCAGCAACACAGTGGCCGAACAACGCGTGGCCAGCACCACCATCGCCGACAGTGTCGAGAAAGTGGCGGAAATGGCCGAAACCAATCGCCAAGCCCTCTCCGCGATCGTCAGCAACGCCGAGACTGTCGAGAACCTGTCCAAGGCCCTCGAGCAAGCGGTAAGCAAATTCCGCCTTTAGGACGACACCACAAGACGTCGGCGGGCGCCCAGACGACCGATACGGATATTTCGCCTGCTGGCACGCGCGGCGGCACTAGTCGCCGGCGTCCGAAGCCGGGCGAACTCGGTAGAATGGCGCTCTGCGCCGCGATTCCCGTTTCGGGTAAGCGTCTTATCCAAATAGAAACCAACAGATTAGGAACTCGATATGGCCGGAGCGAGCCTGCTTGCGCTGATCGACGATATCGCCACCGTTCTCGACGACATCGCTTTATTGACCAAGGTGGCCGCCAAGAAGACCGCCGGCGTTCTTGGCGACGACCTGGCCCTGAACGCGCAACAAGTCGCTGGCGTGCGCGCCGAACGCGAGTTGCCGGTGGTCTGGGCGGTTGCCGTCGGTTCGCTCAAGAACAAACTGATTTTGGTACCGGCCGCGCTGCTGATCAGCAGCGTACTGCCCGCGGCGATCACCCCGCTGCTGATGCTCGGTGGTCTTTATCTTTGTTTCGAGGGCGTTGAAAAACTGGCGCACAAGTGGCTGCATCCCGCCGAGGTCGACGAGCAACACGCCGTGCAACTCGCCGCCTTGGCCGACGACACGGTCGACATGGCGGCACTCGAAGCGGACAAGATCAAGGGCGCGATCCGCACCGATTTTGTCCTTTCGGCGGAAATCGTCGTCATCGCTCTCGGCACTGTCGCCGATACCCCCTTCACCACACAGGTGGCGGTGCTCTCGGGCATCGGATTGCTGATGACCGTCGGCGTTTATGGCATCGTCGCCGGCATCGTCAAGCTGGACGATTTCGGCTTGTATCTGCTGAAGAAACCGGGCACGCCAGCCCGGAGGCTCGGACGCGGTCTGCTGCTCGCCGCACCCCGATTGATGAGAGCATTGACGGTGATTGGCACCGCGGCGATGTTTCTGGTCGGCGGCGGAATTCTCAGCCACGGCGTGCCACTCGTACACCACGCCATCGCGGATTTCGCCACCGTGGTCGGTGACATCCCGGCCATTGGCCGTTTTCTTGCCGCGTTGACCCCGAGCGCTCTGGACATGTCATTCGGTATTCTGGCCGGGGCGGTGGCGCTAAGCGGCATGCGAGCCCTCGCCGCACTGCGGTCGGCACTTGGAAATCGAGCGAAACGCTAGCCGTTTCGATGGTTGGCCTGAAATTTCGCGACAACAGCCGTTTTTTTGTCGGCCTCGGCCCACGACTCTTGCCCGGAGTCATACAACCGACAAGAAATGGCTGTCTCGACAAATATGTCGCAAAAGCCCGCTTGCATCGCCCGTCACCATGACCCACTATTAGGGCTATCGGTTGCAGGCCGCCGGTATAAAGCGAATAAAAATCATGGCCTCCCATTCCTCAGCCAATACGCACGGCGGAAAATTGACTACCGATTGAGCGCACCGATGGACCAACCCGTGATTACCGATCAAGAATTTGCCCTTTTTCAGCGGCTGATCTACAAGATCGCCGGCATCGATCTGGCCAGCAGCAAGAAAGTTCTTCTCGTCGGCCGCTTGCAGCGGCGCCTCCGGGAACACCAATTCGACAGTTTCAGCCAGTATTACCGGCTGGTGTCCAGCGGCCAGAATCCGAAAGAGTTGCAAACCATGGTCGATCTGCTGACGACCAACGAAACCTATTTTTTTCGCGAGCCGCGACATTTCGACTATCTCCGCGACGAAATTCTGGCAAATCGCTCACGCAACACCCCTTTCCGAATCTGGAGCGCGGCCAGTTCAAGTGGCGAAGAAGCTTACACCATGGCCATGGTCCTCGCGGAAGCGATGCCCGGCGGCAGGTGGGAAGTCTTCGGTTCCGATATCAGCACGCAAGTACTCGCCAAGGCGCGCGCCGGCCAGTATTCGATGGATCGCACACAGGGCATTCCGAGCAACCTGATGCGCAAACACTGCCTTAAAGGCGTGCGCGCCAACGAAGGAACATTCCTTGTTTCGCAAGACTTGCGTGACCGAGTCAGTTTCGGGCAGGTCAACTTGACCCAGCCAATCACCGCCGATATCGGCATGTTCAACGTAATATTTCTTCGTAATGTAATGATTTATTTCGACACTGAAACCAAACGCAAGGTGGTCGGCAACCTTCTTCCGCGCTTGCAGCCTGAGGGTTATTTCATCGTTGGGCATTCCGAGTCACTTAACGGCATCACCAATCAGTTGGTGTCGGTCCAGCCGACGATTTACCGAAAACCGTAGGGCGAAGTCGCTGGAACGTCAATCAATCCCTCGCTATTCCCGCTGTTTTCCGCCGAAATGGCGAAGCGTTCGTGGCGCACGCACCCGCTCTTGCCTTGTTGAACAAGAGCGAATCACGGAGAGGGAGTCCACATGTCCATTAAAACGCGGCTCATGTCGAGCGTTTGCGTGGTTGTGCTGTTGGGCGCTTACAGCAGTGTTGAGGAAATACCACCGGTAGCCCGCTCCAACGCCGTTGGTTGCCCTCCCGTATGACCAGGCGGTGCGCAAGGTGGCGCGGGAATTGCTGGCCAACGCCAATCTGACGACCGACAAAAAGTACGGCATGATCTCGACCCACTGATCGATGGAAACAGTGGCGTACAGACGGAAGCAACCGTGGCCATGGTGCAATCGATAGTGCGACTGGTCAAGGAAAACTACCGGCAGGTCGACGTCGAACCGTTCACCAGCGAGTACGTCTCAACCTTGCCGCTGCTGATGATTGGAACCCTTACACCGATCAATCTGCAAGGCGTGGCCGACGGCGAACGGGATGCCTATCGCATCTGCTTTGCCCTCGCCGACTTCAAAACCGGCATATTCGTCGCCAAGGGTCTGGCACGTTCGCTGTCCGCAGATGTCGATCCGACCCCGCTGGCGTTCTTCCGTGAGATGCCGGTTTGGTCCAAGGACACGGCGGTGGATGGTCATGTCAAAACTTGCCAAGGCACGAAAGCCGGCGACCTGATCAATCCAGCTTATATCGACGCGGTCCTGGCGGCGTCGACCGTTAGCGAAGCCTTGGCGGCCTACAAGGAAAAACGCCATGTCGACGCGCTAGCGCTCTACCAGTCGGTGCTGAAAAATCCGGCGGGCACCCAGGCACGGGTATTGGCCGGCATTTATCTGGCCAATCAAAAACTCGGTCGCAAGCCGGCGGCCATGCAGGCATTCGGGCGTCTGGTGGATATGGGTCTGGCCACCGACCGGCTTGCTGTCCGCTTCAGTTTCAAACCGGGCGCGACCGCCTTCGGCCTGGATCAGCCGCCCTACTCGCAATGGCTTGCGGAGATTGGCCGACAAGCGTCAAGGCTGAATTCATGCGTGGAAGTGGCCGGGCACACGCCGCGCGGCCCGTCGGAGCAAATGGATGAACGTTTGTCTCTACAGCGCGCGGAGTTCATCCGCCAGAAGATTGCCGCCAGCAACCTGTTATACAGTGACAATACCGCGCGTTGGTATCGAACACAGGACGGCGGCGAACAACTCGCCCTTTTCCCGCATGCCGACAGTCGCCGCTGGGTATTGTGGACACCCGAGGGCTATTTCGCCGCCAGCCCTGGCGGTGAAAATCTCGTCGGCTGGCGAATCGATCACGGTTCGGAACAAGCGGCTGATTTCTTTCCGGTGTCGCGCTTCCGCGCGGATTCTTACGTACCGGAAACAATAAGCGGGATCACCGGCCAGGGCGCCATGCAAAAGGCGCCTGTCGCCACCGCTCGTCCGCCGGCAGGCCAAGCGATACGGGAGCGCCTGCCGCCAACCGTGCGCATCGTCTCGCCAGATACGGCGAGCCTGACACCGGGTAACGACAAGACACTGCAACTGTGGGTGGCGGTGCGATCACCGACGGATGCGCCGGTCACGAAGCTAAAAGCGCGGATTAACGGTCAACCGGTAGCGCTACCGGCACTTTCGTCCCTGCGCGGTTCGCGCGCAGCGGGACAGAACGAAGCCGTCTATGAGGTGCCGGTCGTCCTGCCGGCGATTGATGCCCAGATTTTGTTGTTTGCCGAAAACCGGTACGGCCTATCACCCGAAGCGGTATTGACCGTCAAGCGCCCAGCGAAGGCCCCCGACAACGCCACAGGCGATGGCACCACGACCGGTCGCCAGTACGCTCAGGAATCGTCGGACTGGGGCAACGGCGCATTCACCAAAGCCATTCTCGAGGGTCTGCGCGGTCAAGCCGACTACAACAAATCGGGCCGCATCACCCATGAAATGCTTGACCTTTACGTCTCGGAGCGGGTGAAGGGCTTGACCGAAGGCGCGCAGTCGCCAGTAACCATCGTACCCGGCGGCGTCCCCGATTTCGCACTGGTGCTCGGCAAGCGCCAGGGTTCCTGACACCGTGACAAGGCTGCCGGGCGTGATCACACTCCTGTACTCACATCCGCGGCATTGTCTGTGACGACCTCCATGAGCGCGGGTAACGATGAATTCGAGTGCTGCTCTTGTGGCGCATGCTGCGCAAGCTTTCGGGTTTCGTTTTATTGGGCGGAGCTTGATACCCGCGAGTTGCCGGAGACAGCAATCGAGCAACTGACGCCTTGGCACGCCTGCATGGCAGGAACGAATTCTTCTTCGCCCCGCTGCACGGCCCTGCAAGGCGTCGTCGGCAGACGCGTCTACTGCACCCTTTATCGCCACCGACCTTCGCCATGTCGCGAGGTACAAGCTGGCGATACGCAATGCGTAAAAGCACGCCTGAATTGCAATCTGACGGCGCCAACCGACCTCGCCGTCAACGCGGGCGAATAACCCTCACCTAGTTCGCGCGATCAAGTTGGCGACTGGATTTTCCGTTCATCGAACGCAGAGGTTCATCCAAGGTCACGGCCGTGTCGTCGCGTTGTAAAGGCGAAAAAAAGAGCGTCCTCGGCGAAACATCGCAACTGCCGCGCAGTTGGAAATTTCGCGTCGAACGCCCTTCCTTGCCCTCGCGCCCTATCGGACGCCAGGCTCAATCAAACTCAAGCGCCGCGTTCGCGCAACCAGCCACCGACTTTCGGCGCCAGCACTTTTTGCGCCAAGCCACCGGTATAGATTCCGATATGACCGGTGGCGATCGCAAACTCGGAATAGTCCTTGCTGCCAACAAGCTTGCCAAGCGCGACAGTGCACGGCGGCGGCACGATATGGTCTTTTTCCGCGAAAACGTTGAGGATCGGGATGGTGAGTTCCTTGATATCGACTTTATGCTCACCCACCTCAAGCGTCCGCTTGGCCAATTTATTGCCTTTCAGGAAGTCGCGGATAAACTCCTTGAACGTCTGACCTGCCGCATCCGGACCGCCAAACAGCCATTTTTCCATGCGCAGGAAGTTGATCAACGCCGGGCGGTCATCCAGGATATCGATCACATCGGCGTACTTGCCGAAATTCAAGATAAACGGCGACGCCATCAGGAAGGAGACATTCAGCACATCCACCGGGACGTTGCCATGCACGGCAACCATCTTGTCGGTATCCGCGTCGGCGCCCATGGTGAACATCAAGCCCTCGTGCGGCTTATGATTCGCCTTGTAGGCCTCGAAATCGATCGGCGTGACGGTCAGCACCAAGTGGCTGATCTTGTCCTGGTGAAGTGTCGAATAGGTTGTCGAAATGGTGCCGCCCTGGCAAATACCCAGCAAGGCGATTTTGTCTACGCCATGACGCTGCCGAATGAAGTCGACGGTGTCGTCAAGATAGCCGTTGATGTAATCGTCGATGCTGCGGTATTTGTCGACTTGACGGGGGTAACCCCAGTTGTTGAGATAAACGTCGATACCTTCGTTCAAGAGGTTACGCACCAACGAACGATCCGGTTGCAGATCGGCCACCTGATAACCGTTGATCAACGGCGGCACGATCAGCAGCGGCGTTTTCATGATCTTCGCCTGCTCGACGAGCGGATGATAGTGGTAAACCTCAATGCCATCTTGCGCGAAGACGGTGTCTTTCGGCGTGCTGCCGATATCGATGTCTTCATCGGTCAATTTATTGAGAACGTCGACACCCTTGGCGAGTTTCGCGTTCAGGGCGGCTGCTTCGGCCGCAAGATCGGCGGGAAGAATTTGAATGGGGAAATTAATCATGGGTAGCACGCTCCTATAGGTCCATTAGCTGATAAGCCCGATACAACTGTCAGGCTCCGGCTCACTCGCTCTTGGCGCGAGGCGCCTTACGGGGGGCAACCGTACCGCTGGCTTTTACTCCAGCACCTTGGGTCGATGGCAGCAATTCCTTCCGGAGGGCGCGGACCTCTTTTTTCAGATCGTGAATGACTTTGTAGGCCTCGTCCACCTCGGTGCGCGTCGGCATGTCCAGGCCGCGGAAAATATCTTCGACCACAACCCGCTGCGCCAGTTTGTATTGCTGTTGGGCTTGGGTGAACTCGTTTTGTTTATCGAGAAACTCTTTTGAATTGAAGGTAACCAACAAGGAGGCATCGGCCGTACGGTACCAGAGACGCATCAGATCGCGCACGGAGGTGATTTTTTCGCCCTTGGCGGAAAGTTTGCCCAGCGCTTCGACCGTGGCTTCCACCGCCTTGGCCAAAGCTTCGGCGAACGCCGTGTGGAACTGGAGGCTGCTCTTGCGCAGATCGACGGAAGCATCGACCAGACGCATCATCTGGGCATTTTTCTCACGCGACAAGCCAAAATGCGGAATTTGACCAATCGAACCGAATGCGCTGGCATCCCCTTCCATGGCCAGCAGGCGGCTAAGGCCCGCGGTACCGCCAAGCATGCTCTCGCCGACATTGCCGGCGGATGCCGCTTGCGCCAGGAAAGAGAGCCACGGCCCCATGGCGTTCGGCAAATCCTTGGACATCGTACCGGCCAGGTCGCCCAGGTGGGAACCCATGCCCAGGCTGCGCTGCAGCATGGCGGTCGATTCCTTGGCCCACTGATCGGCAAAACTCTTTAAATCGGGACGCCAGTCCTTGTTCGCTTCCAGGTTCGGGGCAACGACTTTCATCGACCTGAAAAAGAAGTCCATCACGCGGTTCATCGCGCTCTGGCTACCGGAAATGCGATCCATCAGTGCGCGTGCCGCTTCGTTGCTACCCTTGCTGGCAGCTTCAAAGCCCTTTTTAGCCACTTCGACGGGACCGCCGGTGCCTCCGGGCAGGTTTTGCAACAGCGCGGACCAGTCGCCCCACATGCGTTTTTGCATATCGGCCCAGGCATTGACGACGCCGCTCAGTTGCTCGTTCGGGTTATTGTTTTCCACTCCTTTGATCTCCTTTCAGTATGTCGGACACGCCTACCGCCTCGGTAGGCGGATGCCCATCGGTAGACTGAGTGCACTCTACAACCAAACTGCGGCCGTCTGACGACGGCCGCGATCCTGCAGATAGCTGACAATGAATCAAGCCAGAACCACTACTGCATCCGCCTTGTGCTTCGCCTCACCCTGCTCGTTGGCGCAGGTCAATTCGAGGCGAACACATTTTTCTCCGTCTTGCTCGATTTTTTCGACGATTTTGCCGGTACAGACCATCCGCTCACCAACCCAGGTGATGGCCGTAAAGCGCACACCGAAACTGCGGATCGCTTCCTGGGGAACCCACTGGGTCAGCAAACGACCGAGATACGCCATGCCCAGCATGCCGTGGGCAAAAACGTCCGGCATCCCTTTCGAGCGAACGTAATCTTGATCGAGGTGCAAGGGATGATGATCACCCGAACCCGTGGCATATAGCGCGAGGGTCAGGCGAGACACCGGCTCCGTGGTCAACGACGGAATCTCGTCGCCGACGTTAAGTGCATCAAAACTCGGTAGTGTCATCACTAGTCCCCTATGCCCGAATGACCATCACGCTACGCAGGTCGCCAACCACTTCGCCCTGCCGGCGTACTTTGACTTCCTTGACGACGAACTGCAATGCGCCGTTCTTCTTGTCGTAGATGTCGGTGATTTCGCCATCGAAATCCAGTTTGTCACCGGAATAGATGGGCTTGTAGTAGTTAAAGGACTGCTCGCCGTGCAGCATCTTGCCGAGGTCGCACTCCATGGTTTCGAGATAATCGAAAGGATGCTCCTTGTCCATGTCCATGCAGAAAAAGAATGTGGGCGGTGCCAGCACGCCCGGCAACCCGGCCTTGTGGGCCGCTTCCTCGTCAAAATAGATCGGGTTGGTTTCTCCCGTCGCCTTGGCGAACCATTTCAATTGCCACGCCGTCAGGTTGACGGAATGCGGCGGCACTTTCATGCCGATGTGTTTCTTGTCAATCAACATCCGATTACTCCTTGCCCGCCCCGGGCCACGGGGCGGGTTATCTCGTTGGCGACTTGATCAGAGAACTTCCAGAGCGATCGCGGTTGCTTCACCACCGCCGGCACACAAGCCGGCGACGCCGCGCTTGAGACCGCGCGCCTTGAGGGCATAAAGCAGCGTCACCAGAATGCGCGAACCGGTGGCACCGATCGGATGCCCCATGCCACAAGCACCGCCATTCACATTGACCTTGTCGTGCGGCAGGTTGAGATCGCGCATCGACGCCATGGTAACCGCGGCGAAAGCTTCATTGACCTCCCAAAGATCGACATCGGTGGTTTCCCAACCGACTTTTTTCAGCAACTTCTGAAAGGCGAACACCGGCGCGGTCGTAAACCAGGCGGGTTCGGCGGCATAGGTGGAATGTCCCACGATTCGGGCCAAAGGCTTGATTCCCGCCTTGACGGCATCGGATTCGCGCATCAGGACAAAAGCGGCGGCACCATCGGAAATCGACGACGAATTGGCCGGGGTTACCGCGCCATCCTTCTTGAAGGCCGGCTTCAGTTTCGAGATCTTGGAAACATCGCACTTCATCGGCGTTTCATCAGCCGCGATCGTTTCCTGCCCCTTGCGGGTGGTTACGGTTACCGGCGCGATTTCGGCATTAAAAGCACCTTCGGCAACGGAGCGCTGCGCGCGCGTCACCGACTCGGTAGCGAAAGCGTCCATTTCCTCGCGCGAGAAGTTGTATTTTTCGACGCACAACTCGGCGAAAGCGCCCATCAGCTTGCCCTGTTCGTAGGCATCTTCCAGACCATCGAGGAACATGTGATCGAACACCTGCCCGTTACCAAGCCGATAACCGGTCCGTGCGTTGGTCAGAACATAAGGCGCATTGGTCATGGATTCCATGCCGCCGGCAACGGCGATATTGATCGAACCGGCCAGTAGTTCGTCGTGCGCGATCATGACCGTTTTCTGCGCCGAACTACACATTTTGGTCAGGGTGGTGCACGGCACCGATTTCGGCAATCCAGCGCCGAGAACGGCCTGCCGCGCCGGCGCCTGCCGCAAGCCTGCCATCAGGCAGCATCCCATCAGGGCTTCGTCGATATCGTCGACATTGACACCCGCCTGCTCGACCGCCGCCTTGATCGCGGTCGCGCCGAGTTGTGGCGCCGTCAGCCCAGCGAACTGTCCCTGGAAGGAACCCACTGGCGTGCGCTTGGCGCCTACGATGACTACTGATTCACTCATACGACACTCCTAATAATGCAATGGCTATTGCCAAATTGAAGTTTTACGCTCGCCGGCACCTTATTTGGCGGCCATCCGGATCGAACCGTCGAGGCGGATGACTTCGCCGTTGAGGTACGAGTTTTCGCAGATGTGCCTGACCAGCGCCGCATATTCGGCTGGACGACCGAGACGCGAAGGGAACGGCACCATTTTGCCCAGCGAATCCTGCGCGGCTTGCGGCAGGCCTTTGAGCATCGGCGTTTCGAAGATGCCGGGGGCAATGGTCACCACGCGGATTCCCAGCGCCGCCAGTTCGCGTGCGACAGGCAAAGTCAAACCGACAACCCCGGCCTTCGACGACGCATAGGCGGCTTGACCGATTTGTCCATCGTACGCCGCCACCGAAGCGGTGTTGACGACCACGCCACGTTCGCCGGCGTCGTTGGGTTCATTCTTGTTCATCGCCTCTGCCGCCAGGCGAATCATGTTGAAAGTACCGACCAGATTGATGCTTACGACCCGCGCGAAGGTTCCCAAGTCATGCGGACCGTCGCGGCCGAGGACCTTCTTGGGCGGCGCCACGCCGGCGCAGTTGACCAAGCCGTGCAGCGCACCGAATTCTTTCACCGCCAGCTCGATGGCGGCACGCGCGCTCGCCTCATCCGTCACATCGGTTTTGGCAAAGCGGGCGTTTGGCCCGAGTTGCGCCGCCTGGGCCTCGCCGGCAACCGCATCGACATCGACAATGACCACTTTGCCGCCACCATCGACCACGGCACTTGCCGTCGCCGCGCCAAGCCCCGATCCCGCGCCCGTTACAACAAACACACTGCCATTGATTTGCATTTTAACCCCCAAAAAAATATCGCGGCATCACGCGATGACGCGCTACTGACCCGTGCCAACGGTGATCGTTAAAACAGGCGTCGTCACAGGAAAATCGAACTAAGCTGGTAACAGGAGGACGGCTCGCGGCGACACGAGAATGGGTTCCGGAAATACAACCAAACAGGAAAAGCCAATTGGGAAACGAGCAGCCGGAAACCACGAAACCCCGTTACACCTGCCGCACCCTGCGTGCCGGAACATGGCGACAGGCAACCTCGGCATTGTCGAATGCGGAGCGCTACCGAGTCAAGCGCCTGACACGCTTGCCTGCGCGAACCCGCGTTGTCGCCCCTGACCGGCACGCTGGTTTGACGGTCCGAGGAAAAACACCACGGTGAATACCGGTCATTGAAAAAACCGTCGGCCATCTGATGAAAAATCGCTGGGAATACTCGGTCACGATTGCACGACCTCTTTCGGTGAAAACGCTCGCACCAACACGACAGAGGATATGGATCCCACGTTCAATCAGGCGTCACAAGTCCACAGGCCGCTGAAAAAAAAGAAAAATAGTCCTTCAAACGTTGATTTGGATCAGGCCGAACAACTGTTTTCCAGCCTATATTTAATTGCATGAATGGCCTTGAGCGCCCTCGGGCAAAAATAGGCCGAAGTCCCGACAGGAGAATAGTCATGGTTGAAAAGGCAACACCCCCCAGTATCGTGACCGACGAACAACCGGCAACCGGCGGCGCGGCAAAGACGCGCGCCAAACCCACCACACCTCGCCGTCGAAAACCAGCCGCCACGACGAGCGCTCCCGAATCGATGGCCGCCACCGTGGCCGTGGTCGCGACAACACCTGTCGCCCCCGTGCCAGCCGCAGCCATTCCCCAACAACCGGCGCCCCGCAAAGACGCGCCGCCGCGTGGCGAATTCTCCCGCCGCCTGGGCGACCGAGCGCAACTTGATTCGGATGCACTGGAACAAATCGACCGCATGACCAACGTGGCCTTGGGCAAACTTAGCGGCGGTCTGTCGCCCGCTTCGCTGGCCATGGCCTATCTGGACTGGATGGTTCACTTGTCGGCATCGCCGGGCAAACAGTTCCAACTGGCCGCCAAGGCGACCCGCAAAGCGCTACGGCTCGGGAGTTATGCGTTGACCTCCGCCATCACCGGCAATGCCGAACCGACGATCAAGCCGCTTCCCGGAGATCATCGCTTCGACCATCCAGGCTGGCAACGCTTCCCTTACAACGTGATCTATCAAGGCTTTTTACTGAATCAACAATGGTGGCACGCCGCCACCACCGGCATCCGTGGCGTCGGCAAACACAGTGAAGCCGCCGTTTCGTTCATGGCCCGTCAGATTCTCGACATGAACGCTCCGTGCAATGTCCCTTTACTTAACCCGGAGATCGTCGACGCCACCGTTGCCGAACGGGGCGCCAACCTGGCGCGCGGCGCCAAACATTTCGGCGAGGACATTCGCCGCTCCTTGCGCGATGAGAAGCCCGCCGGCATGGAGGCATTCCGCGTCGGTGAAAACCTGGCCGCCACACCCGGCAAGGTGGTGTTCCGCAATCATCTGATCGAACTGATCCAATACGCGCCAACCACGGCGACCGTTCAGCGGGAGCCGGTGCTGATGCAATCGGCGTGGATGATGAAGTACTACATCCTCGATTTGTCACAACATAACTCGCTGGTCAAATATCTGGTCGATCGCGGTCATACGGTATTCATGGTTTCCTGGCTCAACCCGGGGCCGGAACACCGCAATCTCGGAATGGAGGATTACCGCAAACACGGCACGCTGGCGGCAATCGACGCCGTCTCCGACATTCTGCCGGGACGCAAGATCCACACCGTCGGTTACTGCCTTGGCGGCATCTTGCTGACCATCGTCGCCGCGGCCATGGCCCGCGACGGCGACGAGCGTCTGGCCAGCGTGACCTTGTTTACCACGATGACCGATTTCACCGAAGTCGGCGAAATCAACGTCTTCATGGACGCCAGCGAGGTGACCTTGCTCGAAGACATGATGTGGGAAAAAGGCTACCTGGGACACAAGCAAGTCTCGGGCGGTTTTCAGTTGCTCAAGTCAGCGGACCTGATCTGGTCGAAGATGGTTCGCGAGTATTACCTCGGCCATCGTGAACCGATGTTCGATTTGATGGCCTGGAACGCCGACGGCACTCGCATGCCCTATCGGCAGCATTCGGAAGTTCTGCGCCGGCTGTACGTGGACAACGAACTGTTCGAAGGCAAGTACATGGTCGATGGTCGCGCCATTTTGATCAGCAACATCCACGCACCGATCTTTTCGGTGGCGGCCGCGGCGGACCATGTCGCCCCTTGGCGCTCGGTATACAAACTGCATCTGCAAAGCGACGCGACCGAATTGACTTTCGTGCTGACCAGTGGCGGGCATAACGTTGGCATCGTCAATGAACCGGGACGGCCGCGCCGCTCTTACCAACTCAGCGTCTGCAAAATCGGCGAGCGTTGCCTGGATGCGGCCACCTGGAAAGAACAAACGCCTACTTACGAGGGATCGTGGTGGCCGACGTGGCAACAATGGCTGGAAAAACACTCCTCGGGCACGGGGCCGGCACCCGCAATGGGCGCTCCAGACAAAGGCTATGCGCCGCTTTGCGACGCGCCGGGAACCTACGTCCTGCAACAATAGAACTGAAATCCACGCGGCCCGTGGCATGAACAACCGTCACGTCGCCGCGAAGCCAACACGGCGCCACCGATTTGGCAACCGGTAAGCGCGACCCACTGAACCCGGGCCGCGCTTTGTGGCGGAAACCGCTCCGCGGATTGTAGATTGAGGGTCGCGTTTGCTAACGCGAGCCGCCGCGCGCCGCCTCGTAAGCGGCGCGCATGCTGCGCTTGAGCGTTTTTCCCGCCGCATTGCGCGGAAAATCGTCCAGGATCAACACCTCGTGCAAACGTTGATAACGGGCGTCTACCCGCGCGTTGATCCACGCCTTTAACGCCTCCGCGTCAACGGTGGACTGGCTGTGGAGAAGCACGGCGGCTACCGGCGTTTCGCCCCATTTTTCATGTTCGACGCCAAACACGGCCACTTCGAGGATGTCGGGATGACGCGCGGCGATTTCTTCAATATCGCGCGGATAAATTTTGACTCCGCCGCTGTCGATCATGTCCTTCTTGCGGTCGACCAGATACAAATAGCCTTCGTCATCCACGTAACCCAGATCGCCGGTAAACAACCAACCGTCACGGAGAGCCTGGGCGGTCAAGTCGGGGCGTCCATGGTAACCGGACATCAGCGACGGTCCCCGACCGACGATTTCGCCGACCTGCCCGATCGCGACCTCGGCACCGTCGTCGCCAACGATGCGCATCTCGTAAAAATAGGGCGGCGAACCGACCGAACCCGCCTTGCGCAAGGATTGCGTCTTGTCGAGGATGGTCCAGAAGCCTTCGGTCAAGCCGTAGAGTTCGTAAAACCGATTCGGCAACAAGCGGTTGAGCCGATCCTTGTGTTCCTGAAGCAGCGGCGCGCCCAGCGACAGGATCATTTCCAGCGAGGACAGCTTCTCGGGCGAGAAATTCGGCGCGTTGAGCACGGCGATGATCTGGGCCGGCACCATCATGGTGTGCGTCACCCGCTCGCGGGCGATGATCTCTATCGCCTCCATGGCGTCGAACTGGCGTTGCAAGACATAGCGCGCGCCAAGGTAAAAACAGGGCATCATGGTCACGAAAGCCCCATTGAAGACGATGGCGCCGGTATGCAGAACCACCGATTCGGGGTGCATTCGCCAAGCCGACGCAAACAACGTGCAGTACATGGCGCGCACGAAGTGGCTGTGCATGATTCCTTTCGGCAAGCCGGTCGTGCCGCTGGTATACATAATGTTGAACAGATCGTCGGACCGGCAGGGAGCAAAATCGGGCAGCCTGTCAGGAAAGGTGTCGAGCAACGCACGATAGTCGACATACCCCGCCGACGCGCCGTCGACGATCAGCACACGATCGGCCGCGAGTTCCGGCAGTTCCGCGCGCACCTCGTCGATCACCGTCGCCATCGACCGCTGACTGACCAGGCAGCACGCGCCGGAATCGCGCAGCAAACTGGCCAGACCCGAAGCCATCAGCAGCGGACTCAAAGGCACCAAAACCGCACCAATCGCTGGAATCGCCCAATAAACCTCCAGCAATTCCCGGCAATTGCTCAACACCGTTGCCACCCGATCGCCTTTGCCGACACCCAGACCTTGCAACATGCGCGCGCAACGCGCGATGCGTGCCTCGAATTGACGCCATGTCAGTCGGTCGTTCTCGAAAACGACGGCCACCTGATCCGGCCGAAACTTCGCGTGCTGCCGCACGACATTTGTCAGCTGTAGCATTTCCCTCTCGCCTCCTGTCCACTCTCGTTCGTAGTCGCCGCGACCGCCAATCGACCGCACTCTTTTGCATTCTCGCATTGTTCTTGATCGACAAATGGCGTCGTCAGCACCACCCGCCAGCACCCGCTGCACAGCCGTTGACACTACCGCACCGCAACAAAAGGTCAAGAGGCCGTAGCGGCGGGCATGTCCAAACGCCTTTAGATCCGTTCCGGAAAACTCGTTCGGCTGGCGCCCGGAATTGCCCCAACCACCGGCGGCAAACCGTAATCCTGGCTCACGCCGGCACTTGCGGAAAAAGTCGCGCGTGAAATATCCACCAGAGTGAACAAAATCGGCGCAGAAGAGTAGAATGCATTGTGCGGTGCGGAATGATGTGCTTCGCGCGGTTCGCGTGCGGTCTGATCGCTGTCCATTCCACTCCTGGCAACACTGGCAAAGACGTTCCGCGGAATCGCAAAATCCTGGAGCCGAACCCACTGCCCGGCGACCACGGGCCACGTATGAACAAACATGAATTCTGGCGCTCAGTCGCACTCTCGATCGTAACCCGCCCGGTGGCGGAGACCGCCTCACACGCCGGGTTTCGTAGTGAGCGACCGGCCTGCCAAACCCATCGAAAAACCGACTTCCCGATACCGCTGGAAGGTGTCCACCGTCGAAGTGCTTGACTGGCAACAAATGGATCTGTTTCGCATCATTGTCCGCGACGAAATCACGAAAATGCGCTTTTCGACGAGGCCAAGAAAATCGTGGATCACTCCTTACGGGCTGGTCCGTTTTAACTCTCGTTAATTGTTGGAGGTTGGAAGATGTTTGCCCTGCTAAGAGAAATGCCGGACTTCACCACGAGCTGGTGGAGGTACACCCTGGCGATGATGCGCGCCTCGAATCGCGAAGTAAGCGAGTTCAACGACAACCTCTTCATCGCCGCGCACATCGCCATGACCGCGGCGCGCGACAACCCCTTGAGCCTGATGGAAACCCTGGAAGTGGTCGAACACAACGTCGGCATGGCGCGCAAGGGCATGGCCGGGATGCAGGAAAAAGTGGCCGACTATGCTTTTGACCAGATCGAAGAAGCCACCCGCGCTTTCCTGAATACCATCATGAAGTCGGATGGTGAAAAGCTTGGCGGCTACATGCGCCGCGAAGCGGAAATCATGGAGTCGGTTTCCAATTTCAACGAACAGATCGAAGCCATCGCCGACGAATTCGGTTTCCATTTCGGCACACCCAATTACAAACTGGTGCACGAAACCGACAGTTTCCAGCTGTATCAGGTGCTGCCACTGAAGAAAGGCGTCGAAGTCCGCACCGATCTCAAGCCGGTCATGCTCGTACCGCCGTACATGCTGGGTGTTCACATCCTGTCCTTCCTGCCCTACGAAAACAAGAGCTACAGCCACTCGTTCGCCAACGAAGGCATTCCGACCTATGTCCGTGTCGTCAAGGACATCATGACCGTCGAAAAAGTCCAGACGATGACGCCGGAGCAGGATTGCGACCAGACCTACGAACTGCTCGCCAAGATCAAGGAACTGAATGGCGGCAAGAAAGTCACGCTGAACGGCACCTGTCAGGGCGGTTACATCTCCCTGATGAACATTCTGTCGGGCAAGCTGCAAGATGTCTGCGATGCACTGATCACCAACGTCACGCCGGTCGACGGCACGTGTAGCGCGGCCATCAGCGGCATGCCGACCATGCACCACGACTTCATCACCACCACCCTGCCCAGCGGCAACAAGGTCGCCAACGGCTACCTGCTCAGCCTCGGCATGCGCTTTGTCGCCATCGACCGCGAAACCCCGCTGGTCAAGGTGCTCGACCAAGCGTCGCTGCATCGCGCCACCGACCTCAACCCCGGCAAGACCCCGGCGGCGCTGTTCCGCTGGTTGCTGAAGGAACGCGTGCATCTGCCGCTCGCCATCGCCAACATGAGTTCGCACACCTTCCAGGATCCGATCGGCGAAGACGGCGCCCTTCCGGTCAAGCTGTTCGACAAGCCGTTGAACATCAAGAGCTTGATCGACATGAAAGTGCCTTGGTACCAGAACTATGCGATCAAGGACGACCTTGTCACCCCGCTCTGCGCCACCGCCGGCAACAAATTCCTCGGCGACTGGGAAGGTTTGGAATCCGTGGCCTTCTTCGGCGGTCACGTGGCCATTCTGACCAGCCCCTACGGCAAGAAGGCGCCGGTCAACGGATCGTTCACCGATGCCAACGGCAAACCAAGCCGTGGCCCGGTGAAGTTCCAGATGGACATTTCCTGAGCGCCTGAGACAAAGGGGTAACGCCAGGGAGCGCCTCATGGCGATCAACTGATGATTCGCCGGCCGGACGCCATCGTCCGGACCGGCGATATTTTCATCGGCGGATAGCGGACGCCGCGCTAGAAGCCCCGGCGTGATCGACGCCCCAAAAGTGCGCGACATCTGGGCGCCGCGGCTCCAGTTTTCAGTCTTTTTCCGAAACCTTCTTTCAAGCCCTGTTTCCCATTCATTCAATCCGGAGATTCACCTGATGAGCTACAACAACATCAATGCTGAAGTACAAGGTAAAGTCGGTCTGATCACCCTCAACCGTCCAAAACAGCTGAATGCACTCAACGATGACCTGATGGACGAACTCGGCCAGGCGCTGGCCGCTTTCGAGGCCGACGAAAACATCGGCGCAATCGTCATCACCGGCTCAGACAAGGCTTTCGCCGCTGGTGCCGACATCACGGTCATGCAGTCGCTGACCTATATGGACGCCTACAAGGGCGACTTCATCACCCGCAACTGGGACAAGCTCAAGAGTTGCCGCAAGCCGGTCATCGCGGCGGTTGCCGGCTACGCCCTGGGTGGTGGCTGCGAACTGGCGATGATGTGCGACATCATCATCGCTGCCGACAACGCCCAGTTTGGTCAACCCGAAGTCCGCCTGGGCGTCCTCCCCGGCGCGGGCGGCACGCAACGCCTGCCACGCGCCATTTCCAAGGCCAAAGCGATGGAGATGTGTCTGGCATCCAGAAATATCGATGCTCAGGAAGCCGAACGCGCCGGACTGGTTTCGCGTATCGTACCCGCCGACAAACTGCTTGAAGAAGCACTTTCGACCGCCAAGAAGATCGCCAGCTTCTCGCTGCCGGTGGTCATGATGATCAAGGAGTGCATCAACCGCGCTTACGAAAGCTCACTGGCCGAAGGCCTGCTGTTCGAGCGCCGCACTTTCCACTCGGTCTTCGCGCTCGACGACCAGAAAGAAGGCATGGCCGCTTTCGTCGAGAAGCGCAAACCGTCTTTCAACAACCGCTAATCGCAACCGGTAGTGAAATTGCATGCCGCGCCGTCGTCGGTGCGGCATGCAAGCGGGTGCATTGGACCGCTGGTTTCAGCAATGAGCCAGATCGACGGCGTTTTGAATCGCGATCTGGTCCACCCACGCCTTGGCGACCACGGTGTTATAGGTATTCGCGTAGGCAGCGACTTCAAGTGTCAGGGTCACGGTGCGATTGGCGAACCGCGACAAATCGATCGACGCCTGCCTTAACCACTCATTCTCCTGATGCGCCATGCCAATGGCCGTCACCTCGTCGACAATGACGCCGTCGATGAATACCCGAAAACTCGCACTGGTGTAGTCGTTGGCCGACGCGCGGAGATCCAGCCGTCGCACATAGGACAGTTCGGGCCGCGCTCCGAGCCTGATCTGGCGCGAGATGGCGCCCACCCGTGCGCCGATGGCGCCTCCATCACCGGAGACGACAGAACCGTGAAGCATCGGACCGCCTTGAAAGGCGCGCGGATCGTCACGCAACACCTCCCAGCCGTTCCCTTCCCAACCCGCCGTTTGCAAAACCATCTCCGCATTGCCGGCGGCCTGCCGCGAAACGTCTTTCAGCACCCCGGCCGCCTCCAGAGCCGTCGAAATGATTCCCGGCACATCGATCCCCATCGGAGCATTACCGCCGGACCGGCGAGCGGTGCTGCCGCTCTTGAGCAAACCGGCCGCTTCCAGCGATGCCGAAATGATTCCGTGCACATCCAGGCCAAATGATCGGCCGGTCGCGGAGCGGGGAGTCCGCTCATCGACGGCATCGGGCGGCGCGTCCGTTCCCGCTGGCTTCTCCTGGCATTCTTGTGAACGACCGTCCTGCTTCATACCCGCCGAGCGATGACTCGACGCTTCCGGCGCAGAGTGTTCCGTCGCCGACCCGTCACGCGCTGGAGACGCCGCCAACAGCCCCCAAAAATCGGCAATCCGATGGGTAGACGAAATTCCTACCGCGTTGAAGAAAGGCGCCGCCGTGCCACACTGATGCGGACCCGCCCCCGGATCGAGCGCCGCGCCGTGCGCCATGCCGGTAATCGTATAACTCTCGATCAATTCCTCGCCATCCGCGCCTTGCCATACCCTTCGCGGATAACCGTCAACGGACATTTGAATCGTCGGTTCGACGCCGAGACCATGAACATCCGTCCATTGCTTGATGATTTCCTCGGCGTTGATCGGGTTTACCGTCGTGTCCGCGTCACCGTGCCAGACCGAAAGTCGTGGCCACGGCCCCTGATGCCTTGAGGCCGTCCGCACCAGACTCCCCCATTCGCCTGGCGAACGGCCGCGCCCCTGAAAAATGCTCACCAACCCTTCCTGCAAGCCGCTCGCCGTTCGATAAGGCACCCCGGCAATCACCGCCCCGCCGGCGAAAAGCTCGGGATACGTGGCCAACATCACCCCAGTCATCGCCCCGCCCGACGAGGTGCCGGTGACATACACTTTCTCGGCATCGATAGCGTATTCCCGTAACAAGTAGTCAACCATCTGCCTGATTGACAGCGCCTCTCCTTTTTCGCGTTCGTTATCTTCCGGGCGAAACCAGTTGAAGCAGCGCAAAGGATTGTTACTCCATTGCTGCTGCGGAAACAACAGCGCGAAACCGTAGCGATCGGCGAGGGTCGACCAGCCGCTGCCTTTGTTGTACGAAGCGGCGCTCTGGGTACACCCGTGCAATACCACCACCAGCGGCGCTTTCGCCGGCAACGCTGTTGGCAGATAAGTCATCATCCGCAACTCCCCCGGATTGGTGCCGAAAGCGGTGACCTCCGCCAAGCGATTTTCTTGCGCTTCTACTTTCTCCGACCACGCTTGCACGGCAGTCAGCGACGACAACACTTTCTCCCAACGACTTCCGTGCGGCGTCTTCGCGGCGAGTTTCGCCATCGCGGCGATGTTGGCCATTTTGTCACTTAATTTATTCAGCATTGAAATCCTCCCGTCGTCGGACAAGGTGGTAAGTAGGCCGATCTCGACCAATTTTCGGACCGGCAGAAAAACCGTGTGAAAGAGGCCAGGATCGGCATTCCCATCGCGCCGCGGATCAAGCCATGTCGGTGGAAGGGCGTCCGGCGCCAGGCCGAAAGTATGACTGACAAGGGCGCGACGCCCCTGCCAAAAACGACTGAACTGCACTGCGGCGACGGGACATCCCCGATTCACCCACACGCCGAAGACCTCGCTGGTCAACAGCGCGCGTGTGTCCTCGGCGCGAGCCAGATCCAGCAAGCCAGCCAGGGCATCGCCAAAGCGCATGCCGTCAAGTCGGATCGCCGACGCGATAGGTGGCCCATCAACCGCCTCGGCTGCTCGCGGCCCGAACAGTACACGCGGCGAATGGTCGTCACACGCCAGATCGCTTGCCCGCAAATCGGCATAGCAGCGAATGGCTTCCAATGTCTGCGATTGTTGTGGCGCCGCCATGGCCCCGATCAGCAGATCGGCCGCATAGCGCGGGGTCGTCGGCGGTGAGCCGCGACCGCGAGGCCCCGGCGCCACCAAACCGCCAGTGACCATCAAGGTCACACGAAAACGCAGATCACGACGCGACTCGCCGAGGATGTCCGCCAGTCGCTCGCTGAATTCATAACGTGCCAGTCCGTTTGCCATAGCGCAACGATAGCACGCCAGCGGCCCATATGCACCTATTTATTTAGTAACTGCAAAGAAATAAATTTCATCGAGCAGCGAGATATTTGGCCGCCAACTCGTTTGCGTCAGCAACGCACACCGAAAACGCTTTTTAAAAGCCTTTAAATCATTTTGATATGAAATCGCCGACACGCAAAGCCGCAGCACCGCCTCCGTCTGGCCTCGTATCGGTGGCTCACTCGGAATCAAGCGCAATTGGGGAAATGCACCCAAACGGAGAAATACGACTGCGGCCTCACGGGCCCGCGGCAGAAAAGGCGAACGGACGAAAGCGAAGAGCGGTCAGGCGACCTTGCGTAATTCGCCACCGCGAACGGCACGTTGCAAGACATCGCGAACGTTCTCGTCGATTTCGCTCAGGGCCTTGATTTGCGACAGGAGCTTGCTCTCGACGTACACCAGTTCCTCGATCCGCTCTTCCAGCGTATCGGTCGCCTGATGGATTCGTTTAATGCTCTCCAGTCGCCGTTGCAGATGAATTTGATGCTCGCGAATCTGAATTTCCATCGGCGCCATGATCGCTTTCAACCACGACTCGGCATCGCGGTTGGCATGCTCGAAGGTCTTGCGCACCTGCACCGCGACCTCTTCGAAAAAACGCTGTGTAAGCTGGTTTTTTTCGTGCGTCAACAATTGAAATGTGGTGTTGACGTGCGTCCGGCACCATTGATCGAGACGATCGATTTCCTTCTCGTAGCGCATCAACGAAAAAGCCGTTGGCGTTCCGAGCTTGAGGCCGTGTTCGACGGAAAACTTCTTGTATATCGCGCTCATCATCGCCAGGATCTCCCCGATTTCACTTTCGGAATTGGCAAGACGATTGCGCGAGGCATTGAAAAACTGCGTCATCGCGGAGGAAAGCGTTTTTGAAAACGTCGCGTGCAGCATGGCTTCGCGCGTCGAAGTACTCAAGAGGCGGAGCGAATCAAGCCCTAGATGGGCAAAAAGCTTGTTGGTGAGCTGCGCGAAGACGCTGCGCACCGCATAGTAACGCTGCAAACCGGCCTCGAATTCCTCCTTCTCGTGGCGCACCTTGCCCATCATGTACTCGACGACGCCTTTATTCTTGCCGCGCAACTCGCCAAGCTCGGCCATTTGCTCACGCAGCCCGGAGAGACGCGACTCCAGCAAGCCGTGTGTATGTCGGCAACAATCCTTGAATTCATTGTCGATGTTGTCGCGGACGATTTCCTGCTTGGCCGGAATGAGATCCTCGGAGAGCGCGAACTCCAAATCGGACAAGCGACTGCGTAGCAGCAGTTCCTCGTCGGCGTTGATCTTGGCAACCAGCGCTTTTTGCGCCGACACCGGGTAAATCTGTGCCGCCGGCAAATCCAGTGTTTGCGCGCAATCATTGACCTGCTTGGCAATCTCGGACTCGATTTCAGCGGCCGACTTGAGTTCGTCCCACAAACTGTCGATCTTGTTCAGAACGACGATTCGCCCTTTTTTGCGGCCATTCGGCGCGCCGATATGTTCGCGCCAAACCGTCAAATCGGACTGGGTAACCCCGGTATCCGCCGCCAGAATGAACAGGACGGCATGCGCATTGGGCAGCAGCGACAGCGTCAGTTCCGGCTCCGTGCCAATGGCGTTCAAACCAGGCGTATCGAGAATCACCAGTCCCTGCTGTAGCAAGGGATGCGGAAAATTGATTACCGCATGCCGCCAGCGAGGAATCTCGACGGTACCGTCATCGCCGATCTTGAAGGCCGCCGTTTCGTCGTTAACCAGCGGAAAACCCAGCTTTTCCGCCGTGGCGCTGTCCACCCGCCTCACGTCGCTGACGTGACGAAACGCGTCCTGCATTGCCTCCGCCGAAGCGGTGTTGAGTGGCACCGTGGTCCACTCTTCCGGGAAACGCTTGTATTCACCGATGCCGGCATTCGATTGCCGTGTCTCGATCGGCAGCAATTCAATCGACGGCGCCTTGTTTTGATCGAACATCAACTCCGTCGGACACATCGTTGTCCGGCCGGCGGTGGAAGGAAGGATCCGGTGGCCGTAATCGGCGAAAAATACCGCGTTGATCAGTTCCGACTTGCCGCGAGAAAACTCGGCGACAAAGGCGACGTGCAAGCGATCCTCGCGCAACTTTTCGAGCATTTGAGCAACGCGGCGGTCGATCTGCGCATCCGCCAGTTCGTTTTCGGTCAGCCAGCGACCAAAGCTGTCGAGCAACGACGAGAGTTCACTGCGCCACTCGCTGTAAGCGGCAAAATGTTGAGCAAGCGTCATGGGGCTTTCCGGCGCACGATGTAGAACTTTACTTTAGCACAATGGATAGGGCCGTCAGTGACATAGCCCACGAATACCGCGGTTTGGCGACGGTCGCGCCTGGCGGCGAAACCTCAGCACTGACAGTTCGAACAATAAAAAGTCGATCGTCCCGCTTGCCGTACAACTTGCACGGCGTTCGCACAAGACGGGCATGGCTGGCCCGCACGGCCATACACCGCGCAAGACAGTTGATAGCAACCGGCACCGCCATCGCTGTGCACGTAATCGCGAACACTACTGCCCCCGGCGGCGATCGACGCCCGCAGTGTCGAGCAAATCGCCAAGGCCAGGCGCCGGTAGTGCTCGAGATCGATTTGATCGGCCCGACGCAGGGGCGAGATTCCCGCCAGAAAAAGGCTTTCCGCAGCGTAGATATTGCCGATGCCAACCACTAGTCGATTGTCCATCAAGACCGGTTTCACCGGCATCCGGCGGCGGCGAGTCGCGGCGTGCAGCCAGTCGCCACTGAAGTCGTCCGACAGCGGTTCCACACCCAAGGTCGCCAAGGCGGGGTGGCAATCGACAACGGGGCCATCCTGCCATAGAACGTCCCCAAAACGGCGGGGGTCGCGCAGACGCAGAACCGTTTCGGGGAAAACCAGGTCGAAATGATCGTGTTTTTGCGCCGGTGTCGCCGGTGGCACCAGACGTAAACTGCCTGACATGCCGAGATGAATGAGCAACCAACCGCCACCGCGCGCCGCCGCGCAATCGAAAACGAGATATTTGCCCCGACGCGAAATAGCCTCGACCGTCAAGCCGCTCAACCGGTGATCAAGGCCGACAGGAATCTCGTGTCGCAGTTTCGATGTGCGCACCACGGCACCGACGATACGCCGCCCGGTCAGGTAAGTGAGTAACCCCTGGCGACTCACTTCAACTTCGGGGAGTTCTGGCATTGCCGCTATCGTGAAAAGTCCATAACATGCGCGGCAAGGATTATGGCGTAAAGCTCAGCGCCGGATATCTCCCCTGTGCAGCACCCAAGGAAACCATGAAACCGTTCAAGCTCTTCCTCCTCGGCCTGGCGCTGACACTGGCGCACTCCTCGTTCGCCGCCGAGGATAAAAATACCGTCAAGCCAAACACACGCGACATCGGGCAACCCGCGATGGAGACAAGAACGGCGCGCCAGGACGGGAAGAATCGACCGGAACTCAACGCGCAACTGGTCTACCAGATCTTGATCGCGGAAGTTGCCTTGCAGCGCGGCCGTGGCGACTTCGCCACTCAAGCCTACACCGATCTGGCGATGCGCACCCGCGACACGGCCCTCATCGCTCGCGCGGTCGAGGTCGCCGGTTACACGCGCCGCTACGAGCGCGTGCTTGAACTCACTCGCCTGTGGCTGGAGATCGATCCGGATTCGAAACGAGCGCAGCAGGTATTGGCCAGCGTGATGGTGATGACCAACCAGTTCGACGGTCTGGCGCCGCATTTGATCCGCATGCTTGAGGCGGACAAGGAGGCGCTGCCCGGCAACCTGCTGAGTCTGAATCGCATGTTCGCCCGTAGCCCGGATCGGCAAGCGGTCCTACAGTTGATGAACAAGGTCTGCGCTCCCTTTTCCAACCTCGCGGAAGCGCATTACGCCGTCGCCGTCGCCGCGGCCGCCGCCCAAGAGAGCGGACAAGCACTCGCCGAAACGCGCAAGGCACTGCAACTCAAACCGGACTGGGAAGCCGCCGCCTTGCTCGAGGCCCAAATCTTCGCCCAATCCTCGGCCTCGGCGGCAATCGACGTGCTTCAGGGTTTCCTGACACGCCATCCCAAGGCCCGCGAAATCCAGTTGCATCTGGCACGAGCGCTGGTTGCCGAAAAACGGTATCCCGAAGCCAAACGCCACTTCCAGGAGTTGCTGGCAGCCTACCCGAACAACCCGGACATCGTTTTTCCGGTCGCCATTCTCGCCTTGCAACAGAACGACCGCCCCTTGGCCGAGGCTCAACTCAAGCATCTGGTCACACTGGACATCGCCGACAAAAACCCCCCGTATTTTTATCTGGGCCAACTGTTCGAAGAGGACAAACGCGACGACGCCGCCGTCGATGCCTACCGGCAGGTTATTCCTGGAGAACACTATCTGCAAGCGCAGCTACGCAGCGCCAACATCGTCGCCAACACCGGCAAGCTAGACCTCGCTCGCTCGCAACTGCGCGCGGCGGCCGCAGCCAGTCCGGCGCAACGCACTCAATTCACGATCGGTGAAGCGACTCTGCTACGTGAAGCAAAACAAGTCGAAGCCGCTTTCGACCTGCTTGACAAAGCCTTGCGCCAGGAACCGGAGCAGCCCGACCTGCTCTATGAATCCGCGCTGCTGGCCGAGAAACTGGGGCGGATGACGGTGACGGAGACGCGGCTGCGCAAGTTGATGACGCTGCAACCGGACAACGCTCAAGCCTACAACGCACTGGGCTATTCCTATGCCGAACGGAACATGCGCCTACCGGAAGCGCGACGCTTCATTGAAAAAGCGCTACAGCTCGCCCCCAACGACCCGTTCATTCTCGATAGCATGGGTTGGGTCCTCTATCGGCAAGGCGATCTCGAAGGTGCTTTGTCGCATCTCGAACGCGCGCACGCGCAACGTCCGGACCCGGAAATCGCTGCCCACATCGGCGAGATTCTGTGGAAACTTGGGCGCAAGGATGACGCCCGGCGCACTTTCCAAGACGCATTGAAAAGAAATCCCGGCAACGATGTGCTGACAGACGCCGCAAAAAAATTCGCCGACTGAACATGCCGCCCCGCAAGTTTCTGGCCATTCCATTTTGACGCGCAGCGCTCTTTCATCGACGCTTTGCCTGCTTGGCGCGCTCGTTCTAGGCGCCTGCGGCACCACGGGAACGACCGGCCTCGCGGTTCCGTCGGCGAACGCGCGCGCTGACACCGCCGCCGGCTTCGTACTGAGCGGACGCTTTTCCCTCGGTCAAGATGGGAAAAACCATGTCGGTCGCCTGCAATGGCGGCACACCGCCACGCGCGACGAATTCCTGCTCTCTTCGCCGCTCGGCCAAGGCATGGCTGAAATCGTCAGCGACACCGACGGCGCCCGAATGACCAGCGCGGACGGCCAGACCCGCGCCGCCGCCACCGCGGACGAGTTACTGCAATCGCTGCTCGGCGATACCGTGCCGCTCGACAAATTGATCGACTGGCTGCGCGGCCGGAACACAAACGACGGCCACCTCGCGCTAGACGCCGCCGGTCGCCCCCTACTTTTACGGCAGCGGGAATGGCAAATCGAATACGCCTACGACACGGACGACGCCAATGCCCTTCCCGGCCGACTGTTCATCGACCGCGCCGACGGACTCCAACTTCGTCTGCGCATAGAACACTGGGAAACGCTGCCAAACAGCGACCAGATCAAATGAACACCGCGGTCCAAGGCGATGCACGCACCTGGGGCTGGGAAAGCGCCTATCCGGCGCCAGCCAAGCTCAACCTCTTCCTTCATGTCATCGGTCGCCGGCCCGACGGCTACCACCTGCTGCAAACGCTGTTTCGTTTCCTGGATCACGGCGACACCTTGCGTTTTTCGCCCCGTTCCGACGGAGCGGTGCGCCTGCTCACGCCGCTGCCAGGCGTAGCGCCGGAAAGCGACCTCACGGTACGCGCCGCGCGATGCTTGCAAGAGCGAGCCGCCCACCGCGTCGGCGTCGACATTTACCTGGAAAAAAAACTGCCGCTGGGCGGTGGCCTTGGCGGCGGCAGTTCCGACGCGGCGACGGTATTGCTGGCGCTGAACCACCTTTGGCACCTCGAACTGCCCCGCCCCGAGTTACAGGAGATCGCCCTGACACTCGGCGCCGACGTGCCGGTTTTCGTTTTCGGCCGCAACGCATTCGCCGAGGGTATTGGCGAAACACTGCACGCCGTCGACTTGCCAAGCACCTGGTATTTGGTCCTCGAACCGCCGCTCCAGGTGCCTACCGCGACCATTTTCGGCGCCCCGGAACTCAAACGCGACAGCCTTCCGATCTCGGTGCGGCAATGGCGCCCCGGTTTCGGTGGCAACGACCTCGAAGCCGTGGCGGTGAGTCGTTTTCCAATGATCGCGGCGCATCTGGCCTGCCTGAAAACCAGCGCTCCCGCGCGGATGAGCGGCTCCGGCGCGTGCGTCTTCGCCGAATTCCCACAGCGCGAACAGGCCGACGAGGCCCTACGGCAACTTCCGCGAGGCATGCGCGGCTGGATCGCGGCGGGTTTAAGCGAACATCCGCTGCTGGCGCTGGCATCCTGACGACGCACGGCGCCACGCGAAACAGCGTGCGCCGATGACACCGATCGGCTTTCGTTAACCTTTTTTTCCTGTGGAATCCCCGCTATAATTCGCGCCTCGTTCGCCATCCAGGCGATGCGAGCGACCGCTGGGGAGTCGCCAAGTTGGTTAAGGCACCGGATTTTGATTCCGGCATTCGAAGGTTCGAATCCTTCTTCCCCAGCCATTTTTTCTGTCAAAGCGGGCGGGTCCCATTACCTGCCCGTCTTGCTTTATACGACGCCGTTCGGAGATTCGTCAGGCGTCACGGGAAGCGCGAACATGGCCTACGACAGCCTGATGGTATTCACCGGCAATGCCAACCCCTCCTTGGCCGCCGAAGTCGTCAAACGCCTCAATATCTCTCTCGGTCGCGCCAATGTCGGCCGTTTCTCGGACGGCGAGATCAGCGTTGAAATTCAGGAACATGTGCGCGGAATGGATGTGTTCATCCTGCAATCGACCTGCGCGCCGACCAACGAAAACCTGATGGAACTGCTGGTCATGGTCGACGCGCTCAAACGTGCGTCCGCCGCCCGCATCACCGCCGCCATCCCCTATTTCGGCTATGCCCGCCAGGATCGCCGCGTCCGTTCGGCGCGGGTGCCGATCGCCGCCAAGCTGGTCGCCGATCTGCTGACCGCCGCCGGCGTGCACCGGGTGCTGACCATGGATTTGCATACCGAGCAGATCCAGGGTTTCTTCAACATCCCGGTCGACAACATCTATTCGCTGCCCATCATGCTCGGCGATGTCTGGAAACGGAATTTCGAAAATCTGATGGTCGTTTCGCCGGACGTCGGCGGCGTCGTCCGCGCACGCGCGCTGGCCAAGCGTCTCGAATGCGACCTGGCGATCATCGACAAACGGCGTCCGAAAGCCAATGTCTCGGAAGTGATGAACATCATCGGCGAGGTCGAAGGGCGAACCTGCGTGATCATGGACGACCTGGTCGATACCGCCGGCACGCTGTGCAAGGCGGCAACGGCTCTCAAGCAACACGGCGCCAAACAGGTATTGTCCTACTGCGTACACCCGGTGCTCTCCGGTAAAGCCGTCGAACGGATCAACGCCTCCGATCTCGACGAACTGGTGGTCACCGACACCATTCCGCTACGCGAGGACGCGCAAAATTCACCGCGTATCCGTCAGTTGTCGGTTGCCGAAGTGTTGGCGGAAACGATACGCCGCATCAGCAACGAAGATTCCGTGTCATCGCTGTTCATCGAATAAGGCCGCGCACCGCAACGTCCGCCTCTTTCATCCATTTTTCAACCCCCCGCCTGGTCGCGGGCGGGGTTTGCATCACATCGGGAGTTTATCCATGAAGTTTCAGATCGAAGCCAACAAGCGCACCTTGCAGGGGTCCGGAGCGAGCCGCCGCCTGCGTCGCGCCAATCGCGTGCCCGCCATCGTCTACGGTGGCGCCGCCGCACCTGAACTGATCGACATCGATCACAACGAAATTCTGCTCAATCTGCGCAAGGAGGCGTTCCATTCCTCCGTCCTGACCCTGAAGATTGACGGCGTCGCGCAGAGTGTCGTCCTACGCGATTCGCAATCGCATCCGTGGAAGCCATTGGTGTTGCATTGCGACTTCCAGCGTGTTGACGCCACGCACGCCATTCACCAGAGAATTCCGCTGCACTTCGTTAACGACGAACTCGCCCCGGGCGTCAAGATCGGCGGCGGCAGCGTCGCGCACATCATCAACGACATCGAAGTCACCTGCCTGCCACAGGATCTGCCGGCTTACATCGAGGTCGACCTGCAAAATCTCGAGGCCGGCCACTCGATCCACGTTTCCGAACTCGTCTTTCCGGCGGGTGTCTCGCCGGTCGTGCATGGCGACGACCAAGTGGTGGTCACGATCATGGTCAAGCGCGCCGACGCCGACGAAGACGCCGCCGCGGAAGGCGCAACGCCAGCCGCCTGAGCTTGAACACCAAGGCCAGCCGCCGCTCGGCACCCCGTGCCCGCGGCGGCTTGTTTTTTCCGCCCATCCACAAAAGCCATGTCGTCACCTCGCCTGATCGTCGGCCTCGGCAACCCCGGCAGTGAATACGAAGACAACCGGCACAACGTCGGGTTCTGGTTCGTCGACCGGTTGGCGCGTCGCCTGCAAACCCCGCTCGCGCCGCAAGGGAAATTTTTCGGGCGCGTTGCCCGGCATGGCGACCTTTGGCTGTTGCAGCCGACGACCTACATGAACCTCTCCGGTCAGGCGGTTGCCGCCCTCGCCCGCTTTTACAAGATCGGCGCCGACGAGACTCTGGTCGTTCACGACGACCTCGACCTGCCACCGGGCGGCATCCGCCTCAAGACCGGCGGCGGCAACGGTGGCCACAACGGCCTGAAAGACATCCAGGCGCGTCTGGGAACCGCCGATTTCTGGCGACTGCGCCTGGGAATCGGCCATCCCGGCGAGCGCCACGAAGTCGTCAACCATGTCCTCAAGGCGCCGCGCCGCGAAGAACAGGCGCTGATCGACCAAGCCCTCGACCGATGCCTGCAAGCCTGGCCCTTGCTCGCCGCCGGCGATTACACCGGCGCGCAGCGGCAACTGCACGTCAAATCCGTTTGATCATAGGAATCCGAGCATGAGCCTCCAATGCGGTATCGTCGGTCTGCCGAATGTCGGCAAATCCACCCTTTTCAACGCCCTGACCAAGGCGGGAATCGCGGCCGAAAATTACCCTTTCTGCACCATCGAGCCCAATGTCGGCATCGTCGAGGTGCCAGACCCGCGGCTCGCCCAACTCTCGGCGATCGTCAAGCCGCAGCGCGTCCAACCGGCCATCGTCGAATTCGTCGATATCGCCGGACTGGTTGCCGGCGCCTCGCGAGGCGAGGGCCTTGGCAATCAATTCCTGGCCAATATCCGCGAAACCGACGCCATCGTCAGCGTTGTCCGTTGTTTTGAAGACGACAATGTCGTACACGTCTCGGGCCGCGTCGACCCGGTGGCCGACATCGAAACGATCATGACCGAACTGGCGCTCGCCGACCTCGCCGCCGTCGAACGCACCCTCAATCGCGAGAACAAGAAAGCCCGTGCCGGCGACAAGGACGCCCAAAAAATCGTCGCCGTCCTCGAACGCCTGCTACCCCATCTCAACGACGGCAAACCGGCCCGCACGCTGACCCTGTCCGGCGACGAAAAGGCGCTGCTCAAACCGCTGTGCCTGCTGACCATCAAGCCGACAATGTATGTCGGCAACGTCAATGAAGAGGGTTTCCGGAACAACCCGCACCTTGATCGCCTACGCCAGCACGCCGCCAGCGAAGGCGCGCCGGTGGTCGCCCTGTGCGCCAAGATCGAAGCCGAACTGGCCGACCTCGAAGACGAGGACAAACTCGCCTTTCTCACCGATCTCGGCCTCGAGGAACCCGGCCTCAATCGCCTGATCCGCGCCGCTTACCAACTGCTTGGCCTCCAGACCTACTTCACCGCCGGCGTCAAGGAAGTCCGCGCCTGGACCATTCACGTCGGCGACACCGCCCCGCAAGCCGCCGGCGTCATCCACACCGACTTTGAACGCGGCTTCATCCGCGCCCAAACCATCGCCCTGGCCGATTTCATCGCCTATAAAGGCGAACAAGGCGCCAAGGAAGCCGGCAAGATGCGCGCGGAAGGCAAGGACTACGTCGTCAAGGACGGCGACGTGTTGAACTTTTTATTCAACGTCTGATTCGAGCAAGCCATTTCAGGCGATTGCATCTGCTTACAGGCGCATCACTGAAAACGACTCAACGACCCGTATATACGGGGCTTTATCATTTCAGCCCGTTGCATGCAACGACACTTGATAGCGCTGCGCAAGTGAATACAGACGTGTATATGGATCTTGCGCCAGACCGATGAAGGTGTATACGATTAAGCCCTGAGGACGAACAGGAGAGCTTCACGATGCTGACAGATGCCCAGTGCCGAGCCGCCAAGCCTAGAGAAGGCATCTACCGCCTCAATGACTACAAGGGGCTGTACCTAGAAATCAAACCCAACGGCATCAAGGCTTGGCGCTATCGCTTCAAGCTCAATGACAAGGCCTCGTGGTTCGCGCTTGGCGACTACCCTAGCGTGACGCTCGGTGAGGCCAGAGAGAAGTGCGAGGCGGCGCGGAAGCTGGTCAGGGAGGGCATCAATCCCGTCCAGAATCGCCAGATCGAACGCATCAAGCGCGAGCAAGACTCAGCGAACACATTCGAGGCCATCGCCAAAGAGTGGCTGGCCCTGAAAGACTGGGAGGAAGTGACCAAGAAGCGGAGACTCGACATGCTGGAGCGCGTGGTCTTCCCGTCGATTGGCAAGCTGCCGGTACGCCAGATCACTCCGGTCCACGTCCTCGACATTCTCAACAAGACGGTCAAACGCGGCGCACCGACGATAGCGGCAGAAGCCAAGCGCACCATGTCTGGCGTGTTTGAGCATGCGGTCGCCACCCTGCGGGCCGACACTGACCCCGTTTGGCCTGTTCGCAAAGCGTTGCCACCCAACAAGACCCAACACAAGCGCGCCCTCAGCGCGGAAGAAGTCGGCCGGCTACTGAACGACTTTGATGGACACGGCGGCAACTTCCAAACGATCAAGGCCTTCCAGCTGATGTGGCTTACGCTGAGCCGCCCGAATGAATCCGTCCAAGCCGAGTGGGTCGAATTCGACCTAGAGAAAGCGCTCTGGACCATTCCAGCACGTCGCATGAAGGCGCGGCGAGAGCACGTCGTTCCGCTACCGACTCAGGCGGTCGAACTCCTCAAGGCCATGCATCCAATCACGGGGCACACGAAGTTCGTTTTCCCGAACCGCGATGACCGCCAGCGCCCAATGGCCGACGCAGCCCTGCGGCAGGCGCTCAAGAAGCTCGGCTGGGCAACCAAGTACAGCCCGCATGGCACGCGCACGACGGGCAGCACCCGGCTCAATGAACTGGGTTATCGACCCGATGCCATTGAAGCCCAGCTTGCACATGCGGAGCCGAACAGTGTTCGGCGCACATACAACCACGCTACCTACCTGGACGAGCGGCGAGTCATGATGCAAGACTGGGCAGATAAGCTGGACGGGTGGAAGACCCACGCACGGAACGATGCCAACTAGCGCTCAGCGCTGCTTCATGATCGCCAGGAGACGGTGAGAGTTTTCGCTCAGCAGAGTTGCCGCTTCCTGGGGGGAGACACCCCATGCTTGTCCAAGGTGCCAGGCGGTGAGGTCAGCGCTCCAGGGCGGAACTGGCTTGTCATCGATCCGTGCAAATGGGCCGTCACTTTCGGGAACAACAAAGTGCCGCGGTAGCTTTGCCGCCAAAGCCCGGCCACTACTCGATGCAAATGCGGCTGGCCCGATGCTGAACCAGCAGCCTCGCTCTTCCGCAGCTCGCAGCTCCTTTACCGTCCCTGTGAACCAGTGCATTACTGCGGTCCCAAATCCGGCATGTCGATCCAAAATAGCCAATACATCATTCACAGCTTGGCGTGAATGAATGCTGAGCACACGACCGCCCAGTGCCGAGCTACGTTCAATGATGGCCTCAAATAGGCCGCGCTGAACATCGTAGCTCTTGCTATACCGAGACGAGCCATCAAGGCCGACTTCGCCAATGGCTGCGGCATCGCCCATTTGCGTCAACAGAAGGTCAAGCTCGCCAGCACGCTCGTGCGCAATCTCTGGATGAAGTCCTGGGGTGACAAGTACATTCGCTGCGCCCGTGAGTACACGCGCAGTCGCAACAAAGGCCTTTGGGCTGGTAGTCACCAGCCATGTGAATTCATTCTTCTGCGCAGCTGAGCTTCCCCCGAAATTTCGTCTGCCAAGGGTGACCTAAAATTGTCGTCACTTTTGGAAGGCAGGAAATGAAGATACCGAAGCAGGCATACACGACCGAGTTCAAGGAACTGGCGGTCAAGCGCGTCAAGGACGGGCAAAGCGTAGGCATGGTTTGCAGGGAACTCGGGCTGAGCGACCAGACCTTGCGCAACTGGATC
>JAKOTN010000098.1 GCA_029776255.1 Pseudomonadota bacterium
CTAGTGTAGTGTTCCATTCTGTTTGGAGCTTAATCGGCTATTGGCCCGAATGACCTTCTGCAGGATGTCGCGGGCGCTCTTGGTCCAGATGAACGGTTTGGGGTTGGTATTGTGATGTGCCACGTATTCATCAATGGCGGCCACCAGCTGCGGCACGCTGGTGAATACGCCGCGGCGCAGCCGTTCTGTGGTCAGGTCACGAAAGAAACGCTCGACCATGTTCAGCCACGACGCCGAGGTCGGCGTGAAGTGCATGTGAAAGCGCGGGTGCTTGGCCAGCCAGTCCTGCACCACCGGGTGCTTGTGCGTGGCGTAGTTGTCGGCGATCAGGTGCAGCGTTTTGTCCTTGGGTGTCTCGCGGTCGATCTGCTTGAGGAACTTCAACCACTGCACATGGGTGTGGCGCTGCTGGCATTGGCTGATGACTTGGCCATCGAGCACGTTGAGCGCCGCAAACAATGTGGTCGTGCCGTGGCGCTTGTAGTCGTGCGTCATCGTCTGCGCACGCCCCTTCTTCAGGGGCAGTCCCGGCTGCGTGCGATCGAGCGCCTGCACCTGGCTCTTCTCGTCGCAGCACAGCACCAGGGCATGCTCAGGCGGGGACATGTACAAGCCCACGATGTCTTCGAGCTTCTGGGCAAACTGGGGGTCACGCGAGACCTTGAAGCTGTGCACCAGATGCGGCTTGAGCCCGTGCGCATGCCAATGGCGCATCACGGTGCTGGCGCTGACGCCCAGCAGCGTGCCCATCTTGCGTGTGCTCCAGTGCGTGATCGCTTCGGGGCTGCTCTGGGTTGTCAACTGCACCAGCTGGGCCACGTCCACCTTTACCGGCGGCGCGCCGCGTGGCAAGTCGCGCTCGATAGCCTTGATGCCGCCTTGCAGGTAGCGCTCGCGCCAGCGCGCCGGCTGCATGCGACCGATGCCCAGTTGCGCGGCAATATCCTTGTTGTTCAGGCCCTGGTCTGCCAGCAAGATGATGCGTGCGCGCTGCGCCAGACGTACGCTCGTCAGGCCCGAGCGCCAAAGCTTCGTCAACGCCGCACGCTCTTCATCCGTCAATTCGATCTTTGGCGCAACTCGCATGGATTGGCTCCCTTTCAAGCTCCAGTTGAGCATGGGATACCAGCCGACTTTTTAAGTTCAATCAAGAATCGAACGCTACACTAGCGC
>JAKOTN010000133.1 GCA_029776255.1 Pseudomonadota bacterium
CTGAAGATGGAGCGCGACATCTTGGCAAAGGCTACGGCCTGGTTCGCCAGAAGGAGCGAAGGTTCCACCTCGAACTCTTCGAACTCGTGATGGCGCGCCAGGCCGACTTCCCCGTGCGTACCCTGTGCCGCGTGCTGCGTGTGTCGGTCAGCGGCTTCTATGCTTGGCGACAGCGGGCGCCCAGCCCGCGCGCCGTGGCGAATGCCGTGCTGACCGAGCGTATCCGGCTGATCCACAAGGAATCCGGCGGGAGCCACGGCCGCCCCCGGGTTCGGGCCGAACTGCTGGAGCAAGGCGAGACCGTCAGCCACAAGCGCGTCGCCCGCCTGATGCGCCTGGTGGGCTTGCAGGGCGTGAGCCGCCGCCGTGGCTACGTGGTCACCACCCGGCGTGATCCCGACCGTGACCCGGCGCCCGATCTGGTAAAGCGCCAGTTCGTGGCGGACGCACCCAATCGCCTTTGGGTGGCCGACATGACCTACGTGCCGACCTGGCAGGGCTTCATCTATTTGGCCATGGTGCTGGACGTGTTCAGCCGGCGGGTCGTCGGTTGGTCCATCGGCGAGCATATGCGCACGGAACTCGTGCTTTCGGCGCTCAACATGGCCGTGGCCACGCGCAAACCCCACAGGGTGATCCACCACAGCGACCAAGGCAGCCAGTATTCCGCCCTGGCCTTCGGCAAGCGCTCCCGGGAAATGGGCATCCAGCCGTCCATGGGCACCGTAGGCGATGCCTACGACAACGCCATGGCGGAGAGTTTCTTTGCCAGCCTGGAATGCGAACTACTGGACCGCAACACCTTCCGCACCAAAATCGAGGCTCGCCTGGCCGTGTTCACCTGGATCGAAGGCTGGTACAACCCGCGCCGGCGCCATTCCGCGCTCGGCTATCTGTCACCCATGAACTACGAAAAGAAACACCACCACTCTGTGCAGTCAGCCAGCCCCGAACCCCGGGTTATCCACCGCGCCGCCTCTGGCCTGAGAGGGGCCAGCGGCGGCGCCGTGGATAACCCTACGCCCGAGGAGGCTCAACCCGCTTGAAAACCAAGCGCTAACCTGTCCACCCGATAGGGGCAACTCCATTATATTGATTAATCGCAGACCGAACTGTCGGATATGAAAGTCCACTGAACTCGGCGATTTGGATCACGCCGTAGCCCTTGCGATGCAACCGCACCATTTCCCTACGCCGTTCGTGCAGTTGCTCCAAGGGCCAATATCTTGCATCTTTTTTTAAACGCGCAACATGAGGGAATACCTGAATAGTTGAAGCATTATCGTGCCGAGTCAACGGCCACCGACATTGACCGTTCGTTAAGGTCAGAGCGGGTTGTACGGGCGCTGGATCAGATGAGCCGCCCTCGATTTTTCTGGACACGGATTTGGGGTTAAATCGTGTTTGAAAAAAGAGTTGAGGAATGTGGAACGAATCGGAAGTTGAAGGGGGGCGCCGAAGTGAAGCGCTGGTCGGCTGGGCGGAAGAAGGGTGTGGCATCACGTCTGCGGCGCAACGAGCCGGAGGGCGACATCTTCCGCGAAGTATCGGTGCCGATATTCAGGCTCGAGCAGTGGCGTGATCGGGCTCTGGCACGCATAGAAGGGGGTCTCAAGGAACGCGAGAACGATCCGGTTTCGGCCCAACTGGACGATGCCAACAGGCGCTCGGCGCACTCGGTCATGGAGGTCGAGAGTCTGCGCAAGGAAAGACAGGCGAAGCGCCTTTCGGTCGGACGAACGTCATCGCGATGAGCCGCGAGACTGCCGATGGAGCAGGCAAAACCCACGGTCTGAAGCGGAGTTTGCCGGTGCTCGAATTTCAGCGCTCGACAATCTACGCGCAGCAAGCGCGGGAGACAGCCCCAATGGTGGCACTGTCCCCAGTGCGGTGCGGCGCGGCACGAAGCCGAAGATGGCGGACGCCGAACTCCTGGCCGTGCGGACCGGGCCGCCTCGCTTTTTACTGGCGAGGGTCATCGCAAGGCGTGGGCGCGACTGCAAAGGACTGCGGTACGCAATATGCCGCTGACGACTTCCTAAACAAAATCATATTCTTGGGCATTGCGCCAAGCGTCGCCTTTGTCGCCGAACCGCAGACCGATGGTGTCGCCGAACGAGTCAATCGGTCGTTGAAGGACCAGCTCTTCCATGGACGTATCTACAAAAACCTCGCCGACGTTCGTGTCGCCGTAGCCGAGTTCAAGGAACGCTACGATTGCCATTGGCGTCTCGAAAAAATGGCCTTCATGTCACTCCATGACGTCCGACGGGCTTATGCCATGCAAAAGACAACCGGTGTAAAAAAGCGGGTCCAGACAATCGGAGCAGGTGCATGCTTTCGAAAGCACGGGACGGCGTCTTCTGCGTGGCGAGAATTTCTTCGATCAGGAAAATGACGCTTCCTTGTTCGTTGTAGGCGGGCACGATGATCGTGAAACAGATGACGGCAGGTTTCTGCCGCCATTCCGCGGAGGGGAAATCGACCTGTGCCCATTGAACGGCAAAACGTAAAGCAGCCGCGATTTTACTCAAGAGAATGCGCTTACAGTTACTGTTTTGATGCCGTTTGGCGGGACGCTTAAGGCAGTTTGTTGCCCCTTCGGTCGATAACGCCTTGATGGCTGTAGTCGGACGCGACCGGCCGGGTGACGGTGCCACTCGCAAGTAGGTAGTCGACGAAGGTTTGCGTGTAGTTGAGGTAAGTGTTGACGCTGGCGCCGGTGGCGTGGAGTCTCGCCAGGGTGTGGTAGCCGTCGCCGCCTTGCGCCAGGAAATCGCTGGTGACCACGGTGTAGATGTCTTCCGGGCGCAGCGTCTGCCACGTGTCGTTCGCTTTGCGCCGAACCTCGAGGCGGGTGAAGCGGTGGCCGCGCGGTTGCGACATGTCGAGTCGCCAGCGCAGGCCGGCGGCGTAAGGATGCGAGCCGTCGGAACTGCCGCGGTCGAGGTGGTTGGCGACGGCCTCTTCGAGTACCTCGACTATCTGCTGGCCGCTGAGTCGCAACTCGTAAAGTACATTGCTGAACGGCAGCACGGTGTAGGCGGTGTCAAAGCTGACCTCGCCTTGCGGAATGGCGGCACGAATCCCGCCGGCATTCTGCAGGGCGATATCGGCTTGCTTGCTGGCCTGTCGGTACGCATCGGCCACGGCTTGCGCGATATCGCTGCCGCGCGCCAGGGTGTTGGCGGTTTCGCAACCGGCCAAACCAGCACTGCGGTTGGTCGCTTCCCCGGGCACGCGCACCAGGCATAGCGGTTCGCTGGCGACGCCGATGCGCCGCTTCTTCATGTCAGCGAGACGAGCGGAAAAGCGCGTCAACTCGGCCTGCGCTTGCGGGTCTGGGGGCACCACGCGCACGTGGTGAGCGTTGGGCCGTTGTTCCAGATTTTCCGCGATCCGCTTGCGTTTCTCTGAATCGACGGCAACGTAAGCGCCACTTGCGTCTTGCTGGCGAAAGTCGTCACCAATCGGCAGTGTCACTTCGCCGCGGCAGGCGACGACTCGACCCTGGTCATCAAAGCGCACGTTGAGCAGACCGAAAGCCTTGCCGTATTCCCAGGCTTGCACGATGCACACCGGATCGCCGTCGCGGTTGCGGACCGTGGTCGGGTAGGGACCGGCGCCGCCAATGCCGATCATCGAAAAATCGCCAAGCAGCGTGTGCGAGTCACCACCGACAATGACGTCCACTTCGCTGAGTTTTGCGGCGATGGCGATATCGGCGGCGTAGCCTTGATGGGTGAGCAGGACGATGTGTCGAACCCCTTGGGCGCGCAACTGATCAATGTACCTCTGCGCGGTGTCGGCTTCGTCGTCGATGCGTGTTTCCGGTAGCGGTCGCGAGGAATTCCGGGTTTTGTCACGGGTTTCGAGGCCGAGAATGCCGATCGCGACGCCGCCGACCTGTTTCAGCAGATACGGCCGCAGATAATCGTCGCCAGTGCTCGGGGCGAGTGGCGAGCCACTCGCCGGTGCGACGTTTGCCGCCAGCACGGTGGTTCGGCAGGGGCCGACACGCAAATGGTCGAGAAAGCGGCGCAAGCCGGTGTCGCTTTCGTCGAACTCGTGGTTGCCGAGTTCGAAGGCATCGAAACAGACAGTGTTCATCAGCGCGGCATCGGCTTCGCCCTGGTATAGCGTGTGGTAAAGCGTGCCGGTCATCGCGTCACCGGCATGCAGTTTCAATAGATTCGGCCGCGTGGCGTGCGTTTTGAACAAGCTCGTCAGGCGTGGGAAGCCGGCGGCCTCGACACGTGTCGGACGGCCGTCGATTATCAATTCGAAATCGGTTTGCGCGTCGAGGTGCGAGTGATGGTCATTGATGTGAGCGATATTGATTTCCAGCCCGTTATCGCTGGCAGGAGGTGGAGCACTTTGGCAGGCGCCAAGCGTCAGCGTCAGGCAAGCGAGGAGCAGCGACGAAGGGCGGTACAAGGTGGCATGCATGGTTTTCATCCCTTGGCAAAGTCCAAGAACTCCCGTTGGGCGCCACGTCAGGCGGTTGGTCATGGACGTGTGTTTTGGTTTGCGCGCTGTTATCAGCGAATCGACCAGCATCGCCAGCGCCGCGCATGGGTTGTCGCCGCCAAGCCAGTGGCGGTAAAAAATACAAAATCCCATGGATTTTAATGGTGATCATCAAAGTCATCACGCCGCAAGCGAACGAGCCAAAACCGTCAAGCATTGGGTAACGGCCGCGAACGCCGTTCACCAGAACGACTCCCGGTGCGGCCAGCGGTGTCACAGTCACCATGAACGGGCTCTCTACACACGTCGTCCGAGTCAGACGCCTTGCCGACGAGTTGCCACGACGCGAACACGGGCATCTCGATAATCAGCACGTAACCGGGGATCGGAAAAGAGCCAATCGGTTTCCCGACAACGTCTGCGCCCAACGCTTATCATTATTGCTCGTTCGACGGATTGACGCCATTTCTCATCCAGTTGGCGTATTTCGACTATTTGCCTCTTCACGGCATAGGGGATTATTAATTCCAGCGATGGAGTCATTTCGTTAACGGAATTTTATTTGATAAATAATCGTCGAAAATGAGGTGTGCCGCGATTTGCAAATAAGTCTAATTAGCGACTAGGTGTCGATTATATTAAATAATTAAGTCTTATTGATGTGTTTCATGTTTCTCGGTTTTTAATGAATCGAAAAATTTTGTTGTGAGATTGATCTACCTGTTAGACTGATCAGCGCCCGTGTGGTAAGAGCAGACACGGGTAGAACCGATCTAGATGAATTTTCGGCGTTAGCCGGTCCAGGAATAAAGGAGAAATGACATGGGAATTCTCGATTTTGTTAAGTCAGCTGGCGAAAAACTTTTCGGCGCCAAGGAAGCCGAGGAGGCGTCAGAGGCTTTCGCCGCCTCGCCTGACGACGAAGCAGCGAAAGCCCGTTTGGAGGAGATGAATCGTACGGCTGGCGACGCAATTGAGGCTTACATCAACAGTCAGGGGCTGTCGGTCACCGGACTCGCAGTGACTTTCGACGGCGCCAGTGGCGTGGCGACGGTTTTTGGTGTGGCCGGCGACCAGGCCAGCAAGGAGAAAATTCTGCTTTGTTGTGGGAACGTGACCGGTGTTTCTAAAGTCAATGACATGCTGACCGTCGATCAAAGCGAGCCGGAAGCAAGCTTTTATACCGTCGTTTCAGGAGACAATCTGTCGAAAATCGCCAAGGCGCAATATGGCGACGCCAACAAATACATGATTATTTTCGAAGCCAACAAGCCAATGCTCAGTCATCCGGACAAGATTTATCCCGGTCAGGTGTTGCGCATTCCGGCAGAGTAAGCCGTTGCCCGTTGCTAATAACGTGTTGGCGGAAATAGTTGGCGTTTTTCAGGAACGAAAACGACGGGAGAATAAACGATTGCTAGTCAGCGGGATGGCGGTAACACACCCGCCATCCTTTCGTAACGCCCTTGAAAAGGAGTCGGCAATGAGTATCGTTTGGACAATCGTTGTTGGTTTTTTGATTGGAGTGATCGCCAAATTCCTGCATTCTGGCAAGGAAAATATGGGTTTTATCGTCACGATTTTGCTTGGCATTGGCGGTTCGCTATTGGCCGGTCTTGTCGGTCAGTTTTTCGGCTGGTATCGAGCTGGCGAGGGGGCGGGTTTCATCGTCTCGGTGATCATGGCGGTGATTCTGCTCGTGATATACGGCAAAGTCAGCGGAGGGTCGTCTTCTTCGTAAATTTGTCGATGCCCTCTCGTCCTGCCGGGAGGTCTATGCTACGGTTGCCGGGGCATGGTCAATTTTTCGATCATCGCCCGCACCGCCTTGATCTGTAAACCGTCGCGGGTGTGATAGCCGCTGCCGCTGTAGCCCCACCAGTCCCAACAGGCGAAAGGGTTGTTAAGCCATGTCCAAGAGCCTAGTGCGGGGCCGTATCGCGGAACGGTTTGCGGGTAGAGCACCACGAGCCGGTTGCTATCGGCCCACGCGTTATAGCCGGCTCCGTCGACAAAGCGCTGTCCAATGTTCGCCGCGCTTTGTCGGCAGCCGTGGAAAGCGATGTGTATCCGACACGTAGAAACGCGGCAAACATGCGGCACATAAACGTAAGCGGCATCGGCTAGACTCGCGTCAATCGCTTTCCCGTCGATAAACGGTGTTTGATCGAAGCGCAGCATTTCCCCACTTGTCCCGTCACTTGGCGCTTGCAAGCGTCCCAGCATATGCGTGAGCATTTCTCCGGCGGGGTCTAGATCGTCGCAGCGGTTGATGTAAGGTGACTCGTTGCTATTGCAAGGTTTGGCTTGCGGATCGCCAACCGAAATCATCGCGTGAGTGGCTTCCGGTACTTTGATCAATCGTATCGCCGAAGGTGGAAGCCACTCACTGAAGAAAAGCGCCAAACGCTCCATGACTGTCGATTTAACAACCCGGTCCTTGCCGCCGGAAAGCAGCCATACCCGGTCGTCGCGCAAATTCTCCAGCGGGTCGATACGACCGTCACGGGCTAGCGTTTCGGCCTCGGCGCGCAGGTTCGTTAGCGACGGCGCATCAGTCCACGAAGGGGGATTCATGCACTGCAACAAGGCGCGCCATGCCGCACCCCGGGCGCAGTAATACGGCCCGCCGGCGATGATTCCTGAGCCGCGCACCAGCCGCGAATGCGCCACCTGGAATTGGACAGCCATATAAGCGCCAGATGACACTCCCGAAACGGTTAACTCCTCCAGTGTGGCGCCAAGTGAGGGCAGGTCGGTGGTCGCGGCAGCCGGAGTGCTGAACAGAAGTGCGCTGACGATAGGGACTACTACCGCATGTCGGGAGCAGGGTATGAGGTTCCCTCGGTTTTTCGTCTGCCAAAGGGTAAGTTTCATGCTATCAGTTTTTCCTGATGCTGCTCTCTGATCCAGTTTTCCAGGAACTGAATCGGCGATTTGTAACCGAGGGTCGAATGCTGCCGCTTGCGGTTGTAAAAGACCTCGATGTATTCGAAGCTGACAGCCTTCATGTCGGCATGAGTGGCGTAGGGA
>JAKOTN010000142.1 GCA_029776255.1 Pseudomonadota bacterium
AAAATGGCTCTATTTAAAGATAAATATCGTATTGAATCCATTCGCTTACCTGGATACGATTATTCTCAACCAGGTGCATATTTCATAACCATTTGCACGCACAATAGACAATGTTTATTTGGGAATATTGTTGATAGAGAAATAATGTTAAATGAATTCGGGGAATTGATAAAATCCGAATGGCAGAAAACCGGCATTATTTGACCAAATATTGTTATTGATGCATTCGTTATTATGCCAAATCATTTGCATGGAATTTTAATTATTAATGATGAATTTTGTTATTGTAGAGACACGTTGCAACGTGTCTCTACAATAGGGCGAAAAATAAATGAAAATAATCAAATTGAACAATTTGGGAAACCCACAAAAAATTCAATTCCAACCATTGTACGATTATTTAAATCAACCATAACTAAACAAATAAATCAAATTCGTCAAACCCCTGGCATTCCTGTCTGGCAACGCAATTATTACGAACATATCATACGCGATACCGATGATTTATCGCGCATTCGTCATTATATTGCGAACAATCCCAAGAATTGGAACAATGATGAATATGATATAAACCCCCAATAAAAACATCTTGTATGAACAAATAATCATACCATTTATTAACCACGACCTTTAGGTCGTGGAACAACAAAGAAAAACAATGGGCTTTAGCCCTGACATATTCTGAATCATGGATGCGATAATAAATAACAAAAACATTGTATGGGCAATTCGTGAATTGCCCCATTAACGAATCACCCTAAAACGAATCGCACAAACAAATCGCATCAATAAAACACCTCGTATGAACAAACAATCATACCATTTATTAACCACGACCTTTAGGTCGTGGAACTACAAAGAAGAGGAATGGGCTTTAGCCCTGAAATATTCTGAATCATGGATGCGATAATAAATAACAAAAAAAGCAACGTAAAGGCATATAATCATATCCTTCAAAGAAATGGCACACAAACACAAAACAAACAAATATACAGATCACTTTGCAAATTATTTTTATTAATTTCGAATAAAAAAAATGCTTCTATCTGTCATTGGTTATCCTATAGCTCATAGTCTCAGCCCAGTACTATTTGATTATTTTTCGACCAAATATCATATACCCCTGCATTATTCTAGAATTGCAATAAACAATATAGTCGATTTTAATATATTTTTCGTTAATAATAAATTTATGTTCGATGGTTTCAATATCACTTATCCATTAAAAAA
>JAKOTN010000148.1 GCA_029776255.1 Pseudomonadota bacterium
ACGGCACGCTGCTCGGCCGGTCGCTGGCGATCGACACCCGGCAGCAGACCTTCGACAACACGCGCGGAAAAGCGGTGGCCGATGGCGCGCTCGCCGTCAACAGCGGCCAACTCACCAACACCGGCGGCTTGCTTCAGGCCACCGGCGCGCTCGCCATCGACACCCACGGCCAGATCCTGACCAACACCGCCACCGGCGGCACGAGCGGCACGAGCGGCATTCGCGGTCAATCGACCGTCGACCTGATCGCCGGCGCCCTGGACAACTCCACCGGGCTCATCGCCGCGGCCGACAACCTGACACTGAACGCCAGCCAACTCGCCAACGCCGGTGGCCGTCTGGTCGCCCAGCATCGCATGACGCTCACGGGCGTGACGCTCACCGCCGGTCAAGACCTGACCGTCCTGGGCAGCGCGGTCGTCGGCGACAACGGCACGACATTGGTCGCACAAAACAACCTCGACATCGCGGCGGCGACCAACACCGCAGTCGAGAGCCATTTCAGGGACACGCTCACCGCCCCGGTGGTGGCCGGGCAACTCAAACAGGCCGGCATCGACGGCCCGCTCGCCATGGCGATCACCGCCGCCACCAGCACGGCGGTGGGGGCGACCGTCGGCGGCGCCCCGGGCGCGGCGGCGGCGTTGAATGAGGTGGGGAATAATTTCCTCGACCACCGACGCCCGAACAGGATGCAACTCTCCGAGAAGGAGCGTTATGAGAACGCGGTGGCGGGCTGCGATGCCGGCAAGAGCGATGCATGCACGACCAAGGCCGAACTCGCCTGGCTATCTGCCCAGCGCGATCTTGCTCTTGCTCGGGCGTGCGCCGGCAGCATGCCCGATCTGTGCAACCAGAAGGTCCAGGAGGCCATTGCCATGGGGAATGCGGTCCATGGCACACAGGGGGCGTTTGTTTACGCCAATAGCCCCGGGACGGGGGCGATCCGTTTCTTGAACACGGCGCTGCTCTCCACGCCCACTCGGGCGAGCAATGGATTTCAGGAGACGGTCGCGCAGGGTGTCGTCGATCTTGGCATCGGCGAACTGCTCGGTGCGGGCTTGGCGCTTTCGGCAAAAGTCGCGAGTAAACTGTTCGGTTATCCCTCTGAGTTCCTCGGTGAGGGCGCGGCGGTGTTTAAGGGTGTTCAGGCCGCAAAGGGAGAAGGCGCTTTTACTGAAGGTTTGGCATATCGAACAGACTTGCCTAGCCATTTGGCTGGCCCTGATGGGTTTACAAAATCTGGGCAACTGAGTGGTACGCATAATCTGCAAAATGCCACAGCCGCCTTGGATGCGCAGGGAGCAAGTTATACGATCAATCCAACGGCTACCGCAGGGGTTTCGGAGCTTAAATATAGCTATGTAAATTCAGCGACAGGCAAGACTGTATCAGGCGCAAAAACTGTATATGACCCTGCGGTATTCGGCGATCAGACTATGCTGAATTACTCAATGAAGGCAGGGGAAACAGGCTGGCAGCAGTTCCTGACGAATCCAGCACAAAGAACATTTGATGTTTCACATGGCGGTGTGAACTTCCGTGTGTATATCAATACCGACAAGTATGGAAACAACTTTGTTGGCAATGTTCACCCAATCAAGTAGAGGGATGTCATGGATTATCTGAACTCTGCTTTCGGTAACTTTGCACCTCACATTGATGTTGATGCATCTGTGAAATTTGCGTTGAATTCCCTCTTGCTTGACGCTCGGTTAGATGAGCTTGCGTCTCTATTGACAGAAGGAGATCAAATAGGGGGTATTGAGGGCGAACCTGGTTGGATGCTGGAAAGGCGGGATGTAGGAAACAATATGCCTGGGTATGCTGCTTGGCCTGCGGGAGCGCACTTTCGCGCTTTTGTTGATCCAGATTTTTTTGAGATGGCACACCCTGAGTTTTATATGAGCCGGGATAAGTTCCAAAGATATGTGACAACAGCATTGGGCGCGTATTTGCGGGTTAATCCAAATGCTACAGAGGTTGTGGCTAGTGTATCGAGAAAATTTGGAAACGAGTAGTTGTTGCTTTATACAAGAAAACCTCCCCCATCCCCGCCGTTGGCGGGGAGCCGTTAAGAGAAGGGCCTCCTTGCGCGGCCTTCCGTCTAAGCGGCGATTCGCTGCGCCGCCTGGGCGGCAGTAATGATCGGAATCCCCTGATGGCTGCCCATCGAAAGCAGATCGGCATCGCCCGACACGATCCAGTCGGCACTGGCCGCGATGGCGGCGGCGATCACCTGATCGTCATCGGCATCCGTGGGCACCACGCGGGGAACGTGTTCCGGCTCGACGACCTCCACCGCCTCGACGTAATCGGCCAGCACCTCGCGCGCCGTCCTGTTGATGACCGTCAGCCGCTTGGCGACCGAGGGCCGCGTCAGCACGTCGGCCAGTTCATCGAGCAGCGCCGGACTGGTGAATAGCTTGACCTCGCCATGCTGCCGACACGGAATTACGGTGACAGTTTACTAAATTACCGAATTAGTCCATGGTTGCGGCATGGCTCGCCTACCAAGACTTGTTGTTCCCGGTTACCCTCACCACGTGACGCAGCGAGGTAACCGAAGAAGTTGCGTCTTCTTTGAGGAAGGCGACTACGCGCTGTACATCGACCTGCTCAGCGAAGCCGCGCTCAATGCCAAGACGGA
>JAKOTN010000149.1 GCA_029776255.1 Pseudomonadota bacterium
TACGTTAGCCGTCCCATGAAAATTCCCACAACACTTCTCACGTACTTCTGCCTGCTCGTTGGAGCCTGCGGCAAGGAATACCTTGTCGAGGGAGGCCTTTACTCAACTCCAGATGAGAACGGAGGCTACTCTGTAATCAAAATACTGAAGCTTGATCCTCAGGGTGTTCACGTTCGCATGTACAGCAATCAGTTCCCGGAGCATCCAGCCACGCTAGACGAGTCAAAACTGTATATGGCCGGTATGGACCGAAAACCAGACGAACCTCTTGGTATGGGTCATGCGCCTATCAGTCGCAGATCGTTTGCAACTTGGAATGCTCGATTCATCAAGATAGTCCCTGTCAAGAGCGATGAGCTTGAAGGCTATGAGATATGGAATGATGGTAATGGCAGCTATTTCTAATCCGACGGCTAACCCGGCGCTCAACCTCGCTCCTTTCAGTCGCTGGACGCTGCGCGATAAAGCCGCGCAGCGCCGGTTAGCTCTACGTTGGGCATCAAGGGCACGGGAAGGATCTTCTGTATGAAGCGTTTGCTTTTTGCCCTTCTAATCTTTTCATGCGGAGCAATAGTTATGGCCGCCACGCCTGAAGGCGCAGATCCCTACATTCGACAAGATATGGGTTACCCGCCGAAGAAGAGCGACTGGAATTTTGAGATTCAACCTGCCACCGCGCCTTGGAGTTACAGGGTTGGTTTATTTGAGGGCGCAGAACTTTATCTCGGTACCCGCATATTTATGTCCCTACCGGCTCGGTTTCAGAAGATTCATGGCGTTATCCGTGTAGAGCAGGAAGACCGTGAGTGGTATCTGGTCAAAGCCAAAGACATCAATTCGGCGCAGTTACAGGACGCTCTCTGGCGGCAGTTTCAGGCTGCCGCATCGGAGGCATTTCAACCATGATGCCCAACCCATCATTCCAGCGGACTCCGCGCCGGCCGCGCTACGCCGCTGAATTCAAACGTTAGCGATCTTAGAGACTCTTCTATGCAATTTTTAAAGAAACTGTTGGTTGCGGTTGGCATCGCGGGGGTTTCCACATCCGCCATGAGCGGCAATGACATCGCATCAAAAGCTTCAATGGCTGCACAGCAGGCTGTCGAAACAGCCAAGAAGGTGGATGGCACAGTCCTCGACTACTCTCCGAACAGCCTCAAGAGCATTGACAAAATTGTTCTTAACCTCCGTCGAGACGGCCTGAAGCCGGAAGAAATCCCAGGCATCCTATTTATCCTTGGCGCCTATGTCGGTGAGGTGATTGTCCGTCATATTCCCGGGGCGCAATGGTCAGAGCCGCCCAAGGAGGCTCAAGCCGGTGGGCTGACGGTTATCGGTGTGACAACGAAAGACGGAATTTTCTGGAATCCCGTTGGCAAAGTGCACAAGCTTCTTATGAATGGTGAGGTTGATAGCGTCTCTTTCTTCTTCGAGGCCGTGAGTGCAAAACATCGCTAACCACTCGGTCAACACGGACCGCCTGCAAGCTGCGCTTGCAGGTTCCCTCCGCCGCTGCGCGGCTCCGGCGGCCGGTTACCTCAAACGTTGGGCCTTTCGGGAGGAAAGCGTTTGAGCGTTCGTTCTCTTCGCGGCCGCCAGCCGTGTTGCTTCGGCGGCACGCGGTCCGGCGCGGCGGTCGCCGGTCGCGGCGCGGCAGCGGCTGACGCGGCGGCGTGGTGGGCGGTCGTCGTCAGCCGGCGACCGCGCGGGCTTTCGTGCTGGTGGCCTCGCGTGCCGG
>JAKOTN010000159.1 GCA_029776255.1 Pseudomonadota bacterium
ATCGCGCCCAGAATCCCATCGACCACCACCCGCAGCTTCCTCAGCGGATGACTTGCCGGAATCCGCTCTTCCAGCGTCCGGTAGCTGAACATCGCAGGCTGCGTCGTGTCGGGCCTTCTCATCTTTTTTCCATCTCGTTCAGGCAAGGTTCGAATTATCTCATCGGCGTAGCTGGGGCGGGGGTTTTGAGCAGCCTGTTAAGCGTCAAGACCTTGGGCCTCGCCGCCAGGAAATCGACGCGCCTCCCGGCATTGTCCACGCACATGCGCGGCCTTGCGGTTGCCGACGCGCCGGACGACGACCCGCCGTCGACCGGCGCCGAGCGCTCGGTGGTCGATGCCGTTCTCCCGGTCGGCGGCAACAAAACGCGGGTCAAGGTCGGTAGCGTCAGCGGCGGTCAGGTGATCGGCACCCAGAACAATTACCGGAAAACCGTGCGAGGTCCGCGGACGCGCATCGAAGCCGGCGCGCAGGCGACGCTCAACACCGGCATCAGCGCCGACACGGTGAAAATCGACCATCTCGTCATCCAGCAGGGACCGGTGGGCGCGGCCACTCCCGACGCGGCGCTCATCGAAGAAAAATTGCGCCTCGACGCGGTGTTGCCGCGCACGGCGACGGTCGGCGAGGCTTTCGATCTGATGATCGCCGTGCGGCAGCCGGACGCGCCGCCGCTGAGCGTCGCCGACCTCGAACAGGTCGTTTCCGCGCCAGGCAGCGTTTTTCGCCGCGAGAACAGTGAGTTGGTCAAATACCGCATCGAAGTGACCGGCGCGACGTTTACCATCGAACCGCGCTCGTACCTCGTCAAGCTGCGGCCGCGCCAGAATTCGCAGCCGGTGACTTTTCAGGTAGTCGGCAGCAAGGCTGGCAGGCATTCGCTGCTGGTCAGCGCTTATCAGGATGACGACAGTCTGGCCGCGCAGACGCGGCTGAGCATCGAATTGCAGGTCGCTGTCCAACCCGGCTGAGTGGTGTTTGGCTGCAAGACATTGATTTTGAAGTGCGTGAGATGGGTTTGGCATTGCCGTCGAGGTGGTCGGAGAGGTCGTTCGGCATGCTGGTTTGTCCTCGCGAAACGGTGCAATATGACTTCCCTCGATAGTGAGGGAATGAAGGTGCGGAATCGGTCAAGAGGTTCAATCAGGCGACTTATCCGCGTAGCGGCTTCGTTCCACTCCCGCTCAACCGGACCGTGTACCGCAGGCGTCCATCGGTGCACACGGACACGAGCGGCTAGCAAACTTTCGTTGGACAGTGTCTGACGCGACTCCGCGATGACTATTCCATGCCGCCCAGAGTAGCTGGCATCTGGACCATTCTGCTTCTCGCGACGTCCTCGCTTCCGGCTGTGGCGTTCTTATCCGCGTGCTGGGGTAGCCGGCCGTCGTGCCCGGCGTGGTAGCGAACATCCTCGATTGGTTCCTGGAGCCCGGCCTCACGGTTTGGTGGTTCACTGCCGGTGGATTCTTCGAGGGTTTCCCGTCTGGCACTTCCAGCATCGCTATCGTTTTTGCGGCGAACGTCGTGCTTTGGCTATCGTTCCTGCTCGTGGCCTTTGTCATGGTTCGCCACGCGTCGCGCCGTTTGCCACGACGGAAGTAGTTGCGTGTGGGGCAATGGCACGGCGCCGCCCAACGTGGGTTAGATGGTGTTCGCCAAGCGAGCCACGATCTGCTGTTACCTTTGACCGCGGCGGTCTTCCGCGAAGACGCGTGGCGAGCGCCACACCCTGGACGACTGGCGGCAACGCGCGCTGTCAGCCGCCGACGATGCCTGGCGAACGCACCGGCGCCGTTTGAGCGGATTGCTGGAACTCCATGCGCTGCTCCTCGGAGACCGCGCGGTTGCCGATGTCTTGCTCGACCGCGTTCTCGCCTTGCCGGCGCGTCGCGGGCCGGAGGCGCCCGATTGGCTGCGGATTTTTTGCGACCTTACTCGCCGGCGCCGTTTAGCCAGCGCAAGGCGTCGCTCAGGCAGGTGTTGAGCGCGTGCCGGTCAAGCCGGCCGGGTAGGGCGGAGAGCAGTTTGTCGCAGCCCGTGGCGTCGTCGCTGTCGAAACACTCCAGTAGCGCGAGATTGGTTCCCAGCAGACCATCGTGCGCGCGCAAGGCGGCTTCCACCTGTTTTTCGACGGCGATCTGCTGCAGGATCTCGGCGAGCGGCACGCCAAGCGCCGCCGGCATCATCGAGAGGATGCCGGTCAGGAAGGCCAGATCGGCCAGTTTGTGATCCTTGACCTGGCTCATGGTCAACAGCAGTTCCATCATCCGGCCGCGCAAAGCCGCCACCTGCAACAGCGGCGAACGCATCGGGTCATTCCCGGCCGATGGCGCCATCAGCAGCAGCGACAACCAGCGCTGCAGTTGGCGGCGCCCGAGCAGGGTGATGGCGTGACGCAAGGAGGTCACCGGCTGCGCCAGGCGGTTGCCGCGATGCCCGACCGAGTTGACCACCCGCAGCAGGTTGAGCGTCAACGCGGCTTCGTGCTTGAAGGCGTCTTCGATTTCCTTGGTGTCCACATCGCGTCCGACCAGATTGATCAGGCGGACCAGGGCCATTTGCGAGGCGGAGAGGCGGCGGTCCTTGACCACTTCCGCCTGCGCGAAATGCTGCCCTTGGTAGAGCTCGAAACCGAGGCTGTGGCAGAGTTCCATTTGCTGGCGATTGTCGACGTTTTGCGCCAGCAGTTTGATCGGCAGGTGTCGGAGCGAGCCGGCCAGATCGCCGATTTCCCGCTCGTCGGTGTTCCGCACATCGATTTCGACGACGTCGACCATCGGCAGCAACGGTCGGCTGTTGTCGTCGATGCCGCGGTAGCGGGTCAGCGCCAGCGCATAGCCGCGCGCGCGCAGACCGCGGCAACGCGTCAAGGTTTCAGGATCGGGAGGGCCGTCGAACAGCAATTCGAGAACCACGCCTTCCGGCGGCAGCAACTCGATCGCCGGTTGTCGCAGAAAACCGGCGTCGATGCCGATGAAGGCGCTCTTGTTCCCCAGGGCGCTGCTCATGCCGAGTTCGGAATACGCGGCGCACAGCGGCCCGGCGGCGCCGCGGCGGCTTTGTGCCTGACCGTCGGCGCCGGCATGGAAGGAAAGTTGATAACCGGCCAGTTCCTGCTGCCGATCGAGGATCGGTTGCCTGAAAAGGAAGGCATCCTTGAAAGAGGAGTCAGTCATCGTCACCGAATTTCGCAAAGAACAGTCGTGGATAATCAACGATCAGAAGGGCAATTCAAGCCCCGGCCGCGCCTCGCGCAAAACACGCCGGAAATCGGCCTGTATGCGCGCCAGGGCATCACTGTCGTCGGCCTCGAATCTTAACACCACCACCGGCGTCGTGTTCGACGGCCGTGCCAGGCCGAAACCGTCCACGTACTCGACGCGCAGGCCGTCGATGGTGACGATTTCGCGCGCGCCGGCGAAATGGGCGTGGCATCGCAAGTCCTCGATCAGCGCGAACGGTTCGCCCTCCCGCATGCCGATGTTCAGTTCCGGCGTCGAGCTGCTGTCCGGCAGCGATTTGAGCACGGCGTTGGCGTCGGCGGCGCGGGTGACGATTTCCAGCAGGCGGGCGCCGCCGTACAGTCCGTCGTCGAAGCCGAACCAGCGTTCCTTGAAAAACACATGGCCGCTCATTTCGCCACCCAGCGGCGCGCCGGTTTCGCGCAGTTTGGCCTTGATCAGCGCGTGGCCGGTTTTCCACATCAGCGGCTCGCCGCCGTGCTCGCGAATCCACGGCGCCAGGCGACGCGTGCATTTCACGTCGTAAATGATCCGCTGGCCGGGACAGCGCGCGAGAACATCGGCGGCGAAGAGCATCAACTGGCGATCCGGGTAGATGATCTCGCCATCCTTGGTGACCACGCCCAGACGGTCGCCGTCGCCGTCGAAGGCCAGACCGATTTCGGCGTCGGTGTCGCGCAGGACCTTGATCAGGTCCTGCAGATTTTCCGGCTTCGACGGATCGGGGTGGTGGTTGGGAAAATTGCCGTCAACCTCGCAGAAAAGTTCGCGAACGTTGGCGCCGAGCGCCCGGAACAGGGTCGGCGCGATACCGCCGGCGACGCCGTTGCCGCAGTCGATGACGATCTTTATCGGTCGCGCCAGCCGCACATCGCCGGCGATCCGCGCCTGATAGGCGGCGCGGACATCGGCGCTGCCGGCTTGCCCGGCGCCATGACACAGATCGCCGGCATCGACGCGCCGGCGAATGCTCTGGATGGCCTCGCCAGCCAGCGTTTCGCCGGCGACAACCATTTTCAGGCCGTTGTAGTCGGGCGGGTTGTGGCTGCCGGTGACCGCCACGCAACTGTCGCAGCCGAGTTCGTGAGCGGCGAAATAGACCACCGGCGTCGGCACGCAGCCGATGTCGATGGTGTCGATGCCGGCCTGGCGGATGCCTTCCATCAGCGCGGCGGACAGTTCGGGACCCGAGAGGCGTCCGTCCCGGCCGACGGCGATGGCGCGCTGACCGCGCTCGACCGCCAGCGACCCGAGACCGTGTCCGATCCGGCGAACGATGTCGGCGGTCAGGGTGTTGCCGACGATGCCGCGAATGTCGTAAGCCTTGAAAATGTCCGGGGGCAGGGGAGCGCTCATGTCAAACCTCGTGCTGAAAAAAATGGAAAATGCGTTGCGGTAGCCAGTCGAGTCGGCCTGGCAGGCTGCCGGTGACGAAACCGACATGGCCGCCTTGGCGTGGAAATTGAATACGCACCGCCTCGGCGACCTGCGCCGGTGTCGGCAAGGCCAGGGCCGGCAGAAAAGGATCGTTCCGGGCATTGAGCAGCAGGGTGGGTAAACGGATGCCGGTCAGCCACGGCTTGCTCGACGCGCGTCGCCAGTAGTCGTCGGCGCCGCTGAAGCCGTGCAGCGGCGCGGTCACCGCGTCGTCGAATTCATACAGATTGCTGGCGGCGCGCATCCGCCGTTCGTCGAACAACCGCGGATAGCGTTGCAGCTTCTCGGCGGCGTTGCGTTTGAGCGTGTGCAGAAAATGGCGGGTATAGACGCGGTTGAAGCCGCGCGCCAGTTGATGGCCGCAGGCGGCGAGGTCGAGCGGCGCGCTGATCGCCGCCGCGCCGCTCAGGCGCTTGCCGGCGTCTTCCCGTTGTTCGCCAAGCCATTTGAGCAGCGCGTTGCCCCCCAACGAGACGCCGACGGCGTAACGCGGCCGGTCGGGGAAGAGATCGAGTAGGCGGCGCAGAATCCAGTCGATTTCCTGACTGTCGCCGGAATGGTAGGCGCGCGGCAGACGATTGCTCTCGCCCGAGCAGCCACGAAAATTGACCACCGCGCCGGTCCAGCCGAGCGCGGTGGCGGCGCGCATCAGGGCGATGGCGTAATAGCTGCTGGAACTGCCTTCCAGGCCGTGGAACAGAACCAGCAATGGTGCGGGCGGCGACAGCGTTTTCGTTGGCGGTGGCGGTTCCGCGCCGAGCAGTGGCGGAGTGGTGTTCCAGTCGAGGTCGATGAAGTCGCCATCCGGGGTTTCCCAGCGCTGCCGGTGATAGGGCAGCGGATCGGGCCGAATCAGCAACGGGTAGATGGTCTGGGCGTGGCCACCGGGCAGCCAGGCGGGGGCGCGGTATTCGGTCAATGCAGGGTCCGCGGCGCGTTCTCGTCGTCGCTGTCGCCACCGTCGCCCGGTTTGTTGTCGGCGGCGGTCGATGAATGATGGGCGACCAGCCGCCAGCCGCTGGCGCCACGCTGAAAGACATTGGTGGACAGCAAGGGCACGTGCGGTTGCTGTTCATCGCCGATGTGCAGGGTTTCGACGACGTTATGCACGGCCATCAACATGCCGTGCCAGCGCTGGCTACCCGATAGTCGCACCGACAGACGCGGATTGTTGGCGAAAATGCCGCGCCAGCTTTCGCGGATGGCGTTGGCGCCGGTCAGCCGTTGGCCGGTCGGGTGGATGCAGACGATTTCTTCGTCATCCGACCAGACGCTCATCAGGGCGTTCAGATCGCCGCGTGCGATGGCGTCGTAGAACGCCGCTTCGACGTCCTCGGGGCTGGGGAAAACGACGATCATTTCGGCGTCCCGGTCGGACAGGCGTCAAGGACCTGTCGCGGCGTCAATTTTTCGAGGCAATCGAGATGGCCCAGCGGGCATTCGCGCTCGAAGCAGGGACTGCACGCCAGCCGCAGACTGATCACCCGCGCGCGTTCCGACAGCGGCGGCGTGAAACCGGGCGACGACGAGCCATAAACGGCCACCAGCGGCCTTCCCAGCGCGGCGGCGACATGCATCAGGCCGGAATCGTTGCAGACCACGAACGAGGCGCGGGCCAGGAGATCGATCGCCTGTGCCAGCGAGGTGGCACCGCACAGATTGCGCATGGTCTGGGGCGCGCGTGCGCCGCGAACGATTTCGTCGGCGACCGGCTGGTCTTTCGGCGAACCAAGCAGCCAGATCGCGTAGCCTTGTTCGGCAAGGGCGTCGGCCAGGGTCGCGAAATGGCGGGTCGGCCAGCGCTTGGCGGGACCGTACTCGGCGCCGGGGCAGAAAACGGCCAGTTTTTCGGGATCTGGCAGCGCCAGTGCGGCCAGGGTGGCGGCACGCTGTTCGTCGGTGGAGCGCAATCGTGGCGGTGGCACTGGTCGCGGCAGTGCCGCGCCCGGCGCTTCCGCCAATTGAGCGAAGCGCTCGACCATCAGCGGCAGCAGGGCCTTGTCCAGCACATGGCGGCGATTGATCAGCCCATAACGTTTTTCGCCGACGAAGCCGATGCGTTCGGGGATGTCGGCGAAAAACGGAATCAGCGCCGATTTGATCGAGTTGGGCAGCACATAGGCGCGCTGGTAAGCACCCCGCGCCAACTGGCGGGCGACGCGGTGACGGGCCTTCAAGGACAATTCGCCGTGTGCGAAAGGGCTGTCGAAAAGTTGCCCGATTTCCGGCATGCGTTGCAAAACGGGGGCGACCCAGCGTGGCGCCAGCGCGTCGAGTTGTAGACCGGGTGTCCGCTCGTGCAGACGCATGAACAGCGGTTGGGCCAGCACGGTGTCGCCGATCCACGAGGGGGCGACGATAAGGGCCTTCAAGATCGGGCCTTCATGATCGATCCGTTGGCTACCGGGCGGTAGCCGCCGCAGCGAAGATCAGTGATGTCCCTTCGGCAGGCCACCCTTGAGCACATAGTGGGCGCTGCAGTAGGGACAGACGACCTCGCCGGTATGGGCGACGTCGAGAAATACGCGCGGATGCCTTGCCCAGAGCGGCGCGTCCTTGGTCGGGCAATGCAGCGGCAGGTCGTGAGCGGTGACCTCGATGGTTTTCTGCGGGGCGTTTTGCGACATGATGGCGACCTTGCGAGCGGAGGTTGGACGTGACGGGCGTGGGTGGGCGGCGAGAGGCGTGCGACCCTTCTACACGTAGGCGAGCCAGTCGGCATGCGCCGGCACGCGGCCATTCACGCAGTCGAAGAACAGGCTCTGAATGCGGGTGGTGATCGGTCCGCGATGGCCGGCGCCGATCTGGCGGTTATCGAGTTCGCGGATCGGCGTCACTTCGGCGGCGGTGCCGGTGAAGAACGCTTCGTCGGCGCAATACACTTCGTCGCGGGTGATTCGCTTTTCGATCACGCGCAGGCCGAGTTCGTCGGCCAGTTGCAACACCGAGGCGCGGGTGATGCCTTCGAGACAGGAGGTGAGATCGGGCGTGTAGAGCGTGCCTTTCTTGACGATGAAGATGTTTTCGCCGGCGCCCTCGGCGACATAGCCGTCAACGTCGAGCAGCAGGGCTTCATCGTAGCCGTCGTGCGCCACTTCCTGGTGGGCGAGAATCGAGTTGGTGTAGGTGCCGACCGATTTCGAGCGGCACATGTTGATGTTCACATGATGGCGGGTAAACGACGAGGTCTTGACCCGGATGCCTTTTTCCATGCCCTCGGCGCCGAGGTAGGCGCCCCACGGCCAGGCGGCGATGGCGACATGCGTGCTGATCGAGGTGGCGGCGATGCCCATGGCTTCCGAGCCGTAGAAGACGATCGGCCGGATGTAGCAGGATTCCAGCGCATTGGCGCGGACAACCTCTTTTTGCGCTTCGAGCAGTGTTTCCTTGTCGTAAGGCATCTTCATCTGGAAGATGTAGGCGGAATTGAACAGCCGCTCGGTATGGTCCTGGAGGCGGAAGATGGCGGTGCCCCGGTCGGCCTTGTAGGCGCGGACGCCCTCGAACACGCCCATGCCGTAGTGCAGGGTGTGCGTCAGCACGTGGGTGGTCGCCGAACGCCACGGCACCAGCTTGCCGTCGTACCAGATGAATCCGTCGCGGTCCGCCATCGACATGGTCTGTTCCCTCTCAGCCGGAAATTTCAAAGCGGAAATTCTAGCCGATTTCGCCTCCCGGTTGGCGGTAAAATGGCGCTTTTGACCGATCCGCGAGGTCTTTGCCGTGGTCTGGAAACCCAACGTTACCGTCGCTTCGGTGCTTGAACGCGACGGTCGATTTCTGCTCGTCGAGGAAGACACCGAGTATGGCGTGGCCTTCAATCAGCCGGCCGGCCATCTGGAGTGCCGCGAGTCGCTGCTCGATGCGGTGATTCGCGAAACGCTGGAAGAAACCGGTTATACCATGCAGCCGCAGTATCTGATCGGCATTTACAATTGCCGGAATGAGGCGCGGGACGTGACGTATCTGCGTTTCGCCTTCGGTGGTCGCATCGCCGGGCACGATCCCGATCGCCGTCTGGACACGGGCATCATCGCCGCGCACTGGCTGACCGTGGACGAGATTCGCGCCCGGCAGGCGCAACATCGCAGCCCGCTGGTATTGCGCTGTGTCGAGGACTGCTTGGCCGGCAAGCGTTATCCCCTGGAATTGCTGACCCACTGCAACGCGTGAACCGCTTCATGCGCCGCTTTTTCCGTCTTTTTTTGCCTCCGATGCTGCTTTTGGCGGGTGGGGCCATGGGAGCGGAAACGGTCGGCGTGTGTTTCAACTACGGTTGCCTGAGTCAGGCCGAGGTCACTTACAGCGAAACGCAGTTGATGCGGGTGCGGGCTCTGCTCGCCGGGGCCCGGAGCGCCGATGAAGAGCGTCGGCGGTTGTCGCCGGCCATCGGCTGGCTGCTCGGTTGGGCGGGCGAACAATCGCCGATCGGCGCCGACCGTGGCGGCAATGTCGCCGACCAGGGCGTTTTCGGACGCATGGACTGCATCGATCATTCGACGACGACGACGCGCTTGCTGCGCCTGCTCGAAGCGCGCGGCTGGCTGCGCTTTCACCGCGTTGTCGAGCCGGCGCTGCGCATTCGTTATCTGTTCGCGGCGCACTACTCGGCGCGGATCGAGGAGATCGCGTCGCCGGAGACGGCGCGGGGCGGCGAAGGACCGGCGTTTTATGTGGTCGACAGCTGGTTTCGCGACAACGGACAGCCGGCGGTGGTGACGGATTTGCAGAGTTGGCTCGACGGCGCCGGCGACGATGAAGCGGTGGCGACCGTGGCTGGCGCGCCGGAACGCGATGCCTCGGACAGCGGACGGTGAACGTGAAGGGATCGAAAATGGGCAAGGGAAAAACAGTGGTCGTCGGCTTGTCCGGCGGTGTCGATTCGGCGGTCGCGGCCTTGCTGCTCAAGCAGCAGGGCTGGGATGTTCGCGGGTTGTTCATGAAGAACTGGGAAGACGACGACGCGGACGATTACTGCTCGTCGCGCCAGGATCTGATCGACGTGATGAGCGTCGCCGACATCATCGGCATCGATGTCGATGTGGTGAATTTCGCCGCCGAGTACCGTGAGCGGGTGTTCGCGCATTTCCTGCGCGAGTATCGGGCCGGGTACACGCCGAATCCGGACGTGCTGTGCAATTCGGAAATCAAGTTCAGCGTTTTCCTGGAACACGCGTTGCGGACCGGCGCCGATTGCATCGCCACCGGTCATTACGCCGGGGTGCGCGAATTCGCCGGTGCCTTTCAGTTGCTCAAGGCCGAGGACGGGACCAAGGATCAAAGCTATTTTCTGCACCGGCTGAATCAGCAACAGCTCGCCAAGAGCGTGTTTCCGCTGGCCGGCCTGTACAAGCGCGAAGTGCGCAAGATTGCCGAGGCCGCCGGCTTGCACGTGGCGCTGAAGAAGGATTCGACCGGTATCTGCTTCATCGGCGAGCGGCCGTTCAAGGAATTCCTGATGCGTTATCTGCCGCCGGCGAAAGGCGAGATTCGCGCGCTGGAAGACGACCGCCTTCTCGGCGAACACGACGGCGTGGCCTATCACACCATCGGGCAACGGAAAGGCCTGCACATCGGGGGCGTCAAGGGTGGCAAAAGCGGCGACAGCGGCGATCACGAGGCGTGGTTCGTCGCCCGCAAGGACCTTGCCCGCAACATCCTTTACGTCGTGCAAGGGCATGCGCATCCGGCGCTGTTCACCGACGAGCTACAGGCCGGCGCGCTGTCCTGGGTCGCCGCCGCGCCGCCGCACACGCACTGGGTGTATACCGCCAAGACGCGCTACCGGCAGGCCGACGCGCCTTGCGAAGTCGACCGCCTCGACGCCGACTCCTGCTTGATCAAATTCGCCGAACCGCAGTGGGCGGTCACGCCGGGACAGTCGCTGGTGCTCTACGAAAGCCGCGTTTGCCTCGGGGGTGGCGTCATCGCATGAGTGGCGCGCCCAGCGCGCCGCCCGCTTACCGGCGCAACGTCGCTCTGCTGGCGGCGGCACAGGCGTTGTTGCTGGTCAATGGCGTGACATTGGTGGCGATCAACGGCCTGCTCGGGCTGCAGCTCGCCACCGACAAGCGTCTGGCGACGCTTCCCGTCACCACTTACGTCATCGGGGCCGCGTTGGCCGCCTTGCCGGCGGCGCTGTTCATGAAGCGTCACGGACGGCGGGCCGGATTCATGCTTGGCGCCGGATTCGGTATCGGCGGCGCGGCCTTGTCGGCCCTGGCGGTGTTCCTCGCCAGTTTTCCGCTGCTTTGCCTGGGCACCGTCCTCGCCGGCTGCTACAACGCCTTCGGACAGCAATACCGCTTCGCGGCGGTGGATGCCGCGCCGGTCGACTGGCGGGGCAAGGCCATTTCACTGACGTTGACCGGCGGCATCGTCGGCGGCATCGTCGGCCCGCAAGTCGGGACGCTGACCCGCGATCTGTGGCAGCCGACTTATCTGGCGAGCCATGCCATGCTGATGGCTTTCGCCGCGCTGGCCTTGCTGGTCGCCAGCCGGCTGGACATTCCGCCGCTGTCGGCCAGCGAGAAAAACGCGGCGGGGCGGCCGTTTGGCGAAATCGCGCGCCAGCCGGATTTCGTTGTCGCTTTGCTGGCCGCCGTGTGCGGGTACGCGACGATGAATCTGCTGATGACGGCGACACCGCTGGCGATGGATGTCTGTGGTCTGGCTTTCGCCGATACCGCCCTGATTTTGCAGTGGCACGTGATCGGCATGTTCGCGCCGTCGTTCGTCACCGGCGATCTGATCCGCCGTTTCGGCGTGCTGCCGCTGCTGCTGTCCGGGGCCGCGTTGTTGCTGGTGTGCATCGGCATCGCGCTTGCCGGCGTGACCCTGATGCACTTCTGGTGGGCCTTGTTGCTGCTCGGTGTCGGCTGGAATTTTCTTTTCGTCGGCGGGACCACGCTGCTCGCCGACACCTGCCGTCCGGAGGAAAAGGCCAAGGTGCAAGGCGGTAACGACTTCGTGGTGCTCGCCGTGCAAGGCGCCACCTCTTTCGCCGCCGGCTTGCTGATCACCGACGGCGGTTGGACGACGCTCAATTTGCTGGCCTTGCCGCTGGTGGTGGTGACCGCGCTGGCCAGTTGCCGGTCATGGTGGGCGCGACGGCGGACGCCGACCGTGTCCGGCTGACGCGCGCACGGCGCCCGGGGGCTGCCGGCGGTCGCGCGCCGGTTCCTCGCGAGACGCATCGTGCCTTCGCGGAAACGGTTTTCCCGGCCGGGCCGCGAGTGTTTTTGACGTTGGGCCAAATGACGGACAATTGGGGTTGAGCGGAAATTCGCGCGGAAAGATGCAAGGCGAACGGATACGACGATGGAAAAAACGTGGGGTTTGGCGCATTTCTGGGCACAGGGCGACTTGCTTACCCAGTCGGTGGCGGTGTTGCTCGGGCTGTTGTCGGTGGCGAGCTGGTACGTGATCGCCGTCAAGGCGCTCGCCGTCTGGCGGGCCAGACGCTGCCATCGGCGGGCGCTGACCGCGTTCTGGGGCGCGCCCAGCCTGCCGGCGGCGATCGATGCCATCCGCCGGGACGATCGCACCCGCATCTTCGCCAATTTGGCGATCGCCGGCGCCAACGCCGCCGAGTTGCATCGCGAACATGCCGACCGTGGCATCGGCGCCGGGGTCAGCGTCAGCGATTTCGTCACCCGCTCGCTGCGCAGCCAGATCGTCGAGGCACAGGCCGGTATCGAATCGGGTTTGACCTTCCTGGCCTCGGTGGGGTCGACGGCGCCGTTCATCGGGCTGTTCGGCACCGTATGGGGAATCTATCACGCGCTGGTCGGGCTGTCCGGAGCCACGCAGGTCGTGCTCGACAAGGTCGCCGGCCCGGTCGGCGAGGCGCTGATCATGACCGCCGGGGGGCTGTTCGTCGCCATTCCGGCGGTGCTGGCCTACAACGCCTTCACCCGCGGCAATCGTCTGACGCTGGCCCGGCTCGACGGTTTCGCGCACGATTTGCACGCCTATCTGACCACGGGTCTGCGCGGCCGGCCCGGTGACAAGTTGGTCGATCTCGGCGCGGTGCGCGCCAGTCGCGGTGTTTGAGGGCGACGCCATGGCTTTCGGTTCGTTCGACAACAATGGCGCCAGTCAGCCAATGGCGGAAATCAACACCACGCCGCTGGTCGATGTGATGCTGGTCTTGCTGGTGATCTTCATCATTACCGCGCCCTTGTTTCACGAGGCGCTGCCGGTCGATCTGCCGCGCGTCGCCGCCCGCAAGCTCGATGAGCCGCCACGGGCGCTGGCGCTGGCCATCGACGCCGCCGGCGAGGTGTTTCTCGACGGCCAGCCGGTGGAACGCGCGGCGCTGGCCGGACGATTGCGCGACACGGCCGCGCGTGGCGGATCGCCGGAGGTGCATTTGCGTGCCGACCGCGGCACGCGCTACGAACGCGTCGCCGAAGTCCTGGCCGCCGCGCAGAGCGCCGGGCTGACGCGCATCGCTTTCGTCACCGAACCGCCGCGCTGACGGCGACAAAAAGCCGGTCTTGGTCAGCGTTTTCTTGTCGCCCTTCAACGACTTGTCGAAGCGGAAGTTCGGGGTGGCCAGGGTTTCCTCGAAAGCGGCGATGGCCTTGGTCACCTTGTCGATGTCGCCCCGTTTTCCTGCCAGTTGTGACCGATCGAGGTCTTGATGTTGTCGGTGCCGCCCATGGACAGGTTGTGGCAGGAATTGCAGGAAATGAAGCCGGACTTGGACGGGCGCGGCTCGAAATAGAGCTTCTTGCCCAGTTTCACCCGCGCCGGAATGGTTGCCTTGGCGGGCTGGATCGGTTGGATCGGATCCTGACCGGCGGCCAACGCCGCTTAGCCGACCAGGCGCCGAATTACGTTCATCAGTTTTATCTGCATTTTTCTTCAGTTGACGACGCATGAGCCATGAATCCCGCACGCGACCAAGCGGAAAATTTTTGATTCAAGTGCCAACCAGGTGCCACGGGCGGTGAAAGGACGTTCAGTCGGCAATCGCCAGCGCGGCGACCCAGTGGCCGTTCTCCGGCGCTGTCAGAGAGGCGGTGCGGCAGCGCGCCAAGTGTCGCGCCAGGGTCGGCGACCATTCGTCGAGCGCCAATCCAAGGCATTTCAGTCGCGCTTCGTGCGTCGTCCAGGCTTTGGCGAAAGCGGTTTGACGTTCGGCGTCGGGCTGTGCGGCGAGCATCGCGGCGGTGGCCGGGCCGAGGTAGTCGCGGCTAAGCCGCTCGAGATCGGGCAGGGCGGTACCGAGGCGAAAGAGATCGATGCCGACGGGACCGTGCAGTCGAACGGCCGCCAGCGATAGCCCCGGTTCGTGGCTGAGCGAGAGTCCGACCCGCGACCACGGCGCGGCCAGGCAAGGCGCCCGACCCGGCGGGCCACCCAGCGAGCCGATCGCCTCGACGTTGGTGTCGAGCAACTCGGCCAAGCGTTCGGCCAGTGTTTGGCGGACGATCCGGCGCACCGTTTCCCGCCGCGCGTCGGCCGGCGTCGGGATCGCCATGAGGTGCACTCCGGCCCAGGGTGCGACGATCCGCTGCCAGACCGGCATCAGGCCGGAGCGGCTGGAATGCCATGCCAGTGGGAGCGGTCCGGAATGCGTTCGCCCTTCATCACCAGGGTCAGCGGTCCGAGCCGTGCGCCGTCGGCGACCTCGGCGCTGTAGAGCACCGCGCTGCGCGGGCTGATCGATACCAGACGGCCGATCCGGACGTGGTCGATTTTCATCACGCGGTCTTCGAACAGATGGGTCTGCGGGCAGCTCAGGGCGTTGAGTTCGCTGTAATCGCCGATGTGGACGCAGTCGAATTCGGTGAAATCGGTGGTGTCGAGGTAAACACCGTGCCCGACCCGGCTGCCGAGCAGTCTGAACGCGAGCGGCAACAAGGGTGTGCCGCGCAGGTAGGACATGAAATAGGGCACCGTGATGCCTTCGTAGAGATTGGTGATCGCTTCCGAAAACCAGACGAAAGGGGTCCACATCGGTTGGGCGCGCCGGTCGTAACGACCGATCAGCACCCACTTGAGGAGGGCGACAAACGCAAAGGCGCCGATGCCGTAGAGCAGGCCGGCGACGTTCAGGGTCCAGACGACGGCGCCCCATTGCCCGGCCTCGGCCAGGGGCATGATGTTGAGGACGGTGGTGTAGCCGACGGCGATGACCGCCGCGTGCGGGGTGACGATGCGGAACGCCTCGACCGCGCCACGCCCGATCCGGCGCCGCGGCGAGGGGCGGAAAGTGAGATTCTCGGGAAAACCGGCGGTCTGCTCGCGGGCGGGCAGACGAACGGGCGGCGAGCCGAGCCAGGTTTCGCCGGAGTGGATGACGGCGTTGTCCGGCACCCGCGAATGCACGCCGATCAGGACGTTTTCGGGCAAGACCGTGCCGTCCGGCACATAGGCGCCATTGCCGACGAAACTGCGGCGGGAGACGACCGTTGGCTGCATCGTCATCCAGCCGCCGTCGATTTCCTCGTCGCCCAGCATGACCGCGTCGGCGATGAACGTTTCGTCGCCAAGATTCAGCAGATCGGGAATCAGACCCTGGGCGGTGGAAATCTCGGCGTCCCGGCCGACCTGCGCGCCCAGCAGACGATACCACCAGGGCGCATAGACCGTGGCATAGACGCCGTGGAGCACATTCAGGCTGGCTTCCTGAATCTGGTTGACCAGCCAGCGGCAGCGGTAGGTGCCGCTGTGAATCGGCCAGCTACCGGCGTGCAGGCGAGGGTGCAGACTCCAGCGCAGACCGGCCGAAAGCAGCACCGTACAGACGATGAGCACCGCGGTGGCCGGAAAAGCGAGGACGAAATACTTGATCAGTTGCAGTTCGATCCGGTCGCTCTGCAGCCAGGGATAGATGTCGTCCAGCCAGTCGATCAGGATGAAGGTCGGGAAGACCGGCATGAAGAACAATACCGCCGTCGCCAGGCAGCCGGTGGCGAAAAACAGGTTTTCCCACGCGCGGTAGCATCTTGAAACCGCCGGGCGCGGTTTCAAGGCGCTGACATCGAAGGCGCCGCCGTCACGCGCCGGCGAACCGAGCCAGAAGCGCCCGGCCGGAACCGTCGTTCCGTCGCTCAGGGCCGACTGACCGTCGAGGTGGGCGCCTTCGGCCAAATGGGTGTTCCCTTCGAGCACGGAGTAGGAGCCGACATAAGCGGTGTCCGCGACGGTGATCGGACCGACCAGCAGTTGGCCGCGCTCGACGCGCACATTCTCGAAATTCACCGCGTTGCCGATGCTGACCCGGTCGCCGATGCGCACCAGATCGTGGCCGCGCATGGTCACCGAACCGATGATTGTTTCCTCGCCGATTTGGGCGCCCAGGGCGCGCAACCACCAGATCAGCAGCGGCGATCCGCCCAGCATGTAGACCGGCGCGCCCTCGATCAGCCGGTCGGCCAGCCACCAGCGGAAGTAGGTCGCGCCCCAAAGCGGGTAGCGACCCGGTTGCAGGCGGCCGAGCAGCACCCATTTGGCGGCCACGGCAATGGCGAATTCGGCGCCGGTGGCGAGCACGAAGACGGCGACGGAGACGGCGACGGCCAGCGCGAGCGAATCGTCGGGATCGCCGGTGAAAAAGTGGTAAGCGAAGAACGGGGCCAGCCATTGCGCCATCCGCAGCACGATCAATCCCGGGATGGTTGCCGCCTGCGCCGCGCCGCAAAGCCAGCGGCGGCGAGTGTCCGGCGGCGTCCATTCCGGTTCGGCGCTTGGCGCCTGCGCGCCGCATTCGGCGAGCGCTTCGGCGATCCGGCCGATACCGCGGTACTTATACACGTCGCGCACGGTGAAGCGGGCGAAAGCCGGATGGGCACGGAGCGCCGAGGCCAGGCGGGCGGCGAACAGCGAATGGCCGCCCAGGTCGGCGAAGAAATCGGCGGCGCGGTGGATCGGCTGGCCGGGGAACAGCGTGGCCAGTTCGGCGAACAGCGCCGTTTCGGCCGGTGTTTCAGGGATGTCGGAAACGCCCGATCCGCCGCTGGAGAAGACGAGAGGGCGAGCGCGCAAGGCCTTGCGATCGATCTTGCCCGAGGTCAGACGCGGCATTTCCGGCAGGAATTCGAGATGAACCGGCACCATGTAGGGCGGCAGCGATTCGGCCAGCGCGCCGCGCAACGCGCCCGGCGTCGGCGCCGGCTCGGACTCGGCCACCAGATAGGCGACCAGACGCTCGATACCGTCGTCGTGGCGCAACAGCACCGCCGCCGTGCCGACGCCGGGCCGCCGGCACAGGGCGGCTTCGATTTCACCAAGTTCGACGCGGAAGCCGCGAATCTTCACCTGGTCGTCGGTTCGACCCAGGCAATGGACACAGCCGTCGTCGTCGATTCGCGCGAGGTCGCCGGTGCGGTAGAGGCGAGCGTCCCGCGGGCTGTCCGCCCAAGGATTGACTAGGAATTTCTCGGCGCTCAACTCGGGGCGACCGAGATAGGCGGTGGCCACGCCCGGGCCGGTGATGCACAATTCGCCGCTTTCGCCGCGCGGCAACAGGCGCAAACCGTTTTCGACCGCCGGGTCGATGACCAGCAGACCGTAATTGGGCAACGGTCGGCCGATGGTCACCGGCTGGCCGGCATGCAATTCCGCCAGACTGGCCGAGACGGTCGCCTCGGTCGGACCGTAGGTGTTGAAGATTCGCCGACCTGGCCGCGCCCAGCGCTCGACCAGCGCCGGCGGACAGGCCTCGCCGCCGAGATTGATCAGCCGCAGGCTGTCCACTTCCCGGGCGAACAGGGCCAGCAAGGTCGGCACGGCGTGGAGCACGGTGATCCGCTGTTCGTTCAGCGCCAGCGGCAGCGCCTCGGGGTCGGCGCACAGTTCGCGCGGCGCCAGCCAGAGCGTGGCGCCCACCAGGTAGCTGATCCAGATTTCTTCGAAGGACATGTCGAAGGCGAGCGAGAAGCCCTGATAGACGCGGTCGTCCTCGCCAACGCCGAGCATCGCGTTTTCACTGCGCAGGAAGTGGCAGATCGCGCCCTGATCGATCCGAATGCCTTTCGGTTTGCCGGTCGAGCCGGAGGTGTAAATGACGTAAGCCGGCTGATCCGGCGTCACGTCCGGGCGTCGCGGGCCAGGTATCGCGGTCGGCGCGGCCAGAAATTCGGCCGTCCAGGGCGGGCTGGCGCCCTGAGCGGCAAGCAGATCGGCCACGCGGTCGACGCCGGCGGCATCGACGACCAGGCCGGCGGCGTGGGCGTCCTCCAGACAGATCGCGATGCGCTCGGGCGGTGTTTCGGCGTCGAACGGCAGCCAGGCGGCGCCGGTCTTGGCGATACCCAGTTGCATCGTCAGCAGGTCGAGACCGCGCGGCAGCCACAGACCGACGATTTGCCCGGGACGAACGCCGGCCTCGATCAGCCGGCCGGCGACCCGGTCGGCCAGCGCGTCGAGTTCGCCGTAGGAAAGCACCCCGTCGCCGAAGATCAGGGCCGGGTGATCGGGTCGGCGGCGAGCCGTCGCTTCGAATAGATCGGCGAGGCATTCGCGGCGGATCAGTTCAGGCCGGATCGGGCCGAGCAGTCGGCTCGGGTTGGCGGGGCTAGAGATGACGGATGGCATGGCTGGCTCGGCTCGGTGGCTACGGGGATTCGAATGCCGTTGTCGGCGAAGCCCGGCAGTTTGCCTCAAAACGAGCGTCATGCGCTGGATGACCGTGCCAAAAAATTCAAAATATTCCCGGTGTTTTCGGGACCACGGTTGGGGCGCGCGGCTGTACGCCGTGGGATCGTGCGAAGGCGGGCACACCGCGAACTGGTGGTGGCGGACGTGGTGGTCAAAGTCTCCGGTTAGCCGCTTTGGATGGATGCCTTGGGCAGGCGCACGCGAAAAATGCTGCCGCCTCCCGCACGCGTCAGACAGGCGACCGTGCCGCCGTGACGTTCGGCGATCTGGCGCACGAGACTCAAACCCAGACCCCAGCCGCCACGCCCTTCGCCGGCGCCGGCGGGGCGGTAAAACGGTTCGAACAGGCGTGCGGCCTCGCCGGCGGGAATGCCGGGGCCACGGTCCCGTATGTCGAGAACGATTTCCTCGCCGGCGTCAATCAATTCCGCGTCCACTTCGCCACCGCCATGCCGACGGGCGTTTTCCAGCAAATTGCGCATCAGGCGCCGCAACAGACGTGGGTCGCCCGCCGCTTCGAGCGGAACGGCGATGCACTCGGCGTCGAGGCGGGCGCATTCCTCGGCGAGCAGGCCGGCGAGGTCCACCGGTTGGCGTTCGAGCGGTAATTCCGGCGTGTCGAGCCGGCTGGCGAGCAAAATTTCTTCCACCAACTGGTCGAGCTCGCGGATGTCGCGGTAGAGCCCCTGTTTTTGCGCGTCGGGAATCGTGACCTTTTCGGCGAGTAGTTCCAAGCCCATTCGCAGCCGGGTGAGCGGCGAACGCAATTCGTGCGAAGCGTTGGCGAGCAACCGGCGATGCCCGGCCAGCAAGGCGGCGATGCGTTCGGCGGAGCGGTTGAAACTCGCCGCCAGCGTCGCCACCTCATCGTTGCCGCGAACGTCGGCGCGGGCGGCGAGATCGCCTTCGCCGAGCGCCTCGACGGCGCTCTTGAGTCGTTCGAGCCGTCGCGTCAGGCGTCGCGACACCGGCCAGGCCGCCACCGAGACGATCAGCGCCGCCAACACCGGCAGCAGCGGCGAGTGCGCTCTGTCGCCGAAAAAATGGCTCGACAGGCCGACAAGGAAGGAAAGCAGCAGCACGCTGCCCACCACGACCACGTAGATCTGCGCGAACAAGCGCCGTCGCAGGACGCTGTGCCGGTGATGCCGGCGACCGGACAGATCGTCGGCCAACGGGCCGCAAGCGCGCTTCACGGCATTTCCTCGTCCTGTTTGCGGGCAAAGACGTAGCCGGCGCCGCGCAGCGTGATGATGCGTCGTGGCGCCTTGGGGTTGTCCTCGATGGCCGCGCGCAGGCGCGAGACATGGACGTCGATCGAACGGTCGAAGGCGTCCAGCGGCTCCCCTTTGACGAGATCGAGCAATTGCTCGCGCGAGAGCACCCGGCCGGAATGTTGGGCCATGGCCACCAGCAGGTCGAACTGGTAGCCGGTGACTTCGCGAACGTCGCCATCGACGCGCAATTGACGCGCATCGCGGTCGATTTCCAAGCGTCCGAAGCGCAACACGCCGAGTCCGCCCTCCGTGCCCCGGCCTCGGCGCAGCACGGCTTTGATCCGGGCACGCAATTCGCGCGGCTCGAAAGGCTTGGCGAGATAGTCGTCGGCGCCGATTTCCAGGCCGAGCACGCGGTCCATCGCGTCGCCGCGCGCGGTCAGCATGAGAATCGGCACCGCCCCGGCCGAGCCGCCGCGCAAGGCGCGGCAGAGGTCGAGACCGTCCGCGTCGGGCAACATCAGGTCCAGCAGAATCAGCGCCCAGCGGCCGTTCTCCGCCAGCGCCATGCCGGCTTTGCCGGTGTGCGCGGCGGTGACCGCGTACCCGGCCTCGCCGAGGTAGGCGGTGAGCATCTCGGCGAGGCGTTCATCGTCGTCGATGAGCAGAATGGGGGTCGTCACGGCGGGCTCGATAGCGCTTGAAGGGTGAAAAACCAGACCGGTTGCCCGGTCTGGCGCCAAGGTTGCGAATGTAAGCGATTATCTTACTTGTGCAACGCGCTTTCGGCCTTCTGCCGCTGCTCCGGCGTCGCGCCGATGTCATCGAGCAATTTGCCCATCGGCACCGTCTGGCCGGCGGTGACTTGCGCGGGTCCATGGCCCCACGGACCCGCTTGGTGATGATGAGCGACGGCCTTGCCGATCATGACGCCGGCGGCGACCAACAGAAATACGGCGATGAGGCGGCGAAGGCGTCCGCCGCGACGGCACGCCATGCCGTGCGGGCCATGGCCGAAGCGACCACCGCACGGGCTGTTTCCCCGCCAGGTGCCTCGTCTCTCGCAGGGCCGCCTGTCGGTGGGCGCCTGATCGTGGCCGGTGTTTCCGGTGTCGAGCGCCTCGTTCGTTTCGGCAGTGGGCTTGGCGGTGTTCGGGTTGGTATTGTCTTGCGTCATGGCTTGGCTCCTGATCGTCAGAAAAGCGGTTTTTCCCGCAACCAGCACCGTGCTGGCATGGCGCCATGATCGGCGCGCCCAGTTGCTGCTTTGCGAGCCGAAGGTAAAGTTTTGTGTAGACACGAAATGATGCAATCGTCGGCAGCCGCCGCGAGGCGAGGATGACCGGCCAGCCCGCCGCCGGTCGAGGCGATGATTTACTCGATTCGGTGAATTATCCGATTTCGGTGATGTTTCCGATTGCCGGCGGCGCTGGTTTCGTCATCGCCGTCGCTCCAGACGTCATTCGCTCTTGCAACGGAAACGGTGTTAATAATCCAGCGCCAGAGTTATTGCGAGGCAATCAGGATCAGCCTTGAAACCGCGCAGTGCGATACCGAGGTGTGGTCCTCGAGGATAGTTAGGCTGTCGCAGGGCTGTTCGAACAAAATTCACTTGCGCACCAATCAGGCAGTCGCATGCGATGTCGGCCGCACTTTTCTTGACAAGACTAAACCACTCCAAAAATCTCTAACGCCCCATGCGAATACGCCAATACCAAAAACGGTCAGAATCAATGAACGCAAACCATGATCAACCAAAAATATCCCGGATGGAAAATTAGACCACGCGATTAAATTAGGAATAAGGAGAGCGACGTAAGCGCCACCTGTCATGCTCAAAATCAAATGCGTCACTCGTTCCGATGGGCTCAGCGTTCTCGTCCTGTCTTCTACCACGAAGTCCCATGCCGTGAGCGCGATTTCTATTGCGATTACTCCGAATAATGCCCAAGCAAAAACACCATTCCATGAAAACCATGCCAGTCCAATAAAAACAACCGCATAAAATAGCTCGCGCACGCCGTGGATTTTTTGTTCGAGAGCCGCGGACGGTTTTATTGGCAGTTTTTCTTTCAGTTCGTGATTCCAAAGAACATCATACCCACCAAGCAAGCCTTGGAATATTAGCAAATTCATTACCATTTCCATCGCCAATCCTTTTGATTGAATTGTTAATTCAACAGCGTTTTTTTACAAGTATTATAAAAACCGGGATCGCGATGATGATTATGGCGACCAGATCGACAATGACGTGAATCCAGAAGTCGTGGATGAGCGAGATCGCAATATCCGCCGGCGCCCATGCTAAAACCGACAAGAGTAGCGCATGCCAATAAGAGGGATCATTCGTACGCGTGCCAGCACGAACGACGTAAGCCATCAAAACGCCCCAGCTTGCGACGGTTGGGCCAAATAGCGCGACGATCCAACGCTGGAATGCCTCGGTTTCTGGTGGTATGGGCGCACCACCAAAAAATGACTCACGTATTGCTGCCGCGTAAATATCAAAAATGCTTGAAAACGCTATAAATGGCAACGCTATTCCAGCCATCATATGGCCAAGCGCTATTATTGATAGCCACAATTCGAGTTTTTTTGCCACTTGATCAACCGTAGGTAATGCACGACAATCATGAAGAACAGAAAGATATAAAATGCACTGGTCGACTCGATGCCGGCCAGTTGGTTATCTGAGAAAACCGGCAGCGGTCACCCTGCGGACGCACCAACGCACCGTCGATCTTGGTCAGCGCAGCATCTCATTTTGCCGCGTCGGCATGTTCTCCGCTTGTCTCCTCTCAACGCCTTGCGGCCGGCGGACCGCTTATTTCACTTTCCCGACGTTACCGGTTCAGGCGAGCCATTGCAGCAGGCGGTCGGAGGTTTCCGGCTGGAGGAAATAGCTGGTGTGCATGACGCCGCGGCTGGCGGGAAATTCGAGGTAGCAGTCGTCGGAAATTCGCTGGGCGCCGTGCCAGGCGCGCATGCCGGCACCGGGAACGACCAGATCGTTCGACGCGCGGTCGAAGATGCGGTCGACCAACGAGTCGGCGGCGGAGCAGAAGGCCGCGCCCAGGCCACTGCCGGTCGGCGCGAAGTCGGCGCCGAGCCCGAAGAGAGCACAAGCGGGAGCGGTTGAGCCATCGATCTCGGCGAGAAAATCGTTTCCCGGCCGCATCGACGCCAGGCCGTCGAGACCTACCAGACCGGCATGGCCGATGACCTTGACGACGGTGAGAATCCCTTCCAGCACATCGGTGACGCCGTTTTCCGGCAACTGGTTCAGGGCGCTGGTCATTCGATCGATGAAGTCCACCATGTGATCGGGATTGGCTAGCGGCGTGCCCTGGTTGGGAACGCCGGCCAGCACCAGCCGCCGCACGCGGAAACGCCGCGGGTCGCCACCGTGGCTGGCCGCGCAGCCGGCGAGGCCACGGCTGACCAGTCCGCCCCGGCTGTGGCAGACGATATCCACGTTCAGCGAGACATCGGCGGGCATTTGCGAGAAAAACCAGCGGAGATTGTCGCGCGGATGTTGCGACACGCTGGGATGATCGAAGGCGAACAGCCGTCCGCCGTAGCGCGTGGCGAGCGTCGCCAGGGTAGCGGGCGGCAGATCGCCAAAAGCTGCCCTGGCGGTGCTGAATGTGCCATGGACGAACAATAGCGCGGGGCCGGCGGCAAGAGTCCGCCAGTCGGCATCCGACAGGGGTGCGTCGTTGCCGGGCAGAAAGTGGCGGACGCGATGCGGGCGTTTGGCGGCTTCCCATTTGCCAACCGCAAAATCGGCGAGCGGCCCGAGGAGGCGGTCGGTGACCGGGTAGATCAGCACTTTGAGCAGTTTGCGGCCCAGCACGCTGACCAGACCGCGTTCGGCTTTCGCATCGGTGTCGGCCGGAGCGCCGACGGCGCGTGGAATCCGGAAGGTCTTGCCGCCGCCAGCGCCGCGCGTCGCCGGCGGTTGTAGCCGGTTTTCCTCGTCGACCGGAAAATGCCATTGCAGCGCGCCGCCCTCGTCGATCGAGAGAATCACCTGGCCGTACTCGGGGCCGAGATCGGGAACCTGGAGTTCGAAAGCCTCCGCGCCGCTCGGGCCGCGCACCGGCGCGACCGCCGCTGGAAATGGCGCGGCGGCGACCTTGAGCTCGATGGCCGTGACTTCTTCGATGTCGGTGGCGGCCAAGGCGCTGTCGAAGGCGAGGGTGGCTTGTTCGGGACCACGGCTGCCCGGTGCCTTGGCGCCGAGAACGCGCACGCTGCCCTTGAGGCCGGGGGCGCGCAAAGTGTAGCCGCCGCCGAGATTGACCGGGGCGGAACCGCCATTGAGGGGGATGTCGGACATGTCAGTTCTCCTGGGTGCGGTGCAGGGTTAGGCCGGGGTGGCCATAGAAAACGTAGGCCAGGCGAGTGGCGCTGTTCTTTTCCTGGTCGGGGTTGAAACGGCTCCGCAAGTCGCGCAGCACGGCGGCCACCGGCTCGGGCGCCGTGCCGGGTTCGCCGAAGGCACGGTTGTAGAATTCAATGGCGATATCGTGGGCGATGCGGTCATCGACCGACCACAGCGGCGCCAGGAAGGCACGGAAACCGCCCTTGAGCGATTCGCCGGCGAAACCGGAAAACGAGCCGAGCAGTTCGCCGGCCTTGCCGACCTGACAGGCGTTGAGGAACAGGAAGGGTCGGAACCGCGCGCCGAGAGGCGAATCGGTCAGGTAATCGGGATCGAGATGCTGTCCATCTTCGAGGATCACCGCCGCGTCCAGCGGGTGCGCGCCGATCGCTTCGCCGTGGCAGGCGAAGTGTACCGCCTCGGCGCCGTGCGCGCCGCCGCCGTCGGGTATCCGCGCATACAGCAAATTCTTGATATCGGCCGGCGCCGCTTGCATGCGCAAGCCACGGTGTCGCGCGGCGATGCTCGTCCCTTCCTGCTCGGCGCTGTCCAGTTTGCGCCAGCCGGAGCGGGCGGCGTAGTCGCCCACCACGACCGCCATCCGGCGCACGTCGATGCCGGATGAGGGCGACAATCCCGGATTGCCGGAGTCATTGAGCGGCCAGCGGCCGATGTCGACCTGGCAGCCCAGATAAGGTGGAGCGTCGTCGCTGAGCGGCGTCGCCATCTTGGCCAGCTCCCACGGCACATGCGTTTCGGCGGTGATGAACAGCACGCTGGGCCGACGGTCCGGACTGCCGGTGGCAACCTTTTCGGCGACCGCCGCCAGCAGCGGCCAGAATTGGCCAGGCATTTTCTCGGCGATATTTCTGCCAAGTCCGCCGATCTTCAGTCCGACCATTTCCAGAGTCTCGGCTTTTTGCACGCCCTCGATGATGCGTGAACCGAGATCGCGGGCATCGGTGCCGAGGTTGGCGACAATCGGTAGCGGCGGCAGGTCGACCGGATGCGGCGAGGCGAAACTCCAGACATACTGACCGCCGGCGGGATTGCCGTCGGGCTTGCTGACGATCACCGTCAAATCCGCCGCCGGTACGTCGGGATCGATGCGGATGGCGCCGCCTGTGTCGCGTTCTTCGAACCATGGCGTGCCGCTACCGTGCGTCTCGCGCAGTGGTGGCCTGCCGTCCGGGAGGACCGCGATCCGTCGCGCGGCGTGTCCGCAGGGCAGGGCGGCGAAGAAATAGAACACGCTGATCGTGCTCAGGCAGGCGTCGCCGGCGACATCCGGCGCGACCAGGGTCAACTCGACCGTCTTCGCTTCGGAGTTGCCCCGGTCGACCGGCAGACGATGGCGGCAACCGTCGGGCATGGCGAAACCTTCGGCGACGACCAGCAGATCGAGTTCGAACGCCTGGAGTTCATCGGGCAGTGCCAGTTCGAGCCTGCCGCCCGTGGTGTCGGTTTGTGCCTGCCGGCCGAGGCCGACACGGATGCGGAACGTTTCCCCGGACGAGACGGTATCTGGCGTATCGAGGCGCGGGTAGGCGGTGAATGCCGTGGATGCGGAAGCGGTTGCTGGCGTAATCGGCTCGCCCGGGAAAACGTCGCGTGTCAACGGCCGGGATTTAGGCGGTTGCGCAACGTGCGTCTCGGCATTATCGATCCGCATGGCCATGTGTGCCGCCGTCTTGGGGTCCCACGAATCGCCGCCGCCAGGCCAGAGCGCCGAAAAATCCGCTGAGTCGTCCCGGGATTCGGCCTCCGGCGTGTCGTCTGTCGCGTCTGCCTCTGGCGGGCGAATACCGAGAAAACGCGTCCCGTCGAGGACGATGGTTTCCTTGGCGGGATCTTGCGGGCGACGGCGTCCGCCATCGTCCACTGGGCTGGCGCCGTGTTCATGCAGGCTGAGCGCCTGTTTGACAGAAACCCGCGGGTCGTGTCGCTGGAACGCTTCGATGACCTTGGCGGCCGGAAAGACATACCAGAAGACCACCAGCCCTTCGCGGCGGCGAACCACGACACGGTCGAGACGGCTGTCGAGGACTTTCCGGCGGGCGGCGTCGACGTCGAGCGCGGCGTCGAGCAGAACGGCATCGGCAAGCGTTTTCATGGACGGATTCTCCCGAAAAGGACGGTCTACGCTTATTGATATAAGTCTGCAAGAGGGCGATGGTCGCACCTCCGCCTCGCCGGTGGCAAGCTTTCGCGCATTCGGTGGGCGGCGCGGTGGGAAACGATCGACTTTCGACACCCGACCACGCATGAATGCCGGTCGTGGCCGCGAAGGCTACAAGTTGCTTTGAACCAATTGAATGGTCAGCGTTTGACCGGGCTTGATGGCGCTGGCCGGAATGCGGTTCCAGCGCAGCAGGTCGTCTTTTTCCACGCGGAATTGTTTGGCGATCGACACCAGCGTGTCGCCGCGCCGAATGGTGTATTGCGCCAGACGCGGCCGCTTGCGCGCATCTGGTTTGGCGCTCTCGGCCGACGCCTTGTCTTTTTTCCTGTCGTCTTTTTTGTCGTGCTTGCCCTTGACTTTCTTTTCCTGATCGTCGTCGTCCTTCTCGTGTTTGCGGTCGAGTTCGGCAAGCTCGACGCGCTTGCGCGCCGCTGGCGTCCTTGCCGGCTCGGGCTCGGCGACCACCAGCTTGCTGCCCGGTGCGAGATGCTCGCCACGCAGCTTGTTGAGTCGCTTCAAATCGCTGACACTCAGGTCGTAGCGCTGTGCCAGCCTGGCCAGCGTTTCTCCCTTCTGCACGGTGTGCGTGCGCGGCGCGGCGCGTTCGCCACGCGCCACCGATTGCCGGCTTTCCGTTTCCGCGACCCGCGAACCCGCTGCGGGCTTGTTGCCCGGTTCCGGAGCGGCCACCGCCAGTTTGGTGCCGACGCTCACCTTGTCGACGCGCAGTTTGTTGAGTTGCCTGATCTCGGCAAGCGTCATCCCGTAGCGCTGAGCCACTTTGAGCAGCGTTTCGCCTTTTTGCAACGTGTGCGTGCGGCTGGCGGTCGCCGGCGCCGTTTCGCCGCGCGCGGGACTCGATTTGGCGTCAATCTCGGCAATGGTGACGCGCTGGGAATCCTTCGCCGCCTTGTCGGACACGTCCGGGCCAGCCACGGCCAGCCGGGTGCCGGGAGTGACCTTGTCGGCGCGCAGCTTGTTGAGTTGCCTGATCTCGGCAAGGGTCAAGCCGTAGCGCTTGGCGACCTTGAGCAAGGTTTCGCCCTTGGCGACGGTATGAGTGCGGCTGACTCCCGTCGGCGAAGTGTCGACGGCCGGCGCGCGTGGCTTCTCGGCAATCTGTGGTTTCTCGACGACCGGCGGTTTCACGATGACCGGCGGTTTCTCGGCGACAGGCGGTTTTTCGACGAATTTTTCGACAAAAGCGGGTTTCTCGACAAACGCCGGTTTTTCAACAAAATTGGGTTTTTCAACCACCGTCGGTTTTTCCTCGACGCTGGCCGTCGTTTCCGGCGGTGGCGCGCTATCCTGGCCGGTGACCAGCAGCGTCAGACCTGGAAAAGCCTTGTGACGGTCGTTGATGCCGTTGATCGCTCTCAGGTTGGCCACGGTCATGCCGAAGCGCGGCGCGACCTGTTCGAGTTTTTCGCCGGGACGCAAGGTGTAGGACTGCCACGACGACAGCGGTTTGTCGCTTTCCTCGTGCGCGTCCAGATTACTGACGAAGGCGTCGACCTTGTCGGTGGGAATCACCATCGGCGTGTCGGACTTGATCACCGGACGGTTGTGCGATGGGTTCAACGCCATGAATTCATTGATTGGCATGCCGGCGAGTTGGGCGGCCAGCTTGACGTCGATATTGCTTGGCCGGGTAACCGTCGCGAAATAGGGACGATTCGGCACGCCACGGATATTGAGGTTGGCCAGGACTTTCGGGTTGCTGAAAATGTTCTTCAACGCCTGGAGCTTGGGCACGTAGTTCCGCGTTTCCTCGGGCATGGACAGGCTGAGGTAGTCGGTCGGCAAGCCTTGGGCCTTGTTTTTGTTGATCGCCCTGCCGACGGCGCCTTCGCCCCAGTTGTAGGATGCCAGCGCCAGATGCCAGTCGCCGTGCAGCTCGTAAATGTACTGCAGGTATTCCAGCGCCGCCGCGGTGGAGGCGGTGATGTCGCGCCGCTCGTCCACCCAGGAGTTCTGTTCGAGTTTGTACTGCCGGCCGGTCGACGGCACGAATTGCCACAAGCCGGAGGCGTGGCTGCGCGAGTAGGCGGTCGGGTTGTAGGCGCTCTCGACCATGGGCAGCAGGGCGAGTTCCATCGGCAGGCGACGCTTGTCGATCTCCTCGACGATGTAGTGCAGATAACGGCTGCTGCGTTCGACCATGCGTCGCAAGTACTCGGGATGGTTCTGATAGTACTGCTGGTGATGGAGAACCAGCGAGTTATTGATGTTCGGCATCGAAAAACCTTGCCGAATCCGCTGGAAAAGTTCTTCCGGCTCGGACGTCAGATCGATGGTCTCCGGAAGCTGTGCCGGGGCCGTCAGTTCGATGACCGGCAGCGCGCCGTCCAGTCCGACACGCATGGCGGCTTCCGTCTCGCCGCTTTGCAGGGCGCGCGGGGTCGGCAGGACCCGTAGGCTGGAAGAGTTTGTTTCCTGGCCGACCGCGTCCTGGGTTGGCACGGCGGCGCTGGCAAAAGCGAAAGCAAGTGCGAACGCGATTCGTGGCGTCATTCGAGGTTCCTGTTCCCGTGTTTCGGGTGAGTGCCAGTTCGTCCCGGCCGCGCGGGATCGCCTGGTCGAATTTGCAAGCGGAGCGAAACGAATCAAAACCGCAAGCGGATGATTATAGAACAAACAGCCTGCCGGATTGGGCGGCAGGCATCGACGAACGTGGACGTGTCATGGGCGACACCTTTTTGGGCAATGGCGCCGCGCGATTCGGCGAGGAACTTGAATTGCGCGCAAATCGCGCATCCATGTGCGTTCCGTGAGTGTTTGGCGAGTGTTTCGCAACCGGAAATTTATCGCGTTTTGCCCCTAAAGTTTCCCGCCAAGATGCCGCTAAAAAAAATAATGAGGCAAGAAGGCACCAGCGATAAAACCATCGCCACGAGTGGCCGCGAGGGAATAACCGCTGCTTCCCGATTACTGCGATAAACGTGCGCTTCCTCCCTTTGTCCCGGTTTTGATCGAATCGATCAGCCGGGATTTTTTTGCCCGCTCAGAATCCGACGCTGCCCCAGAAAAAGAGGATATTGCCGTTGCCCGCACCGCCAGGCAGATAGGTCATGTTAATACCGGCGCGCCGATAATTGATCGATGCCACCGGCAGAACGCCGGGAATCGGAAAATAATGGGCGATATCGGAACGAGCGGTCAGGAAGACCGTGTAGCCCAGGCCGGCATTGACACCGTCGAGATTGCCCCAGTTCCAGCGGTGGGCGTAGCCGACGATGGGTTCGAATTTGCCGTGCGAATCGCGAAAACCCATGGCGTAGAGACTGTCCGAGTTGCCGCGTTCATCGTGGCGCGTGCGACCATAGCCGATTCCCCAGGTGTCCTCGACGAAGCTGTCGATCTTTTCCCGGGTGTAGGCATAACGCAAATGATGGGTGTGAAAAGGGAGCAACAGGTCGCTTTGGCCTTGCCGCCAGGTGTCGGAGAACGTTTTGCATACGCCGCCGACAAAGGTTGTCGGGTCTTCGCAGAATGCTTGCGCGGGCGAGGCGGCGACCATTGGAAGCAGCGCAAGCGCGAGCGCCCGGGCAATCTTGCCCATCGGGGCTGAGAAAGGAAGGGCGTTGCTGGAAAAAAAAGAGGTTCGGGAGGCGTTGTTGGCGGGTTTCATGGCGACAGAGAATGGGCGGGTCAAAATTGACCCGGATCGTAACGTGAAGTCGGCAAAGATACCAGTCTGAAAATGAATCGCTTTCCCACCGGCGCCCATCGTGGCATCGACAGCGCCGGATTGAGCGACGCCTCAACACTTCCACGCGATCAGCCCCACGCCTGACGGCGCGGAAACTCACTGCGGCGTGCCTTCGACCTTGCTGCCGACACGCGTGCCAGCCACCGCCGACCAGTCGTCATCCGCCTCGAGACCAGCGATCACTTCGCCGGCGATGCGGTACGATTTACCGCGAAACAAGGCGACGATCTTGCCCTTGGCGTTGCGGATGGTGGTGTCGTACACGCCGGTTCGACCGGCGCGCGAACGCTCTTCGCACTCGGCTTCGAGCAACTCGCCTTCCTGCGCCGGCGCCAGGAAGTCGATGTGGCAGGCGGATGCGACCGTGTTGCGGTTGTAGCTGTTGCAGGCGTAGGCGAAAGCCGAGTCGGCGAAGGTGAATAGATAGCCGCCGTGGCACATGTGATGCCCGTTGACCATGTCCGGACGCACGCGCATCGACATCCGCGAATAGCCAGGCCGGACGGTGATCAGATCGATCCCGATCAATTGCGTTGCCGCGTCACGGCTGTACATCGCGGCGGCGGTCTGTTCGGCAAGCCGGATCGCCGCTTCGCTGGTGGCGACGGAGGAATGGGATTGAGGCATGACGTTTTTCCTGATGACTGAAAATGTCGCGAACCATGCCCGCGCTTGGGCGAAAGCCGGTTTACGGCAAGAGGGCAACGAAAGGAAGATAACAAAAGGGAACAATAAGCGGGGAACAAGGCGTCGGAATAACGGCTGACGACCGGTCATTCTAGGCGTCGGTCAGGCTGTTGCCAAACGCCATGTACCTTTGCCGACGCCCATTGCGGTGAAGGCAACCTCCCGGTTCAACAATTGTCACATCGAGGAACGGCTAGCTTTTCGGACAATGTTGCCAAAATTGCGCAACCTTTTGATCAATTCTTGTCCGGCCAAATCTCCATCGCTGCGTTGATTGCGCAACCGGCGGAGTCGCCGCCGGAATTTTCGAGGTCAACACCATGTCCCTGCTTCTTTTTCGCCAGTGTTCGAGGATGGCGTTATGGTTCGCTTGCCTGTGCGTTCTGCTGCCGGTCGCCCCGGCCATGGCCGATCCGGCCGGTCGCGTCGGCCGCCTTGCCTGGGTCTCCGGTGCCGTGCATCTCCATCGTGCCGATAGCGGCGAAACATTGCCCGCATCGCTGAATTGGCCGCTGACCAGCGGCGATACCCTGACCACCAGTCCAGGCGCGCGCGCGGAGGTGCAAATCGGCTCGACCATGCTGCACCTCGATGCCAACAGCGCTCTGGAGTTGACACGGATCGATGATGAACGCGTCCGCCTGCATCTTCTCGACGGCAGCCTGATGGCTCGATTGCGCCTTCCCGAAGCGGCCAGGGAATTCGAACTGGAAACGCGCGAAGGGCGCTTCAGCCCGCTGACCATCGGCTCGTATCGGGTCGATGTGGACCGCTTGAGCGCGGCTGCGACAGTGTACGCCGGCCGGCTGCGTTTCAAGGCGGTTGATTCCGTGGTCGATATCGATGCCGAGCAACGTGCCCAGTTCTGGAGCCCTGGACACACCCAACATCGCTTCCTGCCCGCCAGTAAAGACGATTTCGCACGATGGGCCTTGGCGCGCGACCGCCAGGACGACGGCTCCCAAGTCCTGCGCTATGTCTCGCCGGAAATGACCGGCTCCGGCGATCTCGATGCCAACGGACGCTGGTACGAAAGCCCGGAATACGGCCCCGTCTGGTTCCCCACCGTGTCCGACGACTGGGTTCCTTATCGTTCCGGCCGCTGGACCTGGGTCGCGCCATGGGGATGGACCTGGGTCGGTGACGAACCCTGGGGATTCGCGCCTTTTCACTATGGCCGCTGGGTGTATCTCCGCGATGCCTGGGGCTGGGTTCCCGGTAGAAAGGTGGCTCGCCCGGTCTATGCGCCGGCACTGGTGGCTTGGGTTGGCGCGCGCCAGGCGGCACGTCCAGCCGTCGGTTGGTTCCCGCTGGCACCGAACGAAGTCTATGTGCCTTCCTACGGTGGCGGCGAGCGCTATCTCCGCGCGCTAAACAGCCCATACGTCGCTAGTAACGTCGACTTCAAACGATATGCCAGCAACCCGCAATTGGCGGAGAGTGCTCGTTACACCCATTTCGGGCAGTCGCGAGCGATCACGATGGTGGCGCCGGACGCATTGACGCAACGTCGCCATATCGGCGAGGCGCTGATTTCCGAGCGCGACCGCCCGCCGACGTCCACTCAGCCGGCGGTTCGTTTCCAGGCACCGGTTGCGGGACCGCGGTATGAAAAACAGCCTGTGCGAGGACGGCAAGACGATTTCAAAGCGCAGCAAAGTGCGGCACCGGAGGAGGGTAGGGGAACACCCATGATCAAACCCACAACCAGGCCGTTATACGAACCGTCGCCGGAAAGGATCCGGCCCGCAACGGCGCCGAGGAGCGAACGCATCGAGCAGCCACCATCCCCCGCCCCGATGGCGGTTCCGCCGCGTTCGGAGCGGCCCTCGGCCGAGATCTTCCGAGCCAATCCCGCGCCGAGTGCGGAGAGGGAACGGAGCGCGCCGCGCCCGCAAGCGGCGACAATATTTTCGCCACGTTCCGAACGGCCGGTTGCCGAGCCACAGCCGTCGCCGCCGCGTGCCGACAGGAGCGACGAGCGTTCCGAGCATCGCCGTCCCGAACACGTGTTTCCCCGCGAGGTGCCGGCGAACGCCGCGTCCGTTCGTTCGGAGCCGCGTGTCGAAAGAGCGCCACCCCCCGCGCCGCAGGCAACGGTCGCTCCATCGCCACGGTTTGAGCGACCAGGACGAGCCGATACGCCGTCCGATGCCCGTGGTGCCGCCAAGGAACGGGAGCGGGAGCGTGACCGTCCGGGACGCGAGGAACGACGACCATTCGATCGGCCCTAGGCGTACATCTCGATCGACGAACGGCGAGCCGGTTGGCAACGACCAATTTTCTCGCCGATTGGCGATTGTCTGCGCCTAGTCATGAACCCGTTCCGGATTTTGCCTAGTATTGAAAAGCGTGCAGCAACGGAACGGGCGAACTCATGAAACTCCAGCAATTACGGTATCTGGTCGAGGTGGCGCGACAAGGTCTCAACGTCTCCGAGGCGGCGGAGACGCTGTACACCTCACAGCCAGGAATTTCAAAACAAATCAAGCTTCTGGAAGAAGAGCTTGGCGTGGTGGTGTTCGAGCGCAGCGGTAAGCGGCTGACCGCGATCACCGAGCCTGGCAAGGCGGTGCTCGAGATCGCCACGCGAATGCTGGGCGACGCGGAGAACATCCGCCGGATCGGCGAGGAATACGCCGGCGGCGATTCCGGCAGCCTGGTGATCGCCACCACGCATACGCAGGCACGTTACGCCTTGCCGACGGTGGTCAAGAAATTCGTCGACCGTCATCCGAAGGTGCGCCTGTCGCTACATCAAGGTCACCCGACGCAGATCGCGGAGTGGACCTTGAAAGGGGAGGCCGATATCGCCATCGCCACCGAGTCGCTCGACAAGTACCCGCAATTGCTGATGTTGCCTTGTTATCAGTGGGGGCATTGCGTGATCGCTCCCGACGGACATCCGATTCTCGGCGACAAGTCGCTGTCGCTGGCGGCGCTGGCCCGCTGGCCCCTGATCACCTATGACTCGGCATTCGCCGGCCGCTCGCGGATCAACAAGGCGTTCGAACTGGCGCAACTGACGCCGAACGTGGTGCTCACCGCCATCGACGCCGACGTGATCAAAACCTATGTCGGACTTGGTCTGGGCTTGGGGATCATCGCCGGAATGGCTTTCGATCCGCCGCGCGATACCGGCTTGCAGGCAATCGACGCCGCGCATCTGTTCGGTTCCAACACCACCCGAATCGGATTGCGTCGCGGCACCTACGTCCGCCGTTACGAGTACGATTTCATCGAACTGTTCGCTTCGCATCTCACCCGCAAAGCCGTGGACATGGCGATGGCCGGCGCTCGGCCAAATGAAGAGTATCAGCTATAGAAAAGGAGGCGCGATGACCAATCCTTGCGAACCACCAGCGAGAAAAACAACCACGAACCCGAAACGCTCCCGAAAAACCAGGCCGACATCCGTGGCGACACCGGAAACGCCGGTTGTCGAGGAGGCCAGCGTGGTCGATCAGGTTCGCGCCTTGACGGGGCGCTTGCTGGATCTCGGCGTGGCGACCGCGGTCGCCGGCCGGGCGCTGGAAACCGCCGGTCGAGTGTCCAGAGCCTTGCGCCAAGGTCAAGCCATCGAAGCGGCCGGTGAAGTGGTTCGGGCGGTTTTGCCCGGCGCCGCCGAACCTGCCTGGACCAAGACTGGCGCGGCGATTCGCGCCTTGCGCGAAAAAGCCGGTCTGACGGTGGCCGACGTCAGCGCGGCGATCGACCTCAAGGATCCATCGCTGATCGAAGCGCTTGAAAACGGCAAAATGGCGTTGTCGTTCGAATTGATCCTGCGTCTGGCCGCCGTATTCGGTCGCAGCGATCCGGTCGGCTTCGTGATGCGCTTCACCCGTGCCTCCAATCCGGAGTTATGGCAAAGTCTGGAGACGCTGGGGATCGGGAAACTGGCGCTGCAAACCGTTCGCGAACACGAATTCGTCAATATTTTTCGCGGCAACGACGAGGCGAGGCGCCTCGACGACGACCAATTCGCGGAGATTCTTGGCTTCACGCGTGCGGCCTTCGAAATGGCGATGTCCCTGCACGCGCGCCATCGGCGGCGCGAAGAGCGACCGGACGCCGCAGTGGAGCACTGAACGCTGCTTGCCCGGCGCGACCTTACGCCGCCGACTCACAGAACGCCGCTTGCACGACTCGCCGCTTTCTGATATTTAATCTTCTTTTTTCGCACACAGGTTCTTCAACATGGCTCAAGACGTACTCCAAAAGCATTTCATTCCGTACGTGCCCAAACCGGGCGAGGAGTTCATGAACAGCGAGCAATTGGCTCACTTTCGCGGCATTCTTGAAGATCTCAAGCGACAGTTGATGGGCGACATCGAACGCACGGTTCACACCATGCAGGACGAGGCAACGGTGTTCGCCGATCCCAACGACCGTGCCAGCCAGGAAACCGATATTGCGATCGAACTGCGCAATCGTGACCGCGAGCGTAAGTTGATCAAGAAGATCGAGGAAACCATCGAACGCATCGACAGCGGCGATTACGGCTATTGCGCGGCCTGCGGTGTCGAGATCGGCATCAAACGTCTGGAAGCGCGGCCCACGGCCACGCTATGCATCGACTGCAAAACATTGGAAGAAGTCCGCGAAAAACAGATCGCCAAATAAAACAACGCCGCAAACAGAAAGACCGGGAAAGCCTATTCAAGCGTTGCGCGGTCTTCACTCGCATCCACAACAACAAGCTCAAGTGCCGTACTCGCGTAGCGTCCGTCTTTCCCGATAGCGCCGCCAATGATCCGCACGGTAAATATCCCGGCGTATCCAGCAGCTACCTATCTGACCCGTTGAGACATCCTCGTCCTTTGTCAGAACGGATTTTTATTAAACTTTACATAATACAAATTATGCGAAATTAAATGGTCGCTGTCTGGAAGAACTTCGTGGTAACTCTTGCGTGGCTTTCCACACCCCAGGAGTATATTTCATCCTCTTCGCATTCACACATGCGTGCAATCGCCCGTTCTCCGAACGGGTGTCGGACGCGCTTGCGCGGTGTGTTTGGCCAGGTGGCCTGGCAACGATTTACTTCTGAATCTGGATCATCGTCCTGAGGGATTCCTCGCCGATGTCCGGACAGATTTTCTCGATGAACGCCAGCGCGTAGCTGCGCAGATAGATTCCACGGCGAACGGCGAGCCGGGTGGTGCTTTCCGGAAACAGGTGTGGCACGGCGATTCGCGCCAGATGGCGGTCCTTGACGTTATCGTAGGCCATCGAGGCGACGATCCCGACACCGAGACCAAGTTCGACGTAGGTCTTGATCACGTCGGCGTCGATCGCCGAAAGCACGATGTCCGGCACCACGCCGGCGTCGGCAAAGGCCTTGTCGATGTGCGTGCGACCGGTAAAACCTTCGTGATACGTGATGATCGGGTATTCGCCAATCGCTTCCAACGTCAGTTTCTCGGCTTGCAACAGCGGATGACCATGTGGAACGACCAGCGCATGGTGCCAGCGATAGAACGGAAAAGTGGCCAATTCCGGCACCTTGTCGAGTTGTTCGGTGGCGATGCCGACGTCCGCCTCGCCGGCAACCAGTTTTTCGGCGATCTCGACCGGGCTGCCTTGATGCAGCGCGAGGTGCACTTTCGGGTAGTCGGCCTTGAACCATTTGATGATCTGCGGCAGCGCGTAACGGGCCTGGGTGTGGGTGGTGGCGACCACGAAATGTCCGGTTTCACGGCTGGCGAACTGATCGGCGATGCGGCGCAGGTTCTGGGTGTCGAGCAGGATGCGGTCGACAACTTCCGCCAGTTCCTTGCCGGGTTCGGTCAGCCCCAACAGCCGCTTGCCGCGACGATGGAAGATTTCGATGCCGAGCTCGTCCTCGAGATCCTTGATGTGCTTGCTGACGCCCGGTTGCGAGGTGTACAGGGCATTGGCCACCTCGGTCAGGTTAAAGTCCTGGCGCAAGGTTTCGCGAATGATTCTTAGCTGTTGAAAATTCATGTTTTTTTACCTCATGCCGCCAGCGCTGGTGTCTGAAAAACGCGGATTTGGCGCGGGCGCAACGACACCACGTCGCCTGCGGCAAGCGCCAGCAAGCGGAACAGGTCGCGCGCGACGGTGACTTCGATGACCTCGCCGTCGGAGCGGTCGATCTCGCTGAGTTCGATGCGCGCGCTGGCTCCCACCGCGACGATGCGCACGATCTTCGCCGGCAGACCGCCGGCTTGCGCTCCCGGCAGGAGGTCGAATTCGTGCGGCCGGACGAAAGCCACCGCCTTGCCGTCGGCGTCAGCGGCGGTCTTGTCCAAGGCCAGCGCGTGATCGCCAAGGTGCAATTGCCCCTCCTCCACACGGCCGTGGAACAGATTGACCGAACCGAGGAAATTGGCGACAAAGGGCGTTGCCGGATGGTCGTACACCGACTCCGGCGTGCCGATCTGCTCGATTTTTCCCTTGTTGATCAGCACCACGCGATCACAGACTTCCAGCGCTTCTTCCTGGTCGTGGGTGACGAAAACGCTGGTGACGTGGATTTCATCGTGCAGGCGCCGCAGCCAGCGCCGCAATTCCTTGCGCACCTTGGCGTCGAGCGCGCCGAAAGGCTCGTCGAGCAGCAGGACTTTCGGCTCCACCGCCAGCGCCCGCGCCAGCGCGATTCGCTGCCGCTGGCCACCGGAGAGCTGCGTCGGGTAGCGGTTTGCCAGCCAATCCAGTTGCACCAGTTCCAGCAAATGCTTGACGCGCCGCTGAATCTCGCTTTCCGCCGGTCGGTGGCGGCGCGGCTTGACGCGCAAGCCAAAAGCGACGTTGTCGAAAACGCTCATGTGACGAAACAGGGCGTAGTGCTGGAAAACGAAGCCCACTTGCCGGTCGCGGGCATGCCGGTCCGAGGCGTCGTCGCCGGCGAGCAGGATCTGTCCCCGGTCGGCGTATTCCAGACCGGCGACGATCCGCAGCAAGGTCGTTTTGCCGCAACCCGAAGGACCGAGCAAGGCGACCAGTTCGCCGGACGGAATGTCGATCGACACGTCGTCAAGCGCCTTGAACGCGCCGAATTGCTTGCTGATATTGCGGATGGCGATACTCATGACTCATTCTCCCGTTAGCGTGCTTTTCTCGTGTGTCTGCCGACGCGTCTGCCGCTCGACCAACGTCTTCAAGCCGAGGGTGACGATGGCCAGCAGCGCCAGCAGGGAGGCGACGGCAAAGGCGGCGGCGTAGTTGTATTCGTTGTAGAGAATCTCGACGTGCAGCGGCATGGTGTTGGTCTGGCCGCGAATATGCCCGGACACCACCGACACCGCGCCGAATTCGCCCATCGCACGCGCGTTGCAGAGGATCACGCCGTAGAGCAGGCCCCACTTGATGCTCGGCAAGGTGGTGTACCGGAACATCTGCCAAGCGGAGGCGCCGAGAACGACCGCCGCCTCCTCCTCTTCCGACCCCTGCGCTTCCATCAACGGAATCAGTTCGCGGGCGACAAAGGGAAAGGTGACGAAAACCGTCGCCAGCACGATGCCGGGCAAGGCGAAGACGATCTTGATGTCGTGCGCGTGCAGCCACGGGCCGAACCAACCCTGGGCGCCGAACATCAGCACGTAAATCAGCCCGGAGATGACCGGCGACACCGAAAATGGCAGATCGATCAGCGTGATCAACACCCTTTTGCCGGCGAACTCGAACTTGGCGATGGCCCACGACGCGGCGACGCCGAACACCAGATTGAGCGGCACGGCGACGGCCGCCGCCAGCACGGTCAGCCGGATCGCCGACCAGGCGTCGTCCTCGATCAGCGCGGCGGCGTAGGCGCCCCACCCCTTGCGCAACGCCTCGGAAAACACCGTCGCCAGGGGCAGCAACAGGAAAATGGCGAAAAAAGTCAGCGCGATGGCGATCAGTCCGCCTTTGACCCAGATCGGCTCCCGCGTGCTGGGCGCTTCGTACGCCTGTCGATTTCCCGGAATCAGGGCAATGCTGGCGCTCATGTCAGGCCTCCGAGGTTTGACGCTGCTGCATCCGGCCTTGCAGGGCGTTGATCAGCAGCAAAAGTAGGAACGAGATGATCAGCATCACCGACGCCACGGCGGTGGCCCCGGCGTAGTCGTACTGCTCCAGCTTGGTGATGATCATCAGCGGCGCGATCTCCGACACCATCGGCACATTGCCGGCGATGAAGATCACCGAGCCGTATTCACCGACGGCGCGGGCGAAAGCCATCGCGAAGCCGGTCAAAAGCGCCGGCGCGATGTGCGGCAGGATGACCCTGATAAAGGTTTGCCCGCGCGAGGCGCCGAGCGCGGCGGCGGCCTCCTCCACCTCCTTCTCGAGGTCGGCGAGCACCGGCTGCACCGTGCGCACCACGAACGGCAGGCCGATGAACACCAGGGCCAGCAGCACGCCGTTTGGCGTGTAGGCGATCTGGATGTCGAAAGAGCGCAACACCCCGCCGACCGGCCCGTTCTCGGCGTAGATCGTCGCCAGGGCGATGCCGGCCACGGCGGTCGGCAAGGCGAACGGCAGGTCCACCAGCGCATCGACCAAACCCTTGCCCGGAAAACGGTAACGAACCAGTACCCAGGCGAAGACCATTCCGAAAACCACGTTGATCGCCGCCGCCGCCAGGGAAGCCCCGAAACTGAGTTGGTACGACGCCACGACCCGCGGATTGCCGACCGCCGCCCAGAACGCCTCCCAGCCCAGGGTCATGGTCTTGGCGCCGACGGCGGTGAGCGGAATCAGCACCACCAGGGTCAGATAGACCAGGGTATAGCCCATGGCCAGGGAAAAACCCGGCAAGGGGCTGTAACGCTTCAGCGGGGCCATGCGCACCTCGCCGGGAAAAATTCAGGGGTCACGCGAATCATTTGAACACTCCTGCTGCAACGCAACATACGATGCCGGCAGTCTAAAGAAGATTCCTTATGCAGAGAAATACTTAATTATGAAAAGTTAATTCACAACAGGCATAAAGAAAAAGCGGAAGGCTCATTGCCTTCCGCCCTCCCCTTGCCGGCCTTGCGCCGCGAGATCAGCGTCTACCGCCGGGAGCGTAAATCTGGTCGAAAATGCCGCCGTCGGCGAAGTGAACCTTCTGCGCCTTGCGCCAGCCGCCGAAAGTGTCGTCGATGGTCACCAGATTGAGCTTTCCGAACTGCCGGGCGTATTTGCTCGCCACCTTGGCGTCGCGCGGCCGGTAATAGTGTCTGGCGGCGATGTCCTGGCCTTCCGGGGAATACAGGTAGTCGAGGTAGGCCTGCGCCACCGCGCGCGTGCCGCGTTTATCCACCACCTTGTCGACCACCGACACCGGCGGCTCGGCGAGAATCGATAGCGACGGGGTGACGATCTCGAATTTTTCCGGCCCGAGTTCCTTGATCGCCAGATAGGCTTCGTTTTCCCAGGCGATCAGCACATCGCCGATGCCCCGCTCGACAAAAGTGGTCGTCGAGCCGCGCGCGCCGGAATCGAGCACCTTGACGTTGCCGAAAAGCTGCCCGACGAATTCGCGCGCCTTGCTTTCGTTGCCTCCCGGCTGTTTCAGCGCGTACGCCCAGGCCGCCAGATAGTTCCAGCGCGCGCCGCCGGAGGTTTTCGGATTGGGGGTGATGATCGACACGCCGGGCTTGACCAGGTCGTTCCAGTCCCGGATCGCCTTGGGGTTGCCCTTGCGAACCAGAAAGACGATCGTCGAGGTGTAAGGCGCGGCGTTGTTGGGCAAGCGTTTCTGCCAGTCCGCCGGCACGATGCCCTTGTCGGCGATGGCGTCGATGTCGTAAGCCAGGGCCAGGGTCACCACGTCGGCGTCGATGCCGTCGATCACGGAGCGCGCCTGCTTGCCGGAACCGCCATGCGAGGCATTCACCTTCAGGTTGTCGCCGGATTTCCCTTTCCAGTATTTGACGAAAGCGGCGTTGTAGTCCTGATACAACTCGCGCGTCGGATCGTAGGACACGTTGAGAATCGAGATATCGGCCGCGCGGGCGGCGCTGGCCAACAACGCGCCGGCCAGCAGACCGGTGAGTAGGCGTTTCAGTTTCATGAAGACTCCGATGAAGATAGGGGGCGGTGCGGAGTCGCGGAATTTAGGAAAATTGCCCGCCGGAGCCAACGATTCTTTGCTTATTAGCTTATACGGCGCGGCGAGTCGCCAGGCCAGTATCCATTCGACACGTGGCCGCTCGACGTGCAAATCACTTGGCATTGGAACGCATGTGCCGGCGTGTTACTCTCCTTGGTTTTCGCTCGTCCGCCATTCCTGCGGCACCTCGGTTACCCATGATGTCGCGAAGTTCTGCTGGTCGAACAGACCAAAATTTGGCGGCAACATCTACTGCATGACCTGCCAGAAGACGGCATGGGCGACATGAGCGGCAAATGAGGAAAACATGATTCAGAAGATCACCCGCATCGCGCTTCGGGAGGCGTTCAAGCACGAAGCGCTGGACTTCACGCGCTGGCTGGAAGAGAACATCGATGTCCTGAACGACTGCCTCGACATCACGCTCTCGAACGCCGGGCGTGAGCAGGCCGCCGGCGATTTTTCGGTCGACATCGTCTGCGAGGACGAATCTGGCTCGAAGGTCATCATTGAGAACCAGCTTGAAAAGTCGAACCATGACCATCTCGGCAAAGTCATCACCTACCTCGTCGCCCTCGAAGCCAAGACCGCCATCTGGATCGTCTCCGATCCGCGTCCCGAGCATGTTTCGGCCATCACCTGGCTCAACGAGGCATCGACGGCGAGCTTTTACCTGTTGAAACTCGAAGCCATCCAGATCGGCGACTCCGCGCCAGCGCCGCTCCTGACGCTTATCGTCGGCCCGAGCGAATCGACCAAGGCGGTCGGCAAGGCGAAGCTGGAGTTCGCCGAGCGCTACGACTTGCGGCGCAACTTCTGGACGAAGCTTCTGACCTACGCCAAGACGAAGACCAAGCTCCATTCGGGCATCTCCCCCGGCAAGCAGAATTGGGTCGGGACGGGGGCCGGCAAGAGCGGTCTCGCCTACAACTATGTCGTTTGGGAGCATGAGACAGCGGCCGAGCTTTATATTGACCGCGGCAAGGAATGCGACGGGGAAAACAAGGCGATTTTCGACGCCCTCCACGCCAAGAAGGACGAGATCGAATCCGCCTTCGCTGGCAAGCTGGACTGGCAACGACTGGACAACAAGCGCGCTTGCCGCGTCCGCGTGCTGCTCGAAGGCGGCGGATACCGGGACGACGAGGCGGCATTCGAGACGGTGCATGCCGCCATGGTCAACGCCATGATCCGGCTGGAGCGAGCCTTCAAACCGCATGTGCAGAAGCTCTCCATCGAGAGTGCCTGACAGCGGAGACCATCGATAAAAAACGAACGGTGGCCCGGGGGCCATGGTCTTTAGAAAGAGAAAACGACGATGATGCGCGGTGTGTTTGTGAACTTGCTGATGGCCTTTCTCATGACCGTCTCGTCCGGGATGGCGCTCGCGACCGGTGAGGCGGGCGGGCGTCGGCCGGAATGGGCCGTGCCGGTGGATAAAGCGCAAAATTTGTACCGCATCGCGCCGGATCTGTACCGCAGCGCGCAACTCGACGAGGCGGCGCTGCCCTTGCTGAAATCCCTGGGAATCAAGACGGTGGTCAGCCTGCGCGCCTTTCATTCCGATCGCCGCCTGCTGCAAGGCAGCGGCATCCGCATGGCGCGGGTGAAAGTGCTGACCTGGCACATCGGCGACGACGACGTGGTCGCGTCGTTGCGCGCGATCAAGGCGGCGGCGAGCGATGGCCCGGTGCTGCTGCATTGCCAGCACGGCGCCGACCGCACCGGCCTGGTGTCGGCCATGTACCGCCTGTTATATCAAAACTGGACGCGGGAACAGGCGCTGGATGAACTCCTCAATGGCGACTACGGCTATCACGCGCTGTGGAAAAACATTCCGGAATATCTGCGGACCGTCGACCTCGAAGCGATCCGGAAACGCGTGGACGCGCCCTGAGTTTTCCGGGGCCGGCAGGAGAGGGAAACCGTGTTTTCGCTGTTTGCGATGTTTGGATTGCGGCGATTGGTGTCGCTGGACAACAACGCGACGACGCGCGTCGCGCCGGCGGTGGCCAAGACCATGGTCAAGGTCTTGCGGACCTGCCATGGCAATCCTTCGTCGAACTACCGCCTCGCCCGCGATTCCGCCACCGTTCTTCAGGACGCGCGGCAACGGGTGGCGGAGGCGGTGGGCGCGGCGCCGGAAGAAATTGTGTTCACGGGCAGCGCCAGCGAGGCGAACAACCAGATTCTGATGTCGTGCGCCCGGCTCGGCCTGCCGGGCCGGACGACCATCGTTTCGACGCCCATCGAACATCCATCGGTGCTGGCGAGCCTGGACGACTTGCGCGCCCTGGGCGTGACCGTCGTCTTCTGCCCGGTCGATCGTCAGGGACGGATCGTTTTCGAGCAACTCGCCGCGCGGGTCGACGCGCGGACGCTGCTGGTGTGCTGCATGCTGGCCAACAATGAAACCGGAGTGGTGCAGGAAGTGCGGCGGGTCGCCGATCTGGCGCACCGGCACGGCGCGCTGGCGATGTCGGATTGCGTGCAGGCGCTGGGCAAGATTCCCGTCGACGTGCATCGACTGGGCGTCGATTTCGCCAGTTTTTCGGCGCACAAGATCCACGGTCCCAAGGGCGTGGGCGCGCTTTACGTCGGCGCGGGTCGACCGCTGCGGCCGCTGATCCACGGCGGGCATCAGGAAAACGGCTTGCGCGCGGGAACGGAAGCGGTGCACAACATCGCCGGCTTCGCGGCCGCGTGCCGAAATGTCGCCGCGCTGCTCGCCGCCGCCGGGCGCGTCGCCGAACTGCGCGACCGCCTTGCCGAGGGAATTGGCGACATCCTGCCGGCGGCGCGGGTCAATTCGCCCGCCGACGGCCTGGCCAACACCCTCAGCGTCACGCTGCCCGGCTTCGACAGCGCCGAAGCCATCGGCTTTCTCGATTACCACGGAATCAGCGTTTCGGCCGGATCGGCGTGCAACACCCAGGCCAACGAAGCGTCGCACGTGCTGAAAGCGGTGGGGCTTTCCGACGAAGACGCCCGGCAGACCTTGCGTTTCAGCCTGTCGGCGGCGACCACGGCGCGGGAAATCCGCTACGCGCTGAAGGTCTTGCGCGCCTATCTGCGGGGCGGCGACTTGCCGGTGAGCATGGTGCGCCCGGATCAGGTCGATGAACACCTGTTGACCAACGACGATCTTTTCGTGCTCGATATTCGTGCCGCCTACGATCGCAAATTATTGAAGGGCTTGCCGAACGCGCACGAGGCGGCGACGCCGCTGTTCCTGAAACGCTACCTGCACGCGATTCCCCGGAACAAGCATATTCTGGTATTTTGCCAAGCCGGCACCGATGGGCCGATTGCCGCCTACTACCTGAAATCGAAAGGCTATCGCCATGTCGCCTTCGTGATGGGCGGCGCGCTGGGCTGGAAGCTGTTCCAGCCGGAACTGTACGAAAAACTGGGGGACCGTAACCGGATGCCGCTGAAGACGGAAAGCGGGACGACATGAGATTCCACATGATCGACCGTATCGACGAGATTTGCGAGTGGCGCTACGTCACGGCGGTCAAGTGCATCAGCCTCGCCGACGATGTGTTCAACGAGCATTTTCCGGGTTACCCGATTTTTCCGGGCAGCCTGATTCTGGAAGGATTGGCGCAGCTTGGCGGCGCGTTCTTCGAACTGGCGATGCTGCGCCGCGGCAACACCGTGAAACGCGCCGTGCTGACCGTGGTGCGGGAATTCAAGATCAGGAAACCGGCCGGCCCCGGCGATCGGCTGGACTACCGAGCTGATATCGTGACCATGCAGGAGGAGTTCGGCGTGGTGCGCGTCGCCGCGACGCTGGACGGCGAGGTCTGCGCCAAGGGCGAGCTGATGTTTAGCTTCGTCACCCCGCCAAACGACAAGATCAGGCAATCCCGCGAAGAGTTGTATGAAATCGTGACCCGGCAGACCCGGTATACCCAAAGTGAAGATCGTCCTTGACGCCTATGCGCCCGGCGAGCGCATCCCCGTGCAGGCACACCTGCGGAACCGCAAGCTCGCCAAATACTTCAACCGCGAAACCGCCGCCGCGGTGGTCGCCGCCGCCAAGCTCCTGAACGGGCTGTCGTTCGATAGCCGGCGCCCCTTCTATTACGAAACCGGCGTGATGGCGTACGAAGATCTCGGCCTGGATCTGATCGCCGACGCCAGCCGTGACGACCAGAGGGGATTCAGCCAGCAGCGCTTCATCGACAACGGCGTCCGGGCGGTGCCGCCGCTGACCCAGTTCAAGGCGCTCTACAACATGCCGCTTTCCTTCGTCGCCATCGAACACGGCTTGACCGGCGAAAATGCGGTCATTTACGCCTCGGCCAGCGGGCTGTTGCTTCAGGCGCTTCAGGCGCCGGTATCGACCGGCATTCTGATCGGCTGCGGCAAGGTTTTTGCCGATGGCGGCGTCGAAGCCGGTTTTGCCTTGATCGACAAACAGGACATCGAACAGTCGCCGTTCCTGAATCACCCTGGCGAAGCGATCGAGATCTTCCGCGCCTGGCATGCCGACGGGAGCCGCGCGTGAGTCGCGTGTTCATTACCGGCGTCGGCGTGGTCTCGCCCCTGGGAACCGGTCTGGCCGAGTTCCGCGAGGGGCTGCATGCCAGCCGGCGCGGGGTCGATCGCATCACTTGCTTCGACACCTCGCATTTTCCGACCGCCTTCGGCGGCGAGGCGCGGGAAAACGGCCGCGTCGTCGCCAGCCCGCCGGCGGAAGACCGCAAGGCGCGTTTCATGCACACCGCGTTGCGGGAACTGTACCGCACCAGCGCCGTCGGCGATTATCCGGCCAGCCGGCGACAGTTGCATCTGGGCGCCGGCATCGATTATTTCGATTTTCCCGGCTATGTCGAAAAAGCGGACGGCACGCCGTGGACGGCTTTCAGCCAGCGCGCCAATCGCGTGGTCGAGCGTCTGGCACGGGAATTCGCCGTCGATGGCGGTCACAGCGCCAATGTCGCCGCCTGCGTCGCGTCGACCCAGGCCATGGGTCTGGCCTTGCGGCGGATCCGCCGCGCGCCCGAGCAGGCGGTGATCAGCGGCGGCTTCGATTCGATGCTTTCGCATCTGCATTACATGGGTTTCTTCAATCTCGGCGCGCTGTCCAACTGGGCCGGCGAACCGGCCGGCGCCTGCCGCCCTTTCGACCGGCAACGTTGCGGTCTGGTGATCGGCGAAGGCGCGGTGGCCTATCTTTTGGAGAGCGACGCCACTGCCGACCCGAAAAACGTTCTCTGCGAGATCGCCGGCTATGGATCGACGATGGATGCCTACATGGTCACCGATCCGGAACCGAGCGGTCGCCACCTCGCCAACGCGGCGCTGGCGGCGATCCGGGACGCCGGCCTGACGCCCGACGACATCGACAGCGTCGACCTGCACGGCACCGGCACGGTGAAGAACGCCCTGGCCGAGGCCCGGGCGCTGGAACTGATCTTCCCGACGCGCTGGCGGGAAATTCCGGCATTCGCCCTCAAGGGGCAAATCGGGCATCTGATCGGCGCCTGCGGGGCCATGGAAGTGCTGGGGGTGATCGATGCGCTGCGGGAGCAACGCCTCCTGCCCAGCGTCAATTGCGACAATCCCGATCCCGAAGTGCCTTTGCATATCGTCCGGGGAGAACCGCTGGCGATGAAAATTCGCCATGTGCTCAAGATCAACGCCGCTTTTGGCGGGCAGAACACGGCGCTGGTGTTCCGGAAACATGAAGACTGACGGATGGCCTGAATGAACGCACACTTCGAGACCTTGCAAACGATCTGCGAAAACCGCCAGTGCCGGCGCCGTTTCGCCGACAGGCCGCTGGCCGACGACCTGATCGAGAAAATCCGGGCGGTGGGCTTGACCTCGCCCTACGCCTCGGGCAAGAAAAACTGGGAAATCATGGTCATCACCGACCCAGCCGTGCGCGCGGCGATGGTGCGGACGGTCAAGCAGCGCGTCGATGAACTCCGGGCGGGTATCCGCCCGGATCTGGCCGACGATTTCAGCACCTACGCCAGGAATTTCACCTCCTTCGCGGACGCTCCGGCGCTGTTTATCCCCACCTACCGGGTGGCGCCGTCGCTGTCGTTGATGTGCGACGCCGCCGATGAACGGGTCGCGCGCTGGGAACGCGACAACTACGTCAAATCGATTTCCTGCGTGGCGATGCTGATTCTGCTGGCGGCGGAGAGTCTGGGGCTGGCGGCGTGTTACATGACCGGCGCGCTGATCGCGGAAGAGGAACTGGGTCGGCTGATCAAGGTGAAAACGGGCCGGAACATCGGCGCGATCATTCCGGTGGGTTACCGGATCGAACAGGAATAAGGGGAATCCTTGGTGGATATCGTGGCTATTGAACAACGCTTGCAGGAAGCGCTGCTGCCGGTTTTCGGGCTGGACTCGGTCGAGGAATTGCCGGTCGACGCCTCGCTGGTCAACGACATCGGCGCCGACAGTCTGGATTTTGTCGAAATCACCTATTTGATCGAGCGCGATTTCGGCGTGGTGCTCAAACCGGGCGAACTGGTCGCCGCCGGCACCGCGATCGATACCGAGGATTTCTTCGTCGAAAGCCGGCTGACCGAAGCCGGCGCGGCGGCGCTGCGCCAGCAGTTGCCGGACGACAGCGGGCGCTTTGTCGCCGGAATGAGCAAGATCGAACTGTTCCGCTCGATCACGGTCCGCGATCTCGCCAACATCATCCGGCGCCGCGGCGCCATGGCGGCGTCGTGATGCCGCGCGGGAAAACGGTATTCGTCACCGGCGGCACCGGCCACATCGGCATCGCCATCTGCCGCGCCTGTCACCGGCACGGCGCGCGAGTGATTTTTTCCTACCGCCGGCAACGACGGATCGCCGAGCAACTGCTGGCCGAATTGCCCGGCTCGCTGGCCGTCGAGCTCGATCTGCTCGACGTGCCGGCGATGCAGCGCGCCATCGACGCCTTGTACGCCCAGGTGGGAATCATCGACGTGCTGGTCAACAACGCCGGCATTTCGCAGGTGATGCCCTTGCCGCTGGTCGAGGAGGAGGATGTCGACCTGATCATGGACGTGAACATCAAAGGCACTTTTTTCGTCACCAAGAACGTGGTCAAAGGGATGATCCGCAACAAGGGCGGCGCGATCGTCAATGTCGGCTCCATCGCCGGCACGCGCATGTTCGAAGTGCCGGTGACTTACGCGATGACCAAGGCGGCGATTCACGGCTTGACCTTCGCGCTGGCCTCGGAATTGAAACGTTTCGGCATTCGCGTCAATTCCGTCGTTCCCGGTCTGATCGACGGCGGCGTCGGCGAAGGGGTGCCGGAGGCGCTGAAAAAGGATTTCGTCGCCCACTGCGCGGTCGGCCGAACCGGCCGGGCCGACGAAGTGGCCGAGACGATCTGCTTTCTCGCCAGCGATAAATCGAGTTATATCAACGGACAGAACATCGCAATCGACGGAGGGATCTGATGGGCGGCAACGAGGCGATCTATCTGCGCTCGACCATCGCTTACTGCGCGCATTGCGAAAAAACCGAATTTGCCCGGATCATGGCCCGTGCCGACGGGGTGTTCATGGAGCGAGTCTGCCCGGCCAAGGGAACGGCCCGCGTCAAGATCGCCAAGAATGCCGCCTGGTACACGGCAAGGATGTCGCGCCCGCGTGTCGTCGAAGCGGACGGTAGCGGCAAACCGTCGCAAAAAGGCTGCCCCTTCGATTGCGGCCCGTGCCAATGGCACACCGGCAAGCTGCATCTGCCCGTTTTTTCGATCACCAACGATTGCAATCTCGATTGCCCGATCTGTTTCACCTACAACCGCCCCGACCATAAGTATTTCAAAACCGTGGCCGAGACCGAACAGATCGTCGACCACATCCTGGCGCGATCCGGCGGCGTGCAGTTGATCAACCTCACCGGCGGCGAGCCGACGCTGCATCCCGATCTATTCGCCATCTTCGACGCCTGCCGCCGGGAAGGTATCGGGCGGATCACCATGAACACCAATGGGATCAAGATCGGCGGCGACCGGCGTTTCGCCGAGCGGATCAAGGACGCCGGCGTGCAGGTGGTGCTGTCGCTCGACACGCTCAATCCGACAAAAAGTCTGCTCATCCACGGCAAGGACATCACCCGTGCGAAACGGAAATGCCTGGAAAACCTGGAGGCGCTCGACATTCCGACCACCATCCTGCCGGTATGCATCAAGGGCTGCAACGAGGCCGACGTGCTGGACATCGTGCATACCCATCTCCGCAAACCCTTTGTACGCAGCATCACCGTGCAGAACATGACTTTTACCGGCGCCAACGGTCGCCAGTTCAAGCCGCATGACCATATCACCCTCGACGAGGTCGAGGAATTGCTGGCCCAGCGGGAGGGTATTTCCCAGAGCGATTTTTTTGTTTTGTCCTCCTATCACCCCCTTTGTTACTCGGCGAGCTACTACATCGTCCGCGACGATCTGCTGATTCCATTGGCCGACCTGCTGGAGCCGGAGGTGCTGGCGGAACTGTCGGCCGGCTCCTACATTCTCAACCCGGAACGCGATCTTTCCAACGAGTTTCGTGCCGGAGTCAATCGTTTGTGGGCGGCGGGCGCCGACGACCGGACGCTGGCCGCGCTCCGTGCCTTCCTGGCGGCGCTGTATCCGGCCGATCGCGTGTTGCCGGCGAGCGAACGGAAGGCGCTGCTCGAGCGCTGGATAAAAATGCTCCTGATCCATCCGCACATGGATAGCGACAATTTCGATATCGATCGGGTCAGTTCCTGTGGCGATCTGGTGCCCGACGAGGACGGACGAATGATCCCCGCCTGCGCCTACAACCTTCTGTACCGTCAGAAGGATTCGCGCTTCTGGCGAGAGCCGTGAACCGGTCCTTGCTCCTCGCCTGTCTGCTGGCCACGCCATGCGCGAACGGCGCGCAGCCGCCGGACACCGCGTCGCTATTGACAAAGATGGCCGCGAATCACGCTCAACTTCAGGATTACACCTGCGAGATCAGCCGCCAGGAACTGTTCAAGGGTAAACAGCGGGAACTGCCGAACGTGGTGTTCAAATACAAGCGTCCCGCCCGCTATTACATGAAGTGGCCGGATGACGGGATCGAGGCGATTTACGTTGAAGGAAAATACGACAACCGGATGGTGATTCACGGCGGACTTCTGTTCAGCTTCGCCAGCGTCGCCGTCGACCCGAAGGTGGCGCTGAACCACGGTCGTCACACCCTGCCGGAAGCCGATCTCGGCAATATCATCAAGATTTTCGAAGACAACACGCGCCGGGCCAGCAAGGACCCGGAGGCCAAGATCGCTTATGACGGCGACGAGGATCTGGAAGGCCGACCGGCCTGGCGCTTCAAGGCGGTCTTTCCGCCGAACAAGGGGTATTACGGCCACGTCGTGCGCGTGCACGTCGACCAGCACTATGTCCTGCCGGTGCGGATCGAGGTGCGCGGCTGGCAGAACGAGTTGCTGGAAAGTTATCGCTATTCGTCGCTGAAGCGCAATGTCGGGCTGAGCGAGGCCGATTTCGACGTGAAAAATCCTGCCTATATGTTCCGGCTGGGGAATCGCGCGGTGGACAGCAATGAACCGCGCTGAGCAATGCGCCGTTCTTCGGCGGTCCTTGCAGGCGTTTCTGCGCGGAACGAGCCGAAAATTCGAATTCGACATCGACTGCCCGGTCGAGGAACGCATCCGCTTCATCTATGCGGTGGTTTTTCCCGGGTGGGCCAAACTCCGCTTTTATCTGGTTTTTGCCGTCTCGCGGCTGGCCGGGGCGATCGACTATTCGCCGATCAAGGTGTTTCTCTATCGCCTGATCGGCATGAAAATCGGCAAGGGCGTGTTCATCTCGCCCGGCGTGATTCTCGACCCGCATTTTCCCGCCTTGATCGAAATCGACGACTATGCCATCGTCGGCTGGGGAACGCATCTGTTCACCCACGAATTCAGCGGCTCGCGCTACACCATCGGCCGAATCCGCATCGGTCGTGGAGCGGTCATCGGCGGCTTTTCCATCGTTCGCGGCGGCGTGGTCATCGGCGCCAATGCGCAGGTGGCGTCGACCTGTATCGTTTACAAAGACGTTCCGGACAATTACTGCGTCGACAGCGTGATCCTGCTCAATCGGGCGCTGCTCGATGTCTATCGGAAGGAAATCAATGGCTAGCGTCGTTCACCACCACACCCAGGCGCTCTGCCCGACCTGCCGGGCCAAAGTGACCGCCCGCGCGGTGGAACGGGGCGGGCAGGTGTTCCTGGAAAAATTCTGTCCGGAACACGGCTTTTCCGACGTGCTGATTTCATCGGACGCCACGTGGTACCGGAACAGCATGAAGTACGTCAAACCGGGCCAGGCGCCGCGCGAAATCGCCGTCACCGACTTTCGCGGCTGCCCCGAATCGTGCGGATCGTGCCCGCAACATCAGCAACATACCTGTCTGCCGATGATTGAAATCACCACCGACTGCAATCTTTCCTGTCAGGTGTGCCTGAAGCATCTCGGCGCGCCCTGGCGAATGAGCAAAACCGAGTTTTCGTCCATCGTCGACACGCTGATCCGTTGCGAGGGGCAGGTGGATGTTCTCAACATCAGCGGCGGCGAACCGACCTTGCACCCCGAATTGCTCGATTTTCTGCGCCTCGCGCGCGACCGCGGCGTGGTGCAGTCGACGGTATCGACCAACGGCCTGGCCTTGCTGAAAAAACCGGCGCTGCGGCGAGGGTTCAAGGAAACCGGCGCCATCGTCGCGCTCCAGTTCGACGGTTTCCAGCCACGCACCTGGACCGTGCTGCGCGGCATGAATCTGATCGACAAGAAACTGGAACTGATCCGTTGCCTGGAGGACGAAGGAGTCCGCTATTCGCTGGTGACCACCTTGGCCAACGGCGTCAATGCCGGCGGCGACTGCGACGAAATCGCCAGAATCGTCGATTTCTTCTTCCGTTCGCAGGCCGTCAGCCTGATGTTCCAGCCCATTGCCCTGACCGGGACGGCGGAAGATTTCGGTTCGCAGGTCCGGCTGACGATTCCCGACGTGGTGCACGCCATTGAAAAATGCGCCCAGGTTGAACAAGGCGATTTCAACCCCCTGCCCTGCTCGCATTATTCGTGTTTTGCCCTGGCCTATTACTTCATTCTCGGCGACGGCCGTTTCCTGAGCCTGAAGCAATTTCTCGGCGAGGAAAACTACCTCGACCTGATCGCCAACCGGACCTTGCCGGGGCTGGACGACGCCGGGTTCGCCACGATCCGCGATCGCCTGTACGACATCTGGTCGCTGGCCGACGCCGGCTCGCTGGGCGAACAAGCCTTGCAACGCATTCAGCAGGTGTTGCGCGCCGCCGCTTCCGAGAAATTGTCGCCGCAACGCCTGATTTCACTGGGCGCGGAATCGATGAAAGCCATTTTCATTCACGATTTCATGGATGCCGCCACCCTCGATTTCGGGCGTCTGATCAAGTGCTGCAATCCCTACCCGCAAACCGACGGCCGTCTGGTTCCGATATGCGCGCAAAACATCTTCTTTCAAGGAAACCGCCGTGCGTGAGATGACCAAAAAAATTAAGTTCGCCAGCGCTTTCATGCACAAGGAGATGGTGCATCTCAATCTGCAATTGCTTTACGAATGCAACTTTCGGTGCCGGATTTGCGATTTCTGGAAGCCGCGCTTCAAGGACATGCCGAAGCTGTCGGTCGCCGACATCGAGGTGATGGCAAAAAAACTGCCGGGACCGATGATCGTGTCCATCGGTGGCGGCGAACCGATGATGCACCCGGATCTGACCGACATCATCCGCGTTCTCGCCCGCGACAACTTTCCGGTGATGATCTGCAACGGCTGGTACGTGACGCCGGAAAACGCGCGTGCGGTCTTCGAGGCCGGCCTCCACGAAATCAGCATCTCGGTGGATTATGCCGATCCCGCCAGGCACGACAAGCAGCGCGGCATGAAAGGCGCGTTCGACCGCGCGGTGAAAGCCCTTGAAACACTTCATGAAAACCGGGTTCATCCCCACCAGCGGGTGCATATGATTTCGGTGGTGATGAACGACAACGTGGACGAAATCGAACCGCTGATCCTGTTGGCCAAGGAAATCGGCGTCACTTATCTGGTCACCCACCACAGTTCCAACCGCGGCAAGAAACCCCGTCGCGATTCGGCGGACAGGGACGTCAGCGCGCATTTGCTGGAACTGCGCAAGAAGCACGGCAATTTCGTCGCCTGCCGAGGTTTTCTGGAGCGATTTACCGAGGCCCAGCGTTCTCCGGACGGAATCAAGCCCTGCTACGCCGGCAAGAATCTGTTCAATATCGACTGCCAGGGCAATGTCACTCGCTGCATCGATCGCCTCGACCAGGTCGCCGGTAATATCCTCCGCGACGACTACGAGGATATCGCTTCCAAACTGCTGGCGTTTCAGGCCGCCGACGATTGCGGCGACTGCTGGACGAGTTGCCGCGGCTGGTTCGAAACCCTGATGTACGGCAAGAACCGGATACGGAATCTGGTCGACAGCTATCAGGTCACCCGCAAACTGCCACTGGTGCAATGAGCGGCGGCTGCCCGCGTCGCGCGTGGGCCTGGCTGCGAGCCAACGGTCAACGGCTGATCGACTATTACCTGCTCGCCAATGTCGCCGCCTTTGTCGCGTGGCAGGGTTTCGGCATCTTCCGGGCGGGACGCCTCGATCTGGGCGAAATTTCCTTCATCGTTCCCAATCTGGTGCTGGCCTGGTTCATTCTGGTGCGACAGCGGTTTGTGGCCATTGACCGCGATTGCTGGCATCAGGCCATCGCCCTGGTGGCGTTCTTTTCCGGCGTCGCCTTCATGGGCCAACCCGCCACCGCCGGCCCAATCGCCGTTGTGGTTTCACAGGCTTTACTGCTGATCGCCAACCTGCTCGGTCTCGTCACCCTGTTCAACCTCGGCACCAGCTTCGGGATTTTGATTGCCTGCCGGCAGGTCAAGACCGGCGGACTGTATCGTTACCTGCGCCACCCGATGTACGCCACCGATATCCTGCTGCGCATCGGTTATCTGATCGGCCACCGCACCCTGTTGACGGTCAGTCTGTTCGTGCTGTCCACGGCCTGTTACGTCTGGCGTGCGATTCTCGAAGAACGCTTTCTGGCCGCACAAGGGCCGGCGTATCGGGCCTACATGGCGCGGGTTCGCTACCGCTTCATTCCCGGCGTGTTTTGAGGCCCGGCCTTGAATTCCTTCTTCAAGTATCTTTACCACCGCTGCGTCGACGGCGAGTCGCGCTGGTATCCGCTATTGGCGATTTATTACCTGACCTACCGCTGCACGTTTCGCTGTCCCTATTGCAGCAACGGCGCCAACCAGCCTTATCACCGCCTGCCGGTCAAGGCGGTCGATGCGGCTACGGCGCTCGAAATCCTGCGCCGCATCCGTCGACACAGCGAACACTTGGTCATCACCGGCGGCGAACCGCTCGAACATGCCGATGTCGGCGAAGTCTTGCGCCGTTTGCCGGCCCTGAAATTCAAAACCGTCGCGTTCACCACCAACGGCCACGATCTCGACCGCCATTTGCCCGAAATCGCGGCGGCGATCGATACGCTGGTGGTCAGCCTGGATACGCTGGAGGTGCGCAAGGCCGATGCCTGGTTTGGTCAAGGCGATGGCGCGCTGACTAAAATCCTGACCAATATCGAGGCCGCCGCCGCGTATCGCCACCGGCGGTACGAAATCGTCATTTCCGCCGTCGCCACCCCGAACAATATCCCGGATTTGCACGCCGTCCATCGCTACGCCCAGGAACGAGGCTTTCAACTGGCCGTCTGCCCGGAACTTCAAGGGGTCAAAGCGCCTGAAAGGCTGCGTCACCACCCGGATTACAAGGCTTTTTTCAATTTTCTTGTCGATGAAAAGAAAAGAGGACAGGCGATTTTTGGCTCGACGCTTTATCTGGAACACATGCGCGACTTCCGGGCGTTCCGGTGTCACCCCTTCGCCATGCTGGCGGTTGATCCGCGGGGCGAGATTTTTTTCCCGTGCCTGGAAATCGGCCAAATGGCAGGCAACATTCTCGACCACGACGATCTCCACGCCGTCCGCCGCGCCGCGCACAAAAATCGCGTCTTGCCGGCCGGTTTCGGCACCGATAACGATACCGGCAGCCCAAACAGCGGTACCGATTGCCGCGCCAGTTGCCACTCGGCGTGCGCCCTTGGGTTCTCGCTGGCGATCGAACACCCGTGGTCGGCGGCGGCTGATACACTGCGGAGCCGGATTTGATGTCCGGCTTGGTTGTCTCCCCTGCGCCATCGCGGCGATTTTCCCGTTGAAGAAAGCCTCCTCCGCCATGCTCCCCACGCTCGACGAAATTACCGACGCCGCCACGATCATTTACCGGGCGATGCCGCCGACGCCGCAATATTGCTGGCCCCTGCTATGCGAACGACTCGGCGCCGAGGTGTGGGTCAAACACGAAAACCACACGCCGGTGGGCGCCTTCAAACTCCGCGGCGGACTGGTTTACTTCGCCGATCTGGCCCGGCGCACGGGACTCAAGGGCGTGGTGACCGCCACGCGCGGCAATCATGGCCAGTCGGTGGCCATGGCCGCGAAACGCCACGGTCTTTCCGCCACAGTCGTCGTGCCGCACGGCAACAGCCTGGAGAAGAATGCGGCGATGCGCGCCCTGGGAGCGGAACTGGTCGAGTACGGCAACGATTTTCAAGCCTCGCGCGAACAGGCGGCGCGAATCGCCGAGGAACACTCCCTGCACCTGGTTCCAGCCTTCCACCCCTCGCTGCTCCGGGGTGTCGCCACCTATAGCATGGAGCTGCTACAGGCGGTTCGGGACCTCGATACGGTCTACGTGCCGATTGGCCTGGGGTCCGGAATTTGCGGCCTGGTCGCGGCGCGAAACGCCTTGGGGCACCGCGCGGAGATCGTTGGCGTCGTTTCCTCGCAGGCCCGCGCTTACGCGGCCTCGTTTGCCGCGAAAGCGGTCGTCGAGGCTGAAGTCAGCACCTCGCTGGCCGACGGCATGGCGTGCCGCACACCGGTACCGGAAGCGTTGGAAATCATTTGGCGGCATGTCGATCGAATCGTTGAAGTCAGCGACGACGAAATCGCGGCAGCCATTCGGGTCCTGCACGAGTGCACGCATAACTGCGCCGAGGGGGCCGGCGCGGCGGGCTTGGCCGCCGCGATCAAGGAACGGCGGGCCGTGACCGGACGTAAAGTGGCGTTCGTGCTTTCCGGCGGCAATATCGATCGCCAAACCTTCGCCCAAGTGTTGTGCGAAACCTCGACCGCATGACCGAAACGGGATCGGCTCAGGCGTGCTCAGGGGTCGATGCGTAGATAATCGACGGCAAGTACCTCGACCTCGCGCCAGCCGGCGGGACTCTGGAAGCGCACCGTGTCGCCCTCGCGTGCCTTCAGCAAGGCGCGCGCCAGCGGCGATACCCAACTGATGCGCCCGCGCGCGAAATCGGTTTCATCGACGCCGACGATCTGGTAGGTCTTGTCCACCGTCTCACCGTCGTTAACCGTCACCGTCGCGCCAAAAAACACCTGCCCGGTGTTTTCCGACCGCGCCGCCGGATCGACGATCTCGGCAAAATCCAGCCGCTTGCCGAGAAAGCGAATTCGCCGGTCGATCTCGCGCAGGCGGCGCTTGCCGTAGATGTAGTCGGCGTTTTCCGAACGGTCGCCATTCGACGCCGCCCATTGAACGACGCTCACCACTTGCGGCCGCTCGACGCGCACGAGATGTTCGAGTTCATCCCGTAGCCGTGCGTGCCCGCCCGGGGTGATGTAGTTGCGGGTTCCCGACGGCAGACGCAGCGACGGGTCTGGCGTGTCGTCCTGTTCGTTGTCGTCGGTTTCCCTGGTGAACGCTTTGCTCATCGCGAGTCGTGGAGCCCGTCGTGAAAAAAAGAAACGGCGCGGTGACGAAACCCGCGCCGGACCGCGCACCGCGTGAAGGCGATCAGTAGCCGATATTGAAGGCGCCGACATCCACCCGTACCGTATCGCGACCCAAGGCCAGCGCCGTGTAGCGGGCAAAACCCACCGCCCAGTCCTTGCGATCCACGAACCGCTGTTCGCCACCGTAGCGGGCGACGTTGAGGATTTTATCTATAATCAACACTTTACCCATTGGATTGCTGGGCTCGCATTCAAGATCGGCAAACTCCTTGTCAAACCACCGGCGCGCTTCTTCGGGAGAACCTCCAGCAAGTTCGGCATCGGAGAATTTGAACGCATATTCCCTCTCCCGAGCAAACGAAACAACTACGTGATAGACCATCCGCGACCTCCCGAGGTATCTCAAGGTTACAATTTCATACTACATTCTATTCGTAAAAACGCCACATGCCGCAAGTCTCGGACGCATGAATCGCGTTTATTGACAGTCTTGACGCTTACGTTTCGATGCCCGTGCGCTTTCCGCCCGTCGCAATCGGGAGTGGCGCCGCGTGCGCCACGCGGGGTTTGGCCCGCTCAATCGGCCTGTGATCGGCCTGTGATCGGAGCGACGATCGGCGGCCTCGGAAGCGGGTTTCCCGAGTCGGCAGTCCGACCGCGGTCATGGAGCCGACTCGCCCGCCGCCATGAAATGCGCGGCGTTACCAGCCACCGACGGCGATGCCGGCAATCGTCGCTCCCGGTTGTTTTTTGCGCTTGGCACGCCTACCATAGGCTCGGATTCTAGGCGTATCCTCGCCGCCGCGCTGGCGAACTCGCGGCCCATCGCCGACGGACGCCACAGGCATGCGTACCAAATGAGGGCTGCCAACCCTGCCCGGCCAACCGAATCACAACCTTTGGGAAATCGCCGCCATGCTAACGGAAGAACAGATCGAAGACACCCGCGCCACTCTTAATGAATTGCATATCGAGCATCGCGATCTCGACTTGGTGATTGACCATCTTCTCATCAGTCCACCGCCAGACGAACTGCTGGTTCGCCGCCTGAAAAAACGCAAGCTGTTACTCAAGGACCGGATCGCGCAACTCGAACAGTTGCTTGAACCGGGCGTTTCCGCCTGAAACAGGGCCAGGGGTCGAGCACCAGCACCGCATGGAACTCACGGTCGCCGGAAAACGCTGTCGTGTCGCCACTGGTGGCCAGCCGTTTTCATCCGAAAGGTCGTCGTGGCCACCGCTGCTGCTGATTCACGGCGCGGCCAATGACAGCGATGCCTGGCACGCTGTTGCCGCCGGGCTTTGCGCCGCCGGTTGCGCGGTGTTGGCGCCCGATCTGCCCGGTCACGGCCTCTCCGGTGGCCCGCCCTTGCGCGGCATCGAGGCGCTGGCCGATTGGCTACCGGCGTTGCTTGACGCTGCCGGTGTCGAGCGAGCCGTGCTCGTCGGACACTCCATGGGGTCGCTGATCGCGCTCGACTGCGCCGCACGCCATCCGCAACGCGTCAGCCATCTGGCGCTGCTCGGCACATCGGCGCCGATGCCGGTTGCCGAGGCGTTGCTGAGCCGTGCCGAAGCGCACCCGGACGCGGTCTATCGGCTGATGATGGAGTACTCGTTGACACCGCGTTTCCAACTCGCGGGCAGCGGCGGTCACGGCGTCTGGGGTCCCGGCGTCACCTTGGCGATCATGCGCCGCAGCCCGCCCGGGGTGCTGGCCGTCGACCTCGCCAACTGCAACGATTATCGGCGCGGTCTCGAAGCGGCGGCACAGGTCGCCTGCCCGACCCTGCTGTTGATTGCCCGTCGCGACCGGATGACGCCACGCCGCGATCTGCCACCGCTCCAGGCGCGACTGCGGCACGTAAGCGCCGTGGAAATCGTCGACTGCGGACACGCGATGATGAACGAGCAACCAGGGGCGGTTGTCGACGCCTTGCGGCAATTCGTCTCAAAAGTATCGTTTTAAAATTAAATATCTTGACGTGTTCTGCGCCGCACGGCGCCGACCATGGCGAAGCCACTCAACATCAACGCCCAGCTCGACGGCTCTGGAACCGCCGTTCCACCGCTAGTGAAGCTGAAATTGTCAAAACTGAAGCCTTGCGGGTCGTTGTTGCTGAAAGTGACCGACGCTATCGACGACAGCGATCCGAACGATAGCGTTTTGGTTTCGAACTGGATAAAGTCCGTGAAGTTGACCGCGCTGGTCGAACCGTCACCGAAAGTAAGCTGGGCGACCATCACCGAGCCGGGCAAGTTTGCTCCGTCGACAGTGAGACTGAGATTTGACACCGGATTTGCGAAAGTCACTGTCAGATCGTTGCCGCAACTCAAGCTCAAGTCCAGGGAACAGAGTTGTCGGGTCAATAAACTGGCCGGGCCGACGAAATAATCCCCCAGATATAACGATTTTCCGGTGAAAGTGGCTTCACCGATAGTCAGGCTGGTGCCGGCATGACCCAACGGCGCGCTTTCGAAATCGATTACCGCCGCGGAAACCGGTACCATGACCGAACAAAGTAAAAATGCGGTAACAGTTTTAATTTCCATCGTCGTCCTCATCGATTGAAAACGCATGCGAATATCCGCGTGCGGTTGAGTGGTTTTTTTAAAAAACAATTGTCAGCCAAGGTCTTCTGATAGGTATTAACGAATAAAAATTAGCTGAAAGCAATTCGCGGAATCATTCCTTAACACTTGCCTGCCTTTTTTAGTAAAGCATTGCAGGAATTGCCGGCGCTCTTGCTGCCGACCTCATTGCAAATCGCGTCCGACGACTCGCCGATCGACGTATAAGAAAAATATCCTTCCACATAACAGTTATATTTCTTCCCCGTTTTCGTGGTCACCAGATAAACCGCCTGCGCTCCTTCATTCTGGCGATTTGAAATGGTGAATTCGTTTTTATCAAGCCCGAGTGCAAACGCGGTTCTTTTCACTATGGCATCGTCGGTGGCCAGTTTAGCGCATCCCACCACCGCGATCACAAGAAATACTGGAAATATTTTTTTGACTTTCATTTACTCATTTCTCCAGAGCATGATTGCTGACATCGAACTCACCACATAAAATAAAGTGAATAAATTTTATGAGTGTGCCTTGGCAACAATCAACCTTCTTTCCACCAATCGCCGCCACTCGTCTGCAAATGGAGTGGAAATCCGCGAACAGCTTGAAATCGACGATGAACGGCAGTCCAGCGGGTTCCTAGCGGGGAGATAATCGCCGCATGAACGAAGCCGACATTGACGTTAGTGCCTTCAGGAGGGAACCAAACACCATTCTGCGGGCCACGCTGCGCCTTAGTTTGATTTACTGGGCCTGCATGTTCGTCGCCGATAGCGTATTAGGCTATTTCATCAATATCGACCCCGTTGAGTCGGCGCCATTGAAATTCGTGTTGTACGGGTTGTCGGCCCTGATGACTTATGCGATGTCAATGCTACTTTTTCGCATGAGGCGATTATCGTTTGTCCAGAAAGCGCTACTGAACTTTGCATTATCTGCAGTCGGCGCGCCTATTTATACCGCCATCGATTTCATGAATTACACGCTTTGCCAATATCCAAAGCCGGTCACATTCGATCCGGTGTACTCCGGTTATACCTTGATCGAGGGTGCGTCCCAATTATTTGGCTGGTGCTGCCTTTTCACCGCCTTCCTTTACCATTTCGAGGTTCGCGACCGGGAACGTCGTCTGGCGGCCATTCGCGAAGAAGCGTTAACAGCAAAAATGCACGCCCTGCACTATCAGATAAACCCGCATTTTCTGTTCAACACATTGAACTCCATCGCGGAATTGATCAAGGAAGGGTCGGGGACACAAGCGGAGCGGATGGTATTATCGCTGGCCACGTTCTTGCGCACGACGTTGTCGCTCGATCCCATGCACGACACGTTGCTGGCAGACGAGATTGCTCTTCAGCAGGATTATCTGGCAATCGAACGCGAACGTTTTTCCGATCGCATGACCTTCACAATAAAAATGCCAGAAGAGGTAAGCGATGCATTGGTGCCAAGCCTTATTCTTCAGCCGTTGATCGAAAATGCGATCAAGCACGGTGTCAGCGCGTCGGCGGATCCGGTTGAAATCGCACTTCAAGCCAGCCATCAGGCGGGCCGTTTGCGGATCATGGTTGAAAATGACGTTCCAGATGACGGGACGGAGACAATTTTGCGTCAGGGCATGGGGCTTGGGTTGCGGAATGTCGCTGAACGCTTGCGCCTGAGGTTACAAGGTGAGGCCAATGTTTCCTTCGGCCTGGTAACGCCGCGTCGTTTTCGCGTTGCCATCGATTTACCATGGAGGTCGGCATGACGGGTCTGACCGTGCTTGTCGTTGACGATGAGCCGCTCGCCCGGCGAAGGCTGACCCGCTTGTTGGGAAGATTGAACTGGGTGGAACGTATCGAGCAAGCCACCGATGTGTTGGACGCCTGCCGAAAAACAGTGGAAATACAACCAGATATCATGCTCCTGGACATCCAGATGCCCGGCGGCAGCGGTTTCGATGTGCTGGAGAGGTTGGAGTCGGAGCCGCCCGTCGTGGTATTCGTCACCGCTTTCGACCACCACGCACTGCGCGCTTTCGAAGCCAACGCCGTCGATTATCTGACCAAACCGATCGAACCGGGACGTTTCGATCAGGCCATGGCGCGAGCACAATCGATCGTGGGCGCGCGCTTGCAAACAGACCGCATAGCCGAATTACAGGAGACGATTGCCTCCCTGAAGCGTGCGTTGCGTGAACAACCCCGACAAACAGGCGAATTCTGGGTCAAGATCAGGGGGGAGCATCTGCGCGTCGGCCTTGAAAAAATCATTCGATTTCAGGCGGAACGCGACTACGTGCGCATTCATGTCGCGGGAGCGGACTATCTGTACCAGGAAACGCTGGGTTCACTTGAGCAACGCCTTGATTCCTCGGAGTTCATACGCGTTCACCGCGGCGCCATCGTGCGCATCGACACGATTGTCGGCATCAGGCCGGCGCCCTTCGCCGCTATGATCGCGGTGCTCAAGGACGGCTCTGAAATCCGCATCGGGAGGACATATGCTTCGTCCGTGCGAGAAAAACTGATGCGGAAATAACCGACGACTGAAATCTTTTGGGTTGGATGAGAGTTTGTTCGTCGCCGGTTCTCGACCGCTGCCCTGGCCACGTGCGGTCGCGATTCAGATCAACTCGTGTTGTTCGTGCTCCCGATAAACAATGTAGCGCTGAAGGCGCATCTCATCGGCGTGCGGCATTCCGGCGAACCGCAGGCCGATGCGCCACCCGGCAACGCCGGAGCGCAAGGTCAGCGCGGTAAAGTGTCGTACCACCGCCTGAACACGCACATCGACCTTGTTTCCCGGTAACGACAGACGGCAGGCGACCACGGGAAGACCGGTTTCGAGGCACGGTTCAAGGTGACCACCATGCGTGGCGTTCAAACCGACCCCCGCCACCGACAGGTCGTGAAGATCGAAGGTCAGGGTGCGTCCACCCGGCACGCACGCCTCAAGACGCAAGGGGTGGGCGCGCGGTGTTTCGATGCGAAAGCATTCACGTCGCTGGCGGCGGATGATGCGCTCGGGCAGCGGCACGGCGAACGCGCGGCCACCTTGAAAATCGATCTCCCGCGCCGCGCCTGTCGTGAATTGCATATGGATACCGCCGGGCCGGGCCAGGAAAACCGCGCGTCGACTGGCCACGAAACGTTGATTGATCTCTTCGCTGCCGCAACAATCAACGATCAGGCAACCGATTGTCGTATCGACGGCCAGCAAGACGGTCAGGAAATGGTCGTCGGGGGCGGTGCCGAATAGCACTCCGAAAGCGCTATTGCTGTTGGCGAGCGCACTGAGCGTAAACTGGATCGCTGTCCGAGCGGTGATGTAATAACGCTCTTCGATTTCTGATTCCGACAGTTCGGCAATCTGACTCATGCCCCCCCCGCCCCTTCTGCATCACCCGTGTGGTGACTCGTGCGGCGCATGGTCCGCAGGCACCACGCGTGGGAAATTGATGAGTATCCGCGCAACACGCAATCCTCGTCAATCGGCGAACGCCAAAACGCTTTTTGCCACTGCCGCCCCTGCTCCGCTGATGAGTTCGCGATCACCCGCGACTGGGGTCGCGACAGCGCTCTGCTATACTTCGCACTCATTTTTGACTGCCAGCGCGATCTCAAACCATGAAATATCAGATTATTCCGGTGACGCCCTTCGAACAAAACTGCAGCTTGCTGTGGTGCGAAAAAAGCAAACGCGGCGCGGTGGTCGATCCGGGCGGCGACCTGCCGCGTATCCTGCGCGCGGCTGAAACCAATGGGGTAACACTGGAGAAAATTCTAGTCACGCACGGACATATCGACCACGCCGGCGGGGTCGCCGAACTGGCGAAACGCTTGTCCTTGCCGATTGAGGGTCCGCAGCGTGAAGACGGATTCTGGATCGATGGCATGCCGGCGCAAAGCAAGATGTTCGGTTTTCCGAATGTGCGCGCTTTCACGCCGGCTCGCTGGCTTGAGCAGGGTGACGTGGTTACCGTCGGTGAGAGTGAACTGCAAGTTTTGCATTGCCCAGGCCACACGCCGGGACACGTGGTCTTTTTCGACAAACCTGGCCGTCTGGCGATCGTCGGTGACGTGCTGTTTCAAGGCTCGATCGGTCGCACCGATTTTCCGAAAGGCGATTTCGATACCTTGATCGCCTCGATCCGTGAGCGACTTTGGCCACTTGGTGACGATGTTTCTTTCATTCCTGGCCACGGACCGATGTCGACTTTCGGCGCGGAACGACGCCATAACCCGTATTGCGGCGATTGATGTCGAAGTCGCCAAAAAAAAGAGCCGCTCGGCGGCTCGTTTTTTTGGCTGTGTGGCCCTACCTAAAAGTGCAATGGCCTTTTGTCACAGGCCAGAGCGGCTTCGTGGACCACCTCTGACAAGGTCGGATGTGCGTGGCAAATGCGCGCCAGATCTTCCGATGAAGCGCCAAACTCCATCGCCACCACGCCTTCGGAGATCAATTCGGAGGCATTCGCGCCGATGATATGCACACCGAGGAGGCGGTCGGTTTTGGCGCAGGCGAGCATTTTGACGAAACCGGTGGGATCGCCCATGCCGAGCGCGCGGCCATTGGCGGCAAAGGGAATCTTGCCGGCCTTGTAGGCCACGCCATCGGCTTTCAGTTGCTGTTCGGTCTTGCCGACCCAGGCGATTTCAGGGCTGGTGTAGATCACCCAAGGAATGGTGTCGAAATTACAGTGTCCGGCTTGTCCGGCCATGATTTCGGCAACCATTACCCCTTCTTCCATCGCCTTGTGCGCCAGCATCGGGCCGGCGACAACGTCGCCGATGGCCCAAACCCCCGGCAGATTGGTCCGGCAATGCGCGTCGACGTCGATCTGACCGCGTGCATTGAGCTTCAGGCCGACTTTGTCGGCGTCCAGACCATCGGTATTTGGCACGCGGCCGATCGAGACAATCAGACGATCGGCATCGAGTTTCTGCTCGCCGCCGTCGTTGTCGGTATAGTCGATGGACACCCCTTTCTGCGAAATCTTGACGTCGCCGATTTCGATGCCGGTAAGGATCTTCAAGCCCTGTTTGGTGAACACCTTGGCGGCTTCCTTGGCCACATCGACATCCGCGACGCCGAGGAAGTCCGGCAGCGCTTCGAGGATGGTGACTTCGGCCCCCAGGCGGCGCCAGACGCTACCCATTTCAAGACCGATGACACCCGCGCCGATCACCGCCAGTTTTTTCGGCACGGCATTGATGGACAACGCACCGGTGTTGTCGCAGACGATCTCGTTATCAACCGGCACGCCGGGCAGATGGCGCGGCTTGGAGCCGGTGGCCACGATCACTTCACGGGCTTCGACCAACTCCTCGCCGACTTTGAGTTGCCAGACTTCCTTGCCCGCCTCGCCGCCGCGCCCGACAAAAGCGCCGTGCCCGTTGAGCAGCGTCACCTTGTTCTTTTTGAACAGCCCCTTGATGCCGCTGGTCAGTTGCCTGACGATACCGTCCTTGCGGCTGAGCATCCGTCCGACATCAATGCTCGGCGTTCCGACGGCAATGCCTTGATCGGCGAAACCATGCCCGGCCTCCTCGAAAAGATGCGAGGTGTGCAGCAGGGCCTTGGAGGGAATGCAGCCGACGTTCAGGCACGTACCGCCCAGGCGTGGTTCGCCCTTGGGATCGGCATAAGGATTGGATTCGCAGCAGGCGACACGGAAGCCGAGTTGCGCGGCCCGAATGGCGGCGACGTAGCCACCGGGGCCACCACCGACGACGAGAACGTCAAATTGCTTGGACATAACAGAATTCCTTTCCAACCGCAGAGACACCAAGGCACAGAGCGTGCAGAGAAAACGTCTCTGTCGGCTCCGTGCCTTGGTGAAGAGTGGTTAAACGCCGAGCAACAGGCGAGCCGGATCTTCCAGCGCTTCCTTCATGGTCACCAAACCCAGGACCGCCTCGCGGCCGTCGATGATCCGGTGGTCGTACGACATGGCGAGGTAATTGATCGGGCGGACAACCACTTGGCCATTCTCGACGACCGGACGATCCTTGGTGGCGTGGATGCCGAGGATGGCCGACTGCGGCGGGTTGATGATCGGCGTGGAGAGCATTGAACCGAAAACCCCGCCGTTGGAAATCGAGAAGGTTCCGCCAGTGAGATCTTCCATCGACAACTTGCCGTCCTTGGCCTTGACGCCGAATTCTCCGATCTTTTTCTCGATGTCGGCGATGCTCATCTGATCGGCGTCGCGCAGAATCGGCACGACCAAACCGCGCGGACTGCCAACCGCGATACCGATATCGATATAGCCGTGATAGACGATGTCGTTACCGTCGACGGAGGCGTTGATAATCGGGAACTTTTGCAATGCGGCAACCGCTGCCTTGACGAAGAAGCCCATGAAGCCGAGCCGAACGCCATGCGCTTTTTCGAAGCGATCACCGTATTGCTTGCGTAAAGCCATGATCGGCGCCATGTTCACCTCGTTGAAGGTGGTCAGGATGGCGTTGGAGGCTTGCGACTGCAACAGGCGTTCGGCGACCCGAGCGCGCAGGCGCGACATGGGCACGCGTTGCTCCGGACGTTCACCGAGCGGGACGACGACAGCCGGCGCCGGCGCCAGCGTCGGAGCCGCACCGACCGCCGGCGCGACCGTCGCCGCCGCTTTGGCAACGGGCGCCTGCGCAGCCAAGGCATCGGCCTTGGTGACGCGCCCGCCACGTCCGGTACCAGCCACGTCGGCAACCGCCACGCCTTTTTCTTCGAGAATCTTGCGCGCGGCCGGCATCGCCACACCGCTTACCGCCGCGACGGTCGCCGGCACGTCGGTTTTCTCCGGTGCCGCCTTGGTGGCCGGCGCGGCAATGGTGCCAGCCTGGGCGGCGGTGTCGATGCGCGCGATGATCTCACCGGAAACCACGGTATCACCATCGCCCTTGACGACTTCGACCAAGACGCCACCGTCGGGCGCTGGCAATTCGAGAACCACCTTGTCGGTCTCGATATCGATCAGATTTTCATCCCGAGCAACGGCTTCGCCAGCTTTCTTGTGCCACGAAACCAGGGTCGCCTCAGCAACCGACTCCGAAAGTTGTGGAACTTTGACGTCGATGATCATGTTCTCTCCGTTCTAGGGCAATTTGTAATACTCGATCTCACCAAAGACGGAGTCGATCAGAGCCTTTTGTTGGGCATTGTGCTTGCTGTAGTAGCCCACTGCCGGCGACGCCGATGCCGGACGCGAAACGAGCAACAGATGCTGCTTGTCGTTAAGCGAACGCGACAGGTGCTGACGCGAGGCAATCCAGTACCACGCCCCCTGATTGCGCGGCTCTTCCTGGCACCAGACCACTTCGGTGGCCTTGGGATACTTGGCCAACTCCTCCTGAAACGCCTCTTGCGGGAAGGGGTAATACTGTTCGAGACGAGCAATCGCGACATGCGTGATTTTTCTTTCTTGCCGCGCGGCGATCAGTTCGTAATAAACCTTGCCGGAGCAGAAAACGACACGCGTCACCTTCTTGGCGTTGATCGTTTCGACCTCACCGATCACTGGCTGGAATTCACCGTCGCTCAACTCCTCAAGGGACGAGGTGGCATCTTTGTGACGTAGAAGCGACTTTGGCGTGAACACGATCAAGGGTTTGCGCTGATTGCGCACCGCTTGCCGACGCAGTAAATGAAAAACTTGTGCTGGCGTCGATGGCTGGCACACTTCCATGTTCATCTCGGCGCACAACTGCATGTAGCGTTCGATACGGGCCGAGGAATGTTCTGGACCTTGACCTTCGTAGCCATGTGGCAGCAACAGCACCAAGCCGCTATTGCGACCCCACTTGGCCTCGCCGGCCGCGATGAACTGATCGATGACCACTTGTGCGCCGTTGGCGAAGTCACCGAATTGTGCTTCCCAGACAACAAGTTCATGCGGATTGGCCGTCGAATAACCGTATTCGAAAGCGAGAATGGCCTCCTCGGAAAGCACCGAATCGAAACACTGGAAACCGCCCTGCCGCTCCTGGAGATGGGCCAATGGGTAATAGGTACCTTTGTCCCAGTGTTCGCGGTTCTGATCGTGCAAAGCGGCGTGCCGATGGAAAAAGGTGCTGCGACCGACGTCTTCGCCTGAAATACGTACTCCATAACCGGACACCAGCAGGGACGCATACGCAAGATTTTCCGCCATCCCCCAGTCGACAGCGAGTTTGCCTTCACCCATCTGGCGACGATCGTCGATGATCTTCTTGACTCGGCTGTGCAGGGTGAAATTCGCCGGAATTGTCGTCAAGCGATCGGACAGGCGTTGCAACTCGGGAAGTGGGACTTTGGTGTCGCAATTTTCGATATATTTCGGCGAAAGGAACGGCGTCCAGTCGATGGTCATCGGATGACGGTAGCCCGCGATCACCGGGTTGTACAGCAGTTCCCCGCGATCGAGATGCGCGCGGTAATCGGCGATGATTTCGTCCGGCCCATCGGTATGCAGCACACCCTCGGCAACCAGCTTGTCGGCGTAGAGTTTGCGCGTTCCAGGATGCATCTGGATTTTCTTGTACATCAGCGGCTGCGTGACCATCGGCTCGTCTTGCTCATTGTGACCGAGCTTGCGATAGCAGATGATGTCAATCACCACGTCCTTGCGGAAGGTTTTGCGGTACTCGGCGGCAATGCCGGTCACCAGTGCGACGGCTTCCGGATCGTCGCCATTGACGTGGAAAATCGGCGCTTCGGCCATCTTGAAGATGTCGGTGCAATACAGCGACGAGCGGTAGTCGCGCGGATCGGAAGTGGTAAAACCGATCTGGTTATTGACCACGATATGGATGGTGCCACCCACGCCATAGCCGCGCGTTTGCGCAAAGTTCAGCGTCTCCTGATTCACGCCTTGACCGGCAACGGCGGCATCGCCATGAATGAGAACCGCGAGAACCTTATCCTTGCCGTTCTCGCCACGACGGCGCTGGCGGGAATAAACCGACCCGACGACCACCGGATTGACGATTTCGAGGTGTGACGGGTTGAAAGCCAGTGTCAAATGACATGGGCCGCCTGGCGTCGAAACATCAGACGAATAGCCCATGTGATATTTGACGTCGCCAGCCGCCAGATCCTGGGCTTTTTTGCCCTCGAACTCGTCGAACAACATCGCCGGCGCCTTGCCCAACGTGTTGACCAGTACATTGAGGCGACCGCGGTGCGCCATGCCAACGACGATTTCATCGACGCCGCCGGCACCCGAAACCCTGATCAACTCATCCAGCGAGACAATCAGCGACTCGCCGCCTTCCAGCGAGAAGCGTTTCTGTCCGACGTAACGGGTGTGCAAATAGCGTTCGAGGGTCTCGGCGGCTGTCAGGCGTTCCAACATTCGCTTGCGTTCGTCGGGCGTGTAGCTCGGCTTGGAATGAATGCGCTCAAGACGATCTTGGATCCAGCGTTTTTCGGCATGCGTGCTGATATACATGTACTCAACGCCGACGGACCCGCAATACGTAGCCTTCAAAGCGTCGTAAATCTGCCCAAAGGTGGCTCGTTCGGGAACGCCACGGAAAGAACCGGCGTTGTACACCGTATGCAGATCGGCGTCGGAAAGGCCGTAATAAGAGGGTTCGAGCTGCGGCAAATCGGGGCGCGGCGTGCGCTTCAGCGGATCCAGGTTGGCCCAGCGGTCGCCTAGAAACCGATAAGCCGTAATCATCTGCAACAAACGAACCTGCTTTTTTTCGTCGACAGGCGCCACGGCGGCGGCGCGGTAGCCACCCTTCTTCGCCTGTTCGGCAAAAGCGTTGATGACCGGAAGATGCGGCACATCACGCGCCACGTTCCCCGGTAATTGCGCCAGTTTGTCGAAGTACTCGCGCCACTGCTCGGAGACGGAGCCGGGATTGTCGAGATAGTTCTCGTACAACTCCTCGACGAATGGTGCGTTGCCACCAAAGAGGAGAGAGTTACCAAAAAGCTGATTCATCATGGCAGTTACCTGTCGTCACCGTTCTGGTTCGAATTTAAAACACCTGTGGCGGCAAGACCACAGCATGAAAAAAGGGCGGCTACTGCCTGCCGCCCCTTCCGAGTCAGTCCGCTCAACGCTGACCGACTGGCACCACGTCACGCCTGGCGGCACCGACATATAGCTGACGCGGACGTCCGATTTTGTATTCCGGATCGTTGATCATCTCTTCCCATTGCGTCATCCAGCCCACCGTGCGGGCCAAGGCAAAGATGCAGGTAAACATCGAAGTCGGGATGCCAAGCGCCTTTTGCACGATGCCGGAATAGAAGTCGACATTGGGATAGAGTTTTTTCTCGATGAAATAGTCGTCTTCGAGAGCGATCTTCTCGAGTTCCATCGCCAATTTGAACAGACGGTCGTTTTCTAGACCGAGTTCGGCAAGAACATCGTTGCAAACCTTGCGCATCAATTTGGCGCGCGGATCGAAATTCTTGTAGACACGGTGACCAAAACCCATGAGCTTGAATTCATCGTTCTTGTCTTTAGCGCGTTTGATATAAGTACCAACGCGAGAGACATCGTGAATTTCCTCAAGCATCTGCAGGCATGCTTCGTTGGCGCCGCCATGCGCCGGTCCCCACAAGCACGCGATACCGGCCGAAATGCACGCATAAGGGTTGGCGCCCGAAGAACCCGAGAGACGAACCGTCGAGGTCGAGGCGTTCTGCTCGTGATCGGCGTGCAGGGTAAAAATAGTGTCAAGCGCATGCACCAACACCGGATTGGGCTTGTACTGTTCGCACGGGGTACCGAACATCATGTGCATGAAGTTCGCGGTGTAATCGAGATCGTTGCGCGGGTACATGAACGGTTCACCACGGTGATACTTATAGGCCATGGCGACGATGGTTGGCAATTTAGCGACGATGCGATTGAAGCTGATGTTCTGATGTTCAAGATCCGAAAAATCTTCCGCCTCGTGATAAAACGCCGACAAGGCACCGACCACGCCCACCAGAACCGCCATCGGATGTGCATCACGGCGAAAACCCTGAAAGAATTTCACCAACTGCTCATGCACCATCGTGTGTTGCTTGATGTTTTTTTCGAAATTGATTTTTTCGCTGCTGGTCGGTAGCTCGCCGTGCCACAGCAAGTAAGCAACTTCAAGAAAGTTGCATTGTTCGGCGAGTTGTTCGATCGGATAACCGCGATAGAGAAGCTCGCCTTTGTCGCCGTCAATATACGTTACCGTCGACTTGCAACTGGCTGTCGACAAGAAACCGGAGTCGTAAGTAAACAGACCTGTCTTGCCACCCAAGGAACGAATGTCGATACATTCGTTGCCGTGTGTCGGCGTCATGATCGAAAACTCGACGGGATCCCGCCCTTCGATGATCAGAGTTGCTTTGCGTTCGGTCGTCATTGTTTAATCCCCGTTCAGGTGTTGAGGTCACAGCTAGGAACAGGAAGCGGCCAGACTAGGACAGCTTCCTTACTTGACTCTTACGTTGCGCAATAGCGCAACGACTTCGGCCTCGACAGAATCCGTACATTCGCGACTACCATTGATCAGCGGCCACAATTCCAGGTCTTCCATGTCGGCCAAGGCGACAAACGCATCCGCCTGCGCGGGAGTCAGCGTGGGGAATATCCGGTCGAGAAACTCCCCAAGCAAGAGGTCCATCTCCAACATGGCGCGGCGCGTGCAACGCCAGCGCAGACGATTGAGTTTTTCTCTTTCCTCCATCAGATTGCGCGACGGACCATCATTTCCTTGATCTTGCCGATGGCTTTCGTCGGATTCAGACCCTTGGGACAAACATCCACGCAGTTCATGATGGTATGGCAGCGGAAAAGCCGGTAGGGATCCTCAAGATCATCCAGTCGCGCATTAGTGGCCTGATCGCGAGTATCGGCGATGAAACGGTAAGCATTGAGCAAGCCCGCCGGACCAACGAACTTGTCTGGATTCCACCAGAACGATGGACATGACGTTGAACAGCAAGCACAAAGAATGCACTCGTAGAGACCGTTAAGCTCTTCACGATCCTCTGGCGACTGCAGCCGCTCGCGATCAGGACGCGGACCCTCATTGATCAGATAAGGCTTGACCGAGTGGTATTGCTTGAAAAACTGGGTCATGTCGACAATCAGGTCACGAATCACCGGCAAGCCAGGCAACGGCCGCAATACGACAGGTTGTTTAAGCGTTTTGATATCGGTGAGACAGGCAAGACCGTTCTTGCCATTGATGTTCATCGCATCGGAACCGCAAATCCCCTCACGACACGAACGCCGATAAGACAGTGAATCGTCCTTGGCTTTCAGCCGCGTAAGAATGTCGAGCAACTTCCGGTCGATATCAAAGTCGACTTCAACCGAAATATCCTGCATGTACGGCGCATTATCCTTGTCGGGATCGTAGCGGTAAATCTTGAACTGCATGGTACTGGTGGCCATAATCATAGACTCCTTGACGCTCGATCAGTAGGAACGCGTCTTCAGCGCGATGGTTTCAACGGACAGCGGTTTCATGATCACCGGCTTGTAGCTGAGGCGATTACCATCGCGATACCACAGGGTGTGTTTGTGCCAATTCGCATCGTCGCGACCATTTGGGTTGGCCGCCGTATCGGGCGCATCGTCACGAACGTGAGCACCGCGCGACTCTTTACGGGCTTCCGCCGACACCATGGTCGCCTTGGCGACTTCGATCAGGTTGTCAAGTTCGAGGGCTTCGACCCGGGCTGTATTCCAAACCTTGGATTTATCCTTGATCTGGGTCAGAGCAACGGCTTTTTCGATGTCGACGATCTTCGACACACCTTCGACCAGCATGTCCTTGAAACGGAAAACCCCACAGTGCTTCTGCATCGTGCGCTGCATTTCAAGGCGCGTTTCGTTAACATCCGCGCCACCGGTCTGCGTATGCAGCCGGTTCAGGCGCGCCAGTGTGCGGTCGGCGAAATCGGCAGGCAGATCTTTTAACCCAATCGTGCCTGATTTGACGTCGCTGATCACCGAGTCGCCGGACGACTTGCCAAACACCAGCAAGTCCAGCAGGGAGTTGGTTCCAAGGCGGTTGGCGCCATGTACCGACGCACAGGCCACCTCGCCTGCCGCATAAAAGCCCGGCACGGGCGAACCGTCTTCCAGAACGACCTGCCCCTTGTAGTTGGTTGGCACGCCACCCATCTGATAATGGCAGGTGGGAACCACTGGAATCGGCGCCTTGATCGGATCGATACCGGCGAACTGGATGGAAATCTCGCGAATTCCCGGCAAGCGTTTCATGATCGTCGCCGGGTCGAGGTGAGTGATATCAAGCAGGACGAAATCCTTGTTCGGCCCGCAACCACGCCCTTCGTTGATTTCAGTGACCATGGCCCGCGAAACGACGTCACGTGAGGCAAGATCCTTGGCATTCGGGGCATAACGCTCCATGAACCGCTCGTTCGACGAATTGCGCAAAATACCGCCTTCACCACGCACACCTTCGGTGATCAGAACACCGGCACCCGCCACCCCGGTCGGATGGAACTGCCAGAACTCCATGTCTTCGAGGGCGATGCCGGCGCGCGCCGCCATACCAAGCCCGTCACCGGTATTGATAAAGGCGTTGGTCGAGGAATAAAAAATACGGCCCGCGCCACCGGTAGCGAAAACGGTGGCTTTGGCATGGAAAGCGACCACCTCACCGGTTTCCATTTCCAGAGCGATGACGCCCAACACCTGTCCCGATTCGTCTCGAATCAGATCCAGCGCCATCCATTCAACAAAAAACTGCGTATTGGCGCGCACATTACGCTGATAAAGCGCGTGCAACATGGCGTGACCGGTGCGGTCGGCCGCCGCGCACGCGCGACGAACCGGCTTTTCACCGAAATTCGACATGTGACCGCCAAAAGGACGTTGATAAATCTTGCCCTCATCGGTGCGGTCGAACGGCATGCCAAAGTGTTCAAGTTCAACCACCACCTCGGGCGCCATGCGACACATATACTCGATCGCATCCTGGTCGCCGAGCCAGTCGGAACCCTTGACCGTGTCGTACATGTGCCAATGCCAATGATCCTCTTCGGAGTTGCCTAGCGACGCGGACACACCACCCTGCGCCGCGACAGTGTGCGAGCGTGTCGGGAAAACCTTGGACAGGACAGCCGTTTTCAGGCCGGCCTCGGAAAGCTGAATCGCGGCGCGCAGACCGGAACCGCCGGCGCCAACGATCACTGCGTCGAACTTACGAACTGGTATGGTTAGCTTGCTCACTTACATTCTCCACAAAATCTGAACCGCCCAGCCGGCGTAACCGACCAGCACCGCAACCGTCGCTATCATTAACAGAAGGCGCAAGCCATCCGGCTTGATGTAATCCATCCAAATATCGCGAACCCCGATCCAGGCGTGATAAAAAACGCTCAGAAAGAACAGGAATGTGGCGAACTTCATGAACCCATGCGCGAAAACACCGCGCCACGCATCGAACGAATCCGGGCCAACGATAACCACCACAACCAGGAAAAGAACCGTGTAAACAGCCATCAAAATAGCCGTGGCGCGCTGGATGATCCAGTCTTTGAGGCCGTAATGCGCCCCTACGAGAAGACGATTTACCATAGCACTTTTGCTCCAACGATCAGTGTCAGGGCGATACTGACAACAAAAACAACCTTGCTGGAAAGGCGTGCCGACTCAAGGTCAACACCCTTGTGCAGGTCAAGAAACAGATAACGGATACCCGCACAGAAGTGATGCATATAAAACCAGACCAGACCGAGTGCGACAACCTTGACCAACGGGTGACCGAGAATTCCTTTTACGACAGCAAAGGCCTCTGGCGAGGAAAGACTTCCTTGCAATAGCCATAAGAGAAACGGCAACAGCAGAAATATCGATATTCCGCTGATCCGGTGGAGTATTGAGAGGATACCCGGAAGGGGTAGCCTGATTGTGGGCAAATCCAAGTTCTTTGGACGCTTTTTCTTGATTACCATCTCTGCCATGAACGTCATCCCTCATGTGTAATGCGGCCGAATCCGCGCCGCCCGACCCCTTCAATATCACGCCCGATTATACTGCATCGCAGCGTGCCTGACTTACCCAAAACGCTTGTACGGAGTACCTATCCCAGTTCATTGTGATAGTGATAATTGCGTGTGGAATAAAAGCCGCGCCGCCACTCGACGGGCTTCTGACCATAAGTAAACGTCACTCTTTCGACCAGTAGCAGCGGGCTACCTTCGGCGACATTCAGAAGTTCGGCGCTGATACGATCCGCAGAAACGGCGCGCAGCCGCTCGTCGGCGCGAATCATCCGCACGCCATACCGACTCTCGAACAAGCTGTAGAGCGACTCTCCAGAACGGAGAATGTCAAGTGACAAATCCGGGAATAATTCGCCAGGAAGGTAGATTTCGTCGAAAACGACGGCCTCCTCCCCCCATTTCAAGAGACGGCGAACGATAATGATCGGCGCGCCTGTTTCCAGCGCCAGAATCCGCGCCACATCGGCTCCCGCCTTGGCTCGCCAACATTCGAGCGGAACACTCTGGGAAACCTGGACCCCGCCCTCATTTGGAACTAGTCGAAGAAAGCGGAAAAACGAACCGGGGTCCTTGTGGGTTGCCACGAATGTTCCCTTGCCTTGCTGCCGCACAAGAAGGTTTTCTGCGGCCATTTCGTCGATCGCTTTGCGCACGGTGCCCTGACTGACCCCAAAACGTACGGCAAGCTCCGATTCACTGGGAATTGGATCGCCCGGCCCCCAAACGCCGGATTCCAACTGGTGCATGATCAATTCCTTGATCTGCCGGTACAAGGGGCTGAAGGTTGGAGAGTGCAGTGACGATGTCCGGCTCATGGCCCGCCATTTCAGCACATTTCTTCATTGTCGTCCATCTCGAAACCTATTGTATTATCTTATATAAAATATAAGATAGGTTTGACAGTTGGCGATTTCAGATCTTATGATTTCAGCGATTTGCTGCTCCCACAAGCGACCGACGCCGGGAGCGATGCCAATCGTATTCCGCGCTTTTTTCTGCTTAAATCTTGCTCATTTCTCCACAGGAGCCGCATCATGTCCAAAGCCCCCATGCGCGTCGCAGTCACCGGCGCCGCCGGTCAAATCGGTTACAGCCTGCTTTTCCGGATCGCTTCCGGCGAAATGCTTGGCAAGGACCAGCCGGTCATTCTTCAGCTGCTCGACCTGCCGCAGGCGCAAAAAGCCTGCCAAGGTGTCATCATGGAGCTTGAGGACTGCGCATTTCCGCTGCTAGCCGGCATGTTCGCCAGCGATGACCCAAACGTCGCCTTCAAGGATGCCGACGTATGCCTGTTGGTTGGCGCGCGTCCGCGCGGACCCGGCATGGAGCGTGCCGATCTGCTAGCCGCCAACGGCGCAATCTTCACCGTGCAAGGCAAGGCGATCGCCGAAAACGCCAAGGAAAACGTTCGGGTTCTGGTCGTTGGCAATCCTTGCAATACCAATGCGCTGATTGCCGGCGCCGCGGCGCGCAAGGTCGGACGCACCAATCCGGCCAACTATCACGGCATGCTCCGTCTCGACCACAACCGTGCGCTGTCGCAACTCGCCGCAAAGACTGGCCGACCTGTTGCCAGTTTCAAACAACTGGTGGTTTGGGGTAATCATTCGCCAACGATGTATGCCGATTATCGCAACTGCACATCCAACGGGGATAACGTCAAAGCACTCATCAATGACGCCGCTTGGAACAACGATGTTTTCCTGCCGACCGTTGGCAAGCGCGGTGCGGCAATCATCGACGCACGTGGCCTGTCTTCCGCCGCCTCGGCCGCCAACGCCGCTATCGATCACATGCGCGACTGGGTGCTTGGCTCCGACGAGTGGGTGACCATGGGTGTCCCGTCCGACGGCTCTTATGGCATTCCGGCTGGCATCGTGTTCGGCTTTCCGTGCGAATGCAAAAACGGCAATTTCAAGATCATCCAGGGCGTCGAAATCGACGATTACTCGCGCGACAAGATCAACAAAACGCTCAAGGAACTCACCGACGAGGCCGACGCGGTCAAGGATATGTTGTAAGACATCGTTCGCCAGCAAAAAGCCGCGGCAAGTCCGCGGTTTTTTGTGCCGTCTAGCCATTGCCATGCCGCGCTAAAATAGCGCTTTGTCGCGACCAGAGGTTTTATCGACCATGCGCCACCCTAGCCAAGTCTTGTTTGCGGGCGAAAAGCCCTTTCCGGTAATACCCGTGGTCGACCACTACGCGGGTTCCGAAAAATTGATCGTCAAGGCCTTGCAATTGCAAAACGAATTGGGACCGATCTTTGACATCACCTGCGATTGCGAAGATGGCGCGCACGCGAGCGCCGATCGGGAGCACGCGGAAATGGTCGCTGCCATCATTGCCGGCGATACCAATCGCCATGATCGCGTTGGCGTGCGCATTCATGACATTCGGCATCCACATTGGCAACAGGATATCGAAATCATCGTTTCTCGCGCCGGAAAGCGCCTACCTTTTCTCACCCTGCCCAAGGTTGGCGGCAGCGAGGATGTGCGTGTGCTGGTAAACGAATTGCAGCGCGTCGCGGACGCCGCCGGCGTGGAACGTCGCATTCCGGTGCACGTCCTCATTGAGACCCATGGTGCCTTGCGCGAAATATGGGAAATTGCCGCCCTGCCGGCGGTCGAGTCGCTCGACTTCGGATTGATGGATTTTGTCAGCGGCCACCACGGCGCCATTCCAGGATCGGCGATGAAAAGTCCCGGGCAATTCGAACACCCGCTGGTCGTGCGCGCCAAGGCTGAAATCGCGGCGGCGGCGTTGGCCAACGGCGTGGTGCCAACACATAACGTGACCACCGAATTACGCGTCATCGACTCTATTCGCGACGACGCGCGTCGTGCGCGCAATGAATTCGGTTTTCTGCGCATGTGGAGCATTCACCCCAATCAGATCGTTCCCATTGTCGAAGCGATGCGCCCCGATTTCTCCGAAGTCGCCACCGCCTCTGAAATTCTGATTTCCGCTCAGGACTGCAACTGGGGGCCGATTCAGCACGACGGGCGATTGCACGACCGCGCGTCGTATCGTTATTACTGGGAATTACTGGCTCGGGCACAGGCCACGGGAATGCCTCTGCCGGATGCGGCGCGGCAGCGCTTCTTCGCTTGAGTGCCGGGAACATGCTACCGGAGTTAACCGCGCAAATACTGCGTTTTCGCGACGAGCGGAATTGGGCGCAGTTTCATAGTCTGCGCAACCTGATCGTTTCACTCAATCTCGAAGCCGGCGAATTGCTGGAACTGACACAGTGGCGGAACGACGCCGAGACCGCCGCCCTGCCCGAACGTCGAGAAACGCGGGAGGCGTTGCGGGACGAATGCGCGGATGTGCTGATTTATTTGCTGCTTATTGCGGAAAAAGCCGGGATTGACCTCGAAGACGCCGCGCGCGCCAAGTTGCTGAAGAATGCCGACAAATATCCGGTCGAGGTCAGCCACGGATCAAGCAGGAAATACACCGCCATCCAATAGACAGCAGATCTCCGTGAAAATCCCGACCATCCTTTAGGGCGTCAGATTGTTTTCCAGGCTGAATCCGGCGCCATCGTCCTGACCCAGCGTGGCAACCAGATACGGCATTGTCTCTCGCAAGGTCGCCTCCAGCGTCCAAGGTGGATTGATCACGAACAGACCGCTGCCATGCATTCCAAAACCGTCGCCTGCCGGCGTGCGCACCCGCAGAGCGACATGCAGCCAGTTTGGTTTTGGTGCCGACAACCGTTTCAATCGTGCCGGCAGTTCGTGCGCTTCCAAGCGTGTTAGCTGCGGGTACCACAACAGATAAGTGCCTGTTGGAAAACGCTGCAAACCCTCTTTGAGCACCTTGATCACACGCTCGTAGTCGCGCTTTTCCTCGTAGGCGGGATCGATCAACACCAGAGCGCGCCGTGTCGGTGGCGGCAAAAGCGCTTTCAGACCGGCGAAGCCGTCGGCATGTTCGATCAGCACCCGCTTTCCTGCGGACCGACAGGTCTCACGCAGGTGCAGCACGTCGCGACCGTGCAACTCGAACAAGCGCAAACGATCATCGTCCCGCATGCTCGCCAGCGCGATACGCGGCGAGCCGGGATAGATCCTTAACACACCGTCCGGGTTGTCGTCCCTGATGACGGACAAGTATTCGGCAATGGCGACCGGCAACGTGTCGCGCTTTTCCCACAATCGAGCGATGCCGCTCCGGTATTCGGCCAGTTTTGTCGCGTGTGCGGTGTCAAGCGGATAAACGCCGGCTCCGGCATGCGTGTCGATGTACCAGAACGGCTTTTCTTTTTGTCCAAGATAACGTGTCAATTGCAGCAGTACTACATGCTTCAGGACGTCGGCGTGGTTGCCGGCGTGAAACGCGTGCCGATAGCTTAACATCGCTTAAACGCCGGCCTGTTGTTTGCGAACGCTTTCAATCCGGAGGCGGCAGAATCTTGCCGTCGGTGCTGAATTGATAATCGCGGAAAATGTGCTCGGCGTTCAACAATTGGTAGCTGCCGTCGGGCAAGCGGCGCGAGGTATCCTTGAGACGATACGTGTAGTGACCACACGTCCAGCAATCGAAATTGCGCATTTGCGTACACAGACACGTTTTGTCTTTTACCGAAATGCGCTTCACACCGGGATTCAGCGCCACTTCACGGTTGTAGGAGTTGATGTAGGAACAGTTGCCGGTGCTGTCAAGCAGATAGCCATAGGCTTCGCAGTTGGGTCGAATGCCGTCGCCGATTGCCGGGCTGGTCGTCAGCATGCGCATCGGGTAACCGGTCGGAGAAATCTGATTGACTTCGATTTGATCCTCGGTGGCCGCGAAATACCGTTGCTTGACATCCTCCGGCAAACCGCATTCCTTGGCCACGGTGAATCGCGTCGCCACCTGCACGGCGCCGGCGCCGTTTTCAAGAAAAGTGGCGGCGTCGCTGCCGGTGAAGATGCCACCAGCGGGAATCAGGGGAATGTCGAGTTTCTCAGCCTGGAGATGGCGATGAATCTCGGCGAAAATCGTTGCCAGGTCGTACTGGGACCAATCCATGCCAAAACCCAGATGTCCGCCCGCCAGCGGACCTTCGACCACCACATAGTCTGGCAGGCGATTGCAGCGCGCGGTTTTGCGCAGAAACAACTGCAACGCGCGCAGCGAGGAAACAATGATGCCCAACTTGGCGTCGCGGAAACGCGGATGATCTTCGATCAGAGCGAATGACCCAAGATGCAGGCCGGCTGCCAAGGTGATGCCGTCGACACCGGCGTCGAGCGCCCCGGCCATGCGCACACGCAGCGTTTCGCGTGGCGCGTTCATGGTCAATTTTTCCATGCAATTGACGAATATCAGCCCGTCGCCGCGTTTCGCCTCCATGGTTTTGCCGACGTGCATCCTGGTGGCTTCGGCCAGTTGCCCGAGATCGAAACGAACGATCGATTTGTCGGAATTGCTGACGTTGAATTTGTACTGTTTAAGCTTGTCTTTGACGAACTTGGCATTGAACCGGCGATCGGCGACGGTATTGACCATCGCGTCGGAAATATGACCGATCCCGCCAAGCCGGGCCGCTTCAAGCGCCAGTTCGGCGGTCGAGATGTCGACACCCATGCCGCCGATCATGATCGGAACCAATTCCTTCTCGCCGAGCCGCAAACGGAAATCATCAACGCGCTTCATCAATACCCTTCCCCACCCCGCCAGCCTTGACTCGACGGGCGATTACAGAAAATGTCGCCAGCCCTGCATTATCGCTCATCAATTGCTGCTTAGGCTTGATGCATGCAAGGAATTCGCATGGGAAAACGGTCATTCCGGTTCCGGTTGCGGAAAACGTCCCGGTGTTCCATCAGACGCCGAGCAGGGTCAACGCCAACGGTGTCGTTACAGCCGCCAATATCGTCGACAGCACCAGACTACTGGCGATCGGACCTTCGAGAGTGTTGAACTGTCGCGACATCAAATAGACGTTCGCGCCAACAGCCAGCGAGGCAAGCAGTACGACCACTTGTGTTTCGAGTGTCGGCAAACCGATCGCGCGCGCCAACGCCCAGACCACCGCTGGTTGCACGATCAGTTTCAGGAAGCTGATCACGACGCTGATCCGCCACCCGGTGCGCACGCCGTGCTCGGCGAGGCCCATGCCGAGGGCGATCAACGCCAATGGCGCCGCCGCCTGCCCAATCATGCTCAGCGGCTGCGCGAGTAAAACGGGTAGTGGAAAACCGCTCAAACCAAACAAGGCGCCGGCAAGAATGCCCGCGACGATGGGATTACGCAGCACGCCTTGCGCGGTTTTGAGGAAACCTCGCGCCGAAAAGCTGCCGTGCCGCGACCATTCGATCGATATAGTCAATAATGTCCATAAGATCAGCGCATTGAACACCAGCACCAAGGCGACTACCGGTACCGCCGCATCGCCAAGGGCCACTTTGGCCAGCGGTAGTCCGAGCAGCACATTGTTGGAAAACACCCCACCGAGGGCGAACACCGATTGACCGACGCCGTCGAGGGCAAACAAGCGCCAGGCGACCAGACGGCCAATGCCGAACACCAGTAGACATCCGCCAAAGAAAGCCAGCAGTAAACGGCCGTCGACCGGCGGCAAGCGCGAAAAATCGCTCATCAGGCGAAACAGCATCGCCGGCAGGGCAACCGAAAAAACAAAACGCGACAGGTTGTCCGACATCGCTTTGGGCCACCCGAAACCACGCATCAACACATAGCCGACCAGCACCAGCGCGAACAGGGGCGCCGCCAGCTCGACATGATGTAGAAAGGTCGTCACGATCGATAGCCCGGATCGGCAACAAATGAATCGACTGCGGGAAATGGCCGTTCGGTTCTTGCGATTTCCGTTCGGCGCCATACAAGAAGCGCGCGATTCGGACGGATCGAATCGGTGGCGCCGCGAACAACGATGACTAGAGTCATAAAACCATCTTCCCTCGAAAATGGACCAGCGGTTGTTGAAAGTTGGCGCGATCAGGCGTGGTCGCGATCAGGTGCGCGGTGTCGTCGCGCAGTGTAGTCGATTTGCCACCGCCGCCGCGCCAGCGGCCGAATAGCGCGACAATTGATTCTTTCGTACCCGCCTGGAGTTTTGCTCGCATGTCGGCGAACACCTCTTCACTCCTTCACTCGCTAGATTACATCGCGCCGCCCGACAACGGACTCGATGTCGTTTACGCCGATGCAACGCTACTGGTAGTCAACAAACCGGCCGGTCTGCTCACCGTTCCAGGGCGTGGCGAAGGCAAGCAGGATTGCCTGTCGCGGCGGGTGCGGACCGCGTTTCCGACGGCCTTGGTTGTCCATCGCCTCGATATGTCGACCTCCGGTTTGCTGATCATGGCGTTGGGTCGGACCGTGCAAAGCCTGCTGAGCCGACTGTTCGCCAAGCGTCAGGTCGAAAAACGTTATCTGGCGGTAGTTGCCGGCCGACCGCCGGCCGAAGGCCGTATCGATCTGCCAGTGGGCGCCGACTGGCCCAACCGGCCACGCCAGAAAATCGATCTGACGGAGGGAAAAGCGGCGGGCACGCGCTACCGGCTGCTCAGTCACGATCCGGCGGCCGATACGTCGCGTCTGGCGCTGTGGCCCGAAACCGGACGTACTCACCAGTTGCGAGTGCACCTGCTCGCCATCGGACACCCGATCATTGGCGACACGCTCTACGCCGAACCGTCCGTGGCGACGGGGGCCGCACGACTGATGTTGCACGCCGACCAGTTGCGCCTGCCACACCCCGGTCACGGCGAAAGCGTGCTTTTTTCCTACCCGGCACCTTTTTAATCAATTGTTTAGAAAATTGCTCAAAAAACGAACGATGACTCCGTTTCGTCGAAAAAGCTTCTGACGATTTCCTGACGACAGAAATCGACCGAGCGGCTATACTTCTCCGCTTTTCGTATCCGTCTTGCACGCATGATGTTCCACGCATCCCTTTTCGAGATGCCGCCGACGTGAGCTTTTCGGAACGCCCCCTTTGGCAGGTTGGCTTCAGACCCTTCTTCGCCTTGGCCTGCCTCGCCGGCGCCCTGTTGCCGGTGCTTTGGGCACTAATGTTTTTTGGCGGGCGGATGCCCCCGCCCGGATCGCTTTCCTCGACGCAATGGCATGCTCACGAAATGTTTTTCGGTTTCGGCTGGGCCGTTCTCGGCGGCTTTCTGCTGACCTCCACCAAAAACTGGGTGAAGATTCGCGGCTACCACGGGACGGCGTTAATGGTTCTGTCCGGCGCCTGGCTGGTGGAGCGCGTCGGGATGTGGTTCGCCAACGTTCTGCCGGGCACATTATTCCGCCTCTCCAACACGCTTTTTCTCGCGATGATCGTCGGGATGTTGCTGTGGTCGCTGATTCGTTACCACCGTAACGATGCGTTCAGGGACAATTATTTTTTCCTGATCATCCTGCCGCTATTCCTGATCGCCAAGAACCTGTTGCTCGGTGCCGATCATTTTCAAGTCGGCGTCGGCATTACCTTGGGACTCTTTCGCGTGGCTTTTCTGGTAATGCTCGAAAGAACCCTCAGCCAGTTCATGAAAAACGCCCTGCAAATCGATCTGCCGCGCAACCCATGGCTCGACGGCGCGATCAAGCTGCTCGCCTTGCTGCTCGTGGCCGTCGATCTGCTGCCGCAAGCGCTGGCGCCTTGGTCATCGCTACTGTTGGCACTCCTGCTGAGCCTCCGCTTCGCGATCTGGAAACCGCTCCAGGCCTTGCGCCGGATCGATATCGGCATCATGTATCTCGGTTATCTGGCGATCGTTGCCCAATTGGTGCTGGATTTCGTTGAACGCGTCGGTCATGCGGCCTGGCTGGGAACGTTGCCGATACATGTGTTTACCTTCGGCGCGATGGGCTTGATCGTCCCGGCGATGTTCATCCGCATCGTCAAAGGCCATACCGGCAGAAAAGTGGCATTTGACACGGTCGACAAACGGGTGCTGTGGATAATGATCGCCGGCCTGACGATCCGCACGCTCCTGCCGCAATTCGCCCCGGCGGCGTATCCGTACTGGATTGCGCTCGCGGCCATGTGCTGGTTGCTGTGTTTCACCATTCTGGCCTGGCGTTACATTCCTTATCTATTGCAAGCGCGGGTCGATGGCCGGGTCCATTAAGCCGCGCGCAAGAACGCGAGGCGATGGTCGGTCTTGTCCCGGACCGCCTGGCGGGGGGCGTTCGCTGTTCGCCGATTCAAACCCGTTGCAGTCGCCATCGACGCTTCCGCGCGCAACGGGTCGCAACATGCTTACCACGAGGAGAAACGATGAACAAACAGATAGTCGTTTGTATGGATGGCACCTGGAACGACCCCATCGAGCAGACCAATGTATACCGATTGTTCGAGATGCTTCCCGGCGAGGAACAACAGGTTGAAGAAAAAGGACCGATCCGTTCGCATCTCGTCAAAAACGACGAGCACCTTGCCGCTTTCTATCTCGAAAGTGTCGGCAACGGCGGCCGGACACAGGGACTCCTCGGCGGCACGCAAGGCATCGGCTTGCACGATTGCATGATCGACGCCTATGTGTTGATTTCACAGGTCTATCAAAGCGGCGACAAAATCTGGTTGTTCGGCTTCTCGCGTGGTGCCTGGGCGGCTCGCAGCCTGGGCGCGTTCATTGCCCGTTCCGGCCTGATCCCGGCGGCCGACGCCAACGAGGACGGTGCGGCCGATCTGGCGGAAAAAATCTGGCTCGACTACAAGGAAGACCGGGGGAAAAAACGCGGTGGCCGCTTCTGGAAACACCACGACGAAAAACCGATCCGCATGATTGGCGTCTGGGACACGGTCGGCGAACTGGGGGTGCCCCAATTCAACGGCTTGCGCCTGGTTGACCGCGACGAACTTCGCTATCTGAAATTCGCCGATCGCGAACTCAACCCGCGCGTCGAGCACGGTCGCCAGGCGCTGGCCATCGATGAAGAGCGTGCCGACTTCACGCCAACGCCGTGGGTCGAACGCGACGGGGTCAAACAAGTCTGGTTCGCGGGCGCGCACGCCGATGTCGGTGGCGGCTACGAGGACCACGGTCTCTCCGATATCGCCCTTGAATGGATGATGCGGGAAGTAAACGACCTCGACGCCGGTCTCCAGCTTTCGCCCGACCGGCTCAGTCAACCTCTGGCGCCGGATTGTTTGCAGGATCGGCACGACGAAACCCGCGGCCCGATCTGGCGATCGCGTCCAAGCGAAGAACGCAAGATCCCCGACGACGCGGAATTGGACGCCAGCGTTTTGCAACGTCTGCGCGAACGTGCCGATTATCGCCCGAAGGCGCTCGAGGATGTGACGGCCTGTGCCGGTTATTATCTGGACGACGAGCCGCCGCCCGAAGAACAATTGGCGCATGAGCGCGAGTCCCTCTCTTTCCGCAAGCTGCCGGTTGACGGCTCGACCCGGTTCCCTGTCTACGCCCACAAATGGTGGAACGCCTCGGGGGTTGAAGTCGAGGTCGGCGAACGCTATCGCATCGAGGCCACCGGCGTCTGGAGCGACCAGGGCACGCCGGCGGGTCCCGACGGATATCAGTCGAAAAAATGGTTTCTTCATTTGGCGGAAGGCAGTCGCCGCATGGAAGATCGCCCCTGGTTTTCCCTAGTGGCCGCCATTCACCCGCTTCCCGACCTTGAGGCCAACAATCCCGATTCGGAAAACATGCTGGCCGGGCTGATCGAAAGCGCGATCAACGGGGTTGCGCGCATCGACGACGAAAGCAACCTGATTCCCACGCCGAATGGCTGCGAAATCGAGATCATCGAGCCGGGTTTCCTGTATTTTTTCGCTAACGACTCGTCGTTCGCTTACGGCAACAACAGCGGCTTCCTGATGGTCGAAGTCACCCGCCTTCCGTGGTCGTCCGAGGTCGACCAGAAACAGTTGCCCACCTCGCCGGCGGTGCCTGGCAGTCTGGATGTCAATCTTTACCATGCCCCGGGCACCTGCTCGCTGGCAGCGCATATTGCCCTGCGCGAAGCCGGGCTGGACTTCGACCTCATTCGCGTAGACATTCGACAGCGCACATTGGCCGACGGTAGCGATTTCAACAAGGTCAATCCGAAGGGCTATGTGCCGGTTCTTGAACTCGACAACGGTGTCCTCCTCACCGAAGTACCGGCTATCGTGCAGTACATCGCCGACCGCATTCCCGAGAGCGGCCTGGCACCGCGCCCGTACACGCTGGAGCGCTACCAGTTGCAGGAGTGGTTGGGTTTCATCAGTTCCGAACTCCACAAAGCCTTCTCCCCGCTGTTCAAACCGGAGACGCCCGACAGCTTCAAGCAGGGTGTCAAGAACACGCTCGCCAGTCGTTTGAGCTATGTCGCCAGCCACCTGAACGGCCAGGATTACCTGCTGGGTGAGCATTTCACGGTCGCCGACGGTTATCTGTTCACCGTCCTCGGCTGGGGCAAGATAGTGGGGATCGACATTGGTCAATGGCCGGCCCTGCTCGATTTCCAGGAGCGTGTCGGCCAGCGGCAAAGCGTGCGCGATGCGCTGGAGGCCGAAGACTGACCTCTGCCAGATCGCTTGCGAGCGGGTCCCCAAAACCCGCTCGCCGTGCTGACGTCGCCAGCCAATCCGGCGATAATTCAGGACCATGTCGCCGAGCCTGCCGATTCGTTACGTCGAACCCGTTTTCCGCCCGCCAAGCGAAGCGGCGTCGCTGATCCTGCCGGTCACCGACGGTTGCTCGTGGAATCGCTGCACCTTCTGCGAAATGTATACCGCACCGCAAAAGCGGTTTCGGGCACGCGACGAGGCCGAAGTCTTCGAGAGTCTCCAGCGAACCGGCGAACGCTTCGGCCCCCACATTCGGCGCGTCTTCCTAGCCGACGGCGACGCGCTGGTCCTGCCAACACGCCGCTTGCTGGCCATCCTGGACGCCATACGCCGGCATCTGCCGGCGGTGCGCCGCGTATCGAGCTACTGCCTGCCTCGAAATCTGCGCCGTAAGTCGATAGACGACTTGCGCGCGCTGGCCGCCGCCGGCCTGTCGATGGCCTATGTCGGTGCCGAGTCGGGAGACGACGAGGTGCTGGCGCGGGTTCAGAAAGGCGAAACCCATTCCTCGACGCTTGAAGTGCTGGAAAAGCTCGGCGCGGCCGGAATTCGCCGCTCGGTGATGATTCTCAACGGGCTTGGCGGTACGGCGCTGTCGGTGCGACACGCCGACAACTCGGCGCGCCTGCTCAATGCGGCGCAGCCGGAATATCTGGCGACACTGGTGGTCAGTTTCCCACTTGGCGATGAACGTCTGCGTAGCGCATTCCCCGACTGGCGTCCTTTGAGTCAGCAGGCGTTGTTCGTCGAAATGGCGCGTTTTCTCGACAAACTGGAATTGCGGCGAACGATCTTCCGTAGCGATCATGCCTCGAACTGGCTGGTGCTCAAGGGCACATTGGGTGCGGACAAGGAAAAATTGCTCCAGCAAGTGCGGCAGGCGATTGCCGAACCGGATAGCGCGCCGCTGCGGCCGGCCTGGGCGAGAGGACTCTGAATGAACAATTTGAACAATTCGTGCCAACGCGCCGCCGACCTGATCCGTCGGGCTGATGCGCTGTTGATTACCGCTGGCGCCGGGATGGGAATCGATTCCGGCTTGCCCGATTTTCGCGGCCCTCACGGCTTCTGGAATGTCTACCCGGCACTCGGACGCGCGCGTCTGGCTTTCGAACAAATCGCCAACCCAGCCGCCTTTGTGGACCGACCTCGACTGGCCTGGGGATTTTACGGGCATCGCCTGAATCTCTACCGGCGCACCGTGCCGCATGAAGGCTTCCAGATTCTGCGACGCTTGGGCGAAAACCTCCCGGAGGGTATCTTCGTATTCACCAGCAACGTCGATGGTCAATTTCAAAAGGCGGGTTTCGCCGACGAGCGAGTCGTCGAATGTCACGGTTCGATCCACTACTTGCAGTGTCTCGACGCGTGCCACGGTGCCATCTGGCCGGCCGACGATTTTCAGCCGGCGATCGACGACACGCGGTGCCAGCTCACCTCCGACTTCCCGCGTTGCCCGCATTGCCAGGGGATCGCCCGGCCGAATATCCTGATGTTTGGCGACTGGGGCTGGCTTGGCGAGCGCAGCAACGCCCAGGAAGGTCGCCTGCACGCCTGGTTGCGGCGGGTAAAGCGACCGGCGATCATCGAAATCGGCGCCGGAACTCACATTCCCACTGTCCGCCAGTTGGGAGAGCGCCTTCACGGACCGTTGATCCGCATCAATCCAAGCGAAGCGCAACAACCGGACCCTCGGGGCGTATCGATCGCGGCCGGCGGTCTGGTGGCACTGCGCGCGATTGCCGCCGCTGTGGTATAAAATGCGCCCCCGCGTCGAACGCACGCAAAATAAACGCAAAATCAAAGACGAAGAAATCAAGGAGGAATAGCGATGTCCGGTCACGGTTTTCATGTCCATGGTCCGCACGATCACGAAGTCGAACATGTCGCTCACCATGGCGGCGACAATTTCACGTCCCGGGTCGCCGTCCTGACGGCGGTGATCTCGACCATCGGCGCGATTTTCGGCTACATGGGTGGCCATTCGCAGAATGCCGCCCTGCTCTATAAAAACGAGGCGGCGATTCAGAAAACCGCCGCCTCGAACCAATGGAATTACTATCAGGCCAAGAGCAACAAACAAAATCTCGCCGAATTGTCGATCACCCTGACCAGCGGCGAAACGCGCGAAAAGTACGTACAGGAAGTCGATCGCTACAAAAAGGAAAAACAGGACATCAAGGCCGACGCCGAGAAACTGGAAGCGGTGGCCAAGGCGGCCGACAACAAGAGCGAACTCGAAATGCACGTCCATGAACGCTGGGCGTTGGCCACCACCCTGCTCCAGGTCGCGATCGCCTTGTCGGCGATTGCGCTGCTGACCCGCAAGCGCTGGATGTTGTTCGGCGTTTACGGCTCGACGGCTCTCGGCCTGGCGGCGGGCATCGCCGGTTATCTGCATCTCTAATCGACAAAATCGACGACCACGCCACGCAACCAGGAGCCATCATGCCCCGCCACGCGCATCGACCGACCGCAACCGGACTGCCGCGCCTGCGCGTGGTTTTTTTGACCTCGGCGCTGATCGCCGGATGCGCCAGTCAACCCGGCGGCGATCGCGTCATCCTGAGCCGCTGGACGCAACTCGGGCCGGAGGGCATTAGCTTGCGAGCCATCGTTGCCGGCGACGAGTGCCCACAAGCGACGGTCGATGGCGTGGTGTGGCCTTTGAAGGTGCGCGCCGCCGCGCACATCGGCGACGCCACCGCGAAGACCGGGTCGGCAACCACCAACCGGGCCTTCGCGCCTGATTTTCCAGTGACCTCTTGCGAGTTGAACGTACCCGCCGCGCCGCATCACGCCACTCTCGACGGGTGGACACTGCCCCTGCCGCTAGCGGACAGCAAACGGGTTGTCGTGCTTGGCGATACCGGCTGCCGGATCAAGGTCCCGGCCAACGGCGCCGGCGACCCTATCCAGAACTGCGCCGACGAGGCCGCATGGCCGTGGCGACGGATCGCCACGGCGGCCGCGCGCTTGCAGCCCGACTTGGTCATTCATCTCGGCGACTACCATTATCGCGAGTACTGTGACCACCCGGCGCTTTGCGCGCCGCTCAAGGAAAAAAATGTGCGCATCGGCTACGGCTGGGACGGCTGGGATGCCGATTTCTTCTCTCCGGCCGAACCACTGCTTGCCGTCGCGCCGTGGATCGTGGTACGCGGCAACCATGAGAATTGCGACCGTGGTGGTGAAGGCTGGATGCGTTTCCTGTCGCCGGTGCCGTATCGCGCTTGCGACAACCAATTGATCAAAACCGCCAGCCGTTCGGTGCTGACCACCAACGCGACCAACCCCACCTACCGCGTCAATCTCGCCGGCTTGCCGACGCTGCTGGTCGCCGACAACGCCGGCCACGAGGATTACCGCGCGGTCGGCGGCTCACTGGATGAGGTGCTGATTTTCAAGCGCAACTTGAAAGCGCTGCTTGATCTTCCGAAAACGGAACACGCCTGGCTGCTGATTCATAAACCAATCTGGTACGATTTGCTCGACGCGCCGTCGCAACCGAACGCCCTGCAAATGGCGCTGGACAATGCGTTGCCGACGAATGTCCAGTTTGTTTTCTCCGGTCACGAACACGCGTTCCAGACCCTCAATTTCGTTTCAACCGCCGACCCTTCGCGATATCCTGCCGGCCGGCCGGCGCAAGTCATCGTCGGCGCCAGCGGCACGCAGCTCGAAGCCTTTGATCCGCAATCGCCTTTTTACGAAGGTGAAAGCGGTCGCCATGGCAAGGAACGCGCGCGACCCGACAGCCAGCGGTTGTACGAAGGCGCGGCGGCCGACAGCGGTGTGCTCATCAACCGCTACAGCTTTCTGCTACTCGAGCGCACTAGCGACGAGTGGCACGGTTCGCTACGCGATCCCGACGGCAAAATCATCGGCAATTGCCAACTGAACCGCTCCCACAAGCAAATCGCCTGCGACATTCCCGGACGTTGAGAGGAATTCACTCGCCGGCATAGGCTTCAGTCGGCGTTGGTTTCAGTCGGTATTGAGGGTAATTCAGGGTAAAAAAGTCAAATCGGCACCGCCGGCGTGTTTTGTTGTATTTACATGGCCGCTACGCACGAAAGTATTTTCCAGAAAAGACAAAGCCCAGAAACCGGCGGGTTCCTGGGCTTCTTGAACGGGGCTGACTCGACGAAAAAGCGTCAGCCGAGTGCCGGTTATCAGCAAAGTTTGACGACGATGTCCAGCAAGGTGCTGTTGCATACATTGAGACGATCGCCGGCGCCGATCAGCAGGCTGTAGATTTCCTTGCGACGGAAGATGTTATGGAAATCGTTGTCCTGGAACAGTTCGGCCAGCGCGCGGCGGTGCGTCCGGGTCAGATTGCGTTGGGCCTTATCGGCTTTTTCCGCGTCGCTGCGGCCCATCTTCGGATCGCTTCCCAGTCGGCCATAACCAGCGGCAATGGCTTCGACACCGTCCTTCAGATAAACCGACATTTCCAGGCAGTGCTTGTCCGGCCGCAGGGCCAGCATTTCGCTATCCATCTCAACGACGATGGAGTTGCAGCTGTTGATGATCTCGTCGAGGTTGATGATCGCGCGGTGCAGGTCTTCGCGGTCGATCGGGGTCGAGAAAGCTTCGTTCAACAGGGTCAGGTTGCGAACTTTGAGACGATCGCCTTCGTTTTCGGCCTCGACGATCTTCTTGGCGACTTCGGCGCTACCCGAACCCATGTACTCCACCAGCAAGCCGGCGGTCACCGCCACTTGTGCGCTCTGCTCGGCAAGCAGGGCGAAGAAGTTCGGCACCTTCGGGAAAACGCGCTGCAGGATTTTGGAGGTGATCGAAGTTGATGCGGTATTTGCGTCCGACATGATTAGGCCTTTCCAAGAAAGAGATTAACGATAGCGAATGTCTGAATGGCAACCAGTGCCGAACCGGGGATGGTGATCAACCAGGTAATGGCGATGTCCTTGGCTTTTTTCCAACGCACGGCTTTCGGACGTTCCGAGGAACCGATACCCATGATCGAGGTGGCGACAACGTGGGTCGTCGATACCGGCGCGCCGATCACCGACGCGGTCAGGATAACGATCGCCGACGTCAATTGCGAACTCAGGGCATGGATCGGACGAACCCGATAAATCGCGAAACCGAGCGTGCGGACAATCCGCCAACCGCCGGACAGGATACCCAGGGTAATCGCCGCAGCACAGGCCAGCATCACCCAGAAAGGCACTTCGAACTTGGTGATGAAGCCACCCAGAAGCAAGGCCAGGGTCAGCATGCCCATGCTTTTCTGCGCGTCGTTGGCGCCATGCGAGAAAGCCAGACCGGCGGCGGTAACGAATTGGGCGTAGCGCAGCCCGCTGTTCGCCGACGGCTTGGCGGCATACAACATAAGGCGGAGGATGCGCAACACTAGGAAACCGGCCCAAAAACCGATCAGTGGCGACAAGATCAAACTCGCCAACACCTTCATGATGCCGGTCAATTCACCGTTCATCAACTTGGCGAAGCCCCAGACCACATGGTCGGCACCGGCCGAGACGACGACGGCGCCGATCAGGCCACCGACCAGGGCGTGTGACGACGACGAAGGAATGCCGAAGTACCACGTGGCCAGGTTCCAGACGATGGCACCCATCAAACCGCTTAGCAGAATACTCAGCGACAGAACGGCTTGCACGTCGCCTAGGGTGACGAACTTGCCGATGGTGTTGGCCACCGCCGTGCCGCCCAGCATCGGACCCAAAAATTCAAAGGTACCGACGATGATGACCGCTTGAACCGGCGTCATGGCTCGCGATGCGATGATTGTCGCCACGATATTGGCCGCATCGTGGAAACCGTTGGTGTAGTCGAAAAAGAGGACGATGGCGACAGTCGCGATCGTCAGCATAAGTAAGGTACTCATGAAACCGCCCCGAGGTTATTGAAGGTTGGCGCACCACGACTCCGCGATAATCCATATATCATAAAACGCGTGATTGAGTGCAACTGAATCTCCCTCTGAATCCATCGTCGAGTCACTCTTTTCCTCCCTGTGATTGTTTAATCATCCGAACTTGGCTAACGTTCGGCACACCCGCCGACCGACAGCAAAACGTTTCCCACGACCGCTGCCGGCACACTTCCGTAAAGCATTCAATATATTGATTTATTTATTTTATCTAATTGTGAAACAGAAAAGAACAAACACTCCCACGGGCACGACATCGTCCGTGAACATGTGCTCCGTAATGTCTCCCCCACCGGCGACAAATTTGCACAAGTGTAACAAAATGCACAGACACCAGCAACAAGCCAGGAGCTAAAAAGAAGTGCTTTTCACTAATTCATGACTCAAGAACCGCAAAGTCCTTGAAACAGGCAGATATATCTATATTGGATAATCCGGCGCGTTTTGGAAAAGCAGGCGTTTTGCCACCAGCCACCAGCGGTCGACGCGACGACGGCAAGTCGCCGGCCGATCGCAATAGCGATCGGTCCGACACGGGGCTCAATCCACGATCCGAATGTTGTCGATCAGGAGTCGTTGCGCATGGCGCGCCGCGAGAGACGCCTGTTGAGCGCAGGTCGCGACAGTCCCAGCAGTGTCGCCGCGACGCCCTGATTGCCTTTGGCGCGTCGAAGCGCTTCCTTGATCATCGCCTCATCAACCTCGTCCAGCGTCGGGAATCGGCCGGGAATCATTACCGGCATTCCTTCCGCGGCCACCAGAGGCAGATCGGCGGCGACTTTCTGATGTTTTTGAATGGCCTGGCGGAAGCTGTCCATCGCCAGTACCGGGCCGCCGCGGTGCAAGGCCATGGCGTTGAAGACCATTGCCCGCAGTTCGCGGACGTTGCCAGGGAAGTGATAGTTCGAAAGCAGGGTGATCAACTCGTTGGAAGGCGCCGGCGCCGGCTTGTTGATCGCCGCTGCCGCGTCGTCAAGAAAATGCTGCAACAGGAGCGGAATATCTTCCTTGTGTTGACGCAGTGGCGGCACTTCGATCTGATGCACCGACAGGCGAAAAAACAGATCGGAACGGAACTGGTTCTGACGCATCATTTGCGCGAGATTGCAGTTGGTCGCGCAGACGACGCGCGCGTCGCTCGGGCGGGCCACATCGGAACCGAGCGGGAAATACATGTGTTCCTGCAACAGCCGCAGCAACTTCACCTGTGAAGCCATCGATAGATCGCCGATTTCGTCCAGAAACAAGGTGCCGCCGGCGGCCTGTGCGATCAGTCCCGGACGCGCCTGGTCGGCGCCGGTGAAAGCGCCTTTCTTGTGGCCAAACAAGGTGTCGGAAAACAAGGTATCGTCGAGACCGGCGACGTTGACCTGAATGAATTGGCCATTCAAACCGCTGAGTTTGTGCAGGGCGAGCGCGAACATTTCCTTGCCGGCGCCGGTTTCGCCGGAAATCAACACCGGCTCGGCCGAGGCGGCAACCGCTTCGAGATATTGGAAGATCGCTCGCATTTTGCGGCTGTGGGTGACGATGCCGGCAAACGCATCGTCGTTTTCCAGACAGTCGGAGAGCAGGTAGCGTTTAAGCACTCCCATTTGCCGGCGTAGCGAATGCACTTCGAGCGCATGGCGAACACTGGCCAGCAGCCGGCTTTCGTCGACTGGCTTGACGAGGTAGTCGAACGCCCCTTCCTTCATGCTGCGTACCGCCGTTTCCACGTCCTGCGCGGCGGTCATGACGATCACCGGCAGCTCCGGGTAAAGATGAACGATTTCGGGGAGCAGTTTGCTGCCCGTGACGTGCGGCATCATCAAATCGAGAAGTAACGCGCTGGCCGCCTGCCGCTCAAGCGTCGACAACAGTTCGCGACTGTCGTCGAGCAGCTGTATGTTGGCCACCCCGGCGCTGTGCAGCATCGCCGCCGTGGCATGCAACACCGTCGTCTCGTCGTCGACGAGAAACACCGGCAGGCTGGCAAACGATTTCTCTTTCATTCACGCCTCCATGGCGGCCGGTAGATCAATGCTCACTCTCGTTCCCCTTTCGCCACGCGATTCAAAACGCAGCATGCCGCCGTGCCGCTCGACAATCGACGACGAGATCGACAACCCCAAACCGGTACCGCCATGCTCGGCCTTGGTCGTCAGGAAGGGTTCGCCGATATTGGCCATCACGTCGTCGGCGATACCCTTGCCCTCGTCCTCCACCCCGACCAGCACGCGCTTACCGCCGCCCGCTGTCCGCGCCGACACTTTTACCGAGCGACTGCGATCCGGTAGCGATTCCAGCGCGTTGACAATGACGTTGATGAATACCTGTTCGAGCTGCTGGATGTTGCCCTTGACCAGCGGCAAGACCTCCTGGAGGTCGAGGGTAAAGCAGTCGGTGTGCTTGCGAATGCGGCTATCGAGCAAGGTCGCCGCCGCTTGTAGAACCTTGCCGATATCCGCCAGTTCGTCCATGTGTCCTCGGTCCTGCTTGCCAAGATGCTTGAGGTTGTCAATGATTCTCTGAATCCGCTTGGCGTTGTCGGCGATATCGGTCATACCGCGCGAAATCGTCTCGCTGGCTCGCGCGAAACTCAGTCCTGCCAGGAGAAAGCTCCCTTGTTCCTCCTCGTACTCCTTGAGAATCGGCAGCGCGTCCTGCCAGATACGCGCCAACAGGGACGCATTGGCCAGGATGGCGTGATTGGGATTGTTGATTTCGTGCGCGATTCCTGCCGAAAGAACACCGAGCGACGCCAGCCGCGCGCTGCGAATGGCTTGCCATTGCAACTTGCGGTTTTCGGTGATGTCGGTGATCACCACCATTGCCGCCATCACCTCCTGCGACGAGCTGATCGGCACGATGCGGATTTCCCACCAGGTGGCGTCGCTGGCCTTGTACTGATAATGCTCGATACGCCCCTTGGCGAATACTTGTTGCAACTTCTCGAGGTAACGTTCACGGATGTCCGGTGGCAAAATCAGTTCCGATCGCTTTTCGCCGGCGCCGGCGCCACCGACCGGATACGGCAAGTGCCGGTTGGTCAGCAGGATGGTGGCATCGCGATCGACGGTAAAAATCAGGTCGGGCGAATGATTGAACAAGGTCCGCAATTTCGACTCGGAATCGCGCAACGCATCGTCGGTCAATTTGTGCTCGGTGATATCTTCGAAGAATCCGACGATGCGGTTCAGTTCCTGACCATCCTTGCGCACAGGAAAACCGCAGACGCGCAGCCAGCGCAAACCGCGATCGCCACGCGTCACCGGCAACACGACGTTGAAACGCCTTCCATCGGCGAGAAGCTGGTCGACCGCCGCCAACAAGGTGCGTCGGTCGGAAGCGCCAAAAGCGTCGAAAAGCTGCGCCAACGAGCGCTGGTCGAGTCGCGCGTCGCTGCCGGCGATCTGCCGAAAGGCCGGCCCGATGTATTCCAGCCGCGAGGCGTCGGCACTGGCCGCCCAGAACACCACATCGACCGTTTCCGCCAACTGGCGAAAGATCTCCTCGCGTTCCTGTATTTTCTGGCTGAGCCGCATGCGTTTGTCCAGCTCGCGGCGACTGAGCGCCAGATAAAAGCTCAACAGTCCGGTCAGCAGAATGCCGCCGATCAACACCGACCAGTGCGCCTTGGTGAACGCCTCGGCGCTGCGAAAGGTATTCGTCGCCACACAACTGACGGCCCAGACGCGATCGCCGACCGGAATGCGCATCGTCATCCCGCGCGCCTCTTCCTCCCCCGGAAGAATCGACGGCGACGGCTCGTCGGCGAGTTCCACCTTCGATCCCAGACGACTGGCGTAATGGTGCAGGAATTGCGCGTCGCTGCCCCCGGAGTCGTCGCGGACCAGCACCTCGACGCCACGTGGCTCCAGCATGCTGATCGCCGTGTGCAACAATTCTTCGATCACGTAGATTCCGACCACGAAGCCGGTCGGCACCGCCCGCGAGTCCGCACGCCCTGGCGCGTCGCGTGGCATCGCGGTCGCCTCGAATACCGGCAGTGCGGCATAAATCACCTGCACTGGCGGCTTGCCCGGGCGATTCAACGCCAGTCGGCCGCTGACCGCGACGGCACCGCTGGCCGTTGCCCGCTCGAATAGCCCGTTCAACGCCTTTTCGGCGTAAAAATCGGCCCCATGGGGAAAATCGGTATCGGCGCGTGACGCCGACAAGCGTACCGGAAAGTGCGGCGCGGGAACGTTCTTTCCCGCTGTCGCAAACGGTTTCGTTGAACGATTCACCAATGGCGCCCACATCAGGCTGTGAATATACGGCCGGCGCTTGAGAATGGAATCGCTGAACACCGCGAAATCCTTGGCGTCGACCGTCCGCGTCGCGTAGTACAGCTCGCGCACCTCCTGCAACGCGTCCAGCCCCTGTTCGACCACCATGCGCACTGACTGGATACGGTCACCGGCGGCCCATTGGAATTCCTTGAGGTGACTGGTCTGCAACTCCTGCCGCACATTCCACGACGACAAGCAGGTCATCAGCACGCCGCCCATGGCGACCAAATAAGCGACGGCGTACTTGCGCAGGTTGTCGAACATCGTGGCTCGTGAAAATTGGCCCTACGGACGGCGAGGACGCATTCCGTCCATACGCCGCCATGACGTGGTCCGCGAGCTTAGCAGAAAGACCCGCCGATGAGGACGCCAAGCGCGAAGATGAAAACTGTGAAGCGGCATCGAGCCGGGAGCGCGCCAGCGGCGCCAAAATGCGGTAGGGTGGCGCTCTCGCCGGCGCGGTGACCGCCCATCATCGAATCGTTGAATCGTTGCCATGGTCGAATCGTTGAATTCCTGAAATTGTTTGTAAGGAAATCGGTTGGCGCCGCGACCGAGAAATAACGGACTTTCTGAAAGTACACGCGCATGCATGCCACCCTGCCCTTGCTTGTCAACACCACCTTTCCCGCCTTGTTTCGCCGGTCGGTGGAGACACTGCAAGTCAACCTCGGTTATCGCTGCAATCAGAGTTGCCTGCACTGCCACGTCAATGCCGGGCCAACGCGCACCGAGGAAATGACGTCCGAGACGGTCGATGCGCTGCTAACGTTCGTCGCCGCGAATCCCCAGGTGCGGGTTCTCGATCTGACCGGCGGCGCGCCGGAGTTGAACCCGCATTTTCGTCGACTGGTCATCGCTGGTCGGCAACGCGGCTTGCGGGTGATCGACCGATGCAATCTGACCGTTCTGGAAGAGCCCGGACAGGCGGATCTAGCCCAATTTCTTGCCGCCCATGGCGTCGAGGTGGTCGCGTCGCTGCCATGTTATCTGGAAGAAAACGTCGACCGGCAACGTGGCAAGGGAACGTTCGACAGCAGTATCCGCGGCCTGCAAAAACTCAATGCGCTGGGTTACGGACAGACCGATAGCGCGCGGACCGGTCGCTTGCTCAATCTGGTGTTCAATCCACAGGGCGCGGTGCTGCCGCCACCGCAAGCGCCGCTGGCCGCCGCCTACCGTGCGCATCTCGGACACCATTTCGGCGTGGTGTTCAATGACTTGTTTACCCTCACCAACATGCCGATCCAGCGGTTCGGCTCGACGCTGGTTTCCAAGGGACAGTTCAAAGGGTATATGAACCTGCTGCGCGACGCCCACCGCGCGGAGAATCTGGCACACGTGATGTGCCGCGATCTGTTATCGGTCGATTGGCAGGGCTATGTGTATGACTGCGACTTCAACCAGCAGCTCGCCCTGCCGATTGGCCGTGCCGGGCAGCCGCGCCTGCACATCGCCGACCTGAACGCCGCCGCCATCGAGGGACATCCCATTCGTGTCGCCGAGCACTGCCATGGCTGTACGGCTGGGCAGGGTTCGAGTTGCGGCGGCGCGCTTGGCGACGGAACGGCGGCGACTCCAAAGGGCGGCGCTTAGGCGCTCCACGAATACTGTCTATCCGAGTCCGCGAGAGCGCCCTTTCTCGAAAACCGACGACGGTGAGCCGCCGGCGAAAACGAGTCCTTCGGCGTGCATTTCACACACTTCACACATTTTCATCCCAAGACAACGATTCGCCGCGAGCTCGCCTATCCAGCATGACAGTCAATTCATCGGCCGGTACCGGCCGTGAAAAGTGGTACCCCTGCATCGCGACGCAACCCATCGTCAACAGCGCCTTCCGCTGAGCGGCGGTTTCGACACCTTCGGCAATCACCTCCAGACGCAAGTTTTCGGCCAGATTCACGATGGTGGCGACGATGGCTTCGCCGTCGGCGTCGCCAGGGATGTTGCGGACGAAACTTTGGTCGATCTTCAAACGCTGCAAAGGCAGTATCTTGAGATAAGTCAAGGAGGAGCGGCCCGTGCCGAAGTCGTCGATTTCGATGTCGACGCCGAGCGATTGCAGTTTTCGCAAGAGTGAAACGGCGTTCTCGACGTTCTCCATCACGGCGCCTTCGGTCACTTCCAGCGCCAACCAGCACGGCGCCAGGCCGCTGTCGGCCAGTGCCGCGGTCACGGTGTCGAATAATCCGCCCTTGCGCAATTGGATCGGTGAAACGTTAACCGCGACGCGGAGCGGGTATCCAGCGTCGCACCATACCCTGGCCTGTTTGCAGGCGGCGTGCACCACCCAGTTGCCGACGGCTTCGATCAGACCGCACTCCTCGGCCACTTCGATGAATTTACCCGGTCCCAGCAAACCCAGTTGCGGATGTTGCCAGCGGATCAGCGCTTCGGCTCCGACGATCGCACCGCTGTTGCCGTCCACTTGCGGCTGGTAGTGCAGCCGCAACTGCTCGTTCGCCAGCGCGCCGCGCAAATCGCGTTCCATCACCGCCAATTCGATCGCGCGAGCGTTCATCGCGGGGTGAAAAAACTGACAGTTATTGCGACCGTTGCGCTTGGCGTGATACATCGCCACATCGGCATTGCGCGACAATATTTCGCTGTCGGCGCCATCGTCGGGCCAGACCGCGATTCCAATCGAGGCGGTGATATTGAAGAGACGACCGTCGATCTCCACCGGCTCCGCCACCCGCTTGAGCATCAGATTGGCCACGCGGGCGGACGTTTGCCCATTGTGCAGGTGATTGAGCAAAATGATGAATTCGTCGCCGCCGATACGGGCGATGGTATCGGAACGGCGAATGCAACGCGACAGACGCCGCGCCATGGTCACCAACACCTCGTCACCGGCGGAATGATTGATCGTGTCGTTGATATTCTTGAAAAAATCGAGATCGAGAAACAATAGCGCGAAACCCATGCCATGCCGCGAAGCGGCGGCGATGGTTTGTTGCAAACGATCCCGAAGCAACGTGCGGTTCGCCAGACCAGTTAGCAAATCGTGATGCGCCAGATGTTCGATACGCTCCGCGGCGCGCTTGCGCTCGGTGATATCTTCAAGAAACGCCTGCACGAAGGCAATGCCGTCGTCGATGGTCACCGGCTCGAAACGGTAGTCATACAGCGGTGCGCCACGATCATCATCCGCCCAGCCATAACTTCCCTCGTGCTCGACCAGTTCTCCGTCGTAAGCTCGCTTGATCATTTTGTCGAAATCGGGGTGCCCGATACCGTCGGCGGGTTTGCCGCCAATCATCCGCACGCGCGTCGAACGGCAGTATTCCGCGAATTTGGCGTTGCAATCGATGACCCGACAGTGGCGATCGAACATGGCGATGCCGATCGGCGCCTGATCGAAGAGCGCGCGCAATTTGGCCTCGTTGGCACGCAACGAAGCGGTCATCTCCCGGGCCATCGCGTCGGCGCGGGCATGCGTCGTCGCCAGCCAGTACATCAGCGAAAACGATAACAGGCTGGCGAGAACGCCCGACGACAAAATCAGCCACGAGTAGCCAAAATTACCGAGTTCGGCATCGAAACTCGGCAAACTGGCGAAATCGACCCGCCAAACACGGCCACCGATCTCGACATGCAGCGTGTGACGATGACGCGCGCGCGCAAAATCGAAGTCCGGATGACTGTTGTAATACAGATCGTCGGCGAGATCGTTTTCGCCGTCATAGATACGCAAGGCCACATCCATCGGCGTCTCGCCGAACACGCCCTTCATCAGGGTATCCATGCGAAAGCCGCCATTAACGATCCCAAGTAGCTGGGCGCGTCGCTCCTCGACGGTCGCCGGCTGCGCCGCTCCTCGATAAAGCGCCTTGAACATCAAAAAAGCGGGCCGTGGTTTCGCCGGATCGTCGATCGCCAAATTCAGCTTGCGCGTGATCTGTATTTCGCCACTGTCGCGCGCCGCTTCCATGGCCTCCCGCCGCACCGGGCTGGCATAGCTGTCGCTGCCGACGATGCGCGCATCCGGCGAGCCTCGCGGCGCGGCGCACGTCACCACTCCATAGTCGTCGCGTTCGCCGGCTGGCCGAATCTCGAAAGTCGGATCGAAGCGCCGGGTTTCGGCTTCGACGGCCGCCCGTTGCGCATGTCCGAAAATCCGGTAGTACACAATGCCGACGATGCCGGGAAAGTAGCGCTCGATGTCCAGTGCCCGATAAAGCCGCTCCCATTGCCCATCGGTCGGATGCCCGGTGGCGGCGACATAGCCCTGGACGCTTTGCAGGGCTTGCGCGTAAGCCTGCAAACGCACCTGAATCGCCCCTCTCATTTCACTGGCGCGAGCCTCGAAACGACTTTTCGCAAGCGCAAAACTCCTCTCGGCAGAGATCCGCCACCCCAAGGCCGAGATGGAAAACCCGATCAGCAGCACCAGCCAGGCCATCCAGTTCTTCGGGCGCCATCGCGGATGGTCACGATTAATTTTAAGTACCCCCTGCATGACTCTCCGTCTCGCTTGGTTAAAAGGCTCAGGCGTTGATTCGATTTTCCGGCCCAAGAGTTTGCCGTCGCTTCTTCCACAGGCAATAACCTGCTTCTTCATGCTACATTACAAAAATGAAAGCTGCCGAATTTGCACTGATATTACGCAATAAACTCGTGGTGGCCGATTAACGGAAGGCTATACAACCGTTGCCAGGGGATTTCCACCTCACATCCCACATCCCGCGATCGACCGGCGAGTTCCCGGAAAAAGCCAGCAATGCGGCGGCAAACCTTGGAGTCTGTTGATGACAATGACAAACATTACCCTGGGCGACGCGTCGCTGATTACCGTCACCTTCCTGTTCACCGACATCGAAGGATCGACCAATTTATGGGAACGCGAACCCGAGGCGATGCGCGTCGCGCTGCAACGCCATAACGTGCTGCTCGCCGAAGCGGTTTCCCGACACCAGGGTTACGTTTTCAAAACCGTCGGCGACGCCTTCTGCGTGACATTCGACGCCGCCACGGCGGCACTCGCTGCCGCTTGCCGGATTCAGACAAGTCTGGCCACGGAGGCCTGGCCGACGCGAGCGCCGCTGCGCGTGCGCATCGCCCTGCACACGGGTCCGGCCTATCTCTGCGAAGGCGATTATTTCGGCACCACCGTCAATCGTTGCGCGCGCTTGCTCGACGTCACCCGTGGCGGACAGACATTGCTCAGTTCGGCAACGCAGGCGCAGTTGTACGAGGCGCTGCCACCGGAAAGCAGCCTGCGTGACACCGGCATGCTGCGATTGCGCGATCTGCCGCATCCGGTGCATGTCTTTCAACTGGTGCATCCCGGACTTCCCCCCGCGTTGCTCGAAATTGGCCACCACACCGGCGACAAACTGACATCGGAGCCGGTCGCCCGCCTGCGCCCGATCGACATTTATGAAGTGCCCACCTTGCCCACCGTCGTGATGCAGGCGATTCGCGTGATGCAGGCGCCAAACAGCGACGCCAAGGCGGTACAGCGGGTGATCGTCAATGACCCGGCGATCTCGGCCAAGATTCTGCGTGTCGCCAATTCCGCCTTTTTCGGACTGTCGCGAAAGGTCGGCACCATCGCCGATGCGGTGCACATTCTCGGCTTTACCAATGTGCAAGGGATGCTGATTTCGGTCAGCGCCTTCGACGTTTTTCGCACCAAACAACTCAATTTGCTCGATTTCTGGAAGCACTCCATCGCCACCGCCACCGCCGCGCGCTTTCTCTCGGCACACGCCGCGTGTTCCGCCGACGAGGCGTTCATGGCCGGCATCCTGCACGATATCGGCAAACTGATCTTCGCCGTGCAAGCGGAAAGCGCGTATCAGCGCATGCTCGAACTGCAACGCCACTCGACGTTGAGCAGCATCGAAGCCGAACGCACCCTGTTCGAGTTCACGCATCCGGAAGTCGGCGAAATGGTCGCCGAACGTTGGGACTTGCCAGCGCGATACATCGCCGCCATCGCTCATCATCACGAACCAGACAAGGCCGACGAACACGGTGCTTTCGCCACGCTGATCGGTCTTGCCGATCAAGCCGCGCATGTCGCCGTGGAAACCAACGGCACCGCCGATCGCCAAGTCGACGGCGCTTGTGCGGCGACTTTACTCGACGCGCTGGGTCTGACCCAGCGCCATTGGGAAAACTGCCTCCAACATCTGAACGATGCGCAGGAGAGCATCGAGTCCTTCGTCGGCGCCATACGCTAGGGCGTTTTAGTCCCGTTTTCCGTGACCCCGAATCGCCCTTGGTAACGACAGGCAGTTGAATCGGGCTTTCGCGACCTTGGCGACCGCGGCCAAATCAACACCGTCATCGCCATCTCCCACGCCGCAAAAACCACGACGCCAAGCAACGACAAAAATACCCGGCGCGCTTGGCTCTCCACTTCGACGCACTGCGTCATTCCCGCCGCGGTTTGGTAGGTGAAGCGCATTGCCGGTCGATTTTCAGTACAAGAAGCGCGCCTATCATTTCGCCAGAGCGATCACGCGGGCGGTCGCCGGCGGCCCTTGGAAATGTGCGAAGATCCGACCGGTGGTCGTCGCGCTCTCGGGCCTTCGTTCGTCGCCATTCCTTATTCCACATTCCACTTTGAGATTTATCCGCCATGCCGCAAATCGCCGCCAACCGCCTGCAAATCGAATACGAAATTTTCGGCGACGCCACCGCGCCGGCGATCTTGCTGATCATGGGGCTGGGCGCGCAGCTTGGGCGCTGGAATATCGAGCTTTGTCAGGCGCTTGTCGAGCGCGGTTTCCGGGTGATCCGTTTCGATAACCGGGACTGTGGCCTGTCAAGCAAGCTGGACAATGTCGGCCTGCCGGATGTCGGCCGGGCGCTGCGCACCGGCGCGCCGATCGAGGTGGCCTACACGCTCGCCGACATGGCCGACGACAGTGTCGGCCTGCTCGACGCCCTGGGCATCGAACGGGCGCACATCGTCGGCGCGTCGATGGGCGGCGCCATTGCCCAGCTCGTCGCGGCGCGTTATCCGCGGCGCACACTGTCGCTGACCTGCATCATGTCAACCAGCAGCCACCCCGATCTGCCGCCGCCGACACCGGAAGCCGCGCGAGCCTTGTTCGCGCCCTTGCCGGCGGAACGCGACAAGGAAAGTCTGGTGGAAGACGCCTTGCGGCGGCAGTTGGCGGTCGCCAGCCCGGCGTTTCCAAGCTGCCCGCGGCGCTTGCGCGACGTCATCGTCGAGGAACACGAACGCGGTTTCTATCCTCGCGGCGTCACGCGCCAGCTTGCCGCTTTTCTGGCCAGTGGCGACCGTCGGCCGCTGTTGGCGACCATCGCCGCGCCGACGCTGGTGTTGCACGGCGCCGACGATCCGTTGATTCCGGTCGAATGCGGTCAGGACATCGCGGCGCACATCCCCGGCGCGGAGTTGCGGGTGATCGACGGCATGGCGCACGATTTTCCATTGGCCCTGACCGATGTCTTTGCCGACGCCATTGCCGGCGTCGCGCGGCGCGGCACCCGTTGATCGCTCACTTGAACCCCCTCGCCCTCGCTGAAACGCGTTCCAACCTGGTGGAAAGACCGGCGACGGCGGCAACCGAGGGGGACGCCCTGGCGACGCAAGCCCTGGTTTTCGTCGATCTGGAAACCAGCGGCGCGAATCTCGCCAACGACCGGATCATTGAAATCGGTCTGGTCGAAGTCGACGCCGACGGTGCGCGGGAGTGGAGTGTCCTGGTCAACCCGGAAACGCCGCTTTCCGCTTTCATCAGCGGATTGACCGGGATCGACGATGCGATGTTACGGCCGGCGGCCACTTTCAGGGAACTAGCGCCGGCCCTGCTCGAACGGCTGCGCGGCCGCCTGTTCATTGCCCACAACGCCCGCTTCGACTACGGTTTTCTGAGGGGCGAATTCAAGCGCCTCGGCACCGAATTCCGCGCCCCGACGCTGTGCACCGTCAAGCTGTCGCGCCGCCTGTTTCCGGAACATCATCGCCACAACCTGGACACCCTGCTGAGCCGGCACGGCGTGACTGTCACCGGCGATCGTCACCGCGCCCTGACCGACGCGCGCGCGCTGTGGGATTTGTGGCAATGCTGGCATCGACTCCTGCCGGCGGCGACGATCCGCGACGCGGTGCGAACACTCGTCGGCCGGCCGGCGCTGCCACCCCAACTCGACGCGGCGTCGATCGACGAACTGCCCGAAGCGGCCGGCGCCTACGCGCTGTACGGCGAGAACGATCGCCTGCTGCTGATCAAGCGTTGCGCCAACCTCCGGCAACAGGTGCTGGCTCACTTCGCGGTCGAGCAACGCGATCGCCCCATTTTTCGCGACACCCGCCGCGTCGACTGGCGCGAAACCGCCGGCGAGCTCGGTGCGCGGCTGAGCGAAATCGCGCTGGCGCGCGCCGCCACCAACCGACCGGAGACCTTCGACGACTGGTGTTCCTGGCAACTGCGGCCGCAGGCAGACGGCGAATCACGGCCGCGACTGATGCTGGCCGGCGACCTCGATTTCGCGCTCGCCGACGATCTTTTCGGTCTCTACCCGAATCGTCGCGACGCCTTGCGCAGTTTGCGCAAATTGGCGGAGGCCAACCGCCTGTGCCCGAGCCAGCTCGGTCTCGACCCCCCTTCGCAAGACGGGCCATGCGCCGCCTACCGGCAAAAAAACTGCCGCGGCGCCTGCATCGGCAAGGAAACGCCGGCCCTGCACGGCGTGCGTCTGTTGACCGTGCTGGCCAAATTCAAGCTGATGGTCTGGCCTTACAAGGGCGCGGTGGTGTTGAGCGAGAGCGACGATTTCGGCATGCGCACCGATCTGCATCTGATCGACCGCTGGCGCCATCTGGGCACCTGGCACGGTGAGGACGCGCTCCTGGAAGCGCTACGAACGGGCGATCATCCGTCGTCGGGAGGGCGTTTCGACCCTGACATTTACCACGTTCTCCGGCGCTATCTGCGAACGCCCGGAAAGATCCGCATTCGCCCCCTGTCCGCCACGACTACTTGATCGCCACTGGCTCGCCGGCGCGGCCGCCGGCCTTGAGCAGCAGATCGGCGATATCGGTGTTCTCGGTTTTCATCGCCCAGTCGTAAGCCGTCGCGCCGTACTGATTGGCGATATTCGGGTCGGCCTGATTGCGCAGCAGACGCTCGACGACCTCGATATGCCCGAATCGCGAGGCAAACAACAGCGCTGTCGACCCGTTGGTCGTCGTGGCGTTGATTTCGGCGCCCATCTTGAGCAGGTAGTCGACCACCGCCGCGTGGCCGTTGAAAGCAGCGTAGATCAGCGGTGGCCAGCCATAGAAATTGACGTCCGCGCCGGCTTGCACCAGACGCTGCACGAACGGCAGGTTGCCGCGATAGGCGGCCAGACTCAAGGCCGTTTCGCCATTGCGGTTGCGGGTATTCAGACGGGCCCGGCGCTTGAGCAGATAATCGAACAGGCTCGCGTTATCGCGCTGCACGCTTTGCATCAGCAGTGTGTTGCCGGCGGCATCGACCGAGTTGATGTCCAGGCCACTCTCGATCATCCGGATCGCCCAGGGCGTATCGCCGGAGATCATCGCTTCCTCCATGTCTTCCAAAACCCCGGCGCAGGCGGCGATGGGCAGGAATAGCGCAAACAGCAAGGCGGAAATTTTCATGAGGAAACCTTCGTGCGGGCATCGGAAAAAAGACGGAAGAAATTTTCCGTCGTGGCATTGAAAATGGCGTCGTCGCTCACGCCGCGCAGACGGGCGATTTCCTCCGCCACGTGCCTGACGTAAGCCGGCTGGTTGGTTTTTCCCCGATGGGGCACCGGCGCCAGATAAGGGGCATCGGTTTCGACCAGCAGCCGGTCCAGTGGCACTCGTCGCGCCACGTCGCGCACCGTCGTCGCATTCTTGAAAGTGACAATGCCGGACATGGAAATATAAAACCCGAGATCCAGCGCCATTTCGGCGATGGGCCACTCCTCGGTAAAACAATGCATCACGCCGCCAACCCGATCGGCCTCTTCCTCCCGCAACACGCGCAGGGTGTCGAGCGCGGCGTCGCGCGTGTGCACCACCAGCGGTTTGCCGGCGGTGCGGGCCGCGCGAATGTGGATCCGGAAGCGCTCGCGCTGCCATTCCGGCGCGTCCTTGTGCCAGTAATAGTCAAGCCCAGTCTCGCCGATGGCCACCACACGCGGATGCGCCGCCAGCGCGACCAGTTCGTCGACCGTGGGTTCTTGTCCGCCGGTGGTTTCGGGATGCACGCCGACCGACGCCAGGAGCATCGGCCATTGCTCGGCCAGCGCCAGCACGCGCGGCAGGTCTTCCAGTGTGACAGCGATGCACAGCGCGCAGCCGACATCGCTTTCTTTCATGGCATCAACAAGTTGCTGAATATTTCCAGAAAGTTTCGGAAAATCGAGATGACAGTGAGAATCGACCAGCATCGGAGTTTCGTCACATGGTGTGCGTGGGACGACCGGATTGCATGACGCCACCAAGGATGCTCTCGATGCGCCGTCGCGCTTCGATGCCCGATTCGTCATTCTTGAAGTGCACGCCGATGCCCTGCGCCTTGTTGTTTTGCGCGCCGACCGGCGTGACCCATGCCACCGTGCCCGCAATGGGTAATTTGGACGGGTCGTCCATCAGCGACAGCAACATGAAGACTTCGTCGCCGATTGAGTAGCTGCGCGTGGTCGGGATGAAAATGCCGCCATTGCGCAGCACCGAGATGTAGGCCGCGTACAACGCCGATTTCGAGTTGATGTTCAGTGACAGAACGCTGGGGCGCGGCGGAGTCGAGGTCAGCGGCTTGGAATTTTTGGCGTCGGCCATGGGTCTTTCAGCGTCGGAAAATCTGTGCGTAACTCAGGAAAAACTCTTCGAGAAACAAGCGACTGTTTAAGGGCTGCTCGCATTCGGCCTTGTATTGTATCGCCTTTCCGTTGAATGCCAAGAGCTTGCGGAGATCGGTGTGTCGCGCGAGGCGCCGCAACAACGCGGTCTGGGGAAGAAAGTAGCGCGGCGGCAGATTCTGGCTGACCATTACGAGGTCGTACAGCCATTTCTGCGCCCATTCGAGTGTTCGCTTCATCGCCGCCGGGCGCTTTTCGGCTTTCACCGCTTTTTCGAGGTGGGCGGCGCTTGCCAGAGGATCGATGTCCGCACCGCGAGACACTTGGGCCAACAGCGAGTCGAGCAACACCCTTTCGCCGCTGCCGGCCAGTTCCAGCGCCAGCAAGGGCGCGCCACCGGCGAGGGCCAGCCAGTCATCGGAATCGGCTACGCCACCCTGGTGCAGCCATTGCGCCGCCGCGGCATGCGCCGGGGTGTCGACCGGAACCGTCTGGCAACGGCTGCGAATGGTCGGAAGCAGCCGGAAAGGTTCATTGGTAACCAATAAAAACAGAGTCCCTGCAATCGGTTCCTCAAGTGATTTAAGAAGAGCGTTGGCGGTTGCGCGATTCATCGCTTCCGCCGGATTGAGCAGAACGATGCGAGCGCCGTGACGATGCGTGCCGACGTGCAAAAAATCGTCCAATGCGCGGATCTGCTCGATGGTGATCTGCTGGCTCGCTTTTTTCTTCCCGGCCACTTCTCCTTCGCCGCTCTCACCGCCCTCGCCGCCCTCGCCCGTCGCCAAGGACTGCGGCTGCAGCAGACGGAAATCGGGATGGTTGCCTTGCGCGAACCAACCGCAGGCCAGGCAACTCCCGCACGCCTGGCCGGTATCGGAAAGTCGCTCGCAGAGCAGCGCGGCGGCAAAGGCTCGGGCCAGTTCGAATTTTCCGATTCCGCGCCGACCGGCGAGCAGTAAGGCGTGCGGCAGCTTCTCCCGCCGTTTGAGCAGTTGCCGCCAGACCGGTTCGTGCAGTTCAGTTATGTTCATGAACAGTAACTTGAAATTATTTTTTCAATTATTTCATTAACGTCATCGGGGGGTTGATCGGCATCGATCACCCGTATCCGCGCGGGTGCGGCGGCGGCGCGTTCGAGATACGCCAGACGCACCCGCTCGTGAAAGTCGGCCCGTTCCTGTTCGAAGCGATCCAGCACGCGCGCCTGCGCGGCGAGGCGCCCGCCGGCAACGGCGGACGGCAGATCGAAGAGCAGGGTCAGATCCGGCTGTAGATGCGCATGCACCCAGCGTTCGAGTTGGGCGAACTTGGCGCGGTCGAGGCCGCGACCACCGCTTTGGTAGGCGTAAGTGGCGTCGCTGAAGCGGTCGCAGAGCACCCACTCGCCGCGCGCCAGGGCCGGTTCGATGATCTTGTCGAGATGTTCCCGCCGTGCCGCGAACATCAGTAGGGCCTCGGTTTCCAGATGCATGGCCTCGTGCAATAGCAGTTCGCGCAGTTTCTCGCCCAGCGGCGTGCCGCCGGGTTCGCGACTGGTGCGCACCGTCAGGCCGCGCTGGCGCAGAAACCTCGCCAAGCCGTCGATGTGGCTGCTCTTGCCGGCACCGTCTATACCTTCGAAAGTAATGAATTTGCCGCGTTCGGGTTGCACGTGCGCGGAGGTCGTGCTCACGGTCTGCCGCCTTTCTGATAGCGCGCCACGGCGCGATTGTGCTCGTCCAGGGTACGCGAAAACTGGCTGCCGCCGTCGCCACGGGCGACAAAATAAAGCGCGTCGGTCGGCGCCGGGTGCAGGGCCGCTTGCAGCGAAGCCAGACCGGGCATGGCGATTGGCGTCGGCGGCAGGCCGGCGCGGGTGTAGGTGTTGTAGGGCGTGTCGGCCAGCAAGTCGCGGCGGCGAAGGTTGCCGTCGAAATTCTCGCCGAGTCCGTAAATCACCGTCGGATCGGTTTGCAACAGCATTCCCTGGCGCAGGCGGTTGACGAACACGCCGGCAATCAGGGCTCTGTCCTGCTCGCGGCCGGTTTCCTTTTCGACGATGGACGCCATCACCAATGCCTGGTACGCGTCGCGATAAGGCAAGGCATTGGCCCGCGCCCGCCATTCGCGCGCCAGGTGCTGCTGCCCGGCCCGGTAGGCGCGTGCCAGCAGGTCGATGTCGCTGCTGCGCTTGGCGAAAAGATAGGTATCGGGAAAGAACAAGCCTTCCGCTACCGCCGTCGAACCGCCGAGCTTGCGCATGATCTCTGCCTCGCTCAAGCCGGCGGTGTCGTGCCGGAGGTCCGGATGCCCGTCCAGACGCTGGCGGATCTGCCGGAAAGTCCAGCCTTCGATGAACGTCAATTCGGCTTGGGTCACGTCGCCACGCGTCAGCTTGCGTAGCAGTTCGAGCGGCGTGACGCCGGCGACGATCTGGTAACTTCCGGCCTTGATCGACGCGTCGACGCGTAGCAGCTTGCCGAGGGCGACCAGCAGCCAGGGGTCTATATCGACGCCGGCGGCGGCGATTTCGCGGGCCGCACCGCGCATGCCGCTGCCCGGCGCGATGGTGAACTCGACGCTTTGCCGCTGCATGGCGACGGGCGACAACACCCGCCAGGCAAACGCGGCGGCGAGAACAAACAGCAGGAGAAGCGCGGCAAGAAACAGATTTCGCAGGAATTTGCTCATCGATCCGGCGCAGACGATGGGCTGCGAGGGTGGCATGGGTGAAGGGCGGCTGGAATGGCTCAGCCCGCGAGTGGCTCTATAATAGCCGAAAAAATGACCGGACTCAGACCGGGGGGCCGGCTATCGATCCGCCGCGCCGGCGTCGCCCGCCTCCTTGCCCCCCGCCTCTTCCACCTCCCACGCCCCAGACATCTTGACGGACACAATAATGACTTCAACCTGGCACGAATTCCTCGGCAGCGCCGGCGCCCGTATCGAGCGGCGGCTGGTAGGCGATTTTGGCGACGCCACGGGGGAACTGGCGGCAGCCACCACGGCGACCGTTGTCGCGCCATTGACGCATCTGGCGATAATCGACGTTGGCGGCGACGATGGCGCCGCCTTTCTCCACAATCAATTCACCAGCGATGTCAATCGCTTGCCGGCCGAGCGCGCGCAACATTCGGCGTGGTGTTCGGCGAAGGGGCGCATGCTGGCCAGTTTTCTGATTTTTCGTCAGGGACCGGCACTGCGACTGCGACTCGCGGCCGAGTCGGCGACGGCGATCGCCAAACGCCTGCAAATGTACGTCCTGCGCAGCCGGGTGACGGTCGTCGACCAGTCGGCGAACCGCGCAATCGTCGGACTGGCCGGCCCGCAAGCAGTGGCGGCCCTTCAGGCGACGGACCTGCCGCAACCGGCCTCCGTGCTCGGCACGGCCGCTTTCGCCGACGGCGTGGTCATTCGCCTCGACGAGCGGCGTTTCGAGATCGTCGTCGGCGCCGATGCCGCGCCGGCACTTTGGAAGCGACTGCGCGAGCACGCGCGGCCGGTCGGCACACCGGTCTGGCAATGGCTGGACATCGAGGCGGGAATTCCCTTGATCGGTGAGCGCACCAGGGAGCTTTTCGTGCCGCAGATGGCCGGCTTCGAGCGACTGGGCGGCGTCAGCTTCAACAAGGGCTGTTATCCCGGCCAGGAAGTGGTGGCGCGCACGCAATACCTCGGCAAGGTCAAACGCCATCTCTATCGCGTTCGACTGTCTGGCCCGGCCGAGCCGGGAGACGTGCTTTCCGCGCCGGCCAGTCCGGAGAGTGTTTGCGGCACCATCGTCAACGTCGCGCCGGCGCCCGGTGGCGGTTACGAGGCGCTTGCCGTGATTCAGCAAACTTTTGCCGCCGGTGACTTGCGACTGGGCGCGCCCAACGGGGTGCCGGTGACGGTCACGGCGCTCGGCGACTGACCGTTCCGCATGTGCCTGATCGTTCTGGGATGGCGGGTGCACGCCGATTATCCGCTGGTGGTGGCCGCCAACCGCGATGAATTCTTCGCCCGACCGTCGGCCGCCGCCGCGTTCTGGGCCGACGCGCCGCCACTTTTCGCCGGGCGCGATCTCGAGGCCGGCGGCACCTGGCTGGGAATCACTCGGCACCAGCGTTTCGCCGCGCTGACCAATTACCGCGAAGGCGGCGGACAGCATCCGGAAGCCCGTTCGCGCGGGGCGCTGGTGGCCGATTTCCTGACCGGCGACGCCTCGCCGGCGGATTATCTGGCGCAAGTGACGGCGACGGCCGCGCAATACAACGGCTTCAACCTCTTCGTCGGCGACGGCGAGCGCCTGGGCTACTTTTCCAACCGCGGCGACGGACGCTGCCAGTGGCTACCGCCCGGAATCTACGGCCTTTCCAATCATCTTCTCGACACCCCTTGGCCGAAGCTGACCAGCGCCAAGGCCGCTTTCACCGCGGCGCTGACCACGCTGCCGGAAACGGCGCCGTTTTTCGAACTGCTCGCCGACCGTGAAATCGTTCCCGACGCGCACTTGCCGGAAACCGGCGTGCCGCTGGCCTGGGAACGCATCCTGTCGGCGATTTTCGTCTGGACGAACGGTTACGGCACGCGCGCCTCGACGGTGCTCAGCCGGCATCGCGACGGCCGCATACGCCTGAGCGAGCGCGGCTTCGCCGCCGACGGAAGCGTCGCCGGCGAGGTCGACGGCGCCTTTTTCAGTCTTCGGTGATATCCACAGGCGTGTACGGCGGCACCAGATCGAACAATTCAACGATGTCCGCGTTGTGCATGCGCACACAGCCAATCGACCCCGGCACGCCCATCGGCGTACTGTCGGGGCTGCCGTGGATGTAGACGTAACGGCGCATGGTGTCGACCTGCCCGAGCCGGTTGCGCCCGGGTTCGCAGCCGGAGAGCCACAGAATGCGCGTCAGGATCCAGTCGCGCCGGGGAAATTGCGCCGCCAGTTCGCCGCCATAGACCTCGCCGTTCGGACGACGGCCGACGAAAACGGTGTTCAGCGGCTGGCCGCCGCCGATCTTGGCCCGGATCAGATGCCGGCCGCGCGGCGTGCAGTGGCTGCCATTGACTTCGCCGGCGCCCTTCCTGGCCGTCGATACCGGGTAACTGCGCAGCAATCGCCCGTCGGCGTCCGAGACGGTCAAGGTCTGGCTAGCTATCGAGATACGGATGTACAAGGTCGCTCCCCTTCCTGGTTCGACGCGCGGCGAAGAAATCGCTCAGCAGCTGACCGCACTCGCCGGCCAGAACGCCGCCGACCACGGTGGCGTGGTGATTGAGGCGTTCCACCGCGAAAAGATCGACAACACTGCCGTGCACGCCGGTCTTCGGATCGCGGGCGCCATAGATTACCCGGGCGATGCGCGCCTGCAACACCGCGCCGGCGCACATCGCGCACGGTTCCAGGGTCACGAACAGTTCGCAGCCCGGCAGTCGATAGTTGCGCAGATTACGCGCCGCGTCGCGCAGCGCGGCAATCTCGGCATGCGCGGTCGGGTCGTGCTCGCCGATCGGCGAATTGAAGCCGCGCCCGACGATCACCCCGTCCTTGACCACCAGGGCGCCCACCGGCACCTCGCCGAGACACTCGGCGGCGCGCGCCAGCGACAGCGCCTCGCGCATGAAATATTCATCGTTCATCGCCGCCATTTTACCGCGGCCGCCGGTTTGTCCGTCGGCCGAAACGCTCTTGTCAGCCGTGCGGATGATGGCATTGCAGGGTATGGGTGTTCGACAACGCGGTCGGCTGGGGATAGCGTTGACGGCAGTCGGCGCTGGCCCGCGGGCAGCGCGGGTGAAAGTGACAGCCGCTCGGCGGTTTGGCCGGCGAAGGCATTTCGCCGGGCAGGCGGACGAAAGCGGGCTGCTCGTCGAGGCGCGTGCTGGGCACCGCCGACAACAACGCGCGCGTGTAGGGGTGTCGCGGCGAGCGCAAGACTTCGTCGACGGTGCCGCGTTCGACGATGCGGCCGAGGTACATCACCGCCACATCGTGTGCCAGATGGTCGACGACGGCGAAGTTGTGGGTGATGAACAGGTAGGCCAGCCCGAGTTCGGCTTGCAATCCGCTCAACAGATTGAGAATCTGCGCCTGCACCGAGACATCCAGCGCCGAGGTCGGCTCGTCGCAGATCACCAGATCGGGCTGCGCGACCAGGGCGCGGGCGATGGCGATCCGCTGCCGCTGCCCGCCGGAAAATTCGTGCGGGTAGCGGCCGGCGGCGGCGGGATCGAGGCCGACCTGCGCCAGGACGGCGGCGATCGCTTCCGCGTGCCGTTGTGGCCGGCCACCGGCGAAGGCGCGCAGGCCTTCGCCAATGATTTCGCCGATTGCCAGACGCGGGTTTAGCGAGGCGAAGGGGTCCTGAAAAATCATTTGCATGCGGTGGCGCAAGGGCCGCAGGGCGGCGCGCGACAGGCCGGCGAGTTCCAGATCGTTCCCCGCCGGATCGGTCAGGCGCACATGGCCACCGGTGGGAGCGATCAGTTGCAAAATCGCCTTGCCGACGGTGGTCTTGCCGCAGCCGGACTCGCCGACCAGCGCCAGCGTGCGGCCACGCGCCAGATCGAGCGACACGCCGTCGACGGCGCGAACGTGACCGACGACGCGTTGCAGAATGCCGCGCCGAATCGGGAAATGCACGCACAGATCGCGGACCGTCAACAGCGGCCGGTCGGCGGGCGACGCGGGGCGGGACGGTTCGCCGCCCACGGAGGAAGGCGCGGCGGGCTCCGCGCCAAGCCCTTCCTGGAGATGGCAGCGCAAGCGGTGTCCGTCGGCCACCTGCCGCCATGCCGGCGCCTGTTGCCGGCAGAGGTCCCAGGCGTGCGGACAGCGGGCGGCGAAGCGGCAGCCGCCGGGCATGGCCGACAAGGGCGGCACCTGGCCGGGAATCGTTGCCAGCCGGCCGCCGCGCCGGGTCAGATCGGGCAAGGCGGCGAACAGTTTCCGGGTATAGGGGTGGCGCGGCGAAGAGAAGAAGATCTCGCGCGGCGCCTCCTCGACGATCTCGCCGGCGTACATCACGGCGACCCGCGAGGCCATTTGCGCGACGACGCCAAGATCGTGAGTGATCAGCAGAATGCCCATCGCCCGTTGACGTTGCAGATGTCGCAGCAAGTCGAGAATTTGCGCCTGAATGGTGACGTCGAGCGCCGTCGTCGGTTCGTCGGCGATCAGCAGGCGTGGATTGCCGGCCAGCGCCATGGCGATCATCGCCCGCTGTTTCATGCCGCCCGACATCTGGAAGGGGTACTCGCCGAGACGGCGGCGCGGATCGGCGATGCCGACCGCGGTCAACAGTTCGAGCGCGCTCGCGTCCAGCGCCGGCCCGGACAATCCGAGGTGCCGCGCGAGAACTTCGCCGAGTTGATGACCGACGGTGAGCACCGGGTTGAGGCTGGTCGCCGGCTCCTGAAAAATCATCGCCATGCCGCCGCCGCGCACGGCGCGCATCTCGCTTTCCGGCAGGCGCAGCAGATCGCGGCCGGCGAAGCGCACCTCGCCGGCCAGCACCCGGCCAGCGGCCGGCAGCAGGCGCAGCAGGCCGAGCGCGGTGGCCGATTTGCCGCAGCCGGATTCGCCGAGCAACGCCAGCGTCTCGCCGGCCGCCACTCGGAAATCGACGCCGTCGACCGCCGGCAACAGCGCCCGTCCGCTGGCAAATGCGATGCGCAAGCCACCGACGTCGAGCAAGGCCGCGTCCGGCCGGCCGGGCACGGAGGCGCTCCCGGTCATGCCGCCCCCGCCAGACGCGGATCGAAGGCGTCGCGCACGGCGTCGGCGAGCAGGTTCGCCGCCAGCACCAGGGTGAACATGAAGGCGAAAGCGGCCAGCAGCGACCACCACACCGCCGGTTCGCGCGCCAGTTCCATGCGGGCATTGTTGATCATCGTGCCGAAGCTGATCATCGTCGGATCGACACCGATATCGATGTAGGACAACACCGCCTCGGTGAGCACCATGCTCGAAAAATCCATCACCAGGGCGATGATCACGATATGCATCAAATTAGGCAGGATGTGGCGGGCGATGATCCGAAGATCGGCGACGCCGAAGGATTGCGCCGCTTGAATGTACTCCAGTTCGCGAAGCTTCATCGTCTCGCCGCGCAGCAAGCGGCACAGGCTGGTCCAACTGGTGAGGCCGAGAATGAAGCACAGCGCCAGCAGCCGCAGGTCGGCGCGCTCGGCGGCGGTGGTGAACCACTGCGGGTGGGTGTCGATCAGCACCTGCATCATCAACACCGCGGCGGCGATCAGCAACACGCCGGGGATCGAACTGAGCGTGGTGTAAAGATATTGGATCAGGTCGTCGACCCAGCCGCGAAAATAACCGGCCAGCACGCCGAGGACGATCGACAGCGGCAAGGTGACCAGCGTGGTCACCAGACCGATGACCAGCGCCGTGCGCACGCTCTTGAGCACCTGATAGAACACATCCTGGCCGACCTTGTCGGTGCCGAACACGTGGTAGTCGCCGGCCAGCAGCGCCAGCGGCAGGTTCAACAGCAACAGGCCGGCGAGCGCGCCGAGCACCGCGTTGCCGGCGAAGTCGCTTTCGTTGCACCAGATTCGCCGCCAGGCCTGCGCCGGCGAGCAGCCGCGAGCGCGGGCCATGGCCACGGTGAACGCCGCCGCCACCGCCGACCACAGCGCCAACGCCAGCCCGCAGGCGCGCAGCACCCGCTCGCCGATGTCGGCGTCGCGCCCGCCCTCGTCGGCGCCAAGATGCGCGCCGCCGTATTTCAGGCGCGGATGATCGCGAATCTGGCGCGGTTGCCCGTCGGCATCGCGCACATCGACCGCCTCCTTGGCGTAGGCGCGCGTCGCCAGCGGCGCCGAATAGGTTTTTTCCGTGCGCGTGCGCAGCGGCGTCAGCAAGGCGTCGAGCACGGACAGCACTTCGACGCCATACACCGCCGCTGCCGCGCCCTGCCCCGGCTCCTCCGCCAGACGGGGCCGGTAATGCAGCGAGTCGAGCAGCCCGACGGCGACGAAGACCAGCAGCACCGTCGCCGACGCCATGCCGGCGCGGCTGCGGCCGATCCGCCGCCAGGCGCCGCGCCACAAGGGATTGCGCGACGACAAGGCGCCGAAGGCCACCGAGGCCAGCACCAGCAGCCAGATCAAGACGTCGGACCAGAGAAGGACGGGCATGAAATCCATCAGTGGAAACGTATCCGCGGATCGACGAAAGTGTAGGAAATATCGGTCAGGATCAATCCGGCGATGTACAGCACCGAGCCGATGAAAACCATCGCCCGCACCACCGCGAAATCCTGCGCCTTGATCGCGTCGATGGTGTAGCTGCCCAAACCGGGAATGCCGAAGAAGGATTCGCTGAGCAGCGACCCCATGAACAGCAGCGGGATCACCACCACCACGCCGGTCAGGATCGGGATCATCGCGTTGCGCAGCACGTGCCGGAAAAGGACCGCCGCCTCGGCAAGCCCTTTGGCGCGCGCGGTGCGCACGTAATCCTTGCCGATCTCTTCGATGAAGATCGTCCGATACCAGCGCGCCGACGAGCCGATGCCGGCGACGACGCCGATCGCCACCGGCAGAATCACGAATTTCCAGGCCTCGACGCCGCCGCCATAGCCGGAAATCGGCACCAGCCGCCAGACCTTGCTGACCAGATACTGCCCGCCGATGATGTAGAACAGGGTGGAAATCGACATCATCGCCACGCACAGCACCACGCCCCAGAAATCGAGATAGGTGGCGCGGAAGAAGGTCAGCAGCAGGGCGAACGACACCGTCACCAGCAGGCCGATGGCGAAGTTCGGCAAGGCGATGGCCAGCGACGGACCCATCCGCGAGGCGATTTCCCGGGCGATGTCGCGGCCATCCTCGGCACGCCCGAAGTCGCCGGCGAACATCCGCGCCGATTTGCCGAAGAAGATCGTTTCGGTCAACACGCCGCTGCCGCTTGCCGCCGCGTTCACGAACAGCGGTTTGTCGTAGCCGCGATCGGCCTTCCACTTGGCGATCGCTTCCGGCGTCACCCTTTTGACGCCAAGCTGCATGCGCGCCATGTCGTCCGGCGTATTCACCACGAAAAACAGCGCGAAGGTGAGCAGATTGACGCCGAGCAGAATGGGCAGCGCGTAAAACAGGCGGCGGACGATGTAGGCGAGCATGGTCGGCGACTATACCTCAAGCCGTGCGGGGGAACGGTAGCGCCATGTTCAGCGGGCGGTGCCGCGTTCGCGGCGCCGATAACCGACCGCCGCCGGCAACACCAGCAGCAGCAAACCGGCGGCCATCGCCGCCAGCGGCCACAACACCGGCCGATTCCACGCCTGCCGCGATTCTTGCCGCGCGGCGACGTCGATACGCTGGTATTTCAAGGTGTTGTTGCCCATGTCTGTCGGCTTGCGGTTGTGCAGCCAGACATGGCCGAGAGTGTAATTTTTTGGATGGAAACCGTAAATCCATGGCGCGTCGCGTTGCAGCACGGCCACCGCCTGCCGGATGATCGCCAGCCGTTCGGCGCCGCGCGGACCGCTGCTCTCCATGTTTTTCATCTGCTCGAACAGGCGGTCGAATTCGGGATTGACATAATTGGCGCCATTCTCGCCGCCCGTGGCCACCTTGCCCTCGGAACCGGCGAGCAGGAAGAGAAAATTCTCCGGGTCCGGGTAATCGGCGTTCCAGCCCATGTAGAACAGTTGCACCGCGCCCTTGCGCACCTTGTTCTGAAAACGGTTGTAGTCGGTGGATCGGACGACGAGCTGAATGTCGAGCTTGGCGAACTGCCGGGTCAGCCAGTCCAGCCGCGATTTATCGCCCATGCCGCCGCCGGTGGTATCGAGGTAAAGCACCAGCGGCTCGCCGCTACGGGCGTTGCGACCGTTCGGCCAGCCGGCTTCGGCGAGCAGTTTTTTCGCCACCTCGATTGGCTTCCGACGCGCCTGTCCGTCCACCCAGTCGTAAACCACCGGGTTGATGCCCGCCTCGCCGTCGACGAAACCGAAAATTCCCGGCGGCAGCGGGCTGTTGGCGGCGATGCCGCGGCCGTTCATGAAGATCGAAATGAATTCCTCCTGATCGATGGCGATCGACACCGCCTGCCGCAGCTTGGTCGCCGACTCGGACAAGCCGCCGACCACCGGATCGAGCATGTTGAAACCCTGGTAAAAGATCGATGGACGAACGCTGGTCAGCAGGCGAATGCCCTTTTCGCGCATCTCGTCGGTCAACTGCACGTCGCCGCCGACGCCCAGGCGCACCGCCTGATCGTAACTGTCCGACGAAATCCCCGAGGCATCGTAATAACCCTGCAAGAACTTGTTCCAGTAAGGAATGCTCTCCTTCTCCCGCGAATAAACCGCCTTGTCGATGAACGGTAGCGCCTTGCCGCAGTCGTCGAGCAGACCGGCCGCGCGATCGCCCGCCTCGCCGTCGCAGGGATAGCTTTCACCGTGAAAGTTGGGGTTGCGTTCGAGAACCATCCGACTGTTGGGATTGTTCTCGGTCAACATGAAAGGGCCGGTGCCGACCGGGTACCAGTCCAGCGTCAGGTTCTTTTCGGCCATTCCCGGCTGACTGTAAAAACGGTCGACCTCGCGCGGCACCGGCGCGAAAAACGGCATCGCCAGCCAGTAGGCAAACTGCGGGTACTTGCCGTGCAGGACGATGCGGTAGGTATGACTGTCGACACGCGTCACGCCGGGCAATTGGAAGCGGTCGAGATCCAGCCAGCCGTCGGCCGGCAAGGTCTTGGCCGCTGTCCGCAACGTCGCGCCAAGCTCGCGCAGGCCGACGATGCGTTCGGCCATCAGGCTGAAGATCGGCGAATGCAGGCGCGGATGCGCCAGACGCTTGATCTGATAGATATAGTCGTCGGCCAGCAATTCGCGACTGCCGGTTTTGGCGAAATCGGCGACCTTGTCGATGCCGCGCAGTTGCTCGCGGTCGAGGCGGTCATACCAGGGATGTCCCGCGTCGTCTACGGCGAACGCCGGATGCGGCTGATAGCGGATACCCGGTCGCAAGCGAATTTCGTACACGCTGCTGGCGATGGACGCCGCCGGCGCGTCGGCCGGCAATTCCCTTCCCTGCGCGTCGTAATAACGCGCGACCGGCACCGTTTCGCCGGTCGCCGGCACCAGCGCATACGGCCGCCGCAGATAGTGATACTGCAAGGGCGGTTCGTAAATCTGCGCCGTGAAGGCGATCTCGTCCTCGCTGTACGATTGCACCGGGTCGAGATGCTTGGGCCGCTCGGTGAACGCCGCGTAAAGGATGTTGCCGCCGCGTTCGCCAAGCGGATACGGGTCGTTCTGCTCGCTGCCGCAGGCAGTCAGCAACAACAGCGATAGAAATACCAGACGAAGAAACGGCATGGCGCGCAGTGTAGCGCGAACGCCGGTCGCCGCGCATCCCGCCACGCCGGCATGGGTCCGAACCCGTATCGCGCTGTCAGGGAAATGCTCTAAATTCCTTTACAATGCGAGGATCAAGCCGATTCGAACATTCGAACAGAGTCGAACAAAAAGCTGTTGCCCAAACAGCGTCATCCAGTTACGGGAGAACACATGGGATTCCTCGCAGACAAGCGCATTCTCATTACCGGCGTGTTATCCAAGCACTCGATTGCCTACGGCATCGCCAAGGCCTGCCACCGGGAAGGCGCGCAACTGGCTTTCACCTACCAAAACGAACGTTTCCAGGATCGCGTCGCCAAATTCGCCAAGGAATTCGACAGCACGCTGGTCTACCCGTGCGATGTCGCCGATGACGCCGAAATCGCCAGTCTTTTCGCCGCTCTGGCCGAACACTGGGATGGCCTGGACGGTCTGGTGCATTCGATCGCCTTCGCGCCCGGCGAGGCGATCGAGGGCGATTTTCTCGACGGCATTTCGCGCGACGCCTTTCGCATCGCCCACGATGTCTCGTCGTACAGTTACGCGGCGCTGGCCAAGGCGGCGCGGCCGCTGCTGCTAAAAGGCAACAAACCTGCCCTGCTCGCCTTGTCCTACCTCGGCGCCGAACGCACGCTGCCCAACTACAACACCATGGGTCTGGCCAAGGCCAGTCTCGAGGCCGCCACCCGCTACCTCGCCTTTTGCCTTGGCCCGCAAGGCATCCGCGCCAACGCCATTTCAGCGGGGCCGATCAAGACCCTGGCCGCTTCCGGCATCGGCAATTTCTCGCGTCTGCTGGCCTACAACGCGCACAACGCGCCCTTGCGGCGCAACATCACCATCGACGAGGTCGGCAACGCCGCCGCCTTCATGCTTTCCGACCTGGCCAGCGGCATCACCGGCGAAATCATGTACGTCGACGGCGGACTGAACACCACCGCGCTCGGCAACGCCGACCCGATGCCCGGCTGACATTCGACGTTGGCGACAGCGGCGGCCGAGATACCGCTGTCGCCGTGCCGTTCCCGCCAATTGCCGAGCCGAGCGCTCGGCAATCGACAGCCGACTCGCCGATCCTGTCGAGCGTCCGTTTGGGGCGTGAAGAAAAAACGGGAACGCGCCTGCCGCTGGAAACGATGAAAAAATCCCAACTGCTCAGAGACCTGGCTGTTTTGTTCATCGGCGTTTCGCTCGGCGCCCTGGCCGGCGCCGTTGCCGTGGCGGTTGCCGCCTATCGAACGGGTGTGCCGCCATTGCCGCACATTCCCGAAGGGGTGATTCTGGCCGGCGCCCTGTATTTCATTTACCTGGCCGAGATTTTCGCGAACTACTTCATGTGCGGCGTTGGTGCGGTGGTTCTTGCGCACGCCCTGTTTGCAAGCGTTCGCGCCGGGAACTCGCCACCGACCTACTTGCCATCGCTGCTGACCGGCCTGGCCGTCTTCGCCGCCCTGTGGTTCCGGTGGGGCGAGCCGACGGAAATGTATTTTCTACTGTTTGGCGACATTGCCTTCATAAAGCCCTTCCTGGCGTCTGCCGGCGGCTTGCTGGCCTACCATGCCGTCTATTTGCCGTTGCTCCACAGGAACCGAAAATCGTCGTCGGACACGACTTTCCAGACCGGCGCCTAATATTTCCCGGCGCGGGGCGTCGATCGCCTAAGATCGCACGATGTTTCCACTGAACGGGAGTAAACGCCATGAATCTTGACCAACGCATCGGCGCCAGATCCGCTGGCGAAGGGTTCTTTTTTCGGGTTTGGGCACCGCACGCGACGGCGGTTTCGGTGGTCATTCAGGACGGTCCCTATTGGGAACGCACCGACCGGACGACCGAGCATCCGCTGGTCAGATGCGGTGACTATTGGAGCGCGACAGTCGCCCGAGCACGTGCCGATCAGCTTTACCGCTTCCGAATCCGCTGCTCCGACGGCAGCGTCATCGAGCAGATCGACCCGGCGGCGCGCGACGTGATCAGTTCCGCGCTGACGCGCGGCGGCGACCCGGACAACCATAACGGCGCCGTGATGTTGTCCGACGAGGCGTTTCCCTGGGCGCCTTTCGTCACGCCCCGTTTCGAGAATTTCATCATTTATCAATTGCATGTCGGCAGTTTTGCCGGCCGTGGCGACGGTCTGGAGAAGGTTGGCGCCACCTTTGGCGATGTCGAGGGCAAGTTGCCCTACATTCGCGAAATGGGCTTCAACTGCGTGCAGTTACTGCCGATCCACGAATTCGCCATGGACCGCTCCTGGGGTTACAACCCCGCGTCGTTCTTCGCGCCCGAGTCATCCTACGGCGGGCCGACGCAGTTGCGGCAATTCGTGGACACCGCTCATCGCCTTGGATTGGCGGTGATTTTCGACGTGGTCTACAACCACGCCGGACCCGACGATAACGTGTTGTGGGCTTTCGACGGCGATTCGACCGATGGCGGCATCTACTTCGAAGGCGGCCAAATGACCGATTGGGGCCGCGGTCCGGCGTGGTGGAAGCAGGAGGTGCAGGATTTCTTCTATCAGAACGCACGCATGTATTTCGAGGATTATCGCGCCGACGGCCTGCGTTTCGACGCCACCACCCAGATCAATGGCGAACACTTGCGACGGGTGGTCGACCGGTTGCGCCGCGATTTTCCGGATAAATATCTGATCGCCGAACACCTGCCCGACAACCCGTGGATCATCGACCGCGGCCGGTTCTGCGCCACCTGGGACGCCGACGCGCATCACGAATGTCAGCGCGCCCTGGCCGGTCAGGAACCCCTGCGGAAGGTGCGGGGCCTTCTCGGTTGGGAGGGTTACGGCAACGCCTGGAATCTGGTCAGGTACACCCTCGGCTCGCACGATGACATCGGCGATCAGAAAAACGGCGACGCGGAAGACGGTCTGAGCAACTGGGACAAACGCCACCGCTACCTGGTCGATCAACTCGGCGGGCGCCTGGACTGGTCCGCGCGGGCAAAATGCCGTCTGGCCTGGGCGCTCAATGTGTGCATGCCCGGCACGCCGATGCTGTTCATGGGCTCGGAATGCCTGATGGCATCCCCGCACGTCGCCTGGGGCTACTGGCACGACGGCGTCGACGCGCGCGGCGACCACCGTTTTCAGTGGCGCGTCGTCGCCGACGATCTGGCGGGCGAAATGCGCCGCCTGGTCGGCACCTGCAATGCCTTGCGCTGGCGGAACCCGGCCCTGCGCGCCGATTCCTTATGCGTCACGCACGAAGACCAGGATAATCAGGTGCTTGCCTTTACTCGCGCGTCCGGCGACAACCTCGTGCTGGTGGTGGTCAACCTTGGGGAGCGAAATTTCGGCGACCACGGTTACGGGGTGCGTACCGGTGGCAACCACGGACAATGGGAGCAGATCCTGTGCACGCAGGACGCGGCTCACGGCGGTTGGGACGGGGCCGGCAACGCCTATTACCAGCCGTTCACCACGTCCGACGGGCAGCTTTACATCAACTTGCCGAAACTGAGCGTGCTCGCGTTCCGGCGCCTTTGACGCCGCCGGCGCCGATCAATCCAGGCGGGCCAGGGAGGATTTGGCCAAGGGCGGATTCTTGGCGAAATATTTTCTGATTCCCGAGAGGATGGCGTCGGCGATCTTGTCCTGATAGGCATCGTCGTTCAAGCGTTTTTCTTCCTCGGGGTTGGAGATGAACGCCGTCTCGACGAGAATCGACGGAATGTCCGGCGCCTTGAGAACCGCGAAGCCGGCCTGTTCGACATGCGCCTTGTGGAGCCGGTTGATGCCGCCGAGTTCGCCGAGCACCGCCTTGCCGAGTTTCAGGCTGTCGTTGATCGTCGCCGTTTGCGAGAGATCCAGCAAGGTGCGCGCCAGAACCGGGTCCTTGACGTCGATATTCACGCCGCCGATCAGATCGGCGGCGTTTTCTTTCTGCGCCAGATAACGGGCCGCCGAACTAGTGGCGCCGCTCTGGGAAAGCACGAAAACCGACGAGCCGTTGGCATCCGGCCGGATGAAGGCATCGGCGTGAATCGAAACGAACAAGTCGGACTGGATTCGACGCGCTTTTTGAACGCGCATCTGCAAGGGTACGAAGAAATCGGAATCGCGAGTCAACACCGCCCGCATGTTCGGCTCGGCCTCGATTTTCGCCCGCAAACGCTTGGCCACCGCCAACGTGACGTTCTTTTCCAGGCTGCCGCCGCTACCGATGGCGCCTGGGTCCTCGCCGCCGTGTCCGGGATCGAGCGTGATGGTCACCAGATGATCGACCACCGCCCGGCCCTGACGTTTGCTCACCGGTTTGTGCTCGGTCACCTCGGCGACCGAGGCGGACTTCTTCTCCGCTTTCGGTTCCGGTTTGTTCTCCAACTTGTTTTCAAGCGGCGCGTCCTGGCGGGACTCGGGCTTGGGCGGACGCGTTTCCGCCGCCACCCCGGCGTCCTTGCCGTCGAGCAAGGCCAGCAGCGGATCGGGCGGCGCGGCGGGGTAAATGTCCAGCACCAGTCGATGGCCGTAGTTGCCGATCGGCGGCAGTTCGAAAATCTGTGGCCGGGCCTCGCCCTTGAGTTCCAGCACCAGACGCACCACGCCCGGCTTGTAACGCCCGGCGCGCAACAACTTGATATTCGGATCGTCGGGAGCCACCTTGCCGGCCAGACTTTCGAGCACGTTGTTCAGTTCGATGCCTTCAAGGTCGACCACCAGTCGTTCCGGGTTTTTCACCGTCAGGTGGCTGTATTTCAGCGGCGCGCCGTGTTCGATGGTGACGCGGGTGTAATCGGCGGCGGGCCAGACGCGTACCGCCAGCACACCGGTGCCACGATTGCCGATCGCCGACGACAAGGAACTGACCGAGAGCAGCAGCGACGCGCCGGCGAACGTGATCAGCCGGCGACGTCCGGCCAATGGCTGACGAGTGTATTTAGACATTTCCGGCCCTCCTCGCTGCGCGCGACGATGTCCAGCGTCCGCCCGGCGCCGGCGAAGCGAAAGACCAGCATGAGATCGGGCGCGGGCACGTGGCCGGCCGCTTTTTCGGGCCACTCGACCAAGCACACGGCATCGTCGCGGAAATAGTCGCTAAATCCGGCATCGACAAACTCTTCTGGAAAGTTGAAGCGATAGAAATCAAAGTGATACCAGTATATCTTCGAAATCACATAAATTTCAACCAATGCGTAGGTCGGGCTTTTGACCGTTCCGGCGTGACCGCGCGCGCGCAACAGCGCGCGCACCAGTGCCGTTTTCCCCGCGCCCAGATCCCCGTCGAGCCAGACAACCGTTCCGGCCCGCAGCACGGGCGCCAGACGCTCGCCGAATCGGTCGGTCGCCGACGCGTCCGGCAGATGCACGGTCAGCGTCGACTGGTTATCATCCGGAGCATGCACGAAGGGAACTCTCGAAAAGACACCGCAACGGTGCCGGAAAACCACGCCGCTTACGTCGAAACGGTGCGAAGGATCAAGGACTGGGGGCTGGAACTGGGCTTCGCCTCGGTCGGCGTCGCCAGGGCCGATGTCGACGCGGCCGCCCCGCGATTGTCGCGATGGCTGGCGCAGGGACGGCACGGCGAGATGGATTATATGGCCAAACACGCCGCCCTGCGCGCGGCCCCGGAGAAGCTGTGGCCCGGCGTCAGGTCGGTGATTTCCGCGCGCCTGCCGTATTGGCCGGTGGCCGCCGATGCCGAACAGGTGCTCGCCGATCGCCGGTTGGCGTATGTGTCGCGCTACGCGCTCGGTCGGGATTATCACCGGACCGTGCGGCAGCGGCTCCAGAAACTCGCCGAGCGTTTGCGACACCACGTCGCCGCATGGTGTCTCGCCGAGCCGTTCGCCTGGCGGGTATTCTCCGATTCGGCGCCGGTGCTGGAAACGGAATTCGCCACGCAGGCAGGTATCGCCTGGCGCGGCAAGCACACCTTGTCCCTGACCCGACAAGGCTCCTGGCATTTTCTCGGCGAAATTTACTGCAACCTGCCATTGCCCGCCGACATCCCGGGCGACGAACACTGCGGCGATTGCCGACGCTGTCTCGATGTCTGTCCAACACGGGCCATTGTCGCGCCGTATCAGCTCGACGCCCGCTTGTGCATTTCCTATTTGACCATCGAGTTGCCGGGCGCGATCCCGGAAGCGTTGCGCCCCCTGATCGGCAACCGGATCCATGGCTGCGACGACTGCCAGCTTTGTTGCCCGTGGAACCGTTTTGCCAGCATCGGCGACCCGGATTTCGCCGTTCGTCACGGTCTCGACGCCACGCCGCTGACCGCCCTTTTCGCCTGGCGCCAGGACGAATTCGAAAGCCGTCTGGCGGGCAGCCCGATCCGTCGTATCGGTCATGCGCGCTGGCTGCGCAATATCGCCGTCGCGCTCGGCAACGCCGACCGTTCGCCGGCGGTGGTGACGGCCTTGCAGGCTCGTCGAGACGACCCGTCGCCCCTGGTTCGGGAGCATGTCGCCTGGGCCATCGCGCGGCAGCACGCGCGAATCTGACGCGTGTCGCCGCCGGGCCGTAAAAGACCGGAAAAACAGGGAAGGACGCTGAATTATTGTTACTATTCAGCGCTGGCCGCGTTTTTTGGCGCGCGACGACGGCCCGTTGGTCGACCCGCGTCGCGCCGCCCGCCATCCTGGCGACGACCGTTCCACCGATTTGCGGCGAGGCCCGAAAATGACTGTCAATCCCCTCCTTCACGCGCTGACATTGGCGCTCCTGGCCGGTGCCGCCCGCGCGTTGCCGGCCGCCGAACCGCCGCCGCTGTTGCTGGCCACGGTCGAGCACGGGCAGGCCGATGTCGCGCTGTACCTCGTCAGCGAAAAACTCGACGGGGTGCGTGCCTTCTGGGATGGCCGGGCGCTGCGCACTCGCGCCGGCCACCCGATTCAGGCGCCATCGTGGTTTGTCGAACGCTTGCCGGCGCAGCCGCTCGACGGCGAGTTATGGCTTGGACGCGGGCGTTTCGAGGAACTGGTCGGCATCGTGCGCCGGCAGACGGCGGACGACGCCCAGTGGCGAAAGGTACGCTACATGGTCTTTGAACTGCCGGGCGGCGACGGCACCTTCCGCGAGCGAGCGCAGCGGTTGCGCGAGTTGACCGGCCGGCTGGCGCTGCCCTGGTTGCAGGCGGTCGAGCAATTCACCTTCACCAATCGGCCGTCCCTGGAGGAAAAACTCGCGCAGGTGCTGCGCGCCGGCGGCGAGGGCTTGATGCTGCACCGCGCCGACGCCGGGTATGTCGGTGGCCGGAGCGACGTCCTGCTGAAAATGAAACCCTGGCGGGACGCCGAGGCAACGGTGATCGGCCACCAGCCGGGACGTGGGAAGTACGAGGGCCAGATGGGCGCGTTGCGCGTGCGCACGGCCGATGGCGTCGAATTCATGCTCGGCAGCGGTTTCAGCGACGCCGACCGTCGCCAGCCGCCGCCGGTCGGCAGTGTGATCACGTTCCGCTATCGCGAATCGACCGCACGCGGATTGCCGCGCTTCGCCAGTTATTACCGGCCCCGCGATCTCTAGACGCCTTCTCGTCCGAGATCGCCCACGTGGACGATTGGCCGCGCGATCGCTTGCGAGGCGCTTCTCCGGCGTATTCGCTTGCCGCCCGGGTGGTCAGCGGTTAGAATCCCGCCCTCGCTTCGCCAAGCGAATCACGATTTTTTTCCTGTCTGGCGTTGGCTCTATCAAACTGGGGCGGCGCCGTTTTTATGAAAGAGAGTTTGACATGGCGATCAATGTCGCGCAAAAAGCGCAGATCATGACCGATTATCAGCGCGCCGCCGGCGATACCGGCTCCTCCGAAGTGCAGGTGGCCCTGCTGACCGCCCGCATCAACGACCTTACCGGTCACTTCCGCGAACACAAGAAAGACAATCACTCTCGCCGCGGCCTGCTGCGCATGGTCAGCCGCCGCCGCAAGCTGCTGGACTATCTGAAGCGCACCAACGTCGATTCTTATCGCACCCTGATTCAGCGTCTCGGCCTGCGTAAATAAGCCCGCGCGCCGATCCGCTTCGCGGTCGGATGCGGTCGAACCGAAAAGCCGTCAGCGGCCAGCCCCTTCCGGGCTGTGCCGCTGTTTTCGCTGTTGCGGCTTTCATGCAACTGGCGCGTTTTCCGAATGCCCTGCCGGCGTCGTGGGCAGGCGCGCGCCTGACTATTGAGAAAGGGAACAATGTTTAATATCGTCAAGAAAACCTTCGCCTACGGTGCCCATCAGGTCACTTTGGAAACCGGTGAAATCGCCAGACAAGCCGGTGGCGCCGTGATGGTCGCGGTGGACGACACGGTGGTGCTGGTTTCGGTGGTCGGCAACAAAACGGCAAAACCCGGCCAGGACTTCTTTCCGCTGACCGTCGATTACATCGAAAAAACATACGCCGCCGGCCGAATTCCCGGCGGCTTTTTCAAGCGCGAAGGCCGTCCGTCGGAGAAGGAAACGCTGACCTCGCGGCTGATCGACCGTCCTCTGCGCCCCTTGTTTCCCGAAGGTTTCTACCACGAAGTCCAGATCGTGGCGATGGTGATGTCGCTCAACCCGGAAATCGATCCCGATATTCCGGCGATGATCGGCGCCTCGGCGGCTTTGGCGATTTCCGGCATCCCCTTCGACGGCCCGATCGGCGCCGCCCGCGTCGGCTACGTCGATGGTCAATATGTTCTCAATCCCACCGCCACGCAGCTTGCCGCCAGCGACCTCGATCTCGTCGTCGCCGGCACGGCCGCGGCGGTGCTGATGGTCGAATCGGAAGCCAAGCAGCTTTCCGAAGACGTGATGCTCGGCGCCGTGGTCTTCGGGCATCAGCAGATGCAGGCGGTCATCGACGCCATCAACGAACTCGTCGAGCAAGCGGGCAAGCCCGAGTGGGACTGGGCGCCGGCCGCCAAGAACGAAGCCGTGCACGGCAAACTCAACCAGATGGTCGAAGGCGAACTGGCCGAGGCGTATCGGATTACCAGCATGCAGCAACGCACCCAGCGCGTGAAGGACATCACCGCCCACGCCGTCGAGGTGCTGACCGCCGGCGACGACGCACCCGACGCCAACACCATCCGCAACATGGTGTCGGACGCCGAGGCGCGCATCGTGCGCGGGCGCATTCTCGCCGGCGAACCGCGCATCGACGGGCGCGACACACGCACCGTCCGGCCGATCGTCATCCGTTCCGGCGTCCTGCCGCGCGCGCATGGCTCCTCGCTATTCACCCGTGGCGAAACCCAGGCCATCGTCGTGGCCACGCTGGGCACCGGTCGCGACGAGCAGATCATCGACTCGCTGGCCGGCGAATATCGCGAACGCTTCATGCTGCACTACAACTTCCCGCCCTACGCCACCGGCGAATGCGGCCGCGTGGGAACGCCGAAGCGCCGCGAAATCGGACACGGCCGTCTGGCCAAGCGCGCCCTGGTCGGCGTGCTGCCGTCGCCGGAAGATTTCTCGTACACCATGCGCGTTGTCTCGGAGATCACCGAATCGAACGGTTCGAGTTCGATGGCCAGCGTCTGCGGGGCTTCGCTGGCGCTGATGGACGCCGGTGTGCCGCTCAAGGCCCACGTGGCGGGTATTGCCATGGGTCTGATCAAGGAAGGCAACCGTTTCGCGGTGCTGACCGACATTCTCGGCGACGAGGATCACCTCGGCGACATGGACTTCAAGGTCGCCGGTACGGCCACTGGCGTCACCGCCTTGCAAATGGACATCAAGATTCAGGGCATCACCAAGGAAATCATGCAGGTCGCCCTGGCGCAAGCCGGCGAGGCACGTCTGCACATCCTGGAACAGATGCGGAATTCGATGGCCGGGCACCGCGAGGAAGTGTCGACCTACGCCCCGCGTCTGTACACCATGAAGATCAATCCCGAGAAAATCCGCGATGTGATCGGCAAGGGCGGCGCGGTGATTCGCGCCATCACCGAGGAAACCGGCACCACGATCGACATCAAGGACGACGGAACGATCACCATCGCGTCGGTCAGCGGTGACGCCGCCGATGCCGCCAAGGCGCGCATCGACGCCATTACCGCCGATGTGGAAGTCGGCAAGATCTACGACGGCACGGTGCTCAAGTTGCTCGACTTCGGCGCCATCGTCAGCATCCTGCCGGGTCGCGACGGTCTGCTGCACATTTCGCAAATCGCCAACGAGCGCGTCAACGCCGTTGCCGATTACCTCAAGGAAGGCCAGAAAGTACGCGTCAAGGTGCTGGAAGCCGATGAAAAAGGCCGCGTCCGCCTGTCGATGAAAGCCATCAGCGCGGAGGAAGGTGGCGCGCAACCCGCACCGGCGTAGTAGTCACCCGCGGTAGCCAACGAAGCGGACTGGCGGACTGGCAAAAAGCACCCGCCTCCGTCTCGACCCCTGCATTGCCGAAACAATCCGATTCGATGGCGGGAGCGCCAACCAGGAAGGGAGCCAGCAGGCTCCCTTTTTTTGCCCCCCGTTTCACATGACGGCACATCCCGGACGAGGAGTGGACATGAAGGAATCGACGGCCTTCCGCTCGGCCCGCTGCCGCCGCTCGTTCAATCACTGTCGTCCCGTGCGTTCGTCAGGCGTCGGGACCACCGCGACCCGGAAATCGTCCAGAAGCGGCAAGGCGTGACGAACGATGGGCATCAACTCGGCGTCGCCATGTAGAACGAGATGTCGGGCCAGGGCAGCGCGCATGCGCGGTTCCCAATGGCGCGAAATGTGTGTGGCGACATCGTTTACCGCCTGCTCGCGGTCGGGCATGGCGTCGAAGAAGGCGCCGATCTGGTTGGCCATCTTGATCAGTTTGGCGGTATTCACGTAGTTTCATCCCCTATCACCGCTATCGCCCGTGCCACGCCTCTCACGCGCGCGGACGACGGGTGGAGAAATCATCTTGGCCGTGGCGACACCCGCGTTATCGTCCTACGAGGCAGCCGCTTGACGATGGCGAGGCGCCGTTCACGAGTTCCCGCAGCCGCTCCGGGTGGCTGTAAATCGCGCAGTCGGCATCGCGCAGGAAACCGACCAGCGTCAGGTTGAGACTTTCCGCCAGACGCACCGCGGCGGCGGTCGGCGCCGAGACGGCGGCGAGAATGCCATATCCCAATGCCGCCGCTTTTTGCACCATCTCGAAACTGGCGCGGCTGGTGACGACGAGGGCGCCGTCCGCGACCGCCACGCCGGCTTTGGCGAGAGCGCCCAGCGTCTTGTCCAGGGCGTTGTGGCGACCCACGTCTTCACGCAGATGGCCGACGAGGCCGTCGCGGGCGACATGGGCGGCGGCGTGCGTCGCGCCCGTCACCCGTTGCAGCGACTGTTGCTCCGACACCCGGCGCATGCCCTCGAACAAGGCGGTGAGGGGAAACGGGACCCGGTCGACCGTTGGCGACGGCAGCGGCGGTAAATCGCGCGTCACCTGCGCCAGGCTTTCCACGCCGCACAAGCCGCATCCGGTGCGCCCGGCCATGCCGCGCCGCCGCGCCTTGAAGCGGGCGAACGCCTCGCCGGCAATATCGATGCGTAGCGCGATCCCGCGCGTCGACTCCACGGCCTCGATGGCGAACACCTCGCCGCGCCGCGCCACGATGCCTTCGCTCAGGCTGAAACCGAGCGCGAAATCCTCGAGGTCGGCGGGCGTCGCGAGCATCACGGCGTGAGCGACGCCATTGTATTCGAGGGCGACCGGCGTCTCTTCGGCCACCGCTTCGAGCCGTGGCGCCTCGCCCGGTCGCCGCACCGCGAGGAGTTGCAGCGGCGGTTTCATGAGGCGTCGGGCGCTGCGACCCGCCGCGTGGCGCCCCCCCGCGCATCGCGCGCCCGTTCCGGCGGCTGGGCGATGCGCGCCACCTGCACCGCGGTGACCTTGTACTCGGGGCAGTTGGTCGCCCAGTCCGAGTTGTCGGTGGTCAGCAGGTTGGCGCCGGACTCGGGAAAGTGGAAGGTGGTATAGACCACACCCGGCTGAACGCGCTCGGTAACGGCGACGCGCAACGCCGTGTCGCCCGCCCGCGACTGGATGCCGACCCAGTCGCCGGCGGCGATGCCGCGCTCGGCGGCGTCGTGGGGGTGGATTTCCAGCACGTCCTCGCCGTGGAAGCGCACGTTCTCGGTACGCCGTGTCTGCACGCCGACGTTGTATTGCGACAGCACGCGGCCGGTGGTCAACAGCAGCGGAAACCGGCGCGTCACCTTCTCGTCGGTCGGCACGTACTGCGTGATCAGGAAGCGGCCCTTGCCGTGCGCGAAGCGTGTCGCATGCATGGTCGGCGTGCCTTCCGGCGCCTCGTCGTCGCAGGGCCATTGCAGGCTTCCGAGACGTTCGAGCTTGTCGTAGCTGACGCCGGCGAAGGTTGGCGTCAGGGCCGCGATTTCGTCCATGATCCGCGCCGGATGATCGTAATGCATCGGGTAGCCGAGCGCGTTGGACAGCGCCATGGTCGTCTCCCAGTCGGCCTTGCCGGCCAGCGGCGGCATCACCCGGCGCACGCGCGAAATGCGTCGCTCGGCGTTGGTGAAAGTGCCGTCCTTTTCGAGGAAGGAGGCGCCGGGCAGGAAGACGTGGGCGTATTTCGCCGTTTCGTTGAGGAAGAGATCCTGCACCACCACACACTCCATCGCCGCCAGCGCGGCCCGCACATGCCGCGTGTCGGGATCGGACTGCGCCGGGTCTTCCCCTTGGCAATAGAGGCCGAGGAAAGTCGCGTCGAGCGCGGCGTCGAACATGTTCGGAATACGCAGCCCCGGCTCGGCGGACAGGGGCTTTCCCCAGGCACGCTCGAACGATTCGCGCGTCGGCGCATCGGAAACGTGGCGGTAACCAGGAAAGATGTCGGGAAAACTGCCCATGTCGCAGGAGCCTTGGACATTGTTCTGACCGCGCAGCGGATTGACGCCGACACCCTCGCGACCGATGTTGCCGGTGGCCATGGCCAGGTTGGCGATGGCGATCACCGCCGTCGACCCTTGCGCATGCTCGGTCACGCCGAGACCGTAATAGATCGCGGCGTTGCCGCCGGTGGCGTAGAGCCGCGCCACGGCGCGCAGGTCGGCGGCGGCGACGCCGCTCTCGGCCGCCAGCGCCTCCGGCGAATTGCTCGGACGGCTGACGAATTCGCGCCACTCGGCAAACGATCGCGCTTCGCAGCGCGCGGCGATGAAAGCCTCGTCGAGCAGACCTTCGGTGGCGATGACATGCGCCAGGGCCGTCAGCACGGCGACGTTGGTGCCGGGGCGCAGCTTCAGATGATAGGCGGCCCTGGCGTGCGGCGCATTGACGATGTCGGTCTCGCGCGGATCGATCACCACCAGCTTCGCGCCGGCGCGCACGCGGCGCTTGAGGCGGGAAGCCACCACCGGGTGCCCCGCGCCGGGATCGGCGCCGATGACGACGATGACATCGCTTTTATCCATCGACTTGAAAGTCTGCGTTCCCGCCGACGTGCCGAGCGTCTTGCCCAGGCCATAACCGGTGGGCGAATGGCAGACACGGGCGCAAGTGTCGACGTTGTTGTTGCCGAAAGCCGCCCGCACCAGCTTCTGCACCAGATAGTCCTCCTCGTTGGTGCAGCGGCTTGAAACCAGCGCGCCGATGGCATTCTTTCCATGGGTGTTTTGAATGCGGCGGAACTCGGCGGCGGTGTGAGCCAGCGCCTCCTCCCAGGAAACTTCGCGCCAGGCGTCCCGGATGGTGGCGCGGATCATCGGTTTGGTGACCCGATCCGGGTGCGTCGCGTAACCCCAGGCAAAGCGCCCCTTGACGCAAGCATGGCCCTCGTTGGCGCGTCCTTCTCTCCACGGCACCATGCGCACGACCCGCGTGCCTTTCATTTCGGCGCGGAAGCCGCAGCCGACACCGCAATAGGCGCAGGTGGTGACAATGCCGCGCTCGGCCTGCCCTTGCGCGACGACCGTCTTCTCCATCAGCGTCGCCGTCGGGCAGGCGTTGACGCAGGCCCCGCAGGAGACGCAGTCGGAGGCCATGAACGACTCCCCCTGCCCCGCCGTGACGCGTGAATCGAAGCCGCGGCCGGCGATGGCGATGGCGAAGCTGCCCTGCTGTTCCTCGCAGGCACGCACGCAGCGGTTGCAGACGATGCACTTGGCCGGGTCGTAGCTGAAGTACGGGTTGGAGGCGTCCGGCGTCGCCGTCAGGTGGTTGGCGCCGGCGAATCCGTAGCGCACCTCGCGCAGACCGACCACGCCGGCCATGGTCTGCAACTCGCATTGGCCGTTGGCGGCACAGGTCAGGCAATCGAGTGGATGATCGGAAATGTAAAGTTCCATCACGTTGCGGCGCAGTTCGGCGAGCTTCGGCGTCTGCGTGCGCACGCGCATCCCCTCTTCCGCCGGCGTGGTGCAGGACGCCGGGTAGCCGCGCCGGCCCTCGATCTCAACCAGACACAGGCGGCAGGAACCGAAGGGCTTGAGCGTCTCCGTGGCGCAGAGCCTGGGAATCGTCACACCGGCGTCGACGGCGGCACGCATGAGCGAGGTGCCGGCCGGCACGGTGACGGTGAGTCCGTCAATGCTCAGCGTCACGGCGGTATCGGAGACAACCGCCGGCGTGCCGTGATCGAGACCGTTCATCGAAAGTCCTCCGGGAAATGGTCCAGCGCGGAGAGTACCGGCAGGGGCGTCATGCTGCCCATGGCGCACTGCGAACCGTGGATCATGGTGTCGCAGAGACTGCGCAGAAGTTCTGACTGTCCGGGCTTTCCGCCGCGGAGCCGGTCGATCACCTCGACGCCGCGCGTGGCGCCGATGCGGCAAGGGGTGCATTTGCCGCAGGATTCGCGGGCGCAGAAAGCCATCGCGTGGCGGGCCTGTTTCGCCATGTCCACCGTGTCGTCGAAAGCGACGATGCCGCCATGACCGAGCGTGGCGCCGATCGCGGCAAGGGTTTCGTAGTCGAGCACGGTGTCGAAGCGCGATGCCGGCAGGTAGGCCCCCAGAGGGCCGCCGACCTGCACGGCGCGCAAGGGCCGGCCCGAGCGCGAGCCGCCGCCGAAGTCATACAGCAGTTCGCGCAACGTCCGTCCGAACGGCACTTCGACCAATCCGCCGTGCTTGAGGTTGCCGGCGAGCTGGAAAGGCAGCGTGCCGCGCGAGCGGTCGACGCCGAGTTCGCGGTAAGACGCCGCGCCGCGCGCCAGAATGTCGGGCACGCTGGCCAGGGTGACGACGTTGTTGACCACCGTCGGCTGCCCGAACAGCCCCGCGACGGCGGGCAACGGCGGCTTGGCGCGGACGATGCCGCGCCTGCCTTCGAGGCTTTCGAGCAGGGCGGTTTCCTCGCCGCAGACATAAGCGCCCGCCGCCTTGCGCACCTCGATACGGAAACCGTCCAGCCAGTCGGTCGCGGCGGCCAGCGCGGCGTCGAGCGCCGCCAGGGCATGCGGATACTCGGAACGCACGTAGATATAAGCGCCGCTGGCGCCGACGGCGAGACCGGCAATCGCGATGCCTTCGATCAGGCCAAAGGGATCGGCTTCCATCGACAGCCGGTCGGCGAAGGTGCCGGAATCGCCTTCGTCGGCGTTGCAGACGATGTATTTCCGCGCCGCCGGCGCGTCGAGCACGGTCCGCCATTTCAGGCCGGTGGGAAAAGCGGCGCCGCCACGGCCGCGCAAGCCCGATTCGATCACCACGCGGACGATGTCGGCCGGCGCCATCGCCCGGGCCCGGGTCAGGCCCTCGCCGCCGCCGTTGGCCAGGTAATCGGACAGCGAGCGCGGATCGACGACGCCGATGCGCCGCATCGTCACGCGCCGTTGGCGCGCGAGATAGGGAATGGCCTCGCTCGGTCCCTGCCGCGAGCGATGAGCGCCGCCGGCGAGGAAACCGGCGTCGAACAGACCCGGGACATCGGCGACCGTCACCGGACCATAGGCGATGCGCCCCGCCGCCGTCGCCACTTCGAGCAGCGGCTCCAGCCAAAACAGGCCGCGCGAACCGTTGCGCACCAACGTCGGATCGGCGCCGCGCCGCCGGGCTTCGGCCAGCACCGCCGCCGCCACCGCGTCGGCGTCCAGCGCCAGCGCGGTCGAATCGCGGGGAACGAAAACGGTGACGCTCATTTCCGCGGCTCCAGGGCGTCGATCAGGGCATCGAATCGATCTGGGCCGACCGCCGCGTGCACCGCTGTCTCGTCGATCAGCAGCGCCGGCCCGACGGCGCACTGGCCGAGGCAATAAACGGCTTCGAGCGTCACCAGACCGTCGGGCGTCGTCTCGTCGAAGCCGCAGCCGAGCCTTTTTTCCGCGTGCGCGGCCAGGGCATCGGCGCCGACGGACTGGCAGGCTTCGGCGCGGCAGATCCGCACCACATGGCGCCCCGGCGGCGTTTGCCGGAAATGGCGATAGTAGGTCAGCACGCCGTGCACCTCGGCGCGCGCGAGGTTCAGCGCCTTGGCGATCAAGGGCACCGCTTCCGCCGGCACGTACCCCAGGGCGTCCTGGATTTCGTGCAGGACGGGCAGCAAGGCGCCGTCGCGGTCGCCATGGCGGGAAAGAATCGTTTGCAGGGTCGCGTTCATATCAATCGTCTTGAGGTTGCCTGAAATCGCCGGAAATATCCATCTTCGCGCCTGAATTTTCCGGATGCCCGCGGTGCCGGATAGGTCGTTTTTCCGGCGATCCGGGTTGATGATAAAAAGTTTTTTAGACTAGATCCCTTGCCGTTTCTCCATACGAGGATGTCGCGACGCCAGACGTGAATCGCCACCACGCAGCATGGTGCACTCCGAGCTTGAACCACACAACCCTCGGCCTCGCTGTGGTAGCCGCTCTGTCTGCCGTGCCGCCACGCGCGGAAGATGGCATCTTGGATATTGGCACGCTTAATGGCGGCATGTGGTCGGTAGCCTACGGTGTTTCAGCGGACGGTACGGTCGTCGTCGGGAATACCCACGAAGTCACGAGTAACACCAGCAAAGCCTTCCGCTGGACCCAGACAAGTGGGATGGTCGGCCTCGGTACACTCAATGGCGGAAACTCGCTCCCGCATCGACGGCTACACCGAAACCGGCGGCGGTTTCCCGGTGCGCTGGGATGCACGCACTGAAAATACCACCCTCGGACGCCTTGGCGCAGACGCCACCCATGCCATAAACAACAACTGGACCTTGCTCGGCCGGCTCGAAGGAGTCCATCGCGTCAACCGTCAGGGGCAAGCGCATCGGGGCAGGTGCCGGATCTTTATGCCTTCGATTTCGAAGGACTGCGTTACTAGCGCGACTGGCTGCGCGCCGGACTCGGTGCGGAAGATCGGGCCGGGCGTCGCCAGTCCCATGCTCAATACCAGCAGCGAAAACAACGGTCCCGCGCACTGGGGTCATGCCAGTTACCGCATCGGGTTCTGATCGCTGAACGACGGCCGGTCGGTCGACCGAGGGGAGAAACTTGCGCGAGGTTCGGCAAGCGTTTCGTCACGACGTCTCCAACCGATTGAGAAGCCGCTGATATAACGAAAACACATCGACCGGCCGTCGCCGAAATGGCACCAAGCCCTTGCCACCATTGAGGAATTATCGAGAAATAATTCCGGGCGGATGTCAATTGGCACGCGGACGTTTACCGCCGGCAGTGCTAAAGTCCTCGCCGAACACACCGTGAATTGAACTGTCGATGTCGAGAAACCGGTTTGAGAACCGGCCGGCGAGTCAGACATTCAAACGATTTTTCCACCCGGGTTTTACGTCAGCGAGGGTCGAAAATGATCAGGATTCCATCAGACGCCCTGCCACCGCCCACAATCGTCGGGCCAGCGAAAACGTCGGACACCCCACCTCCGGTCGGACCGGTTGGCAATGTCACCGAAGTGGTCAACGATCTGGCCGGTTCACCGCCACGGCAATCGCCCCCTGGCTCGCCGTCGAAAGGCGCCCGCGCCCCCGATGTTCCATCGAACGACAGCCGGTTCGCCAACCCTTACGCCACGCACCATCGCCAGCACGACGCGTCGGCGACGCCCGAGACGCCGGGCATCGCGCCGGCAGTCGCGGTGGAGCGCAGGAAAACCGACCGCCGCGCCGAGAATCGCCCGGTGCTGCTGGACACGCGCACGCAAAGGGGGCGCCGCATGGCATCGGACGATGCCGGCATCAACATCAAGGTTTGAGAAATCCCGTCAGCAGACGACGGTTTGCGCCTGATCGTCGCGCCGCGTCTTGACGCTGCCGATCACCACCGCCGGCTCGCCGGCATCGCGGAGAATCTTCTCGGCGCGCTGCACATCCTCGCGCGCCACGACGACGACCATCCCGATGCCGCAATTGAAAACGCGGTGCATTTCGTTGTCGCTGACCGCGCCCTCGCGCTGCAACCAGTCGAACAGCACCGGACGCCGCCATGCACTCCTGGCGATTTCCGCGGTCAGGTTTTGCGGCAGAATGCGCGGGATATTGCCGGTCAGTCCGCCGCCGGTGATGTGTGCCATGCCCTTGACGGGCAGTTCGCGCATCAGGGTCAGCAGCGGTTTGACGTAGATCCGAGTCGGCGCCATCGCCGCGTCGGCCAGCGTCAGATCGCCATCGAGTTTCATCGACAGATCGGCGTTCGCCCGGTTGACGATCTTGCGCAGCAGCGAGTAGCCATTGGAGTGGGCGCCGGAGGACGGCAAGCCGAGGAGCACATCGCCCGGCTGTATGGTCGCTCCATCGACGATGGCGGTCTTTTCGACCACGCCGACCGCGAATCCGGCCAGATCGTACTCGCCGGGGGGATACATCCCCGGCATTTCGGCGGTTTCGCCGCCGATCAGGGCGCAGCCAGCGAGTTCGCAGCCCTTGGCGATGCCTTCGACCACCGCCGTGGCGGTCTCGATGTTCAGTTTGCCACACGCGAAATAGTCGAGGAAAAACAGCGGCTCGGCACCCTGCACGAGAATGTCGTTGACACTCATCGCCACCAGATCGATGCCAATGCTTCCGTGCCGGCGCAGATCGAACGCCAGTTTGAGCTTGGTGCCGACGCCGTCGGTGCCGGTCACCAAAACCGGCTCCCGGTAACGCCGGGGAACCTCGAACAATGCGCCAAAGCCGCCGATGCCACGCAAGACGCCTTCACGCAGGGTTTTTCGGGCCAACGGCTTGATTCGTTCCACCAGCTCGTCGCCGGCATCGATGTCTACACCGGCGTCGCGATACGAAAGAGATTCCTTGTTCATGTTGTCGTGCACCTCAGGCAAGGCCGGTGAATTCGGCGCGGTGGTAGAATAGACCGCCCCGATCGCCAAAAGCCGCCGATTCTATCCGAAAAAGCCCTCATTGCGCGCTGATCGCGCCATGGACGCCAGACCAGACCGAAGCCACCAGACCACTCTTGATGCGCCAGTTGATTCTCGACCTACAGCCGGAAACGCCGCCCAGCTTCGACAATTTCGTCGGCGACGGCAACAGTGAAACGCTGACCGGACTGGCGGCATGGCTGGCACCCGATAATCGTGAGCCGCTGTTCTTCCTTTGGGGAGAAAGCGGCGCCGGGAAGTCGCATTTGCTGCGGGCCAGCCCGGCGGCCTATTGTGACGCGGGTCAGGACCCCGTTCTGTCGACGCTGGCACCGGAGGCCGATTTTTGCGCCGTCGACCACCTCGAGTCGCTCGCCCCCGCGGGTCAGATCGCGTTGTTCAACACCATCAACCGTCTGCGCGCCGACGGCGGACGTCTGCTCGCCGCCGCCAACGACCCGCCACTGCGGCTTGCGCTTCGCGAAGATCTGCGCACCCGTCTGGGCAGCGGCCTGGTTTACCGCCTACGGGCGCTCGACGACGCCGAACAGATCGCCGCGATCCAGGAGCAGGCCCTCGCACGCGGCCTGCGATTGACCGAGGACGCGCTGCGCTACCTGTCCCTGCGCGTGCCGCGCGACATGCGCAGCCTGTCCGCCTTGCTGGCGGCCATCGACCGTTACTCCCTCGAACAGAAGCGCCCCGTCACCGTGCCCTTGCTGCGCGAAGTGCTGCGGGCCGCGTCGACCAACCGATTTGCCGGAATACCAGACCATGGAACTCGCCCTCTTTGACCTCGACAACACCCTGATCGCCGGCGACAGCGATTTTGAATGGGCGCAATTCCTGATCGGCAAGGGAATTCTCGACCGTTCGATTTATGAATCCCGCAACCTGGAATTTTATGAACAGTACCGGGCCGGCACGCTGGATATCGACGCCTTTCTCGATTTTCAGTTGCGGCCGCTGGCGGCGCATCCGCGCCACCTCCTTGACACCTGGCATCGGGAATTCATGGCCCGGCATCTCCTGCCGCTGGTCAACGCCAAGGCGCGCCGGCTGGTGCGCCAGCATCTCGACAGCGGCGCCTTGTGTGCCATCGTCACCGCCACCAACAGTTTCGTCACCGCACCGATTGCCCGCGAGTTCGGAATCGCGCACCTGATCGCCACCATTCCGGCACAGGAAAACGGTCAATTCACCGGCGTGCCGCGCGGGACGCCGTCGTTCCGCGAAGGCAAGATCGTCCGCGTCGACGCCTGGCTGGAAGCGATTGGCTTGTGGTGGGGCAGCTTCGAGCGCAGTTGGTTTTATAGCGATTCGCTAAACGATCTCCCGCTGTTGTCCAAGGTCAGCCACCCGGTCGCCGTCGACCCCGACCCTTCGTTGCGCGCGCACGCCGAAACCGCCGGCTGGTCGATCACCAGCCTTCTTCCGTGATCGCCATCACCCGCTGTCCCGATACCGCGCGCCCTATCGGGCATCGCACCGACCTTCTGGTGCAGTCGTCACAGGAATCGAGTCTCAAGCAATGATCCGCAAGTTCATTTCCCGCGTTCTCGGGCGCAAGACGCCCCCCAGTCATGGCAAACCGGTGACCATCGCGGTCGCTCAGCACGGATTACAACGCGACGACATCAGCCGGGGCTGTCGCCGTACCGTCGAAACGTTGCAAGAACACGGCTATCAGGCGTTCGTCGTTGGCGGCGCGGTGCGCGACCTGCTCGCCGGTATCCGCCCCAAGGATTTTGACGTCGCCACCAACGCCACTCCCGAACAGGTCCGCCAATGTTTCCGGCGCTCGCGGATCATCGGCCGCCGGTTCCAGATCGTGCACGTAGCAATGGGCGCCGAAACCATCGAAGTGACCACTTTCCGCGGTCATCATCGCGAGCACGATGGCAACAAGGCCCACACCGACGCCCAAGGCCGCGTTCTGCGCGACAACGTTTTCGGCAGTCAGGCGGAAGATGCCGCGCGGCGCGATTTCACGGTCAACGCGCTGTATTACGACCCGACATCGGAAATCATCGTCGACTACCATCACGGCGTCGCCGATTTGCGGCAGAAAACCTTGCGCATGATCGGCGACGCGCGCATGCGCTATCGCGAGGACCCGGTACGGATGCTGCGCGCCGTTCGACTGGCCGCCAAACTGGGGCTGGCGATCGATCCGGAGGCACGGAAACCGATCCGCGAAATGGCGGAACTGATCGACAACGTGCCGCCCTCGCGGCTGTTCGACGAAATGCTCAAACTGTTGACCTCCGGACACGCGGTGCGATGCGTGACCCAATTGCGCGAAGAAGGACTGCATCATGGACTGTTGCCGCTACTCGACGTGATCCTCGAACAGCCGCTCGGCGAACGCTTCGTGATGCTAGCGTTGGAAGCGACCGACATGCGAGTGCGTGAAGATAAACCCATTTCGCCGGGATTCCTGTTCGCCACCCTTCTCTGGCACGAACTACTGGCCAAATGGGAACTGCTCAAGGGCCGCGGCGATCCGGCGATCCCGGCGCTATTCGTGGCCATGGACGACGTACTGGATGTGCAGGCCGAAAAACTGGCGATCACCCGTCGCATCGGCGGCGACATCAAGGACATCTGGGCAATGCAACCGCGTTTCGAGCAACGCTCCGGCAAGCGCCCCTACGGTGTGCTGCAACAACCGCGTTTCCGGGCCGCCTACGATTTCCTGTTGCTACGCGCCGAATCCGGCGAGGTTGATCGGGATGTCGCGGGGTGGTGGACCGACTTTCTCCACGCCAACGACGAGCAACGCGCGGCCATGCTGTTGCCGCAAGCGCCAGGCGAGACAAAAAAGAGACGTCGTCGTCGGCGCGCTCCGACCAATGACGGACCACACGCCGCCACAGGCCACTAGCGTGTCGTCCGTGTTCGCCGATAGCGCCAGGAAAGTATCGAAAACGTGGTCCATGCCCCAGGAAATGCCCGCGCCGGACGACGCGCATCTGGCTTTTATCGCTCTCGGCGCCAATCTGACCCACCCCGTCGAACACGTGCGCGCGGCCGGCGAGGCATTGGCCAGCCTGCGGGAATCGCGGCGGCTGCGGATTTCCTCGCTGTATCGCACCGCGCCGATCGGCATTCGTGACCAACCGGACTTCATCAACGCCGTCGCCATGCTGCAAACCCGGCTTACGGCGCCGCAATTACTCGATGCCTTGTTCGCGGTCGAACACGCTTTCGGTCGTCGTCGGGATTTCCATCATGCGCCGCGGACACTGGATCTCGATCTGCTGCTTTACGACGATTTGATCGTTGACAGCCCTCGACTGCTCCTGCCACACCCGCGCATGCATCTGCGCGCTTTCGTGCTCGTTCCGTTGCTCGAAATCGCGCCGGACTGCCGCATTCCCGGCCGCGGCCGCGCGGCGGCATGGCTACCGGCCGTCAGTCGGCACCGCGTCGAAAGGCTCGACGACTGAATCGCCCGGCTAACGCCACCCCCCATGGTGTCGATAATAGCCACCGAAAAACACGCTCGGCGCGACCACCACGCCCGGCACGCCGATATACGCCCGAGGCGGGCTGACATAAGGCGCCGGCTCGGCGGGTATGACGACGCAACCAGCCAGCGTCGCGGCGGCAAGCAAGGCAAGAGAAAGAGTTTTCATTCGCTGCTCCTTTGGACCATGCCGTGTTAACGCCGCAACCGCCGATCGGTTCGTGAATGTTTGTAACGAAATGTACCTCAAGAGGCTTCCGAGTTTTTTGGGGGGCGGTTTTTCGATCGGCAATCGGCACTCCCATCCAGTGCGCCACCATCACCGCAAAAAATGAAAATCTGTTGATTTATTTATAATTGTTACTCATACTACCTCGACTATTCCTCTGTGCCGACGGTCATTTCAACTGGCTTCAATCCATCAATCGGGTAAAAAAACGATGTTTTTTGCTTCCAGAAAGAAAAAAACCGCTCTCCTTGAACAACGCATCGGCGATCTGGAAACCGAAAACGCCAATTTGCGTAGCGAATTGACCGCCGCACAGGCGCAACACCACGACAAGCAACTCGGCAAGAAATCGTCGGACCACTACAGCGACGATTTGCAGCGTCTTTTCGCCTCGTTCCGCTCCTACCGGCGGTCGCTATCCGAATCGCAGCAAACCTTGTCCATGCTGGCGCAACAACTGCGCGGCGAACTGAAGGAAAGCCTGGGTACCGCGAAACTGGCGATCGACAGTCGTGATACGGTTATCGCCATTGCCGACGAATTGAACCAGCTCGCCGTCGATTCCCGCGGCGCGCTCGAAAAAGTCGTCGGTTTGCAGGAAGGTGCCCAGAAGATCGGCGGCATCGTTCATTTGATCAAGGAAATCGCCGATCAAACCAATCTCTTGGCACTTAACGCGGCGATTGAAGCGGCGCGCGCTGGCGAAGCCGGACGCGGTTTCGCCGTCGTCGCCGACGAAGTCCGCAAACTCGCCGACCGGACGACGCACGCCACCAGCGATATTTCGCAACTGGTCGCCATGATTCAAAGCGAAACCGTAACGGCGCAACACAGTATCGGCAATCTCTCCGCGCAATCGGAAACCTTCAGCGGCCAAGGGCAACGCGCGTCGGCAAGTATCGACAGCATTACCACGCTGGCGCAACACATGGAACGAACCGTCGGCGTGGCCACCTTGCGCAGTTTTGTCGAGGTGGTCAAGATCGACCACCTGTTGTTCAAATTCGACGTCTACCAAGTTTTCATGCGCAACATCGACAAGCGCGGCAACGAGTTTGCCGTTCATCGCGACTGCCGCTTGGGCAAGTGGTATTACGAAGGTGAAGGCGACAAGTATTTTTCAAATCTCGATGGCTACCGGGCAATGGAAAAACCGCACCAAGACGTTCATCACCATGGACGCACCGCCGTCGATCTTTTCCATGCCGGGGAAATCAGCACCGGAGTTCAGGCCATCGAGCAAATGGAGGTTGCCAGCATGAGTGTGCTGCAATGCCTTGAAAGAATGGCCAAGGATGGCGAATCCAGACCTGAGAGCTTTATCGTCAGCCTGTCGCGCGCCGAATAAGGAAAGCTGAGGAGCGCGGCGGACGTTGCTGCTTCGAAGGGGTCGCCGCGCAGATGCGACGCGGCCCCTTCCTTTGAGCCTTCGTCTCCAACCGCCGCGCACGGCCGCGAATCCCGCCTCGTCGCCTTTGGAACGGTTACGCACTCGCTTCGGAGATAAGGAGAGCGTCTGCCTGTCTTTTTGCATCTCGCAACCGCTCTGTGTATCCTAGGCGCGCCGCGCTTGGTCGACTGTCGTTCAATGCCTTCCTAGCGCTTCGCCACGGCCTAAAGGAGCAGTTGATGTTTTTCCGGAGTGAGACGACAATCCGCAGCCGCAAGCCCTCTCACCTCGTGCGCAACCGCGGCGAGGCCGCCACCGACCGTCTGTTTTCGGGATTCTGATCCGGCATTGATCGCCGCCCTTTCCATGTCCACGCGCAATACCCTGACCTCCACCCACCACGTCGTGGTCGAAGGCCCCATCGGCGTCGGCAAGACCAGCCTCGCCCGCCGTCTCGGTGCGTACATGGACGCGCAACTGGTCCTCGAGCAACCCGAACTGAACCCGTTCCTGAGCCGGCTCTATCGAGATCAGGAACGCTTCGCGTTGCCGGCGCAATTGTCCTTTTTGTTGCAGCGGATAGACAAGGTTCGCGCCATGGCGGAGGCGGAACATCCGGAGCGGCGGATCGTCGCCGATTTTCTCATCGAGAAAGATCCGTTGTTTGCCTTGCTCAACCTCGACGAAGAACAATATGCGCTGTATCGTCGCCTTTACGACGAACTGGCGCCGCGAACACCCTCGCCCGATCTGGTGGTTTATTTGCAGGCGAGTCCGGAAACGCTGATCGCCCGCGTCCGCAAACGCGGCTTCGACATGGAGCGGCGGATCGGCGATGCTTACCTTACCGCTCTTGCCCACGGTTATATGAAATTCTTTCATGATTACGACGCGGCGCCGGTCATGATCGTCAATTCAGAGAACATCAACTTCGTCGATAACGATGCCGACTTCCAGTTGCTCGTCAAACGCATCGAGGCGATGCGCGGGCACCGCGAGTATTTCAACCGGGGAGAATAAGACCATGTCCACCCACGTTGCGACGCGTCGCCTGACGCACGTCGACCTCGCCAAGCTACGCGCCAACGGCGAAAAAATTGCCGTCCTGACCTGTTACGACGCCAGTTTCGCGCAACTGTGCGACGACAGCGGCGTGGACGCGCTGCTGATTGGCGACTCGCTGGGCATGGTTTTGCAGGGGCACGATTCGACACTGCCGGTAAAGCTGGCCGACATCGCCTATCACACCGCCTGCGTCGCCCGCGGCTGCCGACGGCCGCTGATCGTCGCCGACATGCCTTTCGGCAGTTTTCAGGAGAGTCCGCAACGCGCGTTGCGCAACGCCGTTACCTTGATGGCCGCCGGCGCGCAGATGGTCAAGCTCGAGGGCGGCGTCGAAATGGCGGAAACGACGCGTTTTCTGTGCAGCCGTGGCATTCCGGTCTGCGCGCACGTCGGTCTGACGCCGCAATCGGTGCACCAGCTGGGCGGTTACCGGGTCCAGGGCCGCGACGATTCGGGTGCCGCCCGCTTGATCGCCGACGCGCTTTCCCAGCAGGAGGCCGGCGCCAGTCTGATCGTTCTGGAAGCGATCCCGCGGCAACTGGCCGCCGAAACCACGGCCCGGCTGACGATTCCAACCATCGGCATCGGCGCCAGCAGCGACTGTTCCGGGCAGGTGCTGGTGCTGCACGACATGCTCGACATCTCGGCCGGCCGCAAGGCGCGTTTTGTCAGAAACTTCATGGCCGGACAACCATCGATCGCCGCCGCCATCGCCGCCTACGTCGCGGCCGTGAAAGACGCTGGCTTTCCGGCGGCGGAGCACTGTTACTAGACGTTTGGCACCCGCTCAAGGCAAGCCGCCGATTTTCTTCCTGTTCCCTAACGTTTGTCCGAGGTTTCGCACAACCATGCAGATTCACGCCGCCATCTCCGACCTGCGTGCCGCCTTGCAAGATCGCGGCCGCATTGCATTCGTGCCGACCATGGGCAACCTGCACGCCGGCCACATCGCGCTGATGAACGAGGCGCGTCGGCATGGCGATACCGTGGTGGCGAGTATTTTCGTCAATCGCCTGCAATTCGGGCCGAACGACGATTTCGATCGCTATCCGCGGACGTTCCAGGCCGACTGCGAGCAACTCATCGCCGCCGGCGTCGATCTGCTGTTCGCGCCGACCGAAAACGATCTCTACCCGGAACGACAGCAATACCATGTCGAGCCGCCGGACATCCAACACCAACTCGACGGCGAGTTCCGGCCCGGGCATTTCCGGGGCGTCGCCACCGTGGTTCTCAAGCTGTTCAACATCGTTCAACCGCGGACCGCGCTATTCGGCAAGAAGGATTACCAGCAACTGATGGTCTTGCGCAACATGACCCGTCAGTTGGCATTGCCGATAAACATCGTCGGCGGCGAAACGGTACGGGCGGACGACGGTCTGGCGCTTTCCTCGCGCAATGCGTATCTCTCGGCGACGCAACGGGCCGAAGCGCCGCGCCTCTACCGCACGCTGTCCGGCATCCGGCAGGCGGTGCGCGCCGGCGACCGCGATTTTGCCCGGCTCGAAAGCGCCGCGGCGGCCGAACTCGACCGAAACGGCTGGCAAACGGACTATGTCGCCATTCGCGAACAATCGGATCTGCAGCGCCCGCGAGCCCCGGAAAATCAGGCTCTTGTGGTCCTCGCCGCCAGCCGCCTAGGCGCCGCGCGGCTGATCGACAACCTCGAAATCGACGCCGTCAACGAGCATTGACAGGTGGCGATTAGCCGCTACAATGCGCTTCCCTCCTCAACTCTAAACGGGTGAAATCCATGCAGAGAACAATGTTGAAGTCCAAGCTGCACCGCGTTTGCGCCACGCATGCTGAGCTTCACTATGAAGGGTCATGCGCGATCGACGAAGATCTTCTCGAAGCGGCCAACATCCGTGAGTATGAGCAGATCGACATCTGGAACATCAATAACGGCGAACGCTTCACGACCTATGCTCTCCGTGCCGAACGCGGCTCCGGAGTCATCTCGGTCAATGGCTCCGCGGCACGTCGCGCCGCACCCGGCGACCTGCTGATCATCGCCAGCTTCGCGTCTTACACCGAAGTCGAGCTGGCGAAATACGCGCCTCATCTGATCTACGTCGATACCCAGAACCGCGTGGTGCGCGTGGCCGGACAAATTCCTACCCAGGCCGCCGCCTGACGGCGCGTGGCCCGGTCCATGCGAAAAAGCCGCGACTTTGTCGCGGCTTTTTCGTGCCGGTTCACGTTTCCCGCGATTCAGTCGGTATCGGCGACGGCTTTTGGCTTGCGCGGACGCCGACCGCGAGTGGCGGTTTTTTTTGCCGGCTTGTCATCCGCAAGCGCGTCCGTGCCCGTTTCACTCCGGTCTTCCGGCGGGTTTTCCGTCTTTGTCGCACTGGCGGTCTCCGCCGTTGAATCGTCGACGCTCCTCGGGCCGGCAGTCGCCAGGGCAAACTGAAGTTCCTCGTCGGCCCTGGCGGCATCGATCACCGCCTTCATCACCAGATCAGCGGCAACATCCCCTTCTGTCGTCGGCGCATCCAGGACGATGACCATCGGTTGCGTTGAGGTCGCCTCCGCCCCCCCGACTTTCTCTTCGCCGAGCAGCTTGAGTCCTTTTTCCACGGCCTTGCGCCGACCGCGTCCCTTGCCGCGCGTCGCGTTCACCGGTTCGTCCGGGACGATCGCCACCGGCATCGGCGGATCGGTTTCCGGCGGCTGCTCGACTTCCGGCGCGCGGGTCACGGGCTCGGGACGTGCCACCGTGCCGCTACAACGCATGACGAAAGTCCCCGATTTTTCGTCGCGGCCGGTTTCGAGCAAACCGCGCGCCTGCGCCTCGTCGAGCAGGTTGCCGAAAGCCCGGAAACCGTAGTACGACTCGGCGAAATCGGGTTTGCGACGCTTGATGGCTTCCTTGAGCATCGACGCCCAGATTTTGCCGCTGTCGCCGCGCTCGGCGACCAGCGCATCGAAGGTGGCGACGGCGAGTTCGATGGCCTTGCTGCGGCGCGCTTCCAGTTCTTCCCGCCGTTGCGCGTCTTCCTCGGGTGTACGCCGCACCACGGGCTGCGCCTCCTTGGAGTCGCGACGCGCCGAGCGCTGCACTTCGCGGACCAGATCGTCGTAAAAAATGAACTCGTCGCAATTGGCGATCAGCAAATCGGAAGTGGACTGCTTGACGCCGACGCCGATCACGTATTTGGCGTTCTCGCGCAGCTTCGACACCAGCGGCGAGAAATCGGAGTCGCCACTGATGATCACGAAGGTATCGACGTGCGATTTGGTGTAACAGAGGTCGAGCGCGTCGACCACCAGGCGGATGTCGGCCGAGTTTTTTCCCGATTGCCGAACGTGCGGAATTTCGATCAGCTCGAAGCTGGCTTCATGCATGGTGGACTTGAACCCCTTGTAGCGTTCCCAGTCGCAGTACGCCTTTTTGACCACGATACTGCCTTTCAGCAGCAGCCTTTCGAGCACCGGCTTGATATCGAACCGGTCGTACTTCGCATCGCGCACGCCCAGGGCGACGTTCTCGAAGTCACAATACAACGCCATGATGGCGGTTTCAGGCGCGACGGCCATAATGTTTTGTCTCCATTGATTTTGTCGATTCGCCACGCCCAAGCATGGCGACACGCTCGCCATGCGGCGGGCCGAAAAGCCGGCAGCGTCGATCCTTGAGCCAACGGCTTTCGGCACCCCGGCCGGCAACGGCGCGGCAGGTTCTGGAACTCGGCCAGCGAACGGCAACCCGCGGTCCTGGCGACCGGATCGTTCTGACCATTTACTGTCGTGATGGTGAACGATGGTAAACAAATACCCGCAGGAAGCAAGGAAAAGTCGGATGGGCATGGCGGCGGGGCGCCTGACGTCGTACCATTCGCACCCTTGAACATCGCAAGCTCCAGGCCGGTCGCAAGGCGCGGATTTCACGCGCTCGACCGTCGCCTTCGAGCCTCAACCCTCGTCACACACCAAAAAAGGGCAACTTATGCGTTTTCCGTCGTCCGTCGTCTTTCTGAGCATCCTGCTGATCGCCGGCTGCGTGACCGCGCCACCGGCACCGGCGCCCGCCAAGCCGGTGAAAATGTGTCTGGCTCTCGGCGGCGGGGCGGCGCGCGGCTTCGCGCATGTCGGGGTGATCAAGGCGCTGGAAAGTCAAGGCATCGTTCCAGACGCCGTCGCCGGCAGCAGTGCCGGCGCCGTCGTCGGCGCGCTTTACGCCGCCGGCAACAGCGGCTTCGAATTGCAGAAGCTGGCCCACCGCCTCGATGAGAGCAAGATCAGCGATTGGTCGCTACCCGACCGGGGAGTGCTGAAGGGCGAAACCTTGCAACAGTTCGTCAACGAGGCGGTCGGGCAGCGGACGATCGAAAAATTGAAGAAACCGTTCGGCGCCGTCGCCACCAATCTCACCAGCGGCGAAAGCATCGTTTTCCGCACTGGCAACACCGGCATGGCGGTACGCGCGTCGGCAACGGTACCCGGCGTCTTCCAGCCGGTACGAATCAGCGGCCAGGAATACGTCGACGGTGGCCTGAGCAGCCTTATCCCGGTGCGCGCCGCGCGTCAGATGGGCTGCGACGTGGTCGTCGCCGTGGATATTTCGGCACGTCCGGCCAATCAGCCGGTGCGCAGCACTTTCGACATTCTGATGCAGACCTTCACCATCATGGGCCAGAGCCTGGCCTACTACGAGTTGAAGGAAGCCGATGTGGTGATCCGCCCGGCCGTCGGCGCGGTCGGCTCCACGGAGTTCCAGGCGCGACATGATTCGATACTCGAAGGCGAAAAAGCGGCGTTGGCGGCGGTACCGCAGATTCGCGACGCCCTGCGCAAGGCCGGCCGGCGTTAGCCGGCAAACCGCCCACCCGGAAAATGAAAATGCGCTTGCTCGACGATTTCTCGGCGTCGGCGCTGATTGCCGGCTTCGTCACCGTGCTGGTCGGCTTCACCAGTTCGGCGGTGATTGTCTTTCAGGCGGCGCGGAGTTTTCAGGCCTCGCCCGCCGAGATCGCCTCGTGGATGTGCGCGCTCGGCGTCGGCATGGGCCTGACCAGTATCGTTCTCTCCTTGCGTTTTCGCGTGCCGGTGCTGACCGCCTGGTCCACGCCCGGCGCGGCGATGCTGATCACCAGCGCCGCCGGCGTCAGCATGGCCGAGGCCACCGGCGCGTTTCTCGTTTCGGCGGCGCTGATCACCCTGTCCGGCTTCAGCGGCATTTTCGAAAAGATGATTGGCCGAATTCCGATCCCGATCGCCTCCGGCATGCTCGCCGGCGTGCTGTTGCGTTTCGGGCTGGAGGCATTCGCCGCCATGCACAGCCAGTTCGAGCTGGTTTTTTCGATGTTCTGCGCCTATTTGCTCGGCCGTCGCCTGCTACCGCGTTACGCGATCATTGTCTCCTTGCTGGTCGGTGTGTTTCTCGCCGCCTGGCATGGGCTGTTGCGGCTCGATGAGGTGCATCTCGCGCTGGCGACGCCGGTGTTTACCCTGCCGACCTTGTCCTGGCCAGCGTTGATCGGCGTCGCGCTGCCGCTTTACGTGGTCACCATGGCCTCGCAGAACGTGCCCGGCGTGACGGTGATTCGCGCTGCCGGCTTTCAGGTGCCGGTTTCGCCGTTGATCGGCTGGACGGGTGTCGCGAATCTGCTGTTGGCCCCGTTTGGCGGCTACGCGCTGAATCTGGCAGCGATCACCGCGGCGATCTGCATGGGCCGCGAAGCGCACGAAGACCCGGCCCGACGCTATGTCGCCGCCGTGGCCGCCGGTGGAATCTATTTGCTGATCGGGATTTTCGGCGCCACGGTCGGCGCGCTGTTCCTGGCTTTTCCGAAAGAGTTGGTGCTGGCGATCGCCGGTTTCGCGCTACTCGGCACCATCGGCGCCGGTCTGGCCGCCGCCGTCGGTCAGGAGGCGGAGCGTGAGCCAGCGCTGTTGACCTTTCTGGTCACCGCCTCGGGCGTCAGCCTGGCCGGCATCGGTTCCGCTTTCTGGGGACTGCTCGCCGGGCTGGCGGCGCTGCTGGTCCTACGCGCCACGCCGGCGGCCTGGCGCCGGCTGTTCCGGCGTCCCGGCTAGGCGCCCAATTCCTCCAGCGTCTCCCAGCGTTCGAGCAGAAGGAGCAGTTCGTCGTCGATGGCGCTTAGGCGCGTGGACAAGCGTTGCGCGTCCTGCGGCTGCGTTTGATAGAGCGTCGGGTCGGCCAGACGTTCGCCCAGGATTTTTTGCTCGTCTTCCAGCGCGGCGATCCGTTGCGGCAATTCTTCGAGTTCCCGCGCCTCTTTCCACGACAATTTGCCGGCGGTCGACTTGGCGCCGCGGGTGGCTTCGGCGGCACGCGGCACGCGTTTGCCGGCACTCGTCGCCGGCAAGTCGTCCTTGCGCCGCGCCGCTTGATAGTCGGCCCAGTCCTGGTAACCGCCGGCGTATTCGCGCCAGCGGCCGTCACCTTCGGCGGCGATGGTCTGCGTGACCACGTTGTCGATGAACGCACGGTCGTGACTGACCAGAAACAGCGTGCCGCGATAGTCCTGCAACAATTCTTCAAGCAATTCAAGCGTTTCGATGTCGAGATCGTTGGTCGGCTCGTCGAGGACCAGCACATTCGCCGGCCGCGCGAACAACCGTGCCAGCAACAAGCGGTTACGCTCGCCGCCGGACAGGGAGCTGACCAGCGAGCGCGCGCGCTGCGGCGCAAAAAGGAAGTCGCCGAGATAGCTGATCGCGTGCTTGCGCTGATTACCGATTTCGACGAAGTCCGAGCCTGGCGAAATGACGTCGATCAGCGTGGCATTGTCGTCGAGCGCACTGCGGAACTGATCGAAATAGGCTACCTCGACCTTGGTTCCCAAATGCACCTTGCCGCCGTCGGGAAGCAATTCGCCGAGAATCAGGCGCAGCAGCGTGGTCTTGCCGGCGCCGTTCGGGCCGATGATGCCGATCTTGTCGCCGCGCTGCACTCGGCAGGAAAAATCGCGCACGACACGCTTGTCGCCGAAACTTTTGCCGACGTTTTCGAGCGCCGCCACCAGCTTGCCGCTGCGAACGCCGGCATCGAGCGCCATCTCCACCTTGCCCTGCCGTTCGCGCCGCGCCGCCCGTTCGCGCCGCAGTTGTTCCAGGCGCAAGACCCGGCCCTCGTTACGCGTCCGCCGGGCCTTGATGCCCTGCCGAATCCACACTTCTTCCTGGGCCAGGAATTTGTCGAACTTGGCGTTGTTCTGCGCCTCGTCGTGCAGCATGGCCTCCTTGCGCGACTGGTAGTCCTTGAAATTGCCTGGACAGGACATCAAGCTGCCGCGGTCGAGTTCGACGATGCGCGTGGCGACGCGCTCCAGAAAACGGCGGTCGTGCGTGATGAACACCAGCGCCACGCTGGAGGAAACGAGCATCTCCTCCAGCCATTCGATGGCCGCGATATCCAGGTGGTTGGTCGGCTCGTCGAGCAGCAACAGTTCCGGCGAAACCGCCAGTGCCTGCGCCAGCGCCAGCCGTTTTTTCTGCCCGCCGGACAGCGTGCCGACCAAGGCATCCGCATCGAGCGAGAAGCGCTGGATGACCCGCTCGGCCTGCGCCTCGAACGACCAGGCGTGCCGGGCCTCGAGCTCGCCCTGCAAGGCCTGCATCCGTTCCAGCAGCCGCTCGTGGTCGGCACCCGTCTCGCCTAGCGCATGCGATACCGCGTGATACTCGGCCAGCAAGGTCGACAACTCGCCCATTCCGGCCACCACCGCCGCGAAAACAGTCAGATCGGGGTCGAAAGGCGGTTCCTGCGACACGTAGCCGACACGCAAGCCCGGTTGCCGCCAGACTTTGCCATCGTCCAGCCCGCCGTGCCCGGCCAGCGCGCTCAACAAGGACGATTTACCGGTGCCGTTTCGCCCGATCAGCGCGACCCGTTCACCGGGATCGAGTTGAAAATCGGCCTGATCGAGAAGCGGCACGTGGCCGAAGGCAAGCGAAGCGTCGGAAAGAATCAGGTAAGGCATGAGCGCGGAAGACTGTCCTCAAGAAAAAGCGGCGAACGGCGGGCATCGATTCTACCGCGCCGATGGTCACGACGGACGGTAAGGCGGTAAAGGCCGCGGCGGATACGATACAATGTGCGCCGCGCCGGCGTCCTGGTAGTTCAATGGATAGAACAGGGTCCTCCTAAGACTCAAATGTGAGTTCGATTCTCGCCCGGGACACCACGCCGAACGGTGCGCCGGCAGCCTCATGTCCGGCGGTCGCCACCCTGCTGCTCGCCGAGCACCGATTGCTCGAGCGCGCCGAATGCCTCCAGCACGTAATTGCCCAAACGGTCGAGATTCGGCAGTTCATCGGTGGCGATCAGGCCAAAAAACAGCCGGCCCGCATAGCTGAACAAGGTGATGTTCAGCAGATTCCCCGGTGGCAAGGTGCTGATTGGATGCAGTTCTTCCATCCGCGCGCCCTGTAGGTACAACACGTTTTCCGGACCCGGCACGTTGGAAACCAGGGTATTGCCGGTTGGCGGCAAACGGTCGCTGAGCTTGCACATTTCCGCGAGCTGTCCGATCAGGCCGGTGACGATCGTATAGGTTTCGATCGCGTCGGGAGCAACGCTGTCGATCATCGAACGCACGTTGCGCAGCGAGAAGCCGATGTTGCGCAAGCGCACGTAGGGATCGTCGGTCGGCGTCGACAGTTCGACCTGGATGATGCCGATCTTGTTGCCGCTGCTGGTGTCCCCTTCCTTGCGCAGATTGACCGGCATCTGAATGGTGATCGGGCGTGTCAGACGGACGCCCTGGTCGCGCAGGTAGCTGTGCAGCGCACCATCCAGACAGGTCAGCGCGACATGGTTCAGCGTCGACCGTGTCTTGCGGCGGATCAGGTTGACGCGTTCCATCCCGATGCAAGCGGTCGTAAACTGTCGGCCGGCCGTGACTTGGCCGGTCAACGGCGTATTGCCGTCGGCGACAAAGGGCAACGAAATGGCGTTCTTGGTCAGCTTGATGCTTTCCAACAGCAACATCGCCGCCAGACGCCCGACTCCCAGTACACGCTTGCCGACACCGGAGAGATTGCTCAGCACGGATCGCGCCATTTCTTCCTGACGCGCTTTATCGCGTTTGCCCGACCGGCGCGGGATGGCCCACAGCGGCCGCAAGCGATGATCGTCGGGGGTGGCGGCGAGCGATTCGATGGCCCAGCGCATCATCGTGACGCCATCGGCACAGGCATGGTGCATCTTGACATATATGGCGAACCGCGATTCGCTCAAGCCGTCGATGATATGCACCTCCCAAAGCGGCCGCGAACGGTCCAGCATCGGTTCATGCAGGGCGGAAACAAAGGCATAAAGTTGGGGACGCTGGTTGTGACCTCGTCGCAGACGGTGGAAAAAGACGTGATCGTTGAGGTCAACGGCGTCGCTTTCCCGCCAGGTTGGCATGGCGGTCAGCGAAAATTGCAGGATCCGGTTGAACGGCGCGTGCACCTCGGTGACGCCGAGAAAATCGCGGTGCAGATCGGCGGCAAATCCGGCCTTGGCGCCGGGCGGTCGCTTGTAGATCATCAAACCGCCGACATGTTTCGGACTGTCTTGCGATTCCGCAACGATGAAACCAACATCCAGCAGGGACAACGTCTCCATCGGGCGATCTCCAAGTGGTTTTCTCGCGGACTTGTTGGTCATTTTTTGAAATCTATTATATTAACAAGTTAAATATTATTCTTCGTGCACTTTCACCGATTCGACGAGCAGCCAGTCGCGAAAGACACTGACGATTGGACGGTCGGCGACGGCTTCCGGAACCACCAGGTAATACGCTTGCGCGCGGTGAATCACAATGTCGAAAGGCATGATCAGGCGACCGGCGGCAACCTCGGCCTCGACTAGCGGTTTCGAGGCCAGGGCGACACCGACGCCGTCGATTGCCGCCGAGAGTACCAGACCTGGATCGCTAAAATGCGTGCCGGCATCGGGAGAAATGCCGGTGACGCCTGCCAGTTGCAACCACTCGGCCCACAGCGGCCGATCCAGCAATTCGATCTTCGATTCGTCGTGCAGCAAATTATGGCGCCGCAAATCGTTCGGCGTGGTCAAGGGACGCATCCCGTACAACAAACGCGGGCTGCAAACCGCGGTGTAAGTCGGCACGAACAGGCGGTCGACCCGGCAGCCATCGTAGCGACCATTGCCGAAACGAATGAAAACCTCGCTTTCGTCATCGCGCACGTCTACGCCTTCCAGGCCCGAAACACCCGATGGCGCGTGCGTGTCGATGGCGTCCATGGATGTTCCCATGTGCAGTTCAATTTCAGGATGCGCCGCGGTGAACGCCGGTAAATGACGGATCAGCCAGCGGCTGGCGAACGCCGGCGGCGAAGTCACCAGCAAGCGCCCACTCGCTTCGTGTCGGCGGGTGCTCTCGATGGCGGCGGCGAAACATTCCAGACCTTCCCGGACCTTCGGCAGCATCGCCTGCCCTTCGTGAGTCAGTTGCAAGGCGCGCGTCAAGCGATGAAAAAGCGGGAATCCCAAATAATCTTCCAGGCCGCGAATCTGATGACTGATGGCGGTTGGCGTAACCGACAATTCGTGACCGGCATCCTTGAAGCTAAGGTGGCGAGCGGCCGCTTCAAAGGCGCGTAGGGCATTCAACGGCGGCAGACGGTAGGTCATATAGCTGAGATTTTCTCATGTATCGGATGATTATTGATCGTTTGTGGCACGACAAACGACAACCTAAAGTGAGTCCATACTCAATAAAGAGAGCAACTCAAGGAAGAGCAACATGAAAACCGATCTCACTCGCGAACAAATCATGCTTATCGTCGATCACGCCCGTCATCAACGCAGCGTCGCCAGCGGCGAAGTTAGCGCCGTCTTTCTTCGTAAGTCCGCGCTATGGCTCGGGCACGGTATCGACAAGTTCCTTCATCTGTTGTTGATGTCACCCACCGCGCATCGCTGATAACAACGGGACGCCGCACGGCGACGGCGCGGCATCGCCAGGAGGCGCGGCAAGGCGGACCCTTCGCCGCGCTTTTTTTAATTTGTTTCCGCCCATCGAACGCGCCGCGACTTTTGGGCGCGAAATCGACGACAATTCCATTTTCGTTGAAAGTCTTCTTCTGACCAGCGCCCTGCCCCGTTCGGCACGTGCCGACCTCCGCCATTGCCGTCCTTGACAGAGGCTGAACCATGCCCCGCATTCACATCGATTTGCCCGAAAAATTTTCTTTCTCAACGGAAATCGTACTTTATATCGGTCATATGAACTATGGCGGCCATCTTGACAACGCCCTGTTGCTGGCAGTGGTGTCGGAAGCGCGGCTGCGTTTTTTCAAGTCGCTGGGCTACACCGAACTGGACGTCGACGGCGTCGGCATCGTCGTCGCCGACGCGGCGGTGCAATACCGTTCCGAAGCCTTCCACGGCGAGATAATGACGGTCGAAATGGCCGCCGGCGATTTCGGCGGCAAGGGTTGCGATCTGCCATGGCGAATGACCGACAAAGCAACGCGGCGTGAAGTCGCCCGCGGCAAGACCGGCATCGTCTTCTTCAATTACGGCGAGCGCAAGACCGCCGCCGTTCCCGAGAATTTCCGTCGTCGCGCCGGCGGCTGAGCAACGGTGCGTTAGACGGGTGCATACGCCCGCGCCAGTCCTCTCTGCAAGCCTTGGATTTGCTTGAATGTTTCTTTAAGAATCAGCCGGTCGAGTTCGTGCAGGTCGTCGGGATCGACCCGGTTGCTCAATCCGCCCGGGCGACCGCTCATTTGTTGTTCGAGGCGAATGCGCTGGATGTGATGGAAGGCGTCGATCGTTGCCGCCATCTGTTCCGGCGTATTGCCCATCCGTTCGCCAACCGCACGCAAGCGTTCGACGGTATTGGTATCGGAAATTCCTTGCGCTAAAGCGTGAATGCGCGCGGCGTCGACCAAGGGGCGCGAGCCATGTTTTTTTAGATCGATGGTATGCGGGAAATCCTTGCTGTATTCGTAGCGAAAACCGTTGCGCCAATTGAGCGGCGACTCCCAGTTCAGCGTGTTTTCGACCATCGCGCGCAGGAACAGCGGATAGGATGGCGCCCTGGCGAGCAGCCAGTCGCGGAGTTCGGTGGCCAGCGCCTCGTGCCCGTAGAGCGCGCGGAAATCGAAGAAAATGCACGAATTGAGCAAAGCCTCCGGTTGCGGCGAAGTCAGCCAGGCGTCGAATGCCGTCCGCCATTCGTCGGCCGAAAGGCACCACTGCCGGTTGCCGGCCATGATATTTCCCTTGCACAAGGGGAAACCGCAGTCATCGAGTGCCTCGTTCACCGCCCGGGCGAATGGAAGAAAATCCTCGCGCAGGCTATCCGCGTGCGCCTTGGAATCGGCGGCGAATAACAAGCCGTTATCTTGATCGGTGGCCAGGGTTTGTTCGAGTCGGCCCTCCGAACCGAACACCAGCCAGCACCACGGCACATATGGCAATTCGAATTGTCCGGCGACCAACTCGATGACTTGCAGGGTCAACAGATCGTTGAGCGCGGACAGACGGTGGCACAACGTTTCGGCGCTCAGGCGCTCGGCAACCAACCGGATCACGAAGCGTCGGATATCGCCGGCCAGTGCCACCAGCGTTGGCAGATCGCGCGCGGCGAGAATGGCGGTCACCAACTCGGCGCTTTGCACGCCGGGCAAGGTATACAAGTCGCTCTGCGATACCACGTTGAAAAAACGGCCGTCGGCTTCAGTGAGCACCAAATGGCGGACGCCGCGCCGGACCATCACCACGCTGGCTTGATGGACGGTGCTGTCCGCCGGAATGGTGATCAGGCCGCCGGTCATCACCGTCACGATCGACGCCTGCAGGTCGCAGGCTTCGATGGCGATCCGGCGCACCACGTCCTTCAGGGTGACGATCCCCAACGGCATCCGGCCGCTGTCGTCGAGCACCACCACGGCATCGGCGCGCGTCTCGTCGAGCAGCAACAGCGTGTCGCGCACGCTGGCGCCAGGCGCGACGCTCAAGGCCTGCCGGCGAACCAGATGCCGCAGTGCGGCGTACGGCGAAAACGAAGAAATCCGCCGCGACTCAGTATTTGAGTCGGGCATGGTAGGTCCGCTGGCTGGCTTCGCGCGCCTGCCGCAGCGTGGTGATTCCTTTTTCCGCCAGCAGGGGAAGCATTTTCAGGAACACCTCGCCGGTGACCATCGCATCGCCCAAGGCGGTGTGCCGTCCGAATACCGAAACGCCCAGTCGTTCCGCAATGGCTTCCAGCCGATGGCTGCTCTGGTTCGGATGCAGTACCGCCGACAGCAACAGGGTATCGAGCACCGGCTGTTCGAAACGGATACCGGTCTGTTTTTCCTTCAGTTGCAGGAAACGCATGTCGAAGGCGGCGTTATGGCCAACCAGCACGGTATCGGCGCAAAACGCGTGGAAAGCGGGCAGCACGCTGTCGATGGCCGGCTGCCCGACCAGCAATTCGGGAGTAATGCCGTGAATCCCGATCGATTCGCGCGACAATTCCCGGCGCGGGTCGATCAATTGATCGAAGCACTCGTGTTTCAACAAGCGACGATTGACGATCCGGGTGGCACCGATCTGGATGATTTCGTCGCCTTCGGACGGTTGCAGGCCGGTGGTTTCGGTGTCGAAGATGGTGTACGACAGTTCGGCGAGCGGTCGGTCATCCAGTTCATGGCCGCTGCTCGACCAAAGGAACAGATCGAAATCGTAGAACTCCGGCCGGTCGCCTTCATCGGCGGCGACAATGGCCCGCGGCAGATCCGTCGGCGCCTCGCAGGCCGGCAGGATGGTCCGGAAAAAGGCGCGATGCGATACCCGTTCCCGCTGGAACCAGATGTCGCCATTGCAGCGCTCCATCACCTCGATGACGCTCAGCGGCGACGATTCGCTGCCGATGATCATCGGCTCCTGTAGCCAGCTCATCGCCGTTTCGTTGTTCATGAACGTGCCGAGCCAGGACAGATCGAACTGTGCCAACTGGCCGGCGCGAATCAAGGATAAACGCACCTCGCGCACTTCGTATTCGTCCTGAAGACGCAATGCCAGGTAACGCAGGGCCTGTAGCAGTCCAAAACTGTCGACGCGCAGCCACAAGTCGTCGTCGACGGTCTCGGTTTTTACCGCCAGCGGCCGCGACTCGTTCGCGCGCCGCTCGCCGATGCGCCGCGCCGCCACCTCGACCAGTTCGGCGCCGAGAATTTCCTCGAGCAGCCAGCGTTCGCGCAGATCGTTGGAAAATGCCGCCGCCGCGTTCTCGAACCGCGCGGACAGGGTTTTCGCTTCGTCGCGAATGGCGTCCAGGAAGCGGTCACGCTGTTGCGGCGGCATGTCGGAAAAATCGGACAACATTTCGGCCGCCGCGCGGATGCTGCCCAAGGGTCCGCGCCCGCCTTCGATCAGCGACTGGATCAGCGCGTCGCGGCGAGCATGCCGTTCATTACTGCCGGTGACATCGTCCAGAACGAGCACGAAACCGGTCACCGAGAGAGCGCCGACCTGTGCGCTGTGCGCGGCGTCGCCGCCGAGAACCGGCGACATGTGGGCGCGCAACAGCCGTCCGGCGCGCGTGGCGGTGACGAACTGCGCCGAGCCGATCAGTTTCTTGCTCTCCGCGCCCGTCTGCTCGCGACTGGCCTGCTGCAAACGCTCAAGCGCGTGCTCGATCAGGGCGCGGTCGAAAACGGTGTAAATCGAACGGCCAAGCCCCAGCAGATCGGCATTGCTACCGTCCGCGCCGGCCGAGAGTTCCTGTTTGGCGCGCTGGTTGTACAGCAGCACGCGGCCATCGAGGTTGCAGACCACCACGCTCTGGCTCAGGTCGGCCATCAACGCCGCCAAGCGCCCACGCTCCTCCTCAAGCGACGCACGCGCGTCGCGCACCCGTTCGGCGACATCGCTCTGCAAGGCTTCGCGCACCGCCAGCAACTGGTTGGCGGCCTGGCCAAGCGCTTGCAGCTCGCGGGAATCATACGCGGCAAGACGCAGACCGCTGTGCGCCACGGCGGCGGTCAGTTCTTCGGCCATCCGCAGCGGCGCGGCCACGTACAGGGCGTGCAGTCGGACAACGCCCCAGCCGGCTACCGCGCACGCCGCCATCGCCAGAACCAGCAGGGAGACGATCCGTTCTTCCGGCGTTCGGGCGGCACCGTGCGCCTCGGCTTCGCTGGCCAGCATCAAGGCCGCCGTCGCGCCGACCACCAGCAGCACGAACAGGCCGGCAAAGACCAAGGCGACGATCAGCTTGCGCGTCGGTTTCATCTACATTCCGAGAAGCTTGCGCACCTCGGCGAGCAACTCCTTGGTCGAAAAGGGTTTGGTCATGTAGCCGTCGGCGCCCAGGCCCAACCCTTTGCTGACTTCGGTATCGCGCCCCTTGGCGGTTAACATCAGGATGCGCGTGTCGCTCAGATCGGGGTCGGCGCGCACCGCCTGACAAACGTCGAAACCGTTCATCTTCGGCATCATCACGTCGAGCAGCACCAGATCCGGCTTTTCGCCGCGCACCTTGGCCAACGCCTCTTCGCCATCGCCGGCCACCTGTACGTCGAAGCCTTCTCGACGCAGCAGGAATTCGATCGAGATGACGATGTTTTGCTCGTCGTCGGCAATCAGTATTTTTTTGCTCATCAGTACTCCGATCATCAAAAAACACGCGGGGCGGGCAGGCCGCTGGTCAAGCCGGCCCCGCCTCTAGCGGCTGCCGCGCGGACGTCAAGGGCAAGGTGAAGCGAAACGTCGCCCCCTCCCCGACCGCGCTCTCCACCCACAAACGGCCGCCGAAGTGTTCGACAATCCGGCGGCTGATCGGCAGACCAAGGCCGGTACCCGATGGCTTGGCCGTCATCGTGTCGCCGACCTGGCGGAATTTTTCGAAAATGAGTTGTTGATCTTCGGGGCGGATGCCGGGTCCGTTGTCGGCGACGCTGACTTCCAGCGCCTCGCCCAGCACCCTTAGCCGCACCCGCACTTCACCGCTGCCCGGGGTCAGGAATTTGACCGCGTTGGACAACAGATTCAGCATCACTTGAATCAGCCGGTCGCGATCGGCCAGTATCAGCGGCGAGTTCTCGGGCAGATCGACGATGACCTGCGCTTCTTTCTCGCGGAAAAGCTGGCTGGTGGCGGCAACGGACCGGTCGATCACTTCCGTCAGATCGAGCTCACAGCCGTTCCAGTCGGCCCGGCCGGACTCGATCTTGGCCAGATCCAGCGTCTGGTTGATCAGCCGCGTCAGGCGCTCGGTCTCGCTGACCACCAGACCGAGAAAACGCTGCCGGTCGGCCAGATGCATCTTCGGATCGTCGTGCAGCAATTCCGAAAAAGCGCGGATCGACGTCAGCGGCGTGCGCAGCTCGTGCGTCACCGAGGACATGATGTCATCCTTGACGCGATCGAGTTCCTTGAGCCGCTCGTTGGCTTCCTGCAATTCCGTCGTCGCCGCCTGCAACTGACGCGATTTGCGCTCCAGTTCGCGGCTGTAGGAGCGCAACTGCGAGGCTTCGTCGAGGATGTTCATCACTTCTTCGATGCTCAAGGGTTCTTCCTTGGCCACCGAGGCGACCATCACCCGCGCCGAGGCGCTGCCGATGGCGCCGGCGAGCAGGGACTCGGCAAACTGCACCAGACGGGCGTCCGCCTCCATTTCGTCGGCGCTGCCGGCACCGTGCCGCTTGGCGAAGGCGGCGAACGCCGTTTGTGCCCGGCCCGGCCCGAGAAAGCGCCCGACCAGATCCCGCAGATCGCCCACCCGCGCGCGGCCACGCCACAACGCCGCGCCGCGTTGGCCGGTGTCCTTCAGGGCATCGACGAAAACCGTCGCCTGCGTCGCCTCGGCGACCATCGGTGGCCGCAGCAGCGAAACGCCGACATAAGCCCCGATATTGGCGAAAAAACTCCAGAACAAACAATGCGATATTTCGTCAACACCAGTCAGTCCGAACAATTGTTGCGGCCGCAGGAGATCGATTCCGAACAGCCCTTGGGTAAGGAAATCGGCGGGCAGCCAGCCGGACTTGGCGAACGACGGCAGCAACAGGGTGTAAGCCCAGACCAGGAAGCCCGCCGACAAGCCGGCCATCGCCCCGCCACGGGTACCGCCGCGCCAGTACATGCCGCCGATCAGCGCCGGCGCGAACTGCGCCACCGCCGAAAAACTGATCAGGCCGATGGCCACCAGCGCATAGGCCTCGCCGGCGAGACGGAAGTACAGGTAGCCGAGCAACAGAATGAGCGCAATGGCGCCGCGCCGAATCGTCAGCAACAAGCGCGACAGATCGCGTGAGTCGTCCAGCAGGGTTTTGTGGGAACGCAGCAGCAGCGGCATGACCAGGTCGTTGCAGACCATGGTCGACAAGGCAATGGTTTCGACGATGACCATGCCGGTGCCGGCCGACAGCCCGCCGATGAACACCAGCAGCACCAACCCTTCATGCCGGAGCGCCATCGGCAGCGTGAGCACGAAGGTATCGGCATCGACGCCCTGCCCCGCGAAATGCAGCAGGCCGCCAAGCGCGATCGGCAGCACGAACAGATTGATCAGCAACAGATATAAGGGAAAAAGCCACGCCGCGCGCCGGAGATGTTCTTCATTGACGTTTTCGACGACGGCGATCTGAAACTGCCGCGGCAGAAAAAGCAGCGCCATCGCCGAGAGGAACAACAGCGAAAACCAACTGGTATAGCCTTGACCGGAAGGCACCGCGCCGAGAAGTTGCCGGAGCGACGGATCGTCGAGCGCGCGCTGAAAAATGTCGCCGAAACCGTTGTACATGCCATAAGTGACGAAAACGCCGACGGCGGTGAAGGAAACCAGCTTGACGCAGGATTCCAGGGCGATCGCCGCGACCATGCCTTCGTGCCGCTCGGTGGCGTCGAGATGCCGCGTTCCGAAAACGATGGTGAACGCGGCGAGGATCAGGGCCACGTAAAAACTGATGTCGGCCGCGACGGAGGTTGTCGCGCTGCGTCCCGGCATCACGATATCCGGATAGCCGAGCAGCAGGCTGATCGAACTGGACACCGCCTTGAGTTGCAGGGCGATGTACGGAATGACGCCGACCACGGCGATGATCGTCACCAGCCCGCCCAGACGGTGGCTTTTGCCGTAGCGCGAGGAAATGAAGTCGGCGATCGACGTGATGCGGTTGGCCTTGACGATACGAATCATCTTCAGCAACAGAAACCAGCCGAGCGCCATCACCAGCGTCGGTCCGAGATACACCGGCAAGAAACCGATGCCCGACACCGCCGCCCGCCCGACGCTGCCATAGAAGGTCCAGGTGGTGCAGTAGACGGCCATCGACAAGGCATAGGTGCTGGGATTGGCGATAAGCGACCGCCCCCGGTCGGCGCGCTGGTCGCCCCACCAGGCCACCGCGAACAGCAGGCCGAGATAGACCAGCGAAACGGCAATGATCACCGACAGATCGAGCATGGCCGTCGCCTATCGGACGTGCCGCTCGATCGCCCAGGCGATCAAGGCGATGACCATCGCCCAGGCGAAGAAAACATAACCGTAAATGAGAGGAATGCCGGCGATGGCCGCGTGCCGGTCGAACAGCGACAAGAGCGGATAGTTGAACAACACGCAGCCCACCAGGAATGCCGCCGCCAATCGATCGCCCGCGAGTATCCTACGATGCATTTTCTCCTCCTTTTGTCGACAGTCGCCGGCGCCTCGCCGCGCTTTGCAGGCGGTGGTGGTGCCGTGCCGCTTCTCCTCTGGATGCACACCCGAAGACTTGCCCGGCACTTCGACAACATGCCCGGGACACCCGGCCGAGGCGATCGCTTTCCCGGAAGGCGAACGATGAAAGGCCGTTCGTCGGACGAAGGATTCGCGGTTTCGGCGCGGTTGTTTCGTGTTTTGTTATGTTCTCGCCCCGCATTGTCGGCAATCGGATGCTGCGACGCAATACCTTCCACCCGAATCGGTGCATCGACGGTTCGTCCGACAGCCGCTTCGTGCGTCCTAACGACGCATTTTCGGCGGTTGATACATGAGCGATGCGTCGGCGCTCCGGCGGGCTAGCAACCGAACGTCCAATGCTCGATTTTCGATTGACCTTGGCGCCCGCGCGCGGTAATACTTTGTTAAGCCTTGCCATTTCCATCTGAAAGCTGCCATGTCCAAAACGGCCAAGATCCTCGTCACCCTGCTACTGCTGGTCGTTTTCGCCGGCTCGCTCGCCCTGGCCTGGCGCGAACAGCGGGCGACAGCGGAGAGCCGGCCGCCGGGAGCCGCCAGCACGCCCCTTGAAGGCGTGATAGCGGTCGACGTCGAACCTTTTTTTCAGGATGAGCGGGTGCGGAAAATCCTGGCCGCCCATCGTCTGCCGGTACAAGTGCTACGCATGGGCAGCCGCGACATGCCCGGCAAGGTGGCCACCGGCACGCCGCCGGATTTCCTCTTCGCCAGCGGCGTCGTGGCGGCCAACGAGATCGTCGAGACGGCACGCAAGGCCAACATCGCGGTCACGCAGGTCGCGCCGTTCCATACCCCGCTGGTCGTCGCTTCCTGGGAGCCGATTGCCGGCATCCTAGTCGCCAATGGCTTGGCCGCGCCCATGCAGCCGCGCGTGTACAGCCTGAACATGGCCGGACTGACCGAGACGATGCTGGCCAAGAAACGCTGGCGCGACCTTCGGCAAGCGAACGCCTACGAGGTGTCTCGCGCGGTCCTGGTTTCCACCACCGATGTGCGGCGCAGCAACTCGGCGGCGATGTACCTGGCGTTGACCGGCTACGCGCTGACCGGCGAAATCATCGACAACCGCGCCACCGCGCGCGCTACCGCCGCCCGGCTGGCGGAGCTGTTCAAGCGTCAGGGCTTTCAGGAAAACTACGTGAATGGCAATTTCGACGACTACGTGGCCATCGGCATCGGCAAGGCGCCACTGGCTTTCATCTATGAAAATCAGTTGGTTAGTCATGCAATGACGAAAAAAGGCATCAGCGCCGACATGGCGTTGCTCTACCCGAAACCGACCATCGTCAACAAGGTGGTCTTCGTCGCCACCAACGAACGCGCCAAGGCGCTTGGCGAATTGCTGGCCTCCAACGCGGAATTGCAGGGCATCGCGATCGATCACGGCTTTCGTACCGCCGATACCGACCGTTTCGTCAATGCCGTCAAACCGACCGGCCTGGCCGTTCAACCGCGGATCGTGGACGTGGTGGACCCACCATCGGCCGGGGTGATGGCCGAAATGATCGATGTGGTTAGCAAGGAGATGACTCAATGAGTGCCCACCGTTGGCTCGCGGCGGCGGCCGCCATTTGGCTGTTGGCGACCGGTTGCGGCCGTCAGGACACTTCCACCGGCCGTTCGGCGGGTTCCGACGACGCCGGCGCACCCGTGTTCCGGGTGCTGGCGACCAGCGATCTGCGCGATGCATTGCCCTTGCAGGAGATGGTCGAGAAAGCCACCGGTGTGAAATTGCGCTTCACGTTCGGCGGCACCATGGAAAGCACCGAGGCGGTGCTCGCCGGAAAGGCCGACGCCGACGCGGCGTGGTTCGCCAACGCCAGATACCTGCTATCGGACGCCCAAGGCCAGAGTCGCGTCAAATTGCAGGAAAAGATCGCCCTCTCGCCGATCGCCGTCGGCGTCAGCGAATCGGCGGCCAATCAACTCCACTGGACCGACCCGGCCATCGCCGACCGGCTAACCTGGAAAGACATCGCCGCCGCCGCCAAGGCCGGCAAGCTGACCTATGCGCTGTCCAATCCCGCCACGTCCAACCAGGGGTTCATGGCGTTGATGGGCGTCGTCGCCGCCACCAGCCAGAAAGCCGAGGCGCTGACCGCCGCCGATGTCGACCGCCGGGCCATTGCCGACTTCATCAAGGGCTACAAACTGCCCGGCGACAATTCGAGCGATCTGTCGGAGCAGTTCATTGCCCAGCAGGGCACGCGGGTGAACGCCTTCATCAACTACGAGAGTTGGTTGCTGTCGCTCAACGCCTCCGGCCGGCTGCGCGAGAAACTGACGCTGATTTACCCGCGCGAGGGAGTCAGCACCGCCGACTACCCGCTGTTGTTGTTGAACGACGCCCGACGCGCCGATTATCTGAAAGTGGTCGATTACCTCAAAAGCGAACCCGCGCAACTGTGGCTTGCCCGGCAAACCTTGCGGCGCCCGATCAAGCCCGAACTCGCCGCTCGCGTCAGCGAACTGCCGTCGCACACCGGCCTGCGCGTCGAACTGCCCTTCTCCACCGACCGGGCGCTGGCCGATGGCCTGATCGACGCCTATCTCAACGAATTCCGCACCCCGATCGCCAGCACCTTCGTGCTCGACACCAGCGGCAGCATGGCCGGCGCCACGCGTCGTGGACAGTTGGTACAGGCCATCCACTACATCGCCGGCGCCGACAATTCGCTCACCGGTCGCATCGCCAAACTCACCAGCCGGGAAAAACTGTGGTTGCTGCCGTTCGCCGACCAGCCCCGGCAGCGCACCGCGTTCACCGTTCCCGCCGGCTCGCCGCCGGCGCGGGGCGTGCAGTCGGTAGCCGACAGCAAGGCCAAACAACAAGTGTTGGCCGAAGTGCGTGACTACGCGGACGGTTTGCGGATGACCGGCGGCACGGCGCTGTACGACGCCGTTTATCTGGCACTGGTGGAAATGCTCGAAGAACAGAAAAAGAATCCCGACTACCGTTACTCGGTGGTGGCTTTCACCGACGGTGAAAACAATCAGGGCCGCGGCCTCGCCCGTTTCAAGGCCGATTACGCGGCGCTACCCGAGGACGTGCGCGGCATCCCGGTGTTCATGGTGCTCTATGGCGAAGCCCGGGAGGCCGATTTGAAGGCGTTGGTGGCCACGACCGGCGGCAAGGTGTTCGACGCCCGCAACACGCCGCTGTACCGCGTGTTCCGTGACATCCGGAGTTACCAGTGACCGTTCTTTGGCGCCTGCTCAACGCGCCGGCCAACTGGTGCGGCCTGCTGCTGGCCAGCGCGGTGCTGCTGCTCCAGGCGAACGGTCTGCTCGGCCTGCCCGGCTTCGCGATCGCCCTGCTCGGCTACGCCGCCGGTTTCGTCGGCGGCGGCTTGTGGCTGGGTTTTCCGGCCTGGCGCGATCCGGTGGGGTCAGCGTGCCTCGATGACCAGACAGACGACAAGAACGATGCCCGTCAAGCGATGGAAAACGCGCTCGCCGCCGTGCGGCAAGGAATCGCCAGCCACCCCGAGCAGCGTTTTCCCGCCGCCCTGCGCAACCGCGTGTTGACCTTGTGCCGGTCGCTGGATGAACTGCTGCGCCAGTGGGAATCGTCGCGCGGCACCCTGTCGCTCCAGGACGGCTTCGACGCCCGCCATATCGCCACCCGCTACCTGCCCGACGCGCTGAACGCCTATCTGTCGATTCCGGCGCCCTACGCCGCCGAGCGGCGGCTGGACAACGGCAAGACCGCCCAGGAGACCTTCAAGGACACGCTGGCGGAGCTAGAAGACAAGGTGCGGGAACTCGCCGACGATCTGGCGGCGCAGGATGCGCAAGCCTTTTTGCAACACTCGCGCTTTCTTCGCCGCAAATTCGCCGAAAATCCGTTGACCGAAATGCCGGCCCTGGACTTGCCGCCGCCGGAGAACCTCTTGCCGCCGCGTCGGGAAGGCTGAACGGAAGAACGCGAGGGCGCGGCGGTGACCACGCTCGGTGTAAACTCCCCTCCGCCGTCCACCTCGCTCCGCGCTACCCGATGAACCCCGCCATCCTGTTGATCGAAGACGATCGCCCCATCGCCGAAAACGTCGTTCTCGCCCTGGCGCGGGACAATCTCGATTGCCGGCATGTCACGCTGGCCGCCGAAGGACTGGCGTTGTTGCGCGACGGCGGTTTCGACCTGCTGATTCTCGACGTCGGCCTGCCCGACGCCAACGGCTTCGATGTCTGCCGCGCCTTGCGCGGTTTTTCCGACCTGCCGGTGATCTTCCTGACCGCTCGCTCCGACGAGATCGACCGCGTCGTCGGCCTGGAAATCGGCGCCGACGATTACGTTCCGAAACCGTTCAGCCCGCGCGAGCTGGCGGCGCGAGTGAAGAGCATCCTGCGCCGGGCGCGCGGCAACGGCCACGGCGCCATCGGCGTGGCGCCGTCCTCCGGCCCGGCTTTCCTGCGGGTCGATGAGGAACGCGCCTGCATCGCCTGCCGTGGCCAGACGCTGGAACTCAGCCGCAGCGAATACCTGATGCTCAAGCTGCTGGCCGCGCGACCGGAAAAAGTCTTCAGCCGCGCCGAACTGATGGATGCCGCCGGGTTGGCCGAAGCCAGCCTGGAGCGCTCGGTCGACACCCATATCAAGAGCCTGCGCGCCAAGCTGGCGGCATGCGCGCCGGATGTCGACGCCATCCGCACCCATCGCGGGCTGGGCTACAGCCTGGTCCGGGCGAAGGCGTGAATTTCTTCGTCCGCTTCTTCGTCGGTTACGTGCTGGTCGCCGCCGTCGCCGTGTTGCTGGCGATGAAACTGTTTACCGATCAATTCGTTCCGGGCGTTCGCCAGTCGGTCGAGGAAACCTTGCTGCAAACCGCCAACCTGCTGGCCGAAATGGCGCGGCCGATGCGCGGTCACACGGGCGTCGACAGCATCGAAGCGGTGTTCCAGGCTTACGAAAAAAGACGCTTCGAAGCGCGCATCTACGGCGTGTTGAAGAACGACCCCGATCTGCGCGTCTACGTCACCGATCACACCGGCCGGGTGGTTTTCGACAGCCGGGGCCGCGACACCGGTCAGGACTATTCCGCCTGGCAGGATGTCGCCCGCACCCTCAAGGGCCAATACGGCGCCCGCACCACTCGCGAGAACGATTACGACCGTAACAGTAGCGTGATGTACGTCGCCGCGCCCATCGTCCAGGACGGACGGATTGCCGGCGTGCTGTCCGTGGGCAAGCCTGCCCGCTCGTTCCAGAGTTTCATCGACCTCGCGCGCGACAAAGCCTGGCAATCCGCCTTGTGGCTGTTCGCCCTGGCGCTGTTGCTGGCGCTCGGCTTTTCGTTCTGGATGACGCGCGATCTGCGCCGGCTGGTGCTTTACGCCACCGAAGTGAGCAGCGGCAAGCGCGACCGCATTCCCATCGAAGGACGTAGCGAACTGCGGCGTCTGGCGCAGGCGCTGGAACATCTGCGCGCCGAACTCGATGGCAAGGCGCATGTCGAGAAGGTGTCGCAGCTGTTGGCGCACGAACTGAAAAGTCCCATCGCCGCCATCGGCGGCGCCATCGAGCTGTTGCAGGACGAAACCGATCCCGCCCGCCGCGATCGCCTGCAAAGCAACATCGCCGGCGAAACCGCGCGCCTGCAACGGATCGTCGAAGGCGTGCTCAATCTGGCGCGGGCCGAGAATCGCGGTCGCCTCGACGAGGTGGACGATTTACCGCTCGACGATCTGCTGCGCGACGTGCTGGCGACGCGCGAGGCGCGTTTGACGGCCAAATCGCTGCGCGTCGATGCAGACCTGCAACGCGTGCGTGTCCGCGGCAGCCGTTTCCTGCTTCGGCAGGCGCTGACCAATCTCGTGGATAACGCCATCGACTTCAGCCCCGATGGCGGCGCGCTGCATCTCCGTCTGACGGAAACGGAAAACGGCGTCCGCCTGGAACTGAGCGATCAAGGGCCGGGAATTCCCGATTACGCCCTGCCGCGCCTGTTCGAGCGTTTTTATTCGCTGCCCCGCCCGGACACCGGCGAACGCAGCAGCGGACTGGGACTCAATCTGGTCCGCGAGGTGGCCCGTCTCCACCGGGGCACCATCGAATTGCACAACCAGGCGTCGGGCGGCACCCTGGCGCGCCTGACGCTGCCAGCGAAAATCCTCACCTAATCTCCGCGCAAACCTCACGGAGCGCCCACGGTCACGCGGCACACTCCCGGCACCTCATAACCGGAGTACGCCATGAACAAAGCCCTCGCCTACAAACTTCTCACCCTGATCCTGCTGGCCCTCGTTCTAGCTTTCGCGGTGATGAAAGTGGAGTGGAAGGTTCAGGAACGCGCCGCGATGCGCGACGGCGCGGTACGCGACATCGCCGATCAATCCGCCCATGCGCAGCAACTGGTCGGGCCGCTGCTGCTGATCTCGTGCAGCGAGCGGCGCGAGGTGGTCGACACCGACGACAAGGGGAAAACCCGTCGCCGCCAAATGAGGCAGGATTGCTCGCGCCTGATTCGACCGGCACAGATCAACGGTCAGGGTTCCCTCAACGTCACCGAACTGCATCGCGGCATCTACAAGGCACGGGTTTACCTGGCCACGCTGGGTGTCCACGCCGTGTTGCCGGCCTTTCAGCCGAAACCCGGCCAGACCCTGGAAGGAGTCAACCTGCTGTTTGGCGTGAGCGATCCGCGCGGCTTGAAAAGCATCGCTCTCGGCACCGCCAGTGGCCAGACCCTGGACGCCCGGCCCGGTGTTCCCGGCGAGGTGTTCGAGCACGGTTTCCACGTGCCGCTCAATCCGGCGCTACTGGAAAAAGGCCTGACACTGGACGCCAAGCTCGAACTCGCCGGCAGCGGTCGTCTGGACTGGGTGCCGCTGGCCGAGGACAACGACTTCAGCCTGCGCTCGGCCTGGCCGCACCCCAGCTTCGACGGCCAGTTCCTGCCGGAAACGCGCACCGTGGCCGCGGACGGCTTTTCCGCCCGTTGGCGGGTCAACGATTTCGCCACCGGCGGCGATCGCCTGCTGAACGGCAAAACCGGCGGCTGGCGGGAGAGCGCGTTCGGCGTATCGCTGATCGATCCGGTGGACGCCTACACCCAGACCGACCGGGCGGTACGCTACGGTTTTCTGTTCGTGCTGCTGACCCTGGGCGGCTTCTTTCTCTTCGAATTGCTCAAGCAACGCCCGGTGCATCCGCTGCAATACTCGCTGATCGGTTTCGCGGTGGTGCTGTTCTTCCTGCTGCTGCTGGCGCTTTCCGAACATACCGGTTTCCCCCTGGCCTATCTGATCGCCGCCGTCGCCTGCGTGGCGATGATCACCGGCTACAGCCGCACGCTGCTGGGAAGCTGGAAAGGCGCGGCCAGTCTGGCGGGCGGCTACGGTCTGTTGTATCTGGGCCTGTACAAACTGCTGGCTTCCGAGGATTACGCCTTGTTGATGGGCGCCTGGCTGATCTTCGGCGTCCTGGCGCTGACGATGTATCTCACCCGCCGCCTGGACTGGCGCAAGGCTGGGCTGCCGATCGCCACCGCCTCCACCACCGCCGCCAACGACTGAGGCACGCGATGTTCATCGCGCACCTGCCCGCCGGTTATCTCTGCGCGCGCGGCCTGGCGAGCCGCGCCGGTGGGTCGATCACGCCGGCCATGGCCCTCGTCGGCATGGTCGGCGGCGTGTTCCCGGATATCGACCTGTTTTACCGCGCCTTCTTCGCCAGCCAGCGCATCCACCATCACCGTTACCCGACCCATCTGCCGCTGGTCTGGCTGGCCATCACCGTCGGCACTGCCCTGCTGCTGCGGGCGGGGCATCCGATCCGTCGCCACGCCGCGATTTTCCTGCTCGCGGTCTGGAGCCACCTGCTGCTCGACAGTGTCGCCGGCGATATCTGGTGGCGGTGGCCGTGGTTCGATCCGCCGTTTTCGCTGGTCAGGATACCGGCGGTCCATTCCCGCTGGTGGCTGAACTACCTGCTGCACTGGACCGCGGTCGTGGAGTTCGGTCTCGTCGGCGTCGCCGCCTATCTGGAATGGTCGCGGCCGGTGTTTTTTGGTCGCTGGCGGCGACCTGCCGCATGAGCCGGCGGCGCTCACGGCACGGCCGGTTTCGGCGTGTCACCGATCAGGCGCACTTCGCGCTGCGGGTAGGGGATTTCGATGCCGTGTTCCTGAAACGCCTGCCAGATCGCCAGATTGATCGCCGAACGAATGCCGCCGCTCCCTTCCTGCGGGTCGGCGATCCAGAACGCGAGATCGAAGTTGATGCCGCTGTCAGCGAACAGGGTCAACAACACCTGCGGCGGCGGCTCGGCCAGCACCCGCGGTTGCGCCTGCGCCGCCTCCTTCATCAAGCGCATCACCAGTTGCAGATCGGCGTTGTAGGCCACTTGCAGCGAAATGACCAGCCGCACCCGGGTATCGGAAAACGACTCGTTGCGGATGATGTTCGAAACCAGATACTCGTTGGGAATGATCACTTCGGTACCGCCAAGCGTGCGCACCACGGTGTAGCGCGCGGTGATGTGCCGCACGACGCCGGACGTGGCGGGGTCGATGGCGATCACGTTGCCGATGCGGATCGAGCGATCGAGCAGGATGATGAAACCGCTGACGTAATTGCTGGCGATTTTCTGCAAGCCGAAACCGAGACCGACCGCCAGAGCGCCGCTGAACACCGACAGCGCGGTGATGTCGATGCCGACCAGCGACAGACTGAGCAACAGCGCGATCACCGACAACACCGCCTTGACCAGCCGGCCGACGACCACGCGCAAGTTGGAATCGAGCGTCTCGTTGGCCGACAGGCGTTTGTCGACGACACCGGACAGCCACAATGCCACCAGGACGGTGCAGATCACGGTGATCAGACCGTTAATCAGGGTCCACAGATCCAGTTTCTGCTTGCCGATGGAAAAAGTGACCTGTTCGAGCATCTCGACGATCGGCTCCGAGAGGCCGCTGATATACAGCGCCAGACACAGCCAGATGGTGGTGGCGATGAAACGCTCGGAGGACACCAGCCAACTGCTCGGCGAAAAGGCGTAGCGCAGAATGTAGATCGCCGCGCGCACCAAGGCCAACGAAGTCATCAACGGCACCGCGAGTTCGAGCAGGCTGACCGGTCCGACATGCCAGAACTTGAACAGCTTGCGGGCGATGAGCACGAACAGCAGCGCCACTAGTGGAAAAAGGATCCGACGCAGGCTCCCCGCGCCGAGCGTGCGCAGCATGCCGTGTTCGGCGGTGGTGTGCGCGATGTCGTGACTGCGCCAGTAGCGTCCCAGCGCCCAGGCGAGCGCCAGACAAGCCGTCAGCGCCAGCACCTGCCAAAGAAAACCGGGATCGCTGAAATCGCTCCAGAGATCGAGCAGCAGCGAAAACATGACTTTTTCGTTCATGTGCGCTCCATCGCCGTCGCGAAAAAAGCGTCGGTGCCATGACGGTGCGGCAACAGACGCAAGCGATCGCCGCAATCGATGGCGATCGCCTGCCGGGCAAGGATTTCCTGCGCCGAACAAACGGCAAATTCAGGATGCGCGGCGAGAAACGCGTCGACGATCGCGTCGTTTTCCGCCGTCAGCAGACTACAGGTCGCATACACCAGTCGGCCGCCCGGCTTCAGCAAGGTCGCCGCCGCCGCCAGGATCGACGCCTGCTTGACCGCCAGTTCGGCCACGCTGGCCGGCGTCTGCCGCCATTTCAGATCCGGATTGCGCCGCAAGGTACCGAGGCCCGAGCACGGCGCATCGACCAGCACGCGGTCGAGCTTGCCGGCCAGACGCCGAATCTTGATGTCGCGTTCGGACTCGATGCGCACCGGATGCACGTTCGACAAGCCGGAGCGGGCCAGGCGCGGCTTGAGTTTGGTCAAACGCTTTTCGTTGACGTCGAAGGCATACAGCCGCCCTTGCGAGCGCATCAGCGCGCCGAGCAGCAGGGTCTTGCCGCCGGCGCCGGCGCAGAAATCGGCAACCATCTCGCCGCGCCGGGGCTGCAACAGGAAACCCAGCAACTGGCTGCCCTCGTCCTGCACTTCGATGCTGCCCTCGACAAATAGTGGGTGCCGGGCCAGCGCCGGCTTGCCGGCCAAACGGATGCCGAGCGGCGAGTAAGGGCACGCGCTGGCGACCAGACCGTCGGCCCGCAACCGTTCCAGCACCGCCGGCCGCGCGCTTTTCTCGGTATTGACGCGCAGATCCAACGGCGCCGGCTGATTGAGCACGTTCGCCAGCTGTTCGAGCTCGTCGGCGACGAAGGCGCCGGACAACGCGTCGTAAAGCCAGTCGGGCAGATCGAGACGCACCGCCACCGGCAGATCCGCCGGCTTGACGGCCTTGGCCGCCGCCAGCCATTTGCTCTCGCTTTCGCTGAGCACCGGTTCGAGCTGCCGCCGGTTCAAGCCCAGCACGCACGCCAGCAAGGCCAGCAGCAGCCGGCGCGACGTGACGTCGTCGCCGCAACGCGCCGTCAGCGAGCGCTTGCGCCGCAGCACGGCGAACACCGTTTCGGCGACGAAGCCGCGATCGGCGTGGCCGAGTTCGCGGTGCTGACGAAAATAGCCGGAAACAACACTGTCCGCCGGGTGCGGCGAACGCAGCAATTCGGCGAGCAAGACTTCGGCATGGCGGAAAACCGCCGGCGTGAAACGGGCGAGAGAATTGGTCGCGGTCATGTCATTCCTAGTTGCCGAGGTCGATGGCCGTGGCCACCTGGACCAGAATATTGCCCTTGCGGTCGACGTGCTGCACTTTAATCGGCAGCATCGCCCGATCATACGCCAGCCACAACTCGGTGGTCGCCACGCCCGGCACACGCAGATGCAGGCAACGGAAAGTGCCGGCGGGCACCGAAACTTCCTGATCGCCGAGCACTTCGAGACGGAAATTGGCGTATTTCTTGCCGGTGGCGATCGGCATGCCGTCACCGCTTTGCAGATGGGCCAGCAGGCTCAACTGGTAGGGAAACGACAGCAAATCCTGTGCGCCGGCATCCAGGGACTGCGGCGGTCGGGCGCCCATTCGCACTTGCCGCCGCGACCAGTCGAATTCCGCTCCCTCGCCGCCGGTGCCGTCCTTGCGGCGGGTGACGAAATGTTCCGGCACCAAGCCGCTGTCGGTCATCCGTCCGCGACTCTCGACATCGATGCGCAAGGGGCGAAAAAAACCGACCATGCCACTGGTTTCGGTGACCGCCGTGATCCGGTAGGCGCCGTTGGCGATTTCCCAGTCGTGAATCGAGGTGCCGACTTGAAATCCCTGATCGCCGCTGTCGACGCGATAACCGATGCGGCCCCTGGCCGGCAGGCGGTCGGCAACGATTGCCGGTGCGCCGGCCGACGCGCCAGACGAAGCGGTCCCAGCATTTTCCGGCACGGAATCCGGCGCCGATGCCGACGCGGATTCCGGCGCCCCGCCAACCGTTTCGGCGGCTGACTCGACCGCTGGCGCCGGCACGGCTTGCGGCGACGGCGTCGCGCTGACGGTTGGCGACGGCGGGTGGGCTGGCGCCTTGCGCGATGTTTTCCGCGGCGTCTGGTGTTTCACCGGCGCGGCCTTGGCGACCGGCGGCGACGCGGCGGGTGCCGGCGGGCGCGGTTTCGGTATTTTCAGTTCGGCGACCAGCGGCGGCGGCTCGGCCGGTTCGGACAACTCGTAATCGGCGCCAAAGAGGACCAGGCCGTGCACGCCGAGCGAGGCCAGGACAGCCAGCAGCAGCGCGACAGGCATCGGCTCGGCCGCCTAGGACGCGCCGACTCGCGCGGCATCGGTCTGGGGCGCGATCAACGCCGCGTCGCTGGCTTGCGCGGTGGCCAGCCGCACGCGTCCGTCCTCGACGCGCAAGCGACCTTCGGCGAACCAGCGCACCGCCAGCGGATAAATACGATGTTCCTGCGCCAGCACGCGCGCGGCCAGAGTGATCTCGTCGTCGTCGTCGAGCACCGGCACGGCGGCCTGCGCCACCACCGGCCCGTGGTCGAGATCGGGCGTGACGAAATGCACCGTGCAGCCGTGGATGCGCACGCCTTCGGCCAGCGCCCGGCGGTGGGTGTGCAGGCCGGGAAACGACGGCAGCAGCGAGGGATGAATATTCAGCAGCCGGCCGTGGTAATGGCGGACGAAAGACTCGCCGAGAATGCGCATGAAACCGGCCAGCAGCACCAGATCGGGAGCGAAAGCGTCTATCGCCTCGCGTAGCGCGCGGTCGAACTCGTCGCGTCCGGCGAACTGCCGGTGGTCGACCACGGCGGTTGGCACGCCATGGGCGGCGGCGGTACGCAAACCGGCGGCATCGGGCCGGTTGGCGATCACCGCGACGATGCGCGCCGACGACAATTCGTTGGCGGCGGCGGCGGCCAGCAGCGACGCCATGTTGCTGCCGCGCCCCGAAATGAGGACCACCACGGACACGCGGGCCATCAGGCGGCCTTTCGCTGTTGCCACCAGCCGATCAGCACCGGCAGCAAGGAAACGGCGATGATCGCCAGAATCACCAGCGTCAGATTCTGCCGTATCCACGGCAAGTTGCCGAACCAGTAGCCGGCCAGGGTCAACGACAGCGCCCAGGCGCCGGCGCCGATCAGGTTGAAGAACGTGAATTTGGCGTAATTCATCGCTCCGACGCCGGCGACGAAGGGCGCGAAGGTGCGAAACAGCGGCAGGAAGCGAGAAATCACCAAGGTCTTGCCACCGTGCCGCTCATAAAACGCATGTGTTTTTTCCAGCGCCGCCTTGTTGAAAAAACGCGATTCTTCCCACTGAAAAACCTTCGGCCCAAGAAAACGGCCGATCTGGTAATTGAGCATGTTGCCAAGCGTCGCCGCAGCGACCAGCACGGCGAGCAGGATGGCGATGTCCATGCCGCCCAGCGCCGCCAGCGCGCCGGCGACGAACAGCAGCGAGTCGCCGGGCAGGAAAGGCGTGACCACGAAACCGGTCTCGCTGAAAATGATCGCGAAGAGAATGGCGTAGATCCACGCGCCATGGTTCTGCGCCAGCGCGGCAAGGTGAACGTCGAGGTGCAGAACGATGTCGATGAAGCTGCTGAGGTATTCCATGGCTGGCGGGGAAGAACGGCAAGCCGCGATTTTACCGGAAGCCGGACCGGTATAATCGCGGCATGCCTGAAACAATCCACCTGCTGCCCGATCTGCTGATCAGTCAGATCGCGGCCGGCGAAGTCGTCGACCGACCGGCATCGGTGCTCAAGGAACTGCTCGAAAACGCGCTCGATGCCGGCGGTTCGACCCTTCAGATCCAGCTCGAGGAGGGCGGTGTCAAGCGGATCCGCCTCGGCGACGACGGCCGCGGCATCGCCCGCGACGAACTGGCGCTCGCCCTCACCCGCCACGCCACCTCCAAGATCGCCTCGCTGAGCGACCTGGAAAATGTCGCCACGCTCGGTTTTCGCGGCGAAGCGCTGGCCTCGATCGCCGCCGTCGCCCGCGTTGCCATCACCAGCCGCCAGAACGGCGCGCCTCACGCCTGGCGCCTGGTTGGCGAAGCCGACGCGAGACCGGAACCGGCGGCGTTGGCCGTCGGCACGGTCGTTGAGATGCGGGATTTGTACTACAACACCCCGGCGCGGCGAAAATTCCTCAAGTCCGAGCAAACCGAATTCGCCCACTGCGCGGAAACCGTCAAACGGATCGCCCTGGCGCATCCCGCGGTCGCCTTCACCTTGTCGCATAACAGCCGCGTCAACCTGCACCTGCCGCGAAGCGACGCTCACAGCCGCGCCGGCGCTGTTCTCGGCGACGATTTTCTTGCCGAATCGCGCGCCCTCGACGTGCAGGCCGGGCCGCTGCGCGTCTTCGGCTATTGCGCCCTGCCCGCCTACTCCCGACCGCGCGGCGACGCCCAATACTGTTACGTCAACGGCCGTTTCGTGCGCGACAAGGTGCTCGCCCACGCCCTGCGCGAGGCCTACCGGGATCTGCTGCACGGCAGCCGCTACCCGGCGTACTGCCTGTTCGTCGACATCGATCCGGCGGCCGTGGACGTCAATGTCCATCCGCAAAAAACCGATGTCCGCTTTCGCGACGCGCGCTCGGTGCATCAGTTCGTCTTTCACGCCGTGCAACGCCTGCTCGCCAACCCGCTGAGCGCAGAGGCGCCGGTCGGCCACTCGGCCCCGCCGCTTCTCGTCCCTTCCGCGAATTCCGCCGCTTTCGAAAGGGACGGCGAGAACGATGACCGCGGCGCCGGTGGCGGCAACCCGCGCCCGACTCCCTTTTTCCCGCCCCACGGCGCTTTCCAGCCCGCCTTGCGCGTTGGCGAACGCGTTGGCGAACGCGTCGGCGGCGACAGCTATCTGGCCTTCGCGCGTGCCGCGTTGCCGGCAAACAGCGACAACACCGCCGCCGAAACGGCGTGGAGCGACGACGGCGATGCCGCGCCGCCGCTCGGTTACGCCCTCGCCCAACTGCACAGTATCTATATCCTGGCCCAGAACGCGCGCGGACTGGTGATCGTCGACATGCACGCCGCGCACGAACGCATCCTTTATGAAAAGCTCAAACAGGCGTTCGACGAACAGCGCATCGCCACCCAGGGTCTGCTGATTCCAGCGGTGTTCAGCGCCGACGACATCGATCTCGCCACCACCGAGGAACACGCAGACGCCCTGAGGCGGCTCGGCTTCGATCTGGCGCCGCTGGGGCCTCGGCAACTGGCGGTGCGCGGCGTGCCGGCGTTGCTGGAGGCGGCCGACCCCGCCGCGCTGGCGCGCGCGCTGCTCGCCGACTTGCGCGAGCATGGCGTCAGCCAGGCGCTCACCGCCCACCGCGACGCGCTGCTCGGCACTCTCGCCTGCCATGGCGCGGTGCGCGCCCGGCGCCTGCTGTCGATACCCGAAATGAACGCCCTGCTGCGGCAGATGGAAGCAACCGAGCGTTCGGGCCATTGCAACCACGGTCGCCCGACTTGGGCGCAAATGAGCCTGGCCGAACTCGACCAGCACTTCCTGCGCGGTCGATGAACGGTTCATCGTCACCCACGCCACCCCTGCCGCCGGCGATCCTGCTGATGGGTCCCACCGCCAGCGGCAAGACGGCGCTGGCGCTGCGACTGGCCCGCCGCTTTCCCGTCGACTTGATCAGCGTGGACTCGGCGCAAGTCTTCCGCGACATGAACATCGGCACCGCCAAGCCCGACGCCGCGACGCTGGCCGACTTCCCGCACCGCCTGCTCGACCTGCTCAGCCCGGAAGACGCCTACTCGGCGGCGCGCTTCTGCCGCGACGCTCTGGAGGCCATGGCCGAGATCACCGCGCGCGGCCGCGTGCCGCTGCTGGTCGGCGGCACCATGCTGTATTTCAAGGCGCTGATCGACGGGCTGGTCGACCTGCCGCAAGCCGACGCCGCCACCCGCGCGGCCATCGACCGCGACGCCGCCGAACGCGGCTGGCCGGCGCTGCACGCCGAACTGGCCCGGCACGACCCGCTCACCGCCGCCCGCCTGCACACCACCGACTCGCAGCGCATCCAGCGCGCACTCGAAGTCTTCCGCCTCGGCGGGCGACCGCTCTCCGAACTCCTGGCCGGCGGCGGCAGTCCGCCGCCCTACCGCTTCGTCGCCATCGGCCTGCTGCCCTCCGAGCGCGGCATTCTCCACCAACGCATCGCCGAACGTTTCGAGGCCATGCTCGCCGCCGGACTGGAAGACGAAGTCAGCGCGCTACGCGCGAAATACCGCCTGCACGCCGGCCTGCCGGCCATGCGCTGCGTCGGCTACCGGCAAGTCTGGGACGTGCAGCACAATCTGGCGCCGCGCCACGAACTGCGCGAGCGCGGCATCCACGCCACCCGCCAACTCGCCAAACGGCAGATCACCTGGCTCAACAACACCCTGCGGCCGCGAACCGTCGATTGCCTGGCCCCCGATCTCGACACCCGCGTCCTCCGGCAGCTTGACCCTTTGTTCGCCTGAACGACCGCCGGCCGCGCCCCACACGGCTGAAAAACCGCTCCCGACACCGCCACGCCCTTCGCGCGGAGTGGCTTGTCGCCCGCTGCGATCTGTCGTCTAATTCAATATCGCTAGACGCGACATATTCTCTAGTCACTGCATCTCCGCGTTTTTCGGCAGACGCAGAAAAACACCGTGAGCGGGCGCAAGCCGACTTAATCAACCCATTATTTGTCGAGGAGTTATCATTATGAAAATTGCTTCTTTTTCAGCCGTTGCCGCTGTACTTCTAATTTCAGGTTGTGCATCCGTGGAAATGTCTCCGAAGGCAGATTCCGATAAAGCAAAGGAGTTCAACCCGCCAAATCAAGGCACCGCCGGCGTCTACATTTATCGCGACAGCTTCATCGGAAAAGCACTCAAGAAAGACATATGGATTGATAAGAAATGTGTTGGCGAGAGTGCGCCAGATGTATTTTTCTATACTGAAGTTGAAGGCGGGAAGTTTCACAAGGTCGACACTGAGTCAGAGTTTTCTCCAAACACATTAGAATTGATGTTCGAAGCCGGGAAAAACTATTTCATTCGGCAGTTTATTAAAATTGGCGTAATTGTTGGTGGCGCGGGTCTCGAGCAAGTTACTGAAGAACAAGGGAAAAAAGATGTCGTTAAACTGGAAATGGCGAAGCCTGGTAAATGTAGCGCATCGCCACAATAGATGCGATTCACGGGCACCTCGAATAACCCCATATCTACAGTAAATCCTAGCGCGCGGCGATGGCCGCGACTGGATTCGGTTCAATTTCTCCGACAACGCACCGACTTTTCTGGCGGCGTTGTCCCCTTTTTGCTTTGAACCGCCTCGGGCACCGGCGATTCGGCCCCTTTCAGGCGTCAGAAGGCCTTGATTCCAGCCGCTTCAAGTGTCGCAGACCGCCAAGGGGCGTCGAGGATCTGTCCGCCGCGTGCGATGACGCCCTTTTCGGGCAACTGCGCCGAGATGCTGTCGAATCGGGCTTTCGATCCCGCGCCACCGATCCGGCTTTCGAAGGTCCACACCGTGGTACGGTTCGGGATATTCGCCACGTTCGCGAGTCCACAGACGCGCTTGTCGCTCATGCGGTCGAGCAACGGGGATTCCATTTGCTCATCGGACAGGTTGCACAGTCGCTTCAGAACCGGAATTCGCGCCATCGTCTCGGTCGGGCGCGGTACCACCCGACCAAGCTCGACCTCCAACCCCACAAAGTCGATTTGCGACTCGATCTCGACCAGCGGGTCGCCGAGGGAGTCGATCTTCTTGCGGTGGTGTTCGTCAGCAAATAGGCCGGCCTTGGCGGCGCTACGCGATTTCATCATTTCAAGATGCAGCGGAATTCAGGACGTTGTGATTTTGCCAATGGCAGGCGAACCGAGGTTTTTCGAGACTCCCTTTAATTCATCGAACCGCCGGATAGGTGACCCGTTCGTCCGGTGGTATGGGAGGGAGGGGCCGCGAGGCTTCTTTCTATCCCGATTAGAGTTCGCATGAATCGCCCTTTAGGACACTCCAATGAAAAAAGTAGCCGCGATCTTCTGTATCTTCGTTTCATCGCTATCTTTTGCCTCTCAAATGTTGGAGAGCGATTTCACCCAGTACTTTACAAATCGCGCGTCTGAGGTGTTGAAAGATGTTCAATTTCGGGTTTTGCGCCCGCTCCAAGTGAATTCCAAGGATGTGAACGGGTACGAGCTAACAATCTTCCTAGACAATGCGTATGCGCAGTACAGGTCTGTTCCAGACAACCTACGCTCCATAGTCGATAGCCACATTCAGTCAATTAGATCGCAGCGTGATCTACTAGGCGCAAAAACTGCGAAATCAATATTTGGCGTCGTCAAGCCCGCTGACTATCTCATCACCGTGAGACGACAACTGACCCAAGCGGGATTGGGCGACAAAGAACTGCCTCTTGTATTCGAACGAGTTAACGACGAACTGTACGTCTTCTATGTCTTCGACAGCGACAATGGCATACGTATGATCACTAAGAAGGACTTGGCAGAGATCAAGGTCGCTGAGACAACGATTCGCTCAATTGCAACCCAGAACCTCAGCACATACTTTGACAAGAAAGGGGTAACAATTCGCCCGTTGGACAAGATTGGGAACGCGAAGGTGTACTTGGTGTCTCTCGACGAGAACTACGAAGCATCAATACTTCTTCTGAGTAAGTACTGGAACAAACAAACATTTGACGTTCGGGGACAGCTAGTGGCGTTCGTTCCAGCTCGAAACATGGTTCTCGTAACTGGCGCGGGGGATTCAGAAGGAATGCGCATTGCCGGGTATCTGGCAAGCAGTGCCTTCAAGGAAGCCGGATACGCGATTAGTCCCAAGGGATTCGTTAATGAAGCCGGTAGTTGGAAGGTATACAAGCCCTCTCAAGAAACACATTCCAACTAATTGAAGCGAAACAGAGAAACCAAAAGGGTCGGAGACATGTGGAAAAGACGGTGGCGCGGAAACGGGAAATGTCTTTGACCCTTTGGCCGAGTGCGGGTGGAGCGTGTCCGCCTCACGAAAAGATGGAGTTTCCTTTTAACCGTGAGCGGCTTGGGCATTCAGCGGTCGCGGGGTTCGGCGCGAGGAAATTTTTATTTCCCCTTTTTCGGTGGGAAAGCACACCACGCTTGTCCAGCGAGCGCCATCGCCTGCGCCGATCTGGCGGCTCGTCGCCGACGACGAGCACCGACAATCCGCTCATACCGGCGTCCAGGGCAAATCGATTGCCGCGCGGTAGCGGCCGGGACTAATAGGGCCGGCGGAGAATCGCCCCTCCTCGCCAAAGCGGGTACGCAAGCGTTCCGCGACATTTTTGAGTCCGATTCCCATTCCTGGCGGTCGCGAGCCTCCAGTATCTGGGGACGGCATGTCGTTCTCCACCCATAGATGTAGCCGATTCCCATCGCGGTGCGCATGCAGGACGATCCTTACCTGTCCACGTAGCGCACCCACGCCATGTTTGATGGCGTTCTCGATCAACGGTTGCAAAATCAGGCTCGGCACCCGCGCGCCGCGTACATCCTCGGCCATATCGATGCTGAAATCCAGGCGGTCGGAGAAGCGTTCGCGCTCGATTGCCAGATACTCTTCCTGCAACGAAAGTTCATCCGCCAAGGGCACATCGTGCATCGGATCGAGCGACAACGTGGTACGTAAGAACGTGGACAGCGACAACACCATGTGCTTGGCGTGCATCGCCGAGCCTTCCTCGATCAGTCCGGTAATGGAGTTCAGGGTATTGAACAGGAAGTGCGGGTTTACCTGATAGCGTAGCGCGCGCATCTGCGCCGTCAGCGCTTCTTCGCGCACGGTCGCCAGGCGTCGCGCACGATCGCTGAGTTCGAAGCCGAAAACCAAGGTAATGAGCAGGCATGACCAAGCGAAGAACAGCGATGCGCCATGGGCCGTGTCGTAACCGAACTCTTTCCAGTCCAGGACAGAGGGTTGCGGCCAACGATAAACGCTATCGACCACATGGCCGAAGATCGCCCAGACCGGCGCCGCCAGAAGAGAGAGAACGAAAGACGCGCCAATCAGCAAAGGGAGCGAATTTTCGGATGAGTGCGCCGCAATCGACCGTTCATACACGCGGAACAGCAATGCCGAAATGCCCGTGGTCACTAGGGGGCACGACGCATAGAGCAACAGTTTTCCCGTGCCGGATTCAATTGGACCCGTGCCCGCCAGACCCCACAGCAGGCCCAAGAATATAAACACACCGCTCCAATAGATCAGGCTGAAGCGGGTGGTGGCCTGACGAATACCGCAAATGTCGGATGATTGCTTTGTCACCGAGCCTCCCGGACGCAAATCGGCTTCATGCGTGGCGCCATCCCCATGGCGAAGTGGAAAATTGGAAAAGCGAAAAAACGCATACGGTCTGGGACGATGCGGAATCAGCCGTGCAGGCGATCCAGACGCAAGCGTTGCCGGTCATCGAAAAGACGACGCGCCGCCAGCCCGACCGCGACGGCGGTGCCGAAACCGGTGCCGCCGGCGATCAGAAACATCACCAGAATCTGGTAATTCACCGCCTCGACCGGCGGCGTGCCGGCAAGAATCTGGCCGGTCATCATCCCCGGCAGGCTGACGATGCCGGCGGCCGACATGGCGTTGATGATCGGAATCAGCCCCACCCGGATCGCGTCGCGGCGACTGTCGGCGATTGCTTGTCGCCAATCCTGCCCCAGCGCCAGACGGGTTTCGATCGCCGCGCGCCGTGTCGTCACCTCCTGCGCCAGCCGGTCCATCCCCAGCGCGATGCCATTCATGGTGTTGCCGAGAACCATGCCAAGCAAGGGAATGGCGTATTGCGGCGCGTACCACGGCGTGGCGTCGATCACCAGTAGCAAGGCCAGTAACGTGACGACGAACGAGGAGACGAACATCGACAGGGTGCCGACGCCGAAGCCCCAGGCGCCGCGCAGTCGCCGCTTTTGCCGGACCATTACCTCGCGCCCGGCCACCGCCAGCATCGTTGCCGCCATCAGCGCCACCCAAGGCAGGCTGGCGTTCGCGAACAACACCTTGAGCACCAGGCCGATCAACAATAACTGGATCGTGCTGCGTGCCGCCGAAACCAGCAGTTGCTTTTCCACGCCCAATCGCATGCGCAGCGACAGGCCGGCCAACGCCAGTATCAGCAGCGCCGCCACGGCAAGATCCCAAGGCGTCAGCGCAACGACATTCATCCCCGTATTTCCGTCAACTTTCCGTCGTCAAGAACAAAACGTCGCGTGGCGACGCGCGCCGCCTGTTGTTCGTCGTGACTGACCCATAACACGGCCGCTTGCCGGGTCCGGCGATACTCCGCCAGCAACGCCTCAACGCGCCGGCTGCTCTCGTCGTCGAGATTGCCGGTCGGTTCGTCGAGCAACAGCACCGCCGGGCGTCGCATCAGCGCGCGGAGCAAGGCCAGACGCTGCCGTTCGCCGGTTGAACAGCGCGCGACCGACCAGCTCATCGCCGCCGCCGTCAAACCCAGCCGCTCCAACCAAGCGGCGTCGACACCGTCAATGAAATGGTCGCCGATGGTGTCGAACCACCACTGGCTTTCGGCCATCACCAACATCACCGCCGCTCGCCATTCGGGTGCCGGCATCGCCGAACAGGCGCGGCCGTCGAAGAAGATTTCGCCATCGTGCGGGTCAAGATCAGAAATCGCCCGCAACAACAGTGACTTGCCGCTTCCGGAAGCGCCAAGGACACAGATGCACTCGCCGGCTGCGACGTTCAAGGACAGCGGCCCGACGTGTCGTGCGACGAGTTGCTCAAGACGGAACATGCGTGCCCTGGCCCTTTCCCTTGCCTGGCGACAAGCCGGCGACCGTTAATGCAAGAACGCCATCTTAACATTGGCGGACGAATGACCACCCGTGCGGCGTCGTGGTTCAAGCACAACGGCAAACTCGCGGAAAACGCCGGAAATCGAACGCAAATCGGCTTACACTGATTCAAGAAACCGTCGCCAACAGCCGTCTACCAACTTAGGAATACCCCGAACAGCATTTTCAATCCACGCTTTCCGACGTTTGCCTGCCACCGGTCGGTGCGCCACCGACACACGAACGACGACGCCCCGGGAAAATTCTCCACGGAGAAAATCATGCGCCCAACGCCAACCTCTTTGATTCCATGCCGGGCTCAGACGCTCGAAATCCTGCAATTCATGGGCAAATGCCGACCGTTGATGATGTTGCCAGGCGACGACGACGGCTTTGGCACGCGCTGGGTGCTCGACGGTCAGCAAGTCCCGCCGGTAATCGCCGAATATCTGATGCATACCGGCGTGATCGCCGACACCGGCGTCACCGAAGTTGGCACCCGGGCACTGCGCTTGACCGAAATCGGCATGCGAGTACTTGAGAACGGTGTGCGCTGGTGGAACAGCCTCGACTTCGTGCAACGCCTGATCGTCAGAATTCGCGGCTAAAATGCGCCCCCCGCGCCGGAAATTCCTGGCGGGCAGGAGGACTGTCGATCACCGGCCGTTCATCGCCGTTGCGCAACTATCGGAGAGTTCCGCGAAATGACTGTAACAAAATTGTTTGTTTTGCTTTCCCTGGGCGCCAGTCAAGTCATGGCCGCACCCGCTGCACTCCCGCCGGAACTGCGCCAGCGATGGGAACGCTTCCAAAACGCATTGCGCGCCGATGATCCGGCGGCGATCGCCGCGCTGGCGAAATTCCCGATTCACTCCAATGAATTCGGCGGAAACATCGCCAACCCTAAAACACTCAAGAACAGATACGCGACAATTTTCCCGGCGGCGACAAAAAAATGTCTGACATCCGCCACCTTACAGCCCCTGAAGGGGCTGATCGGTCACTACGAAGTGTATTGCGACGTGGGCAGCTACCCCATAAGGTTTCTCTTCAATCGCATCGGTTCGCACTACTACTTCACTGGAATCGACAACATCAATGAGTAAGGCGCTAGTCAATCCATCGCCGCGCACAGCAGAGACTCAACGATTGAAGCGATAGACCGACCACGCAACGTCGCCGACCGGCTGCGTTGCGCAACATCCAGCCTTCTGCCGGCCGGCAGACGGCAATTGTCCCTCAGACGCGAAAAGAGACTGACGGAACAACAATGCCGAATGTCTTATTGCCCTCCGGCGACAAACGATATTTTTGTCGGATGGCCGGGAGTGCCGGGCTGAATACGTCGGCTCAGCCACGCCCCGTTGATTTCCGCGGCGATCTGATACGTCCCTGGCGACAAGCGCAAGTACAACAAAGGACCTTCGCTGACACCTGAATAAATACCCCGTTCGCGGTCCGGAACCATCTGCGCGACTGAAAATGGAATGGTGGCAAGGTAACTGCCCGACCTGTCGCTGAACACGATGTGTACGTTGTAGTCCGATGCCATTTTACGCATCGCATCCCGTGCCTCGTCGCCGATACCGCCACTCATCCACTGGATCTGCTCGTCGGAACCACTACTACGGTTACGACTCGCGGGATCGGCCGCTTCATCGGCCAAAAGTGTGACCGCGGGTAGGGCGACAAACAGGACGATCAATCCACTTCGCAGTATCGGAAAGACGACGTGCCAACCGCCTCGCGCGACCAACGCCGACACATGGTTGTTCATGTTTTTTCCTTTCAGATCATTGTGCGTTTGTAGCAAACGCCCTTACCAAGGCCACGCCCTGGCGGCGTGTAGCCGCCCCGCCTGCGTCCTAGTGTGCAAAAACGCGGCTGCACGCGAGTCGCCCCGTCACTGCCCGCGGTTTGCTAAACGCACACCGGCGAACATCACTTCGATTTGTTGATTTCGTGACCGATGATGCCGCCGACGGCAGCGCCACCAACGGTTCCTCCGGCGCTACCACCCGTCAGAATCGCCCCTCCGACAGCGCCAACTCCTGCGCCAACGGCCGTGTTCTTGCCTTGCGTCGACATCCCGCCACACCCACTCAAAGCAAACGATAGGGCGATAATAAGGGGAGCAACCCACTCTTTTTTAACGGCTTTCATCATGCAGCCTCCTCTTGATGATCGAGCGACGATGGTTTTTCGGCCGTGCAAAACGACATCGAAACGGCGTTACGCCATTGCGCCGAGATTGGACGCATGGACGACTTCCAATGCGAAGCGAATCGGATAGGATCGAATCGACCTAAGCTCATTCGATTGATTTTTCCGTTGTTTCACCGGTCAGCGTCCGATGCTTAGTAGACCGAATCGCAAGGTTTTTGTTCGTCAAACGAACGCGATAGTCACCGTGACAACATCGCGTCATCGGCGCTCGTCGGAAAACGCCGGAATTCAATGCGTGTAGAAAAAGGACAATTACCGTCCCAAGTCATGCCATTAGGAGAAAACCCTAACAAATGGGAGCAAGGCGACAGGGGTCAAGCCCGGAGCCATCCGGCGGTACGCGTGCCAGCCGGCGACAGTTTTGTCCGCTCGAAAAAAAGGCAATACCGCCGCGAGTCCTGCGGCTACTAGAAACCCACTACTTTTCCACTTCTTTTTGCACCTGCTTCGTCGAATCGGATGGAAAACCCGGTAGCGGAATCGCCGTGAACAACGAGCGGGCTTGGGTCTTGATCTGATCCTGCATCTGATGAAGCATGTTCCGACTTTGCTCCATGTAAGTCGTCATCATCGTCTGCATCGCCGGGCCCTGGAAATTCATGAACTGGGACCACATATCGCTTTGCATCTGGCTGCTGCTTTCGCCGTATAACTGCTGCGATTGTTCTTGCAGTTTCTTTTGGAATTCGATGAACGACTTGATATTTGTTTCCAGATACTTACCGAGCATGCCTTGCATGGCGTGACCGTAAAAACGGATCATTTGCGACAACAGATCGGTGGTGAACAGCGGCATGCCGCCCGCTTCTTCCTCAAGAATGATCTGCAACAGAATGGTGCGGGTGATGTCTTCGCCGCTTTTGGCGTCAAGAACATTGAAGGACTCGCGGTAGAGCACCAAATCCTTGACGTCGCTCAAGGTGATGTAAGCACTGGTCTTGGTGTCGTAAAGGCGACGATTTGGATATTTTTTGATCAGTCGCGGCTGCTCGGGCATGACGACCGTTCCTCCATTGACAGGTAACTCGGCGGGCAACTTGCGGCGCCCCATTGGTGCGGTGCAACACGATTATACTCTAGCTCAAAAAAAACAGGCCCCAATAGGGGCCTGTTCGCGACAAAAGTCGAACTTACTGATAATACAAGCCACCGCAAATGTTCAACGTCGAACCGGTCATGAAGCCCGCGATGTCGGAGGCGATGTAAACCACCGCGCCACCGATTTCTTCCGGCTTGGCCAGACGCTTCATCGGCACGGTGTCTACGATGCTCTGAAGAATTTCCGGTTTGATCGCCATGACCATTTGCGTGGCCACATAGCCCGGGCAGATCGCATTCACGGTGACGTTCTTGGCGGCCAGTTCGGCGGCCAGCGCCTTGGTGAAACCAATGACCCCCGCCTTGGCGGCGGAGTAGTTGGTCTGACCGGCCTGACCGCGCAGACCATTGACGGAGGAGATATTGACAATGCGGCCCCAGCCACGCTCCGCCATCTTGGAGGAAACTTGCTTGGTCATGTTGAACAGGCTCGACAGGTTCGTCGAAATCACCGCGTTCCACTGCGCCAGTTCCATCCGTCCAAACATCTTGTCGCGCGTAATACCCGCGTTGTTGACCAGAATATCGATTTGACCGGCCTTGGCTTCGGCTTCGGCGACCATCGCCGCGCAGGAGTCGTAGTCGGAGATGTCGCCGGCAACGCAGATGAAATCGTTGAATCCGGCTTCCGCCATCGCTTTTTTCCACTCTTCCGGCTTGTCGAACTCCGGATGGTAGGCTGCAACAACCTTGTGACCGGCCTTGGCCAGTTCCTGGCAAATGGCCGTGCCGATACCACCCATAGCACCCGTAACCAAAGCAACACGTTGCGTCATAGCTCTTCCCTTTCCTGTTGACGATAAAAACGACTGGCGACCTGATGTCGCCACAATTACCACAACTGCCGACTACCTCAGGTGCAAACTCCGGCTCGACTAATCGAGGCGATGCACGCGTGAACCGGCACGCCAGCGAAGCCGCGCATCAAAGCCCTATCGTGCACACCACGCCAGAATCCCCGCCCGAAACCCTTCTGATGCCATTCTGCTGGTCAGCCGTCGATTCTCCATTGCGGCCTCTATGCTGTCAATGCCAAACTTCGCCGCCCACTGGCCGGACACGGCGCCATGCCCCATTCATCTCCGCGGACTATAATCCCGCACCATGCATATTGTCGCGATTGGCTGGCTTTACGTTACCGCGTTGATGGCGCTGACCGAATCAAGCGCCGTCGCTGGCGTGCTGACTTTTCTCTTTTACGGTGTGCTGCCGACGACATTGTCGTGGTGGCTCTCCGGCGGTCGCAAACGCCACCACCGCCGTGCGCCGCGGTCCGAGGAACCATCGCCCGATGCGCGCCAGAGCACTCGGGAGCGCTGATCAATTTGCCGATAGCCAGATCAAGGAGGCCATTCGTCCGGTGGCACCGTCGCGGCGATACGAAAAAAAACGATCGTTTTCGTGCCACGTGCAGCATTGCCCGCCGTAAATGGCGGTGATTCCGAGTTGCCGCAATCGCTGCCGCGCCAACAGGTAGATATCGGCGAACCATTTCTCCGTTTCACCGGTCGCCGCCGGCTGGAATGCCGCGGCAGCGTCCCGACATGAAGCCACAAACGCTCGACGAACCTCGTCCCCGACTTCAAAAGCCCGCGGACCGATGGCGGGTCCGAAATACGCTAGCAAACGATCGGGAGAAATGTCCATCGCCACAACGGTTTGCTCAAGGACACCGGCCAACAGCCCACGCCAACCGGCATGCGCGACCGCCACGACCGAGGCGGACCGGTCGCAGAACAACACCGGCAGGCAATCGGCGGTCAGCACCGCGCAGACCACTGCCGGCAGACGCGTGAAGCTGGCATCGGCGACCGGCGGCGTGGTCTTGCCGCCGGCCATCGCTTCGATGACGGTCGTGCCATGAACCTGATTCAGCCAGCACGGTTCGCTCGGCAAGTGGCTGGCGAGATGCCGACGATTCGCCGTCACCGCCAACGGGTCGTCACCGACATGGTCGCCAAGATTGAGGCTGGCGTAAGGCGCGACACTGACACCGCCGAGACGGGTGGTGATCAAGCTGTTGATGCGGCGCGGCGCGGGCCAGTCGGGCACCAGACACTGTTTATTGCTCATCCGGTTCCTCATTGTCAGGCTCGTCGTCGACGTAAAAGATCTCGACGCCTGCGTCATCATCATCCCACTCGTCGTCTCCCGAAGCGTCGTCGTGTGCGGCAGACGCTTCCTGACGCAGCGTATCGATCAACTCGGCCAGATCGTCGGGCAGGCCGGAACGCCACGACATCGCCTTGCCGCTGAGCGGATGAACCAGCGCCAGACGGCAGGCATGCAATGCCTGATGCGCAAACAGCGGTCCACGCGGCACGCGACTGGCGACACCGCCATAAACCGGGTCACCGACCAGCGGATGACCGATCGAGGTCATATGAACGCGAATCTGATGCGTCCGCCCGGTTTCCAGTGCGCATTCGACGAGAGTACACCCCTGAAAATGCTCCAGACTCCGGTAACGCGTCCGTGCGGGCTTGCCAGTGCGCACAACGGCCATCCGTGTGCGTTGCGTCGGATGGCGACCGATCGGGGAATCGACGATACCGGCCTTGTCGACGATACCGCGCACCAAGGCCTGGTAAATGCGTTTGACGGTGCGCGCCTGTAATTGCCGCACCAGATGGGTCTGCGCCTCGAGCGTCTTGGCAACGACGATCAAACCGCTGGTATCCTTGTCGAGTCGATGCACGATACCCGCCCGAGGCACCTTCTCGAGTTGAGGGGCATGGTGCAGCAGTGCGTTGAGCAAGGTGCCGTGCCAATTGCCGTTCCCGGGATGGACGACCAGACCGACCGGTTTATCGAGCACGATCACCGCCGCGTCCTCGTAAACAATTTGCAGGGGAATATTTTCCGGCGTGGACGATTCTGCGCGTTCGTCGGGCGCTGCTGTCAATTCGATGCCTTCGCCCGCCCAGAGCTTGCGACGCGGTTCGAGGACGACGTTTCCCCCCACGGCGACGCGCCCCGCGCGGACCCAGTTTTGCAAGCGGCTGCGCGAATGCTCGAATAACAATTGAGCCAGCACTTGATCCAGCCGTAGCCCACTGCATTCGGTCGGCACGGTCAAGGTAATTTTTGGGTTTGCGCTATAATCGCCTGGTTCCGTGTCCTTGGTGGACATCGCGCCTGGCGCCTTTTCTTTTTGTGGGTTTTTCATCATGCGTAGTTTAGCGTTTATCGTGACGCTTTTAATCGCCACGCTGCTCGCCGGCTGCGGCCTCCTGCCCGCCGAGAAGGACGAAACCGTCGGCTGGTCGGCCAACAAGCTTTACGCGGCAGCCAAGGACGCGCTGACCGAGGGCTCTTATACCAAGGCGATCAAGTATTTCGAGAAGCTCGAGTCCCGCTACCCTTACGGCCGCTATGCACAGCAAGCGCAGATCGAAATCGCTTATGCCTATTGGAAGGATCTGGAACCGGCTTCGGCAATTTCCGCCTGCGACCGTTTCATCAAGCTGCACCCCAACCACCCCAACGTCGATTACGTTTATTACTTGCGCGGCTTGATCAATTTCAACGAAGACCTGGGCCTGCTTGGTTCCATCAGCAATCAAGACATGACCGAGCGTGATCCAAAAGGCGCACGTGAATCCTTTGAAACGTTCAAGGAACTGGCGACACGTTTTCCCGACAGCAAATACACGCCCGACGCCATCCTGCGCATGCGCTATCTGGTCAACGCACTGGCCTCGCTGGAACTGCATGTCGCACGTTACTACATGAAACGTGGCGCTTATCTGGCGGCGGCCAATCGTGCCCAATATGCCTTGAAGACCTACCCGGACGCGCCCGCTGGCGAGGAGGCGTTATTCATCATGATCAAGGCTTACGATCAACTGGGCCTCAACGATCTGCGTGACGACACCGATCGGATCATGCGCAAGAATTTCCCCAACAGCAGCTATTACGCTCGCGGCCTGACCCTGAGTCGCGAGGAACCGTGGTGGAAACTTTGGTAGGATTATTTTCCCACCGAACGCGATGGTTCGCTTTCGGGCGGTGATCGGCCGAAATCGCCAGAATCACCGGCACCGACGGCAGACCCAATCCTGAACTCAGATCGACTGCTTGACAGCCAGCAAGGCTTGATTGCGCAAGGTTCTCAACAGCGACAATTCCTTTTCCGAAAACACGATTTCGCCAGCGCGCGCACGGTCGGCATAAATCAGCGCCAGCGGACCGCTCTTGAGGCACAACGGAAAAAGAACGAAGGTTTCCGAACTCACCGCCTGACGGAACCATGCCGGAATACGCGCGGCGATATTTGGATCATTGGTATTGCTGATCAGAATATCGACCCCGTTGGCCAGCGCGGCGTGAAAAATGTCGGGGACAAACAGCAGCGAAAATTTGAAACGCCTGGCAATTTCCAGGGCGTTGACGCCAAACCCGAAGCGTCCGAGCATGGTGTTGCTGCGTCCGTCGCGAATGCACAACACCACGGTTTTGAATTTCATCGCCCGATACATGGTTTCTAGGATGATGTGCAGAACATCGTTGAGCTTGAAGTCGCTGATCAAGGCGTTGCTGACATCCTGAATTCCCGCCAGCAGGATCGCCTCACCTTTAGCCGCCCCATTGCCACCGCCGCCGCCATCCGAAATGACGTCGGATACCCCCGATCCCGTGCCCGGGTCGCCGAGCACCAAAGTCCCCTGCAACCCCCCGTCACCGGACGCCACCATTTCCAGTCCGTCGATGGCTCGACCGATCTGCCGACCAAGAGGCGTTGGCTGCAACTTCAAATGGATGATTCTGGAAAACGCCGCCAACTGCGCCAACGCCTTGTCCAGCGCCTTGTGCAACGCCGGTTCATCGAGCGGCACGGCGTTTTCGAAGCGGGCGGCGATCCGGCGCAATTCAACGGGCTGCTGCTCGATCGCCAATTCACCGACCAACGCACACACATCGTTCGACAATTCCGCGAGAACATGTAAACGCTCTTCAGCGTTGCCCGGACGGCGAACGCTACCGGGCGGTAGCTTGTGCATGCTGTTGACGATCAGTCGCGGAAATCCCCAGGCTTGAGCAATGGCCACCCCAAGGTCCTGAAAAGAAACGCCGAGCACTTGTAGCGCCGCCTTATCGTCGGTGAGATTCTTTTGCGACGCCACCCGCCGGATTTCGGCGGTTTCCTCTGGAAAATAGTACTGGCTGAGCAGGCTGCCAAGGTTATGGAGCATCGCGCAGATGAAAACCTGCTCGACGTCGCCGCGCGCGACGACCTTGCTGGCCAGATCGCGCGCCAGAATGCCTGCCAGATTCGCGCGCAGGAACTGATCCTTGAGCCGATTGGCAAGTTCCCTGTTTTGCAGGTGGTCGAAGAGTATGACCGTGATGGCGATACCGCGCACCGCGTCCAGCCCAAGTACCGCCACCGCGCGTGAAACGGTGCTGATGTCGCCGCCACCGGCCTGTCGGTAATGCGCGGAATTCACCACCCGCAGGATTTTGTTGGTCACCGAAAAATCCTTGAGGATGACGTTGGCGATGTCGGAAATGCTCTGCGTTTCAGTGGCGGCGATGCGATTGATCGCGCAGACAGACTCGGATAGCGCGGGGAAATCGCTTTTGTGACGCATGCGCCGCAACAGGAACTCGATCGTGCTTTGAGTCTTGTCCACCGATTCGACGGCTACCGCCGGCCGCAGATAGACGTCGAACGCCTGGCGCATCTGCGTGGCGGACGCGAAACGCTTATCCGGGTCGCGCGCCAGTGCACGGTAAAGAAGGTGCGTGAGCCGGTCGTCGAACGCACTGCCGGCGGCAGCCGGCAGCCGGATGTCGTCATCGGCGATCTTATTCATCACCGATTTGATATCGGTGCCGGCAACCGCTCGCTGCCCGGTCAACAATTCGTAAAAAACCAGCCCCGCCGAAAAGACATCGGATTTCTCACTGCTGATCCGCCGCGTGATGTATTCGGGCGCCATGTACGCCGGCGTTCCGGACAGTGCCCCGCCATCGGACGCCAACGCCTCGGCACGCGCGGCGATACCGAAATCCATCACTCGCGGTACGTCGTCGATGAGAATATTGCTGGGTTTGAGGTCGCGGTGAATGATGCCCTGGGCGTGCGCATGCGCGACCGCGTCGAGCACCGCCTGCATGATGGCGATGCTCCTGTCGACCGCCAGCGCACCGTTCTTTTTCAAATAGTCGGCAAGACTCTCGCCGGGAACATGCTCGAATACCAGATAAAAATCGCCCTGCTCTTCGCCGGCTTCAAAAATCGGCACGATATTCGGGTGCCGCAACTGACTGACGATACGCGCTTCTTCGAGCAGGCGCCGGTTTTGCGATGCCTCGGCATGGGAAAAATGCATGGTCTTGATCGCCACCTGCCGTTGCAGATGCGGATCGAGCGCCAAATAGACCACGCTCTGAGCGCCGCGTCCCAACTCACGAACGATGGTGAAACGTCCAATGCGTTTATTCACGCTGTTCCATGCTCACGATGGGAAAGGGTGACTACAGTCTAGGCGGCTTTGTTGCGCCGGAAAACCAGAAAATACCGTTGAATCGTACGGTTAACACCGGTTTTTGCCGTCCACCGGGGCGCATTGCCCCGCGCCTTCCGATGGCCTAACCTATACTTCAAAGACTATCGGAGTTTCCCCAACCTTTTCGTCGAGTAAAGCCATGTCCGCCTTGACCGTGAAACGAGGTAGCACGCGCCGTCCGGACCCGAGACAAGCGGTTGATGAACTACGAAGCGTCATCGGCCAGAAAAATGCCAACCTGATTCTTCTTTTCATCTCGTCGACATACGATTTAGCGGCGCTCGAAGAAGCGTTGCGCGGTGTCTTCGATTGCCCGGTCGTCGGCTGCACCACATCCGGCGAGATCGCCTCGGATGGCGGCTATCTGACGGGCAGTCTGGTTGGAGTCAGCCTCGCCTCGCCGAATCTGTTCGTTCACCCCAAGCTGATAGCGCCGTTGAGTGCATTCGGCCTGACTGAAGGTGAAAACCTGGCCAGTGCGCTGCGCGGCGAACTAAAACTGGGCGCCGATTTCGATCCACGCCAGATGTTCAGCCTCCTCCTGGTCGACGGACTGTCGATGCTCGAAGAACAACTCGTGGCGACACTGCACAAGACGTTGTCAGGATTGCCACTTTGCGGCGGCTCGGCCGGCGACGATTTGTCATTCGCGCGCACGCATGTGTATTTCGACGGTTGTTTCCACACCGACGCCGCGATTTTAATGTTGTTTGAAACCACCCTGCCGTTCGTACTTTTTCAGACGCAGCATTTCGAGCCAACCGAAACGCGCCTGGTCATCACGGCCAGCGACTGCGCGACGCGAACGGTCAGCGAGATCAACGGCGGCCCGGCGGCCGAGGAATATGCCAGATCTGTCGGTCTCGATCTCGCCGAGCTCAGCCCGCAGATTTTCGCCGCTCACCCGGTGATGTTGAAGATAGACGGCGAATATTATGTCCGCTCGATCCAGAAAGTTAATCTGGACGGTAGCCTGACCTTTTTTTGTGCCATTGACGACGGCTTGGTGCTGACGGTCGGGCGCGGCAAGGAACTGGTCGAGAGCCTGGCCGAAACCATCGCCCGTCTGCGCCGTCAGTTGCCGACCCTCAAGCTGATCGTCGGCTACGACTGCATCCTGCGCCGCCTCGAACTGGAGCAGAAAAATCTCACCGAGGCGGCGGCGCGGGTCCTACAAGAAGTCGATTTCGTCGGTTTTTCAACGTACGGCGAACAGGTAAATGGCATTCACGTCAATCAGACGCTGACGGGCGTGGCCCTGGGAGATTAGCGCATGAGCGACATCGCCGCGCTACAGGCACGAGTCGCCCAGCTGGAACGGGAAATCGCCGCGCAGCGCAAAATCAACAAGGTATTGATGGAGCGTATCGAACGCAGTGTTAACGACACCGGCAGTTCGTACTCGCTATTCGAACGGAACATCACCTTGCAGCGCAGCGTCGACGCGCAAGTGCGCGAACTCGAGCGCGTAAACGGCGAACTGCATCGGATGATCGAAACCGCGAATCGCGCACAGCGCGTCGCGGAGGCCGCCAGCCAGGCCAAGAGCCAGTTTCTGGCAACCATGAGCCACGAAATCCGCACGCCGATGAACGGGGTGCTGGGAATGACCGAACTCTTGCTCGACACGCGGCTCGATAGCACGCAACGCCAATACGCCGTAGGGGTACTGCGCTCCGGCCAGCATCTGCTTGGAATCATCAACGATATCCTGGACTTCTCGAAAATCGAATCGGGGCGCATGGAGCTTGAAGCGGTGGCGGTCGACATCGGCGAGATTGTCGAGGATACCGCCGCGATGTTTGCCCAGGCGGTGGCCGAAAAGGGTCTCGAACTGACGACGGAGATCTCGCCGCCCGACCAAGCCCTGATTGTCCGCGGCGACGCCTTCCGCCTCCGGCAAGTGCTGATCAATCTGATCAACAATGCCGTCAAGTTCACCCCGCGCGGCGAAATTATCGTCCGCGCGCATCTTGCCGTCGAAGGCGACGACTGCCGGATCGACCTGAGCGTCGAAGACACTGGCGTTGGAATTCCACCGGAGGCCCGGGAAAAAGTATTTGAGCACTTCGCCCAGGCCGACGGATCGACCACCCGCCAGTTCGGCGGCACGGGTCTCGGACTGGCGATTTGCCGGCGCCTGATCGAATTGATGGGCGGCAAGATTGGCGTGGACAGTCAAATCGGCCAAGGCAGCCGCTTCAAGGTCGAATTCGTGCTGCCGCGCCTTTCCGACCCTACCGCCGAAACCCCTTCCTGGATGCTTGGCTCGCCCGCTCTGGTCGGACTGCCCATCCTCGTCGTCGACGACAACCCGACCGCTCGCACCGCCCTGGCGGCGCAACTCGCCGCCTGGCGCTTGCGGGTCACCGCCGTCGATAGCGGCGAACAGGCGCTGGCGACCCTGCACGATGCTCACCGCGCGGGCACGCCTTTCGCCCTGCTCGTTGTCGACCGCGACATGCCGGGAATGACAGGCCCGCAACTCATCCATGCCATCCGGACCAGTCCTCCGTTGGCCGATAGCCGCGTCATTCTGCTTCGCCCCGCAAGCACGGCGGCGCATTCCGACCAAGACACCTACCAAGACCCGCGAAACGGCAATCTCCAGAGCGTCGGCAAACCGGTTCGGCGAGCGGAGTTGTGGTCGGCGCTGATGCAGTCCGTGGATATCGTGAGCGATCCGGCGCCAGATGTCGCCGCCGCGGAACCGCCACCACAGCCGGTGAAACTGCGCGGACGAGTGCTTCTTGCCGAGGACAACGTCGTCAATCAGATCGTCGCCGAAGCGATGCTGACCAATCTCGGCTTGACCGTCGAAATCGCCAATGACGGGCAGGAAGCATTATTGCTGGCCGCCGTTCAAAGTTTCGATATCATTCTGATGGACTGTCAAATGCCGGTCCTGGACGGTTATGAAGCCACCCGGTCGCTACGCCTGAGAGAAACGGAAAACGGCCGACGCCGGCCAGTGATCGCGCTCACCGCCAATGCCATGGAAGGCGACCGCAAGCAGTGTCTGGCGGCGGGCATGGACGATTATCTCGCCAAGCCCTACACCCAGGAGCAACTGGAGCACGTTCTCAACCACTGGCTGAACAACGAGAATGGACTCCCCGCCGGCGAAACAAGTGAATGAGCGGCGCGCCGACGCCGACGGTTTTCTCGCCCTGCCGAATGCGGTAGCCACTTCAAATGGCGTCGCCCGCTTTGCCTTTGACGTTCGGCGGAATATGAATGTCGCGTTCATCCTCTCGATTCCCCCGCTTGCTGGTGCTGTCACAACTTCCGCAATCGCAATCGCTGGCGAACTCGCCAAGCGCGAAACAGCCGTCGAAATCCGGAATATCGCAGCCAAGGTCGCAAAACCCCCGTTGCGAATGAAGCATGCGCGGAGGCAAGGTCGAGAAGCGCCTATGCGCCACGCCACACAGATAAGTACGGCGCCTGAGAACCAACAATCCCGCGACAACACCGTATCGTCGCACTGCCCTGAAACCCAGAACCGAACAACTCCTGCGTCCGGTGTGGGCGGCATACGCACAGCAAAAACCCTTGTGTGGCGACACATAACGCTGGTAGCCGACTATCGCCGCGAGGAGAAGCTTGCGCATGGTCAAGGGCAGCGATGGAAGAGTGGAACCGCCAGTTCTTGTGACAGCGCGTAATCGTGATAACCGTCATCCATTCTTCGATTCCACTTTCAAACAGAAGGGTTCATCAAGGTCGCCTTTTCGGTCGCGAGCAATCGACGTCGGCTGATCAGTTCTCATCCGCGATCCACAGCAGACGTGGTGCGGCACCCCGCCGACCACCGACTGCGGCCAATTGGCCGAATTCCCGGGCCAGCGCACACACTGCCTGTTCGTCGACGCCGACCAGCAGGCAGCTCCGCTCGACAGGCCAGAGGCCGTCGTCGGCGATATTGCACGCCGGAAAGTGTACCCAGCGCAAGGCGGCGAGGCGATCTTCCAAGGCGTGTTGACGAGATTCGTTTTCTACGTCGGTCAGTGGCGTCCCTGGATTGAAAGCGGTGACGATTCCCCACGCGATACCATCCCGGTCGGTGGCTGGACACCACAGGAGGCTCTGCCGCGCCAGAAAAGCGTCGAAAGCGGCGTCGACACGACCAATGCGCAGGTCGAACGCCCCCGAGGGCGTCAGCACCCGATAGGTGGTGGCCCGAAATGCGGTCGCCAGCGCGGTATCGTTCATTCGTCGGCGCCCATGGCGTCGATTTCCTGAAGGCCGCCGAGGTGGACTTGCGCCTCGTCGGCGGTCAACGCCTCGACGCCTTTCAGCTTGCGCTCGATCTGGCGCGTTCGGACACCGGCCGCTTCGATGCTCCGGCTGGCTTGTTCGAGTTTCTTGCGGGTGACTTCAAGGGCTTCGCCGAATTTACCGAATTCGCTTTTCACCGCGCCGAGCACGCTCCAGACTTCCGAGGACCGTTTTTCAATGGCCAGTGTGCGGAACCCCATTTGCAAGCTGTTGAGCAAGGCCGATAAGGTTGTCGGACCGGCAATGCAAATCCGCCAGTCGCGTTGCAGCGTTTCGGTCAGCCCCGGTCGCCGCAGCGCCTCCGCGTAAAGACCTTCGGTTGGCAGATAGAGAATGGCGAAATCGGTGGTGTGCGGCGGTTCGATATATTTGTCGCGGATTTTTTTCGCTTCGTCGCGCAAACGCTGTTCCAGCGCCTTGATCGCTGTTTCCAGCGCCACCGGGTCAGTGCGCTCCTGCGCGTCGACCAGGCGCTGGTAGTCTTCAACCGGAAATTTGGCGTCGATCGGCAACCACACCGGCGGCTGATCCTTGTCGCCGAGTTCGCGGCCTGGCAGACGAATCGCGAATTCGACGCGCTCGGCGCCATTCGGCCGGGTGAGGACATTGCGGGCATATTGCTCGCTGGTCAGCAACTGCTCCAGCAGCGCGCCCAACTGCACTTCGCCCCAGGTGCCGCGGGTCTTGACGTTGTTCAGGACCTTTTTCAGGTCGCCGACGCCAGTGGCCAGGGTTTGCATTTCGCCCAATCCGCGATGCACTTGTTCGAGGCGCTCGCTGACCAGCTTGAACGAATCGCCCAGCCGCTGCTCCAGAGTGGCGTGCAGTTTCTCGTCCACCGTTCGGCGAATGTCTTCCAGCTTGAGCGCGTTGTCCGCCTGGATGGCGCCGAGGCGGCTTTCGAGTGTTTGGCGCAATTGTTCGAATCGCTGCTCGTTACTGTCGGTCAGCCGCGCCAGTTGCTGGGCGAAGGTTTCAAGTTGCTGCGCCTGCAGCCGCCCGAGCTGTGCGAGTTGCGTCGTCAAGGTCTGCGACAGGCGGTTCAAGGAAAGCGATTGTTCTTCGCGATCTCCGCGCGCGGTGTTCGCGGTTTCCTGCCGCCCGTGCGCCAGTTCCTGGCGAAGTTCCCGTTCCAGGCGTTCGACGCTCGCTTGCAGATCGCGAAGCCGCGCCTGCTGAATTTCCCGCGCCACGCCGCCACGCAACAACAGCACGACTTGTAATCCCAGCACCGCGATGAAACCGAGCGCCAGCGCGACGAAAATCATATTTTCGCTCATCGTCGTTCCCCCTTCACGGGCGACGTCGGATGGCGCCGGAAAAAGACGCGCACGATGTCATTTCAGCGAAAAAACGACGCCAGCGCTCTTGGCCGCTTTGTCCGTCGCCGTCTTGCCGTCGGTGGTCTTGCCGCCATCGGTCGTCATCACCTTGACCGGCACGTAGAACAAACGCTCGACCGGCAACTGTTTGGCCACCAGCCAGTCGCGAACCGCCGTGGCGCGCCTTTCGGCCAGATCGCGGAGTTCCTCCTCGCCAACCGCCGAGTTGGCGAGAATCAGTTTTTCCATTTCCTCGACCGGCAGGCCCTTGACCAGTCCGACCACGTTGCGCGGCTTTGGAAATTTCTCGGCGCGATAGACCCGTTCCAGCAACGCCGGGTACTCCTTGCCGCCGACCTCGATGCCTTCGGCGGCGTCGCCATCGGCACCGCGTCTCAACCTGGCCACCTTGTTGTTGAGACGATCGCGCTTCAAGCCCTCGGTGTCGGTCTCGGGATAGGCACGGCCTTCGATTTCCAGCTTGAGCGCCGGACGATCAAGCAGCACCTTGCCGAGGTTCTCCAGACGCTGTTGCGCGGCCGGCGTCAAAACGGCCTTGCCGGCATCGAATTCGACGTTCGACATCTGTTCACCGCCGCCAAAAACCGACCCCAACAGGGCGAATGGCGATGTCGCCGCCTTGACCAGCAAATTGACGATCACCTTGACCACCAAACCGCCGACGCTGAATTCCGGATCGCTGAGCGACCCGGCAATCGGCAAATTGATATCGATCTCGCCATTGCGGTTCTTGAGCAAGGCCACGGCCAGCGTGACCGGCAATTTCGTGGCGTCCGGACTGTCGACCGGGCTACCGAAGGTCAGTTGATCGACAAAAAGACGATTTTCCGCCGACAGTTGATTGTTCTCGATTTTGTATTTGACAAAGACCGACAGTTTGCCCTTTTCGATCGCGTAACCAGCGTATTTGCCGGCGTAGGGCGACAAGGACGTCATCTCGATGCCTTTGACATCGGCTTCGATGTCCAAGTAAGGCTTGGCGGCCAGGGGATTGAGTTTCCCCGAGATGGCAAGCGGCGCGATGTTGTCGTAACGGCCGCGCAAATCCACGCTGGCGACGCTGTCGGTGGCCGACGACAGTCCGCTGACCGTACCGCCGATCTTTTTCAGGTTGGCCGAGTAATTGGGTTTGACGAAGTAGTCGCTGAACTTGACATCGCCACCCTGCAACGTGATTTTGCCGATCTTCAGTGGCAGGGGCGGTTTGCCGCTGGTCGCCACCGTGGTCACCGACTTCCCTTCCTCCACGACCACGCTCTTCGCCGCTGGCGTCGCCGCGGCTGCCTTGCCGTCATCGCGGACTACTTGCAGCAGGTTCAGCTTACCTTCCCGGCTCAGAATCACCCGCGCGAAAAAGTCGCTTAACGCCACCTCGCCGATCGACACCGACTGCGGACGCAAGCGCACATCGACATGTCCCAGGTGCAAGGATTTCCATTTCAGAAAATCGGTCGCATTGCTCTTGTCGACCGACTGAAAATCGCCCACCGTCAGGTCGCCGGCGAATCCGCCGTTCAGCTTGGCCACTTCCAAGGTGCCACCGCCAGCCGGCTGCCTCAACTGTAGGGCGCCGTTGACCGTCACCAGGCCGCGCGTCAGATCGATGTTTAGAAAATCCTTGAAATAAGGCGTCAGCGGGAGGATATCCACCGCCTTGACGGCCAGTTTGAGGTCGGTTTCAAGCGGGGCAGCCTTGACGGTGCCGCCGACGTCCACTTCGCCCTTGCCATTGAGCTTGAAACGCGTGGACACGGTAGCGACCTTGCCGGGTTCGGTCGAGAGATTGTCCACCGACACGCTCATCCCTTCGATCACCTGTGCCGATGCCGGCGACACGGCGCCATCCTCGAAGCGCAGCCCGAAATCCTCGCCGCGAGACTTGGCAATGGTCACTTTCCAAGGAATCGCAACATCTGGAGTACTCTTATTTGGCGCGCGGCTGGCGCGCAAGGCGGGTGGCTGGACGAACACGATGCTGCCATTTGCCGCGCGTTTAAACGCGGCCTTCAAACCGCGTGCCGATAATTCGTCGATCGACATGGTGTGTTTCGCCAGATCGAGCGTTCCGCCCTTGATCGCGAAATTATCCAAGGTCGCCCAAGGCCCGGCATCGATACGCCAAGAGCCGTCGAACTCGGCGGGGGTACTGCCCGCGCCGTCGAGATTCCGGACAGAAAAATCGAGATTCTCGACGCTGGCCTTGAACGGCGCGCCATGCGATTCGTCAACCCAGTTTACGCGGCCGGAACTGACCGTCACTTCGCCGAGCGACCACGCCGGAGACGACGTCTTTTCGGCCTTGGCTGTTATCGCGTTCTTTTCCGTGGCCGACCCGGCGTCGCCCTGCCCCGCGCTTTCCCGCTCAAGGATGTCGAGCCAGTTGATCGTCCCCTGCCGGCTGACGCGGGCATGAATTTCCGGCGACTCCAGCGCCACCGTGTCAACAACGAAGGTCTGGCCGAGCAAATCGACGCGCCCTAACCGCACCGCCAGGCGCTTGAAGGACAACAGTGGCGAATCGTCGGTGTCGCTAAGCACCAGATCCTTGAGCGCCGAGTGCCCCGACAAGGTGAGAATCGAATGATCGCCGTCGCGGCGACTGAAATTCAGTTTCAGGTCCGTGTCGAGCGTGGCGGCACGCAACTGCACCGGCAGGCGCACCGGTACGTAACCGATGTAACGGCTCAATTGGACGTCGTGCACCGCCAGCGTCAAATCGCTTTCCAGGGACTCGGCGAATGGCTTGCTTTTACCCTTGACGGCGAGCGGCGCCCCATCGACGATAGCGGAAAATGCCGGTTCGACGAAAATTTCCGTGGCGTCGCGCATGCTGGAAACGAAAGGCAAGCCGAAAGTGATATTGTCGATCAGGTGCTTTTCGCCACGCGCCTGATCGTCGAATACCAGTTTGCCGCCGCTGATCTGGATGTTGTTGATGGCAAAGGCGGGCGTCGGATCGTCGTTCTTGGGGCGAGCCAGGAACTCGTCGATCAGGTCGGAGAAATTCAGCCGTCCGTCCGTCAGGCGGACGATCTTGAATGCTGGACCGAGCAAGCGCAACTCGCTGACTACTGGACCGCCGCGAAACAAGGAACTGCCGTCAACATCGACCAGCAACCCATCGAAACCGGCGACGGTGTCACCGCCACCCTTTTCCTGGATCGCGAAACCGCTTGCCTCCAGCACTAGCGTGTAGGGATTGATACGGATGCTTTCGATACTCACCGGCCGATGCAGTCGTTCCGCAAGTTGACCGATCAGCACCGATTTCACGATCGGCGGCAAGACAAAAAAACCCAGCACACCGATGACAAGTGTGGTGAATAGAAGACGTAGCCCGTATTTTCTGGCTTTGTCGGCGATTGTCGCCTTGCGGAGGTCGTTGTTTTTTTCGGTCATGAGAACGTGCCGGAAATTGTCTCGCTAGATGCCGAATTTAGCACGAACAACCACGCACCCGCTCAGAAGCTGTCCTTCCATCCGCGCAACGCGGCAAACACTGCCTCCTCGTCCTTGGCGGCCGGCTCCCGGCGACGTACTGTCGCAACCACTTCTGGCTCGCGGCAGCGGAGAAAGGGATTGCTCATCTTTTCGATGGCGATGGTCGATGGAATCGTCGCCAGCCCCTTGGCCCGCCGTTCCGAAACCTGCTCCGCGCGCTGCCGTACAGCGGCGTTACCGGGTTCGACCGCCAAAGCGAAACGCAAATTGGCTTCGGTGTACTCGTGCGCGCAATAGACCGCCGTGTCGTCCGGCAACGCTGCCAGGCGCGCCAAGGAGTCCGCCATTTGTGCGGCAGTGCCTTCGAACAGACGTCCGCAGCCAGCGCCAAACAAGGTGTCGCCACAGAACAGACAGCCTGCTCCATAATACGCGACATGCCCCAGCGTATGACCGGGCACGGCGATAACCTGGAACCGTGTATCGAGGGCAGCGACGGAAACGGTTTCGCCGCCCCGCAGCGGCACGCCGATTCCATGAATCGATTCGGATGCCGGGCCAAGCACCGTTGCCGGAAAACGCGACAGCAAATCGGCGACACCGCCTTGGTGGTCCGCATGATGATGGGTGATGAGAATGGTGTCCAGCGACCAGCCTTTTCCGTCCAGGACATCGAGAACCGGGCGCGCGTCGCCGGGATCGACGACCGTCGCCGCCCCGCCCATGCGCAGCAGCCAGATGTAGTTATCCTTGAACGCGGAAATCTGGATGACTTCGAACATGGGTCAATTGTGGGAAAATTGGGAAAAATGTCAATTCGAGGTCTAGACACTTGGCTCAACAGCCCACCCGGGCGGTACGTCATGGCGTGGGAACAGCGCCAGATCGACACCGCGGTCGTCGATGCTTTCGGCTACAACGCATTGCAATTGGGACTGCCGCAACAACGCCTGCTGGCGGAAAATCGCATTCCTCTCCGGCAGGTGGTCTATCGATCCCACGATGTCGACGTTCTGGCCGATCTTCGCCAACTGCCCTTCGCCGCGCACAGCATCGATTTGATCGTCATGCCACACGTCCTCGAATTCCACGAGCAGCCGCACCAAATCCTGCGTGAAGTCGAACGCGTCTTGATTCCGGAGGGTGTGCTGATTCTTACGGGGTTCAACCCGCTTTCGATCTGGGGCCTACGGCAGCGGCTACCAAGAGTTCCCTTGACGGACTTTCCGTGGAACGGCCATTACCTGTCCACCCTGCGTCTCAAGGACTGGCTGCAACTACTCGGTTTCGAGGTCGATCGCCCCAATCTCGGTTGTTACGCGCCGCCGTGCGCCACCGAACGCTGGCTCGGGCGATGGCATTGCCTGGAAGCGATTGGCGATCGCTGGTGGAGCTTCGCTGGCGGCGTCTACCTGATGCGCGCCATCAAACGTGTGCAAGGCATGCGCCTGATCCTGCCAAACTGGAAGCAGCCGCGAGCGCCCCGCAAGGCACTCTCCGTGGTCAGCAAGAAAGAGATCGAACATGAACAATGAAGTGCCAATTACCGTATTCGCCGATGGTGGCTGTCGCGGCAACCCGGGTCCTGGCGGATGGGGCGCTGTCCTGCAAGCCGGTGGGAAAGAAAAGGAACTCTGGGGCGGCGAAGCCAATACCACCAACAATCGAATGGAACTGACCGCCGCAATACGCGCCCTCGAGGCGCTCAAACGACCGGCGACCGTGCTTCTGCATACCGATTCGCAGTATCTGCAAAAAGGAATCAGCGAATGGATTCACAACTGGAAACGCAATGGCTGGCGCACGGCGGACAAAAAGCCGGTCAAAAATGCCGATCTATGGCAACGCCTCGACGCGTTGGCCAGTCAACACCAAATTGAATGGGTCTGGGTCAAAGGACATGCCGGCCACCCCGGGAACGAACGGGCCGACAACCTGGCCAATCGCGGCATGGATGAGCTATTGCACGCAAGAACGAACCACGGATCGTGAACGGCCATGTTGGCGCCATTTTGAACAACGAACTCACCGAAAATACTAACGCGAAAGCCATGGACCATTGATGCGCCAGATTTTCCTTGATACCGAAACCACCGGCCTGGAACACAAACTGGGACACCGGATCATCGAAATTGCCGGTGTCGAAATGTGTAATCGACGCCTGACCCACCGTCATTTCCATCGCTATTTGAATCCCGAGCGCGAAATAGACGCCGGCGCACTATCGGTGCATGGTATTAGCCGCGAATTTCTGCTCGACAAACCGCGATTCGCCGACATTGCCGCTGAGTTTCTTGACTTCGTGCGCGGAGCGGAATTGGTTATTCATAACGCGGCATTCGATGTCGGCTTCCTGAATGCGGAGTTGGCACGCCTCGACATGGCGCCGATCGCCACCGTATGTCACGGCGTCCGCGACACCCTGCGCATGGCCAAGGATTTGCATCCAGGAAAAAAGAACAACCTCAACGCACTATGCGAACGCTACGGCGTCAACAATTCGCACCGCACGCTTCACGGCGCCTTGCTCGACGCGGAAATTCTCGCCGAGGTTTATTTATCGATGACCCGCGGGCAGGAAAGCCTGATCATCGATCTTGGCGACGCCGCCGCCGAGGGTATCGAGCAAGCGCTACCCACGGGACAGCCTAGGGAACAACTGATCAAGCGCGCCGGGGAAGAGGAAGTGACCGAGCACCAGAAGATACTGATCGACATACAAGGCGCGAGCAAGGGGAATTGTTTGTGGCTACAAACCAACCCGACGTGACGACGAATATACGAAGTACGAAGCGCGCCGAAGATTGGGCAGCGGATCACCGCAACCGAACAATGGATCGGTTTTAGTTTTCGCTGCCGGTGCTGTTGCCTGAGTTACCGCCGCCGGAACTACCGCCACCGTTGCCGCCAGCGCCGTTACCACCGGAATTCTCGTTTGGTCGCCTGGGTCGGCGTGAGTGCCGTTTTGGAGACCGTGAATCCACAGAACGACCATCCGACTGCCCCTCGCCGTTTCCACCCTCCGGCTTACCGGCGACAGGCCGCTGCTCCTGCCGTGACACCGGGGGTCTGGGTGTTTTTCGGGGTTCAGGGCGACGCCCCGGGACAGTCGTACCCGGTCGCCTGTCCGCTTGTCGTACCGGCTGCCTTTCGGGTGAGCGGTCCGACTCACGATTCCCCGGCGCCAGGGTAATTTCGATTTCAATGATTTCATCCCACTGCGCATCTGTACGATCACGCTCGGTGATGGATAAAAGTTCGCGGAGCCGACGGCGCGGATCCTGGGGAGAAGAGTCATTCATGGCGACATTATGACTCACAGTATCGCCGTCATTCAACTGGCAAGCATCGCGACGCAAGAAAAAACAACACCCAATCGTCAACGGCGATCCGACTCAAGCTCCGGAAATGAATTAAAACGCGAAAGCGGTCAATGCTGTGTCCGCAAAGTTGCGGCAAACGTCGTTTCCAGGCTTTCGGGTAACTGGAACTGCGCGAAGGCCTTGTGAAGCGCGGCCCCATTTACCCGGCCATATCCTTTCTTGAAACGAATGCCCAACGACTGCCCGTAAGCCACCAACGTGGCAAAGGCAAAACGCCAGCGTTGGGCTTCGGCCAAACGCTCACGCAACTCATCCTCGTTACTGATTGCAACACCAGCGCGTTTCAACGAATCGACAAACTGGTCAAACGGTTCCACATTCAAGCTACCCATCTTTTTTCCTGTCTAGATATTATTATTCGCTAGTCACCCGTGCTGCGGATAACGCCAAGATCGGACGGTGGTTGACAAATTCGTCGGAGAAAGAGCAAGTGCGTTTTTCCTGCCCACAACTGAAAAATCCACACGCATACTGGATTTTTCGACATCCCGGCACTCTGCGTCAGGCAGCGTGTTCGCCATCATCGTCGGCAATCAGATGTCGTCGAGCAAGCTTGCCGCGAACTTGGTCCGCACCATGTCGGGAAGCTGGAAATGGGCAAAAACGCGTCCGATTTCGGATTTCCTCACGCCAGCGTGACCGTTTTGAAAGCGGATTCCAAGCGAGCGGCCGTTCGTGGCGAGGGTGGCGAAAGCAAAACGCCAACGTTGCGCTTCAGCCAAACGTTCGCGCAATTCCAGTTCGTTTGAAATTTCAACGCCAGCCTGTTTCAGGGAATCGAGAAACTGGTCGAAAGATTCGCTGCTTAAACTACCCATGATTCTCTCCTAAAGAGATAAGTTGCCACTCATGGATTGAAATAACGCCCGCGGTAAATCCCGGTTGACGGTAACAATGGTCGCCGCGTCCGCGCGGCGTATACAATCGAAACATCGACCGTCAAGACCGTCTAATGCGCGATAAAGAACGCTCTCTCGAACTGTTGGCTCCCGCCAAGAACGCCGACTTCGGTATCGAAGCGATCATCCATGGCGCGGACGCGGTATACATTGGTGGTCCCGTTTTTGGCGCGCGTGCCAAGGCAGGCAATGCGGTTTCCGATATCGCCCGGCTGGTCGCCCATGCCCACCGCTATCGAGCGCGCGTCTTGGTGGCGTTGAATACATTGCTCAGGGACGATGAACTGGAGGAAGCACGGCGGCTCAGCTGGCAGATTCATGATGCCGGCGCGGACGCACTGATCATCCAGGACATGGGCCTGCTCGAACTCGACCTGCCACCAATCCAGTTACACGCCAGCACGCAAACCAATATCCGCACGGTGGAAAAAGCGTGTTTTCTTGAGGCCGTGGGTTTTTCACAGCTCGTCTTGGCACGAGAGCTGGCGCTCGACCAAATCCGCCGTATCGCCGACGCCACCCGTGGAGTGCTGGAATTCTTTGTTCATGGCGCGCTGTGCGTCAGTTACAGTGGTCAATGCAACATCAGTTATGCGCACACCGGGCGCAGCGCCAACCGAGGCGATTGCTCGCAAGCTTGCAGGCTTCCGTACTCGCTGGCAGATCAGCAGGGGCGCCTGATCGCCGCCGACAAGCATCTGTTATCGATGAAGGACAACGATCAAAGCGACAACTTGCGAGCCTTGGTCGACACCGGCATCGACTCGTTCAAGATCGAAGGTCGCCTCAAGGATCTGGCCTATGTCAAAAATATTACCGCTCACTACCGCGGAATGCTCGACAAGATCATCGCGGAAAGACCGGCTACTCGCCGCAGTTCAGTGGGCGAAAGCACCTTTCTGTTCTCACCGCGACCCGAAAAGACATTCAATCGCGGCGCGACGGACTATTTCGTCAATGGTCGCCAGGAAAACATAGCGGCCGTGGAGTCGCCGAAGTTTGTCGGCGACGAAATCGGTACCCTCGCCAAATGTGGCGGCAAGAGTTTTGAGGTGACAACGTCGGAAAATCTGCATAACGGCGACGGTGTCGCCTGGTTCGACGAGCGCGAACAACTGCACGGCTTGCAAATCAATCGGGTGGAAAAACTACCGAATGGCTATCGCCTGTTCCCGCCGCCAGGCGATGGCAAACTGCCAACCGGATTGCGGGTCGGCGCGCCGATTTTCCGCAACCGCGACCAGGCCTTCGAACGTCAACTCGCGGGGAAATCCGCCGAGCGCCGGATTGCGGTGCGTCTCCGTCTGTTTGAAACAACGACGGGTTTCGCTCTCGAAGTGGACGACGGCCAAGGCGTTGCGATCACTGCCATGCTGAGCCATCCGCACGAGGCGGCGCGCAATGCGGAACAGGCGCGCGCAATGCTACGCGAAAATATCGGCAGGTTGGGCAACACCGTCTATACCGCTGAGTGTATCGATCTCGATCTCTCTGGCGCTTGGTTCGTGCCCGCTGCCGCGTTGAACCGGTTACGGCGCGAGGCCATCACCGCTCTCGACGAGGCTCGTCTAGAGGCTTATCGGCAACCGCCACGCCGCCAGGCCACTGAACCGCCCGCCGTCTATCCCGAGCACGCGCTCGACTACTTGTCGGGCGTTCTTAACCGTCGGGCGCGCGAATTCTATGGCCGTCACGGTGTCAGCGTCGTCGAACCGGCTTACGAGTGCGGTCAGGAAAAGGGCGAGGTGTCGCTGATGGTCACCAAGCACTGTCTGCGCTTCAGTTTCACGCTTTGTCCGAAGCAGATCAAGGGCATTCGCCCCGACCCATTGCTACTGATCAACGGCACGGAAAAGCTGACCTTGCGCTTCGATTGCAAGGCCTGCGAAATGCACGTGGTCGGCAAACTACGGAAAAATCGGTCGCTACGCCTCCGCGAGAAATAGCACCCGGGTCATACACCGTCTCAATAATGCGGTGGAATCTCCTCGCGTGGATTGCGTTCGCCGGCAGCGACGGCGGCCATGCCATCCTGCAATTGCCGGTGCAGATGTTGTAATTGCCGCTGCAACAGGTCGATCTGTTGCTGCTGGCGATACACCGTGAGATTGAGCGTCTCCACCAGATCCTCGGCCAGACTGATCCGCGTTTCCGCTTCGGTCAGTCGCGCTTCCATCGCGGTATCCCTCATTTCCATCGAACTGCCTCGTATCGCTTGTCGCGTGGCCGTGATCCGCACGAAATACGTGCCGCTGGCTCACTAATCCGTCAAACGGTTGATGATAGCCTGCAAGGAGTCCACCGGATAGACGAGAGGAATCATTACCCCACCGACGCGGGTGAATAAACCGACCTGTTCCGGTTTGGCGCTGTACAAGACATGGTGCTGTTCCATCCCGTCGACATTCAGCCAGAAGGTGTTTTCGCTATCGATAGGCGTGTGGCCGACGATGAATGGGAGATTCTTGTCCAGATCGAGAGAGCGGCGAAAACGCTTGACATCGCGCCGGCCATAACCGTGCGGCCGCTCGGGTCGACGCGAACGGTTAGTGATCAACTCGTTTTGAAGTTGCGGGTGACGGTGCAGTTGCACCAGCATCTCCCTGGTGACCTTGCCCATTGGCGGCGCCGCGTGACAAGCAACGAAATCCGCCGCAACGACGACGTAAGGCAGCAACTGATAAAACGTATCCATCGCCTGCCGATATACGTCGCCGCGCCGCTCAGTCAGTGCGTTCGCCCAGCAACGGCCTTGCTGAACGCCGCTCTTGACCATGTTTTCGGAAAAGGAGTCGTGGTTGCCGCGCAGATAAAAAACGTGTGCCGGAAAACGCCGCTTGAGACGGAAAATGAAATCCATCATCAGCATGGAACTCGCCATTTCGTCCAGTTGCCCATCCACTTCGGAATGCACCGCGTCACCAAGAATGATCAGCGCGGCGGAACCTTCTTCCAGCGCGTCGAGAAAGGCGTTCTGGCTCAGAACCGTCAGCAGGTTATCGAGTCGCGCGTGCATGTCGGCGAGCACGATAGGCGTCAGCGTGTCGGGCACGATCAGCAGACCGCCAGGCAGGCCGCGGTCGTCGACCGGACGCCCCTCCTCCTGTCGTAACAATCGATTGACATCTTCGAGCAGCCGTAACGCCTGATCGTTCGGCAACAGATCAATCGGACCGCCAAAGATTTCGCGTAACCGCCGGAAGCGGTTCTCCGGCACCCAGCGCATCTCCCGGAAAGCCGCCCCGATGCCGGTGTCAGCCTCGCTCAGATTGCGAAACACGATGGCGTCGCCACCATGAACCAGCGCCAAATGTTGATCCGCCACCGTTTCCGGATAGCGAAAGAGCGCCTGCTGTACGGCATCCGCCTTGCCCAGCGATAGCCAGTTTTTGGGCGTTAATCGCAAAAATCCGTCGATATGCCCGGGATTGGTAAAAGGATCGACGACGATGAAACTTTTCAGAGAAAGAGTCTCACCTTTATGATTCAATTGTGTTTCTTGGTAAAGATGCAGTTTTTTCCTGCCTGAGCCAAGGGTAATTTCGATCGGTCCGGCATCGAGAGGAACGCGCACCTTGGTGTCGCCAAGCCGATGGACGTCACCCAATTTCAGATGGTATCCCCAACCGTACCCCCAGCGGGCAAGCAGTGTTCGGAACCAGGCCGACAAGCGCGACAGTTTGAATCGGCGCCGAGAGAAAAGCGCCATCACGGAGGCTCCTGCCGCCGCTCGACAAAGCGCCGAGGACGGTCGTCGTCACCTTCGCGGAGATAAACGCCAAATCCCCGGACATGCAGAAATTCAGCGACACGTCGGAATACCTCGCGTTGGGCGGCGCATATTTCCAGGCTCAGTTGCGCATCGACGGGGTGTGAACCGTGAAGCGCCCGCTCGCGACGTCTTTCGAAGAGTACTTCTGGCGACGGCAGCAAGAAGTCGAACACGTAACGGCGATACCAGTCGACCGCGAAAAAAAGGCGCTTGCTCGACGGCAGGACGATGCGTTCGAAATCGACGGATGGCAGGGGGTCGCGGTCCAGGAATTCGGCGTCGAATACCGTCACGGCGTCGTTCAAACCGCAAAACGGCAATCCCAGGTGAATTTCACGCGGTCTAACGGCCAACACTTCCGAGCGCCACCAATGTTTGCGGCCCAAATCCAAATACCCCTCCTCCGACCATCCGCCTAGGCGCGAAATCAAGGTGCTTTTGCCGGCGCCGGGCGGTCCGGTGACCAGCACCTGGCCAACCTTGACGTCAACGGGAAAGACCGTTCCTTTCAAATCCTGCAACGCGTCGATCGGCTGTGTGGGCAGTTCCGGCATGTCGGCGGATCAAAGAATAGCGGGCCTGGCCGCGCCGAAAGGGCAGTCGGCGCCTCCGCGGGTAGGGTTGTCGAGAGTGGTTTTCAAAAATCCACCGGTAGGTGAAGCAGCGCATCATCCTAACACTGGCAACCGGCAAACGCCCCGACTTAAAAAAACGAACGCCCCAAAAACGGGGCGTTTGCCGAGCCATCGCGAACAACCGAGGCTTGCGGTCAGGCATTCTGAATCAGAATCTCCTCGATCATCTGCGCCGACGCCTTGCAACAGCGGATAACTTTCTCTTGTAAGGCGTAGAACTGTCGCAGGCCGACGGCGCGTAACGCGGCCTCTTCGTCGCCCTCTTCCTGAAACAATGCTTTGATCGCCCGTTGAATCACCAGATCGGACTTCTCTTCGATTCGTTCGATTTCGGAACAAAGATTGACTGTTTCCTCGCTACGTTCCTTTTCCTTCAGTGAGCCAATGGCCCGGCTCAGGCGCAGACAAGCCTCGACGGCACGTAGCGCTAGCTCACGCGATTCGCTGGTCGCTTGTTCGACGTTGTAAATGGCAACCGCCTGCGCGACATCCTGCACCGCGTTCATCACCCGGTCAATGTCCAGTGTCAGCGCATAGACCTGGTCGCGGTTGAGCGGCGTGACAAAGGATTTGTGCAGCATTTCAATCAGATCGGCCTTGATCTGATCCGCACTCGCCTCGTTCATATTCACCTCCTTGACCAAGGCGGCAAGATCCTGAGTGCCGTCTCCGAGGCTGTTGATCAGACGCTGCATGGCATTGGCCCCTGCCAGAACTCGTTCGCTGTGCGCCGCGAGAAGTTCAAAAAACTCGGCCCGCTTGGGTAACATACTTAACTCCCTCGATAATCATCTATTGAAACTCGGTGTGCCCGTGCAACGACTCGCGACTCACGTTCCGCCGCCGTCAAAGCGCCCGCTCAAGGACGGTCGTCGGTTACCGACGCGCGGAACCAGGATCGTCGGGTGACGGGACCTACACGGGTCGGCGAAAACCTGTCGAGGCCCCGTTACCGGGACCCGCCTGGCGACCATCGGCACCTTTATAGAAATTTGGTGCCCAGATACCAGAAAATCGCCGCGATCAATCCCGCCGCCGGGATGGTCAACACCCATGCCACAAGCAGATTCATGGTGATCGCCCAGCGCACAGCCTTGACGTCGGTGGCGGCGCCGACACCGATGATCGCACCGGTGATGGTATGCGTGGTCGACACCGGGATACCGCCCAGTGTCGCCAAACCCAGCGTGATCGCACCGCCCATCGACGCGCAGGAACCACTGATGGCATTGAGTTTGGTGATCTTGGTACCCATGGTTTTGACGATACGCCAGCCGCCCAGATACGTTCCCCAGGCAATCGCGAAATAGCAGGAATAGATCACCCAACTCGGCAACGTCGCCACATCCTTGGTCGCCACGCCGGCGGTGATCATCAGCAGCCAGATAATGCCAATGGTTTTTTGCGCGTCGTTACCGCCATGGCCGAGACTGTAGGCGGCGGCGGCGAACAATTGCCCGCCCTTGAACCATTTTCCTGCCTGATAAGGCGATTTATTGCGGAAGATCCAGGCCACCAGCACCATCAGCAAACCGCCAATAAGCACGCCAACCAAGGGAGAAATGATGATGAACGCCAGAATTTTCCCGAAGCCTTCCCAAACGATCGGTGCGCCGGAACCCGCCTTGGCCACTGTCGCCCCAACCAGACCGCCGACCAGGGCATGTGACGACGACGAGGGAATGCCGTAATACCAGGTGATGATGTTCCAGGCGAGCGCCCCCACCAAGGCTCCGAAGATCACGTAATAGTCCACGAAAGACGGATCGACGGTTCCCTTGCCGATGGTCGCCGCCACCTTGAGCTGGAAAACCCACAAGGCCGCGAAGTTGAAGAACGCGGCGAACAGCACCGCCTGCTTGGGGGTCAACGCGCCGGTAGCCACGATCGTCGAGATCGAGTTCGCGCCGTCGTGAAACCCGTTCATGAAGTCGAACGCCAGCGCCACCGCGATCAGCAGCGCCAACGTCCAGATGCTCATATTTAAGCCTTCCATTTTGGGCAACCTCTCAGGAGTTCTCGATCAGGATCTCTTCGATCATCTTGGCGGCATCCTGACAGCAGTCGAGGACGGACTCCTGTAGCGAGTAAAATTCCCGCATTTTCATCGTCTGCCAGACGTTGGCCCCGGGTTGAAACAGGGCGGCGATCGCTTTTTGCTGCACCTTGTCGGCCTTGCTCTCGATGTTCTCCACTTCCTTGCACAGATTGAGCGTTTCGGCTCCACGTCCCTTCTCACCCAGGGCGGCGACGGCGCGATTCAGACGCATGCAGGCGTCGGCGCTCAAGGACGCCATTTCTCGCGCTTCCACCGTCGACTGTTTGATGCCGTACATATCGATGGCATTCGCCACCGACTGCAGAACATTGAGCGTCATGTCGAGATGACTGATCAGCGAATGAATCTGATCGCGGTTGATCGGTGTCGTGAAGGACTGATGCAAACGCGCGATCACCTTGGCCTTGATCTCGTCGGCATTTTTTTCGTTGAGATTGACTTCGGCGACCAGCGCCGCCGCATTGGCGCCGCCATCGTCCAAGCCATTGATCAGGCGCAGGGTTGCATTCGCCCCGGCAGCGACCTTCTCGGAATGCGCTGCGAGAAGTTCATAGAATTCCCGGCGTTGCGGCATAAGACTACTAAACATACGACCTCCATTGGTTAACGATCCGCTCTTTTGAGCACCGCTTGCAAAACAGCCGAAAAACCGATCACTCGTCGGTATTCCCGGCGTGAAACAGAATCCCTACGGGCGGCGGGCTTTCGCGAGCGTGAACCGCCCGCCGTTCGCGACACCCGCCTCAAGAGCATTCAATAACCGGAACGTCGCAACCGTTCAGCTCTTTTTCCGTCGTTTCGGCGGCAGCGCCACCGAGGCCAGCAATTCCTTCATCGCGCCCACTTTTTGCTCGGCAAACAAATGCACCGCCGCGCGAACGATGTCCGACTTGCTCGCTGTCCAGCCAGCGGCCTTCGACAGGTCCACGCGCAAGTTTTCGATCGCCTCCCCCTCGCTTTTCGGCAGTTCAAGCGGATAGCGCACTACCTTCTCCGGCTTTACCTTGACAACCTTGGTCGATTTTTCAGTCGTCTTTCCAGCCTTCCCGGCGGCCTTTTTTTCAGCTTTTGTGTCAGTCTTTTTTGCCGCCTTTTTTGCCGCCTTTTTGTCGATTTTTCTGCTGCCCTTGAGTTTTTTTACTTCCGGAGTCGCCGGCGGTATCGCCGACACCGTTTCTTTCACAGGTGGCGGATCTTCCGCGACGACTGCGGGGGCTTCTCGCGTCGGCGTAGACAGCAACGGGATCTCGCTTTCGGCCAGACGGACCGCAAGCGATTCGTCTTCCTTCTTCAAGCTCGCGCGCAGTGCGGTCTTGTTGTCGGTAATGATCGGTGGCGTGGTCATGCGGGTTCTCCCAGTTGTTCACGGATGGCTTGGATGAGCTTGCGGACTTCTTGCTGCGCGGCATCGGCGGCAGCGCCGAGCTGAAAAACAGAGGCGCCGACAACGGCGCTTTGTGCATAGGCATTACGCTGCGAAAGCGTCGCACCCAATACCGGCAGAGTGAATTCATTCAACAGATCAAGCACATCAGAAGCAAGCGCGGTGTTTTGCACCCGATTAGGGAGAATACATCCCCGCAGACGATGGCTTTGTTCCATGCGCTTGAGAATCAGGCGCTCGACCGCCAGCGTCGACCACAAATCCGTCGGACCAGGCACCGCCGGGATCACCGCCAGATGAGCGACAGCCAAGGCCGCCATGGTCGAGGGATGCGAAATGGAGGGCGGCGTGTCGAGGACAATGTAATCAGCCTCGCTTTGCAAGGCGGCGATATTCTTGATCAATTCAAGGCCAGACATTTTCCGCACATCCAGGTGAAGATCCGAATCCAGCAAAGGTGCCGATTCAGCCCAACGAAACGAACTCTCTTGCGGGTCCAGATCGACCAGCAACACCGAGGCACCATTCTCATGAAACCCACCACCCAACTGCATGGTGACGGTGGTTTTGCCAGCACCACCTTTTTGCGAGATCACAGCAATCACCCGACCCAAAGACACGGACATGGGAATTCCTTGTAAAGAGCGAATTAATGTGAATCTGCGAGGCGAAGATTATGCCCGCAGGGGAAAAACGGACAAGGCGACGACGGGCCAAAACACGGGCCAAAAAATGGGCCATTTTGCGGTCGGCAACGATAGTCTGCCGCACCTCTCGGAACCCCAATCCGTGCGCCTTGTAACAGCAGGACAAGGATAGCAGCGAAAACCGGCGACAACGTCAGGGAAAAGGACCGGAATCCGGTCGGGCACGCTTCAGTCGTCGAAAAGAATATTCAGCGCGCGCGCTCGGGCGACGGCTTCGCGACGATTCGATGCCCGCAATTTGGCGTAGATATTTTGCGTATGGCGTTTGACCGTTGCCCGTGAGATGCAGAGTTGATCCGAAATCTCGAGGTTGCTGAGTTTCTCCGCCAGCAGCTTGAGGATTTTCAACTCGCGGCGGGTAATGTCGGCCTCGAGCGGCTGGCTCGCCGTTCGGTACAGCCAGTCCTGGTCGAAAGCGGCAAGCAACTGACCGATGTAGCGGGTTTGGCCGTGGTCGGGATGCAGATGTTTCAGGGGGTTGACGAGTTCATGTCCCAAATCGACGAACAGGCGGATGAAGCCGCTTGGCTGCGCAAGGGTGACGGCGCGTAGCAGACGCTCACGGGCACCGGGCTCGTCGCCCTGGGTCTGGTTCAGTAACGCTTGCAAAGCCAGCACTTCGATCAGGAAACGCAGATTGTGCCGACCCGTCAGTTCGATCTCCAACAATTGCAGTAAACGCCCGGCCTGTTCGCGACTGGCGGAACTCCCTTCGGCAATCCAGACGCGCGCCAGGGTGAGATGCGGCGCGCTGAAGAAGCGATAGACGAAACGCACCGGGCCGGGATCGAAATTCCGCGCCCATTCCAGCGCCTCTTCGCGCCGCCCCTGGCGCAACGCCAGATCGGCCTGACAAGCCTGCGCACGAAACAGGGCCGGCAAATCGCCGTTGTGCCGCAGACGGTCGCAGACCGCGTCGACGATCTGGCGAGCCCGTTTCTCCTGCCCGAGCGCCTGACTGACCGCGGCCATGACAAAAGAAATCTCGGTGCGGTACCCGAGACGGGGCGCATGTTCGGGAGCAAGGGCCGGTAACAGCGTGGCCTCCGCCTGGGACAGCTCGTTGCGTTGATACTGCACCAGCGCCAGGAAGTGACGCCCCAGCGCCTGATTGCCTTCGGTGGCGTAACGCGCGCCGCTGAGGTTGTAATTCTGGATCGCCGTCCATTGCAAGGCCGACAAATCGGCGGCCATCCATTCGATGAAGCAACGGGTGGCCACCAATGGCGCCTGGCAGACATCGATCGGTCCCGAGGCGTGCGCGAGGGCTTGCTGAAGCGTTTGCCGGGCACCGGCCAGATCGCCGGTCATTTGCCGGGCGCCAGCCAGCACGGTATGCGCGGTGACGCTGGCATGCGTGCGATCGGCGTGCAGATGCGATAGCGCTTTCCCGGCGGAAATCAGCGCCAGATCGGGGCGACCGTCGCAATAATCCTGCAGGCCGCGCAAGGCCAGAAGGTCGCCATGCAAGGCGTCCAGACTGGACGGCTCCATGTTGTCCCTGGTGCGAGCGATCAGTGTTTCGATGCGATCGAGTACCGCCGGCGTTTCGATATGGCGACCTTGATGGTAGAGCAGCCACGCCTTCATCATCAGCAGTTCGGCATCGCTTTCGATGGTATCCGGCGGCAACAGACCCAGGCAGCGGCCCAGACGGTGCCGCTGCTCCCTATTGATCAAGGGATTGCGATGACGGATCAGCAATCGCCCCGCCGCCCGCGCGCCGCCACCGGACAGCGCGTGCGGGACGGCGTCTTCGAGCAATCCGTGCGCCTCGAACCAATCGGCGGCCCGCTGGTGCAGCACGGCAATTTCGGTGGCCGGATAGTCGTTTTGAAGTTCCGCGCGCAGGAACGCCTGGAACAAGGGATGGTAACGGAACCATTCCTGATGATCGTCAATCGGGAAACACAGCAGCGTGCCGCTGGACAGGCCATGCATGAACGCGTGGCTGTCGAGTGCCGCGCCGCACACCGTTTCGCACAGCGACGCGCAGAAGCGGTCGAGGATGGCGGTCTCCATCAAACGCTCGCGAGGCAGCGTCGTTTGCCGGGTGCGCACGTCTTCGGCGAAATATTGCCGCACTTCCGGCAAACCACCGCCAAAACGTTTCTCGGCGGCGACTTGACACGTACTCTGCCGCAATGCCAGGATCGCCAGCCGCGCGCCGGCCGGCCAACCTTCAATCCAGCGCTGCAGGACCGGCGCCAGATCCGTGCCGACAACCGCTTGTCCGGTGCTGCGTTCGACCAAGGCGGCGACCATGCTGTCTGGAAAGCGCAAGTCGCGGAGGCGAATTTCGCTCATCAACTCGCGAACGCGCAGAACGCCCAGCGACAGCGGCGGATCGTGGCGGGCAACCAGCACCAGATGCAGTTCGTTCGAGGGATAGGCCAGCAGGCTGTCGAGCAAGGCATGCGTCACCGGCGAATCGATGGTGTGATAATCGTCGAGGATCAGTACCAGCGGCGCGGAGAGCACATCGAAATCGTTGCTCAGACTGCTCGCCAAGGTCGCCGGCGATGGCGGCGACGCGCCATTCAGATGCCGCATTGTTCCGGCGCAGTCGTCGGGCAGCACCGTGCGCACGGCGGCGACCAGATAACTGGCGAATACGAACGGATCGCTGTCGTCACGGTCCAGCGACAGCCAGGCCGACAAACCGGCGCGCCCGGCAAGCCAGTGCGCGACCACCGACGATTTGCCGTAACCGCCCGGCGCCGACACCAGGGTCAATGGCAAGTGACTTCCCGCTTCGAGCAAGCGCAACAGATCGCCATGCTCGACGAAATCGGCGACGACCCGTGGACGGCGTAATTTACTCATCGAAATGGGAACGGCGGGCATGGTGCCTTCTCCTGGCCGCGGCGGCGACCGAACGAGCAAACGAACATGGGAGAATCATACGTGCCAACCGGAATACGTGCCAATCGGTGTTCCGGCAGCACAATGTATCGTTAAGCGCCGGCGGTGCCGACTTCTGTCGTCGCTCAGTGCTTTTCGCTGTCGAGCAACGCGGCAATCTGAATATCCTTTTCCTGCCAGAGAGTTTGCAGCCAGTGCTGGAATGCCTGGCGAACCGCTGCGTCGTTGGCGTAATCGCCGCTCGCCAGATCGCGGGGAACCGGCAGATTGCGTACCCGCACCCGCACGCACCGCAGCCGACCGCACAAAAAATCCCAAAAATTCGGCGCGCCGTCGGGATAGACCAGCGTGACGTCGAGAATGGCATGGAATTTTTCGCCCATGACATTGAGAGCCAGGGCAATTCCGCCGGCCTTCGGCCGAAGCAGATGGCGATACGGCGACCGCTGACGCTGGTGTTTGAGCGCGGTAAACCGCGTGCCCTCGCAGAAGTTCACGACGCTGGTCGGAATCAATGAAAACTTCTCGCAGGCAATGCGCGTCGCCTCCTGGTCCTGGCGGCGCAAGCCGGGATTTTTCCGCAGTTCCTCTTCGCCATGGCGGCGCATGAAGGGAAATTCCAGCGCCCACCACGCCAAGCCCATCACCGGCACCCAAATCAACTGTTGTTTAAGGAAGAATTTGAGCAGCGGGATGCGGCCGGTCAACAAATGCTGCAACACCAGGATGTCGACCCACGATTGATGATTGCAGTTGACCAGATACCAGCCACGCGGAGTCAGCCCGGAAATCCCCTCCACATCCCAGCGCGTGGCCTGGGTCAGAGCCATCCAGCCGCTGTTGCAGCGAATCCAGGCTTCGGCGACGCGCACCAGGAGCGGATCGAGCCGCAATCGAGCGGCGCGAAACGGCAACAAGCACTTCACCATCGCCAGCAGCAACAGAAAAGGCACCCAGAACAGGGTGTTCAACACAAGCAGCAGCGAAGCGAGCAAACCGATCAGCGGAGCGGGTAAAAAACCGGGCATGGCTCAAACGACGAGGAATGGAAATAGTTAGGTAGATTACATCGAGGTTTCGGCCACCGGGGATTCCGTGACCGCGGCACCCGCCGGTACCATGAGGCTGGCATCCAGCATCGCGCGGCGGGTCAGAGGAGTTTCCAAGGTGATGCGGCCAAGCCGTCCATCGCGATAGTCCTGCAACAATATCTTGGCCGCCTTTTGAAAATCGACCTCACCGCCGCGCATGCGCAAGCCGCGCCGGCGGGCGATGCCTTCGATGACCGCCACCGCGTCGCCCTCGCCGGGTCCCGCCGGCGGCAAGCCATAGCGTTCGACCAGCAGCGCCGGATAGCGCTCAAGCAGCACGCCGGCGAGAAAAATCGCCACTTCGTCGTCGATCATCGCGTTGCGGCCGACCGCATGGCTGGCGGCCAGCATCAGACCGTCGCTGGGGTATTCAATCTTCGGCCACAGCAAACCCGGCGTATCGGTAATCGTATGGCGCACGTCCAGTTGGGAAGTTTGCTGCGTCTTGGTCACCGCCGGTTCGTCGCCGACCTTGGCCAGCTTGCGTTTGAGCAGCACGTTCATCAGCGTCGACTTGCCGACGTTCGGAATGCCCATGATCATCATTCGCAGCGGCTTGGTGTTATCGCTACGATGCGGCGCCAGTTTCTGGCACAGAGCGGGCAGACGCGCCACGTCGCCGGGCTTGCGGCACGACACCGCCACCGCTCGCACGCCGTCCTGAGCGTTGAAATGGTCGATCCATAGCTGCGTCGCCAGCGGATCGGCCAGATCGGCCTTGTTCAGCACTTTCAGGCAGGCGCGCTGGCGATGCAGGCGGAGTTCATGCACCATCGGATTGGTGCTCGCGGCCGGCAGGCGCGCGTCGACCACTTCGATCACCACGTCGATGGTCGCCATGGTTTCAGCGGCTTTTTTTCGCGCCGAAGTCATGTGACCGGGATACCACTGAATGGTCATGCGCAGTCCGACAATAAAAGGGAATCGCGATTATCCCACCGCTTCATCCCGTCCACCGGCTTTACGAACGTCGCGGCGACCGGCAAAGCGCTAAAATGCCGCTCTCGCCCTATTCGCAACAGGACCCGCTTGTCGTCTCTGCCCGAAATTCCGCCTGGACAGTCGCCCGAACTGCTCAAGGAACTGCATATCCTGACCCGCGACGGCAAGCTAAATCAAGACAGCCGCCGCAAGCTCAAGCAGGTCGACCATCTGTGCCGGTTCATCGTCCCGCTGCTCGAGGAATCGGCCGGCGACGCCGGTGGCCCGACGCTGGCCGACCACGGCGCCGGCAAATCCTACCTCGGCTTTATACTCTACGACCGCTTCTTCAGCCGCCGCGACCACGGCCACATCTACGGTATCGAAACGCGGGCCGAACTCGTCGAGCGCTCCCGCCGACTGGCCGAACGCCTCGGTTTCGCGCGCATGTCTTTTCTTGGTCTGCGCGTCGAGGAGGCAATCGACGCGGCGGCGCTACCCGAGCGCATCGACATCGTCACCGCCCTGCACGCCTGCGACACCGCCACCGACGACGCCATCCGTTTTGCCTTGCGTAAACAGGCGAAATTCGTCGTTCTCGTGCCATGCTGCCAAGCCGAAGTCGCCACCCTGTTGCGCCGCGGAAAAGCGGCCTCCTTCGCCAAGACGCCGCTCGCGGAACTCTGGCGGCATCCGCTGCACACCCGCGAATTCGGTAGCCAGGTGACCAACGCCTTGCGTTGCCTGCAACTGGAGGCCCATGGCTATCAACTGACGGTGACTGAATTGGTCGGATGGGAACATTCGCTTAAAAATGAACTGATTATTGCCCGTTACACCGGTGTGGCGCGCGGTAACGCCACGACGCGCATCGAACAAATTCTCGACCAACTCAATCTCGACGACTTGCGCGGACGTTTTCTCGACTGACGCCCGTGCCCACGCCCATTTACTGGAAACCGCCATGGAAAAATGGATTACCCGCCTGACGGCCGCACTGGTTGCCGCCGGCGGTCTCGGCCTGTTCTGGACTTTCGGTGTCTTCGTCGCCGTCCCGTGGCGCGAAGACCGGCTGCTGGCGCTCTCCGGCATCGAGATACAAGTCCTGAGCGTCGCGCTGGTCGGCGGCTTGGCCGTCACCTGGGGCGCCCTACACCTTCTGGCGATTGCCGACCGCGAACACAATCCGCAACTGTACGGCGTCTTGCGGGCCGCGTTGTTGATCGCCTCGGCGCTGTCCGTCGCCAGGGGGGCATTGTGGACCACGGCGCATTTGGCTTGACAGAGGCCCACACGGCGATGCCCGCGCCGGCCGCTTGAAACACCGGTCGCCGCTGTCGCACGGGTATAAAATCGACCTTTTACCATCAGGGGTTTTACAAGCGCACATGGCAACCACGACTACCGTTGAAAAAGCTGTTTTCCCTGTCGCCGGTCTGGGGACGCGCTTCCTGCCGGCAACCAAGGCCAGCCCAAAGGAAATGCTGGCCGTCGTCGACAAGCCCTTGATCCAGTATGCCGTTGAAGAAGCCTACGCTGCCGGCATCCGGGAAATGATCTTCGTCACCGGCCGCAACAAGCGCTCGATCGAGGATCATTTCGATACCGCGTATGAACTGGAAGCGGAAATCGCCGCCGCCGGCAAGAACGATCTGATGACGCTGGTGCGCTCGATCAAACCCGACGACATGGATTGCGTCTATGTCCGCCAGCCGAAGGCGTTGGGCCTCGGGCACGCGGTGCTTTGCGCCGAACGTCTGGTGCGCGGACAGCCCTTCGCCGTTCTGCTGGCCGACGACCTGATGCTTGGCGAGCCGCCGATCATGCGCCAAATGGCCGACCTGTATACCGAACGGCAGTGCAGCATCCTCGCCGTCCAGGAAGTTCCGGAAAATCAGACGCATCGCTACGGTATCGTCAAGGGCGACGCGCTGGAGGCGGATCTGGTCAACGTGCGTGGGCTGATCGAAAAACCGCACCCCTGCGTCGCGCCGTCCAATTTGGCGGTCGCCGGTCGTTACATCCTGACGCCGGCGGTTTTCGAATCGATTCGCCGGCAACCGCGCGGCACCGGTGGCGAAATCCAGTTGACCGACGGGATTGCCGGCCTGCTGGCGACCGAAAAGGTCCTGGCCTATCGCTACCACGGTCAACGCTACGACTGCGGCAGCAAGCTCGGGCTGATGCAAGCCAGCGTCGTTCTTGCGGAAAGCCATCCCGAACTGGGTCCCGAGTTTTCGGCCTGGCTGGCGGCACATCGCGCCGGACACTCCGGCGATTCGTGACACCGTCGCTCACTCGGCTGGCCGAACCAAACACCAAGCAGAGCGATGATCGACGCGATGTAGGTATCGCCGCCGATTTTGTTCAATTGTCCGATTCGTCCGGCTGATTTTCCAGCCACGCGACGCCCGTACGCGCCGGCTTTATCGGCTCTCCGGCCATCCGGATGGATAGGCGCGGCCATAAAATATAATTAAATTAATTTATTGACCGGACTGGCGATGGGCACCAAAACAGGTTTCAAAATTCCAACCCGCCTGGACGCCATCTGGTTTTGGCTCCGGGTCTGGGGATTGGTGCTGCTGCGCGTCGTGCGCGATCTGCACACCCCCGGTTTGCGCCGGCATGCCCGTTCCCCCCGTTTGGCGCGGGCGCCAGTGATCGCCGAATCGCGAACGCCGTTGTGGGACGACGGTCGGACGGACGAATTCGCGCTTCTGGCGGGCAAGGTCCATAACTTGCGTCTGGCCGCCAAGGCGTTCGATCGGGTCCATGTGCCAGCGCACGGTCTGCTGAGTTTCTGGCGGCAATTGGGACGGACCTCGCGCTGGCATGGCTATGTGGAAGGTCGGGAAATTCGCGAAGGTTGCGTGGTTCCGACGGTGGCGGGTGGCTTGTGCCAATTGTCCAACGCGCTGGCCAGTTGCGCGCTGCGGGCGGGCATGACGCTGGTGGAGCGGCACGCCCATTCGGCGCGGATCGAGGACGCCGCGCGGAATCGTCCAGGACCGGGGGATGCCACGGTGTTCTGGAACTATCTCGATCTGCGTTTGCGTGCCGAGTTCGCCTTCCAACTGGACGTGGCGTTGACCGCGACCGAACTCGTGGTTCGCATTCGGGCGGAAACGGCCCTCGCCGTTCCCGATCGCTTTCCACGCGTCATGCTTCTGCGCCGCTCACCGCCTGATCGCACGCCCAAACCGGTGGCGAGAGGCTGCCTGACTTGTAACGAAACCGCGTGTTTTCGGTATCGGCCCGACGCGGCTTCCGCGACCGGGCGCACGGCGATACTGGTCAACGCCTGGACACCGGAATTCGCCCGCTACCTGGAGCCGCACGCACGAGATGCGGATTGGTGCATTCCGTGGGTTCGGGCCGCCCGGCGCGGGGCCGGCGCGTGGCAAACGATGCAGATGGCTTCCGTGCGTATCGCCCGAATGGGTTCGATGCGCCGCATGGCATGGCTGCGTTGGCACGCCGTACGCAACGAAGGCGGTCGGCGCCAGGCCGCGGTAATGCAAGCGGACCACTGGCTGGCACGGGCTTACGCCAGAGCGTTGCGGCCTGAACACTCCCATCTCGTGATCGATCAAAGTCTGCTGGTGCCCTTGCGACGACTGGGCGTTCTCGGTGGCCGGCGCTATGACGTGCTGCTCCAGGCACTGCCCGCCACGGAAATTCAGCGACGGCTGGATCTGGCCCGGCAGCGCTGGCCGCAGGCCGATTCGCTAACGGATTTTCGGATCGACGATGCGTATTGCCATGAGGAACTACGTGCGCTGGAAGCCGCGCATTGCGCGATTACCCCGCATGCCGAGGTCGCGCGATATGTCCGCTCCTTCGTCGGCTTGAAAGATGTGCGTCAGTTGGCATGGGCAAGCCCGCCGGCCGCGCCGCGCATTGAGCGCGCCCACCCGGCGGGCGTTCCCACGGTCGTTTTCCCCGCCAGCGCCCTGGCACGCAAAGGGGTGTTGGATTTGGCGCACGCGCTGCGGATTTTGGGCTGGAAGTTAACCGTGCTGGGAAGTCCCGCCGAAGATCCGCGAATATGGGACGGCGTTTTCGTCAGCTATTCAAGCTACCGCGACCCGCGATGGCTGCAAGCGGCCGACGTGGTGGCGCTGCCCGCCTATATCGAACACTCGCCTCGCGCGCTGCTGCGCGCACGTGAGGCCGGGATTCCCGTTGTCGCCACGCCAGCGTGCGGACTGCCCGCCAGTGATGGACTGCAACTTGTGCCGCCGGGAGATGTGGTGGCTTTGCTCACAGCCTTGCGGCGGGCCGCGCCCGGTAACGAATGAAAGGGACATCCCCGTCCCGAGGCCACGGCGGAGGCCGCAAACGGCAGCGAATGCCATGATGGGATTTGCAGGTCACATCGAAACCACGAAAGGGGAAGTCCATGAGCACTATCACGGTAGGAATCGATCTTGCCAAGAACGTCTTCACGGTGCATGGCGTTGATGATGATGGCAAGGCGGTGCTGGTCAAGCCCAAAGTTGCCCGGGACACGCTGCTGAAGCTGGTGCCCAACCTGCCGCCGTGCCTGATCGGCATGGAAGCCTGCTCCGGCGCCCACCACTGGGCGCGGCGGTTCCGGACGCACGGCCACACCGTCCGGCTCATGGCCCCCAAGTTTATCGCCCCCTACCGCCTGTCCGGCAAGCGCGGCAAGGCCGTCGCCGCCGATGCCGCCGCCATCCGCGAATTCGGCATCGTCCTGCCCCAGAAGGTCGCCAACCCGCGGCGGCGGATCGGCGAGCACCTGGAGGATCTGCCCGGCTACGCCAACCGGTGTGTCGGCGACCTGCTGGCCCACGCCGACGTCCTCGACGAGCGCATCGCCGAATACGACCGGGCCATCGCCCAGATCGCCCGGGACGATGCCCGCAGCCGACGCCTGATGGAACTGCCCGGCATCGGCCCGACCACGGCCAGTGCCCTCCTGGCCAGCCTGGGTGGCGGCCTGGATCGGACTCACGCCCGGGCAGCAATACAGCCGCGGCGGCACGGCCCGCCGGGGGGGGGCGGATCACCCGGGCCGGCGACCGCTACCTGCGCAGCCTGCTGGTCATGGGGGCGCGTGCCATTCCCAGCGGCCTGGGAGACAAGCAGGACCGCTTCGGTCGCTGGGCGAGGAGCCTGGTGGAGCGGCGGGGCTATTGGCGGGCGGTGGTGGTCATTGCCGCCAAGAATGCGCGCCTGGCCTGGGCGGTGCTGAAGTTCGGCGAGGATTTCCGGCGGCACGCCGGCGCCTGAACGGCCTGGCAAAAGCGTCTATGGGAAAAAGACAGGGAAAGGAAGGAACGTGCCGCCGGTTGGCGGCAAAGAATCACGGTGCGCTGCCAGCGTTGATGTGAAGCGGGTTGGACCGGCGCCGGGAGAGCCTGATTAATTCGAGGGGAAGCCGTGATTCCCGACTACCGATCAAGGCCCCGGCGCGCGTCTTTCATCAGGGTCCGGGCAATGAAGCCCAACATGACCGGTTGTCGTTTCGCAGTCCGCCATCTTCTCGACCAACACAGGCAGGCAATTCAGGAATCACCCGGACAGGAAAATATGAAGACCTAGAAGCAAAACCCGTGCACTTCTTGGGGAAGCCCTTGTAGTTTAAATTCACTGGCTGCTGAAGGCAGTCGAGTGAAATGATGAGTTTGGCGCATAGTTATTCGTTTAACGCGAGTTGAAGTAGGAAGTCTAGGTGAATAGTGGCATTCCCACAGGCAACTGTTTTTCCCGATTTTGTTCCTCCCAGTCGCAAGGCGGGAATGAAATAATACATTTCGTTGTATTTCAATTTTCCACGGGTGGCTATTGCATCATCAAACATGTTTTTCTCAAGGAATTCTTCAATAACGTTTTTGTCGCAGCACCAATCATTAAAAAAACTCTCTAACGACCATGCGAGATCCCCGCTATCAGAAGTGTGCGGGTCTAAAAAAGAAATGTCTTCGTCACCTTCATCACTCAGCTTTCGGTAATAAAAAACGTTCCCGAAGGCTGAAATTGCGATGGGAAGGCGGTCCATGTCTTCTTCGTCACGCATAAGCCAATTCCAAAGATTATCCCTGTATTCGTCAGGATTTATGACTTGAATAAGGCCATCTGAATACAACCCAAATCCCTTTTCCTTCCAAAGTTCCAATAACGGGATAGGTAAGTGATTTTGATATTTGAAGATGATCTCTTGACTTGCTTTTATATTATCAAGGTCTGGTTTGTGGGTATCTATAAATTTTTGCAATGCGATATTCATTTGTATTCCCTGACAAGAGACGACGCCCAACGTTCGAGGCAAGGGGCAAAGCGCGGCTTGTCTCACTTTGCCCGTATCCTATAAAATGGGAGCAACGGATGGCTCGCCTCGAAGAGATTGAGAGCGCACACGGTGCCGATATATTCACACCGTCGTCAATAATAATTCAAAATCTTCCTGAGGACTTTGTTCTGGCTGCTCTATCTAGACTTGAGGCTCTTTATGCACGCACCTAACAATTCCATCGAGCGGACCACCAATCAGCACTCACCAGGAATGACAATGAGCCAAGACAACCTTTCGATTTTTGGTGAGTTGATTGCTTCGAAGCTTCGAGATCCAGCCATGGATCGGTTTGAGAATCTGAGAAAAGGCAATCACAAAGCACCAGCACTTCAAGACCTGCAATCGCGGCTGCGCGGGCTTGATCCGGAAACACGAGAAATAGCCCGCCGATGCGTGGTCTCCGCAGTTGATTCGGCAATCCATGATTTCTTGTTTTCCCTGCAAGAAAGAGGGTTCAAGAATCGACCGATAGCAGTATTGGTTGATGGAGAGAACATCGCTGATTCCAGCGACGGGCTTCACGGGGAAATCTTTGGAAAAGACGGTTGGTTTGCGAAGTTCAGCGCATATGGTGAGTCACCTGATGTGGCTTAGTGCAGGCTTGCCCAATCGGGTAGCCGGAGGTTTCTCTCCCCCGGCCCCCACCCACCGTGCGGGTCCAGAGTAGGTGGTTCAACGAGATGGCGCGCTCGACCACGACGAATAGCCCTGTGCCTTGAGCCAATCATTGTTCAACGCCTGCTGCATCGCCGGCGTACGCGCCATGTGCCAGTAGCGCATGCGGCTGACGCCATGCTGGATCGCCGTCTTCAGGCTCACGCCCAAATCCAGCAGGTGCTTGATCGTTGTCGTCGCCCCTGCAAAATTCATCCAAGCGCCCCGACCGGACGAGAAATCTGCTGGCTCGATTTGAATCGGGAATTTTCGCGGCTGAAGATCGAGGTCAGCGGGAGTAAAACGGGGCGCACGAAAGTGGCCTTCAGGTCCAAACGGCGCATGGCCCGGAGCAGCCAGCGCCGGTTGTAACCCGCGGCGCACAGCACG